>NZ_CP025781.1:3807009-4441511 GCF_004194535.1 Iodobacter fluviatilis | reverse complement strand
GTATCAATACATCGAACGCATCGGTACGGCGCCATCTATCCGAGCGGCTGCCAAGCTGCTGTTGCTAACGATGGTACGTAAAAGCGAACTGACAAATGCAACGTGGAGCGAGATTAATTTTAGCGAGGCGCTATGGACGATTCCCAAGGAGAGAATGAAACGGCGTAATCCGCATCTGGTGTTTCTGCCCAAGCAAGCAATGGATGTTTTCATTGCCCTAAAAACTTTCGCGGGTGGCTCTGAGTATATTTTGCCATCACGCTATGACTCAGATACGCCAATGAGTAGCGCAACATTGAATCAGGTTTTAACTTCAACGTATAAACTGGCGCAGAAAGAAGGGAAGTCGCTCGCCAAATTCGGCCCGCACGATCTGCGGAGAACCGCCAGTACCCTGCTGCATGAAGCAGGGTATAACACAGACTGGATCGAGAAAGCTCTAGCGCATGAACAGCGAGGCGTGAGAGCTGTCTACAACAAGGCCGAATACCGAGAGCAGCGCACGGCCATGTTGCAGGATTGGGCTGACATGATTGACGAATGGACGTTCAAGCGGTCATGATTATCGGTATGAAGCCAGGTCGCAGAGGGTGAGCACGTGATAGTTTTCGCTCTGCGATCCATCCTTCGATTTCAGCCAAATCCCATGCCACATTCCGGCTGGTAAGCACAATACGACGCGGGAATTCCCCGCGTTGTTCCATGTTAAATATCGTACGCTCAGATAGCGGAATCATCGCCAGTAGCTTTTTACGGTTGATGAGGGTCTTTGTTATCATTGTTATTCTCCTATGGAATTTATTCAAAGCTTTGTGGCTTGCAGCAGCAATAGAACTTCGGTGCGGTTGCTGTTCTGGCTGTTGTTGCGCATGAACTTGGGTAAAAAAGAAAGGCCGGATGAGCCTTCGCTATCCTTGTCGGTAGTCAGGCCACCCAATACGATCAATTCACCATCTTCTGCTGAAACCGTGGTTGACAATGCTCGCTTGGTTAGTGTTGGTGAATTGTTGACGCCGGTTTCTGTCTTGGCGAAGTCACTAATCTGCTGATCGACCGTCATTTCAACCGTTGCACCACGCACGACGGGACTTAGCGATAAAATTACACCTGATGATCGATATTCGACCGACTGAACCGCATTGCCGCCACCCTGAGGGTAAGTAACTGCCCCTAAAATTGGCACGTCTTGACCTACTGTAAGCCGAGCTTTGCGAACCTGACTTAACCCGAACTCGGGGAGTTGATACGACCTTGAAGCGTGAGTCACCGGCTAAAGCTGACAATGCTAAGTCAAAGTTAGCCGCTTTAAAGGTAATGGCATTGTTGAGCGTTGCCGCATCCCCGCCGACAGATATACCCAGTTTGCCGCCTAGTAAATTCAACGCCATTGAAAAGGCTGTACCTTCGGTATTGCCCGTTGTTACTTCGTAAACAACCGCCTTGACTGCCACTTCACCGCTAGGCGTATCTACCATCGGCAATAATTTCTTCAACTTGGCGATCTCATCAGCAGAGCCCTGAAAAATCAGCGTGTCACTGTCTTGGTCAATCAACGCCGCTGCAGACGTTGGCGGAACGGGTATCGAGCCCGATTCGATCTTTGCTCCAGCCGGTGCGTGAACTGATCTGGAGGCAGTGAAGCCGCCAGAGATAAATAGAGGTGTCAGAATGTCCGCTAGATATGACAGTGAACGGTATTGCGGGTGATAAATGAAATACTCCTTATTGATCGTGACTTTTTCCTCAGCAGGCCTGGCCTTGACGAAATCCACTCCGTTACGTGATTCGATGCAAAACCTAAAGCATCCATAAAATTGCGCAAAAATACCCTAAGGTCGCCTTTGCTGGCATCAAATCGGAAAGAAAACTAAGCGATCATCCCGCAACACTGTAGGGTCAATTACATACGGTTGCTTGAGGCTTCGGCATATACCAAGCTGATGACTTGCGACACACTGATTTGCTGAAAATCGAACTTAGGCAACTTTGGAAAACTAGGCATGGCCAAATCGCTTATAGCGCCCTCTGGCAATTTAGCTGCTTGCGCCATTGTGCAAACAGTCATCAGAAGGACTAATAAACTTTTTCGCGTACGCGAAAATCTCATGCTCATTTTGATTGCCCCACTGGCACACCTGCCGATTTATCCATCGAACCCGACCAGCCCGTGACTGCTTCGCCATCGATATGGCCAAGGATGCCACGCCTTTGCCATTGAACATTGAAGGTGATTCCACTCTTACACGGCCAGCCTGATCCGCAACGACAACCCAGCTAACATTATCAGCTTGCAACGTACCAACTACGCGCCATGAACCTGAGAAATTCTGTTTATCTTGTTGCGGCATAGTTGGCGTTGAAGCCGACGTCACTGCCGAAGTTTTGGCCGATACACTAGGTGCAGCTTTTGTCGCATTAGTCGGATGAAAAAACCGCCATGCACCCCAGCCGCCAATGCTCATCATCACTACAACACCAACGGCGTACAGCCAGAGTGTTCTATTTGCCAATAAGTTTTGCCGCTTGTCGATGGCCTTTTCTGAACCTTGGCCGCCGGTGTAGCTCTGATACAAGGGGAAAATCGCCGGATCGTATTTCTTCTGCCGGTCGTCGATGCGTGTTTTAGCGTTGAGTTTCCAGCCCTCATAAATCTCCACGCGGTAACGTTTGGTGAAGCCCAGCGACTTGTGCTTGTGCATCCGAAATGTGAACTCGACTACGTTCTTGACCGAGCGATGCAAGCCTGTAATGTCCTGCGTCATCAACACCACGTCGCAGGCCACCGCTGTCTCAAGGTGAACGTAGTGGCGATGCATACGGAAAAACTGCATGTGCTCATGACTTAGCTTGCCGTTATCCGAACCCAAAAACGCCATGCCTCATCAATTGCGACCAGATCACCGCCCAGAACCACTGATTCCAGTTCTGGCTTTTCTTCATCAGGGAAAAATTGCGTCTGTAAAATACGCTCGTTCTCGATATGAATAATCCGACCTAGCTTGTCAATTTCAGCATCACGCTGATTCACTAGGTATTCATGAATCCTGTCTTCATTAATTCCGGCCACATTGGTAACAACACGCCGACCATGCTGAACTGCATCCAGAATGACAGATGAAATCACCTCGAATGATTTGCCAGAGCCTTGCAACCCTACGTATGCATTGATCGCCATCGTGTTATCCGATCACCGGAATACGGCGAATGATGAAACGCGTGGCATAAGCAGAAATCACTGTTGATAGCCCTGTTGAAACGCTAAATAAATCGAGGAAATACCAGACTGATGCAGGAATGCCAGAGAACGCATTGGATAGTGTCGAAGCCTGCGTAGCGCCTGGATAAAGCTGGCTTTCCACCAACACATTGACGAATTCTTTGACGATGAAGAACAATGCAAAAAAGGTCACAAATTTGACGATGACTGAGCGCAACATGAAGCCCAGTATCGTGCGCAAGGCCGACATTAAAATACCAAATAGAGCTGCGGGCATAATTACCTCAAGCCGAAAGAAGAATAAATAGGCCGACCAGCAGCCAAACCACAAGCATGACGGCGGCTAACTCAGAACGGAATTGTTCGGCAATCGTGCACTGTGTATCCATTACTATCGACCGGCCAAACAAATCAAAAGTGGGCTTAGGGCATTGTGATTCATGCGATGGAGCCTGATAGCTTCGTAGCTCAGGAAAAAGCGAGGTCAATGGGCTTAAAATTGTGGCCGCATCAGGGGTATCTTCTAATGTCGGATCAGGCACATTAGGATCAGGGCCAAGATCTGGTCGGCCTGACGGATTTGTGTTCGGATTAGTGTTTGGATTAGGATTTGGTATCGGGTTACTACTCGAATTTGCCGTAGGCAAAATCGGCACTCCATTCGGATCAGTCACTGGATTCTGAGCAGGACGCAGCATATCGCCAAGTGTGGGCATCGCACTTGGATTGGCAGCTTGCCATGTAGCAACATCAGCCGTAGTTATTGGCTGGGTAACACTGTAGGGCAGCCCCTTGTAGTTTGGGTCTTGAGCTGCACGAAGCCATGCTTCATCAGTAAGTTTAGCAAGCTGGCTAGAGGGAACTGGAATAGCTTTCTGGGCATCCGTTAAAGCAGAGTAAGCATCCGTTAAATTACTAAATGTTTGAGGTACTGGTGCTTTTGTCCCTACCGACCAATCAAGAAGCTGTTTAGTCTCTGTTGTAATAACAGGCATACCCACAACTTCAACACCAGATGCATTTTTAACTGGTGGTGGTGTTGTTGAAACTGTATAAGAGCCAAATAAATCCTGACCTCCTCCAGAACGCGGTAAGAAAAAAGCACTATTAAATGATTTAGTGATTTTTCGGCCAGAATAACCGTCATATCCCCCGCCATCACTAATTCGCTTCGTGTCAGCCTTCATAAAACGGGATACTTCAGACAGGGTGTATGCAATAACAACAAAATCACCATTAGTCATCACGAAAGGAGCATCAACCCAATAATCAGTAGGTGCAGGGGGGAATGAAAGACAGTCGCCACCGTAAGAGCAACTGCCACGATAAACCATCAATCCAGAGGCTAAAGCCATAGCACCAAAACTAGTATTGGTGCCTGAACTTGCAGGTGGTGTATACGCTGGTTTAACAGGCGTACTTTCAGTTTGAATAACAACCACGGGGCCTGATTGATTAATGCTTACTTTTTGTAAAGAATCATTCGTAAAATAGTAAGCTCCCAGCGCAGTAATACCGAGCCCCGCAGCTATCGTTAACCACACGGGGGCTCCGGCAATAGCCAGCGCACCGGCTGCTACGGTAGAGGCCACATTTACTGCAGTCATTTGCTTGCTTATCCCTGCCATGGTCGCGGCAAAAACTGGTTCATTCGCAGCTTTTGCTAACCAAACGGCATCATTCGCAGCAATTCCTTCAGCAGCAGCGATGCGATTAGCTACAATTCCTGCCACAGCTCGATTGACTACGTAATTCTCAATCGGTGCTAATACCGCATTGGCTGATACTTGCTGCAGCAACATCGAAATCAAGCATAAGCACAACAATGCACGTTTCCACAGTTTCATAACCATTACACCTTCAAATTACCAACTGGAAATCCCTTTAACCACTGCCCAACCGCAGGCAATACCCCAAACGAACATAATCAAATACCAGAGCTCATTGATCGTCATGGCTAGTGCCTAAATTTGCAGGCAAGATAAAGTGGGATGTTTTCGAAAAAGAAAGCATGCAAATGACGCACAAACAAAAATGCAAAAACGAATGGTGCTTGCCAGTGTGGGTATTCGAAATACAAATGCTGGTTTTCGATGGAAAATTCTTCATACAGAAAAATCGAAATGACAGCGCCTAAAGCAAAAATTAATAAGGCGATCAGCGTGATTACGGCAATAAGAAAGTCCATGTGCACCTCCAAAGCTAAAGAGGGGGAGGCATAAGCCTCCCCTGAAAACACCAGAACGATTAGCCGCCCTTAATCATGCGTAGCACGGTTTTTGCACCCTTAATGGCGATATAGACACCAGCAAGAAGGCCAGAAATTGCCAGTAATGCGGTGATGGTTGTGCTGAAATCAACTGCAGAAGTTAGTGATGACAAATCAGGAGCAGTACCGGCAGCATTCGCCGCTGGAGCCATTGCTGCACCTAGGCCAACTAGAACGGCAAGGGCTGTAGATTTTGATTTGGCGATTACGTTTTTGAACATTTTTTTTCTTCCTTAGGTAAATACGGGAAAGCGCCCGTCCGCTTACGTTTCAGCCTCGGCGAATCATGCCGAGCACCAATCCGATTCCATGAGAAACGAAATACAGGCCAACCACGGTTGAAAATGCCAACGCCCAAATACCTGACGCATAGGCATAATCAAAAGGCGCTGTAGCCGCTTCAAAATTATTCTGCTGTGATGGATCGATGACATAAGCCTGTACAACTTTCGTGGTTTGCCCTGCAGGGCAGGGGGCACGAGCTGGCGTACCTGCTGCACACACGACCACATTCATAACTTGTCCAAGTGCCATGCTTTATCCATCCAGTCTTATTGCTTGAGCAGTGCCGTGACTGAAATAGTTCTGCTCAAACCGTGAAATAAAAATCTGATTTTCTTTAAAGGCAAAAACATCGCCATCGTGGTGTCCCAGCGTTCCGCCGGTCTGGCCGACCGTACAGTTATTGACACGAGTCCAAGGCTCGCTGTGCTCGCAAGCAGGGGAGAACTCAACTGTCCATTCATGAATGCGCGAGCGAATGTAATCGCCGTCAATACGATCTACGACACCAGTAATTTTTGAAGAGCTGGTTTCGCCATATTTATTGAGTAAATTGGTGTCACGTACGATGCCTAGCGGTAAATCACACAACTTCAAACCTGTACCGCCAAGAACACGGACGTACTCAGCCCAATCCCCTTTATCAGCAGCATCAGACGCTCGTTCCAATATTTCAGAGTCGAAGTGTTCTTCTTGGCGAGCGACTCGACGAAGTTCACGCCATAGCGTTACAGGTGCAATGCCAATCGGTTGAAACTGACGAATCCCCCAGACTGATGCCCACGCCTGAACACGCTCTGCTGCGGTGATGGCCTCAAAGCCGTCATGCGTAACACCGATGCTTTCGCCATCCGTTTGTTTGCCGTCTATATTCTTTGAAATATATTTGGCGATATACCCAGCTGCACTGCCGCGTTTCCAGTTAATCTGGATAAATTTGATTCGGCGTTGCCATTTGATTTTTCCGCTCACACGGTTAATTAATTCTTGTTGATCTTCTTTTGTGAAATAACTACGGAACAGCTCAAGCATGGTTTTTACTTGTTCAGATTCAACAAACAAAAGAAGATGCCAATGAGGGCAACCATCATGATGTGGTTCAGCAATCCGAAAACCGTATGGGTTAATGCTGCGTCGATGCAGTGCTGCGCGTAACCGAGAATAAACTTGAGATAAGTAAGCTTGCCCATCCAAAGGTGTTGTGCCTGGAATATGATATGTATTGGCCACTGCCTTCTTTTTGCTTAAGCGTTTGAACGCATGGAAACGACTCGGGCAAGTTACGGTGATAAAAACACCGACATGAGAAAGATCTCTGGCAATACGTTCTTGCCCTGCAATTCGAGTCATTAACTCTGACCGCCGAATGGCTGGATTAGCAACGCTGGTATCAGCTAAGTCCTGTAAAGAGAATTCATCACCAGCGTCATTGGTTGCTTTGAGGTTTTCCAATAGTGTTTTATTGCGCTTACGTTGCGCACGAAAACGGTAGACACTTTCATCACTAACGTATGCACCAGCCTGAATATTGACTAGGCCAAGACGGATTGCTTCTGCTTCAATTCGTCGGGTTGTGCCACGACGCAAAACACGCCGCCAGTAATACTCATCGGTCAAACGGCGGAGTAATGTTTCTTCGGTAACTCCAGCTTTGCCCGTCTCCGGCAAGTTAGATAAATCAATGTCGTATTGATTGGCAAATTTAATTGCTCGGGACAACAGCTCTTTTGCATCATTTGTTAATGGTGGGCACTTAAGCTGCAGAATTATGTCGTCTGCAATTTTCTTTGCTTGAAGGCGAATTTCTTCATCATTCGCTGCAAGGTTAAATTTCCCTGCAACGGAATGGATATGGTCGCGATATTCTCTAACCAATCCATTGCCCGCCGCCGCCGCACGTGTGTCACTACCTTCGGTTTTGAAAACAATATCGTTATGCTTCCGTCGAATAACACGAGCAAATGAGGCTGGCACTTTTGCTAGGCATTTATCTACGAACCATTTATCTTGCTGAACATAGTGCTGGCGATATTCGACGGATGAGCAAAGTTGCACTTTAAGCTCCTTGTTTCACACGATATGGAACAAGTGGATCAGGCAGGCCAACGACTTTGGCAACGGCCTTGAAGCGAGCCTGATCTTCTTTTGTTTTTTCAATAAAGTCAGGAGTGATTGAGCCAATCAGGGTTGAAACAAAAGCTCGGTCTGCCAGCAAGCGTGATGAAGGATGAAGGCCTGTGTTGAACTCGATATAAACCTCTGCGGCCATTTCAAGGGCTTCCAGAAAACGAGGTATTGGCATCGAATTCATGGTTTATTCCTCGACTGCGGAATAAACATTAACGGTAGGACGGCGGGTGATCTTTTCACCAGTTTCTTTGTCTGTGTATTGAAAGCTTTTAGCTCGGTAGCCGCCGCACATTACAAGGACTTCAACGGTGTCGCCCGATTGTCCTAAGCGTTTTTTTGAGCGAATTTCTACGGAGTTTGGTGGCGTATATTGGTCAATGGCTGGAAGAGTTAATTCGGTATATGTGGAGTCATCAGCACGGCGTACCGAATGAATTCGTCCAAAAAGCAATGCTTGGTTTGGCTTAAGTGATAACTTTTGATTCTCTTGAGGAGTGCTCATTTTTAATTCCTTTTACTGGTATGGGGCGACATTGGAAAATTTGATTTATAAAGTTCATCACTTCGATTTGCCGTCCGTCCTCGCTAGCTGCGGGCGGGCGGCAAATCGAAGTGATGAACAGTGAACAACTTGCTGCTTAATTCAAAAATCACACGTTCGTTAGTTTTGATAACAACAACCGGTTCGGCTGCGTTCGGTGCTGGTTTCTTAACGTGGATAGGTACAAGTAAAATTTGTGTATTTCTCAAAAATGACTCAGGTGAGGTTCTTTGCAAATGACAATACATAGACCATAATCCCCTGAAGCACTTTGTACGAACAAAACAAGCCTTATGAGTACCATTGGTACTTATAATCAACCAATGGTACTTTATATGTCAAGCGAAAATATTAGTGCGCGCTTCAAAACTGTGATCGACGCAACTACAAATGAAGCAAGGAAATTTAAGGAGCTTGAGGAGTATTCGAATATTCAGTCAGTTAGCTGGAGAAAGGCTTACTCGGGTGGACAGCGGCCAACAGCAGAAATGCTAGAAATTTTGAGCAGGCGTAACCCTGAATTTGCATTTTGGCTTGTCAGTGGTATTGATGATTCTGTGACCGGACATGTCAGCCCAACGAAAAATTTTCAGAATGCAACAACAACACTTTTAACTGCAAAATATCTAAAAAAAAGAATTGAAATTAATGAACTTGTGCATCAACACAATAATAAATGCGCGATCGACCACAAAGATAACAGTGATGAGTTAGTCAATAATGCAATTGACGAAACTATTGAAAAAATAATTCAATGCATCTTTAAGGAATATCCAGAGGCTATAAGTACGATAGAAGGGAAAATGGATATTTTTGAAACAATAAGTATTGACGAAAACAATATCGATTTACTAAAAGATGAGCTAGAGGCGACTTTAATAGAGTCAAATAAAAATATCGCAGCAATTCTTGAGAAAAGAATTGAAACAATAAAAGAAAAATAGAAATGTCTTTGTATGCTAGCAAAGCAATACGCTTAACAGAGGACTACAACGAAGAAGTGCACGAGAACTTAGATCCATATCTTGAGGTAATTTTTAGTTATATATGGATATATGCTGAGAATGGAGCATCGCATTGCGAAATTCCATTGAAGTTCCATGTTTTGCGTTCTTTAGAGAATAGAGAAGTAGAGTTGATTAAAAAAGAGCTTAGGCGCATGGGCTATAAAGCGGAATGCGGCAAAAGTTCTTTGAAAGTTACATGGCTTGAAGCTAAGTAATTATTTGTATAAGGTTTAACTTAAGCTAAACCATAGGAAAATTAATAAATTAATTACTAATGAATTTATTCTTGAATAATTTTTTCTTTGCTTCTTTTGCATTGATGCAGTCGGGATTAGAGGCATATCTAGCTGGGTCGTTACTGTATTTTTCAATCGTCTTATTTAATTCTTCTTTGTGTTCAGGCTTCAACCAATAATTAACATCACGACTTGAGTTTTGTGCATGACCCACAGTAGCTCCTGCCAGCGCGATAAAAACAAAAATGTATTTCACTATATTCCCCTTGTTCTTTAACGAATGAAGCAACAGAGAGAAGCTAACACAAAAAACACGCAGCGTAAGATTGAAAAAAGAAAACAGATTGATGTGTGTGCTTTTGCTTACGGTTCGGTGGGTGATCTTCAATTTTATAGCATAATTACCTTGGGCACTGTTCGGTGTAGAGCCTTCGTATGAAGGATATTCAATGTCAACTTGCGGAGAAATGATATGGGCGTATCTTTTTCAATGAATGGATTATTCGGTGTATGGACTGAAGCGCTGGAACGTAACGAACCAACTTTGGCATTTGAACTTTCTAATGGACGAGGGCGATTTTTGTTCATGATGTTCTTTGATCCCGAGGATAAAAGCACAAAAGACCAGTTGTTGTTATTCCTTCAAAATACACGTTATATGTTGCCGCTTAAGTTGTATGGAGCTCATAGCAAAGGCGATTTTCGAATTTTTCTAGAAAGTTGGCAGGTAGAAAAAATTAAAAAAGAACTACAACTTGAATATACAGATGGTGCAGCATTTGATATTACGAGCTTTATCGATGCATTAAATAAAAAAATCCCTGAATCAATAAAACTTGCGGAAAAAATTAAAATTCTTCGAGATAATCTCCCCGCATATAACTCTGAGCTTAAAAATATTCTTGATTTTCATGAAAGAACTGAGCTTATTGGTGAGGTGCGCCTGCCTGATGGGAAAGCTCCCCGCGAAAAAACACTAAGGAAACTTTATCTATATTCAACACGTTCCCCTGAATACGTTGCTGAGTATATAGCTAATTTAAAAAGTCGAAACTGCACTCTAAGTTGGCGTATCCCAAGTTTCGTAGTCTAAATAGAGCAAACTTTGATATGTGAGAAATGGGATTGATGATTTGTTAGTGCTATCAACCGCCATTCTCTCGTCTAATCGTAGCTCTGCTGGCTTTAATTGCTGTGTACATGGCCTCGATGCTAACGGGAGTAATAGACTGATGAATCATGCCTTTAAGTAACTGCAAAGATTGAGTTACTTTTTTTATCGAAAATTGGCCTTTGGATACTTCAACAAATTCAATTTGATCAACGGTAACCAAACCCATTGATGCCCTCACTTTGGCAGGAATAGTAATTTAGCCTTTTGATGTTAACGTTGCGGTTGCCATGCTAAATCCCCTTAAAATATGACATCTATAAATATTAGCGCAGTAATGACTCCACTACAGACTTCACCAAAAGAGGTGATTTCCAAAACCTTGGGACGCTGTCCCAAACCCTGCTCTTGCTTGCGAGGCGGCGGAGTCAGGGGGTAAAAAGCACACCCCCTAACTCCACCTGTAGCTTGGAGGCGTTTCGTGAGCATCAAGGGGCTTTCGCGGCATAAAACGTGGCAAAAATCAGCCACATTTATTCCACGTCCCCTTGACCCTCACTACTCTATTAAAATATAGATGCATATCGTATCGTATTGATGTTTAAACGATACGATATGATATGAATTCAGCAGGTTAATGACAGTATCTGAAAATCAATGCCGACATACGATCAAAAAACACTGGCAATAAACAAGCAAATTCAGTAGTGGTATTTTTCATGGTACTCGGCGGTGGCTAATTATGTGGTGTGTTGTTTATAAAGGTTTTATTCCCTTTATTTATAATAGAGTGGGAATGATCCTGCTTTAGTTGTTTGTTGAGTATTACAAACACAAGCAAAACCTCAGCCTATGGCTGGGGTTTTGTTGTTTTTGGGGGGAGTTGCATGTGGGTTGTTGTTTGCGAAGGTTTTTTGTAATATTTGTTGGCTATTTGCGCTTAATTTTGGTGCGATTCCAGTTGTTCATCCTCTCTGTAATTTTGTATGTTTCGGATGGAGTCATGTGGAACTTATTGATGGGATGGATACGGTATTGCTTTATTAGATCCCATGTTTCAGCATAGGCATCTTCAATATTTTGATATGCAGATATTGATATTGTATTTGGGAGTTTAATCTCCAATTTTGCTTCCTTTCTTTGCAGAAAGATATTCGGAGATTTAATTTCGTCTAGACTAAGTTCACCTATGGTCTTTGTATGAAGGGCTGACCTGTTTAAGATTGAGCATTCGGATACAGTAATTTGGTCAATTTGTGTGTTTAACTCCAATGCTCTCTGAACGCAGCCGTTAAAATCCCAGTCATCATCAGGCTTTGTGATGGTTATTATCCCGCCCAATGCTTCCCATAGTTCTAAAATCGCAACGTGTGGCTGTGTTTTCAGAAGTTCGATTTTTTTAGACTTATTTGATTCATCGTGATGTAGCCAACCATAAAGAAATAGAATTACCTTGAATGTAATTAGATGCCTTGATGCCCCACGACGCATATCATGGCAAATATTTTCTCCAAGTGTTTCGTTTTTAATGCTATGTGTAAAATAATTCGCTAATTGACTCATTGTAAAATCATCTGCGTTTAGGCTGAACTTACAGCTAGCGCACACCAGCTTAAGTAGTTCGATGTGGGTCAACTCTGGGAAATGGTGCCGAGTTAAGATGATCAGTGAGGTATATTCTGATAGTTTTTTGTCTTTTAATGTGGCTTTAAAGGTTTCTATGAAGTAGTTTCTTGTAATTATTTTTGTGAATTGATCGTCTATTTTTTCAACATCACTTAGTTGAGATATTGTTTCATTTGCAAATGCATGTGCTTCTAGCACTGAAAGCATGCTTAATGGTGTGCTACAGGTGATGGAGTCTCCATCCTTGAAATAGATCCAGATGAATGTTCCATATTCTGGGCTATAATCGAGCGCATGTTCGATTTTTGTGAAAAATAATGGTTCGTTGTCTTGTTTAGGTATGAGTTTGCTATGCATTTGTAATTCAGATGCATTAATCATAAAAACATCAATTGCTTGTTTTGTTTTTTCGTAGTCTCTCTTGTTTATTGCATTTATTACAAGTCCTTTTCTAATTATATATTCCATGCCCCAATTGGTTGATGTTAGGTCTGTGAAGTGAGTTAATTCATGCTTTATTAATGATCTATTTTCAATTTGTTCTTTTATTTCTTCTTGAGGTTTTTTATCTGCGTGGGTTATTGATTTTTCAAATTTTACTTTTTCCTCTTCACTGTATTTTTTTATGGTTATTGTGTAGTCGAAAAAATCAAAGACACCATTTTCGCTATGCGTGGCTAAGCTTGATTTATATTGTTGTCGCGTCATTTTATTTCCTCTATAAACTTTGTTGCTGTTTAGCTTCCGGCAATCGGATTCCAATGCGTAGCCCTGTAGTGAATTTACCCCATTTCTTTTGCGTTTTTTGTTTTATTTTATTGGGCGCAATTGCCATTCAACCTGCTTTCGTGCGGATGAAATAACTTGATCAAATAGCATTATATGAGTGTTAGGCTCTCGATTGTCGCTAGGGAAGTCTGCAGATCGTTTGCCTCCAATAAGTAAGATTCTAATCGGAGAGTCGGCATATTTTTTAAACTCATGCCGATAGGCAGTAGCTTGTTGATAGTCAGTGTAATTCAATGAGTGATTTGGGCGTTTGAATTCAATTAATAGATATTCACCGTTTAAGTTTTCGTTAAGCAACAAATCTGGTCGTTTGTCTGCTAATACGCCGATGTATTTTCCTCCAAGATAATCTTCGATTTGTCGTTTTAAAGTAGTATTTGAGCTGAATAAAGAATATTCTGGCCCGAAGATCCATAAATTTGATTCAATGGCTTTATGCATCATTGACTCAAGTGTGCTTGGATTTTGAGAAAGCACTTCAAGCTGATCAAGAAACGTTGACCGTGCGGCTGCATTTTCAGCTAAATATGCTAAGTCGATAAGGCCGAAGTTATTTAAAGCATCTGCAAGAGTACCTACGTCTTTTCGGGGAGCTTCAGAGATGTGTTCAAGTAATATGCGGTAGTCTGATCGTTCCAATGCTTCTAGTAATACCGAAACAATTAGCTCAACTTTGCTTTCAGGTTCGCCATAGTATTTATCAAGTATTTTTTTAATTGCTTGATCAGCAAATTGACGTTTATGTTCGGGTAATGAACTTAAACGCTCTCGAATGGTTTTTTGCAAACGAGCCTGAGCTAATTGGATTTCTCGGCCGTATTGTGTCTTGAATGCAACTTGTAATAGAGGTAATACAAACTCTTCAACCATTTTTAATAATTCGCTATTTTCAACGAGAGAGTCCCAGCCCGCAGTTACATGATCACGTAAACCATCTGCATCAATTTCACCATAAAGCTTTTTAAGTAGCTTTAGGGGGAAGTCATCACGATTTTCTAGGCCAAAAAAACTCGGTTTGCCAATAGACTTGCCATCCACTCTTAGTGTGATACCAGGCTGGCGTAGGCCTACTTTGCCATCGCTAATCGAAAATCTTAGCTTTACGCGGCCAACGAGAGGTAGTATTTCTTCATTTTCAGTGAAACTACCTGATATATCATCAACATCTAGGCGTTTGCCATCAACATTGATTTGAAAGTCATCTTGGCGACCGTAGTCTTGTAATAGTATTTGGCGCAATTTATTTGCATCTGGATATGCTAATCCGTGATGTAAACCAGACAAAGTTATTGTGGTTCCGTGCAATGCCACATCACAAATTTCAGCTCGATAATCAAGTTCTAATTGTTCAATATCTTCAACTAGCGCTAAATCTTGAATTTTAAGTGTAAATCTACACAATCTACCTCTTGCTCGGGTCTCAAGTGTCATCTCCGATGCTGCCATTAGACCGGCAAACTTGCCAATTCCTTTACGACCTTTAATTTGGCGGTTTTTCCCCGCAGTGCGTTCTCCCCGACGAAGTCGCCTATCAGATGCTATTGAGAGATAATTACGTCGTAATTCTTCCTCAGTCATCCCTGAGCCATTGTCAGAAATTACGATAGGCTCATCACTCATTGGGTTGGGCAAAATTATCGTTACCTGCTCAGCATCAGCATCCCAACCATTATCAATTAGTTCTTTTAGTGCTTTTTCTGTAGAGGAGTATTCTTGGCTGAGTAGTGTTGCCAATCGAGAGTCAACTTGAAAATGTAGTTTGGTATCTGACATAAATATTCCAAGCTCGTTGGTTTGATGACAGAGTTTAGCCTTTTATTGTGGGAATGTTCTATTTAATTGGTTTTAAACGACTAATTAGAAAATGAACAACCGGGGACAGATCACGGTTAATTCAGTGATGGTTTGTTTTTTACTGTAACCTCTATTTTTTTTAATCTCCAAACGCCTGCCGCACCACATCAACAAGCCGTTCACCAATTCCTGCATTCTCGGCAAATATCGGATATCGCTTACAAAGCTGATTAGACAGCGCGTTCCCATTCTGCCGAATACTACGAATAATCCCGTCGAGTTCATTATCTGGCGCTTCTAAAAATTGCTTGATGGCGCTGCGGGCTTGATCGTTGGCTTTTAAGAAATGGGCTTCTTTGCGCATTTCTTGCGTTAGCGTGGTGTCGATGATTTTGGCGAGATATTCGGCGTGCGCGGTAAGGTCGGGGTAGCGCCATGCGGGTAGTGCATCGTTGTAAGCGCTGAAGTAAAGATTGTATTCAACGCCATCGTCGGCAATGACTGGCTCGCCAAAATAGTATTGATCGGCATATTTACGCATCAGGCGGCGGGAAAAACGCTCAAGCACTTTGTCGTAAGCAGCGCGCGCTTGGGTGCTGTCTTAGCAGGCGGGTTTGTGGCTGGTGAGCATTGTTGTTTCTGGGGTGTAGAAAGATTGTAAAAAATACATCGATATCGTAGGGCGTATTCGATGCGAAGCCGCAATACGCCGAATGATGCGTGACTCATATGGCGTAATGCCTGCGGTGCTTACGCCCTACTTGCTGTATGGACATTGTAAGTGAGCGATAGCCATTGATACCCAATCTCAGCCATAAAATCGATTACTCCGCCGTAAAAACAGTTATAAATTGAGGTTTTTCAATAAAAACGATTATAGCAGACGGGTTTGGGGGCGTTGTAAACAACCGAGGACAGACCACGGTTAATTCAGTGGTGCTTTGTTTTTGACTGTAGCCACCATTCTATGATTAAGCCCGCGATGCGGGCTTTTTCTTTACGCGGCAATTTTCTCGCAGGCTGCCCGTGCTTTTTGGGCAAAAACTGAATCTCGGTCGGCGGAGAGATAGAGCTGATTCATGGCTCTTGTCATGCCGACATAGAGTACACGGGCTTGTTCGGATTCTTCGCTTTTTTGATGCGGTAAGCTGCCTAAACCAGCAATAGCAACAACAGGGAATTCGAGTCCTTTACTGGCATGCAAAGTAAGTATCGATACGCCGTTGCCTGCTTCGGTGGATCCAGTTTGAATGGGAATCTGGCAGCGTATGAAATGCTCGCGAATGGCATCAAGTTGATAATTGAAATAGGCCAACACGGCCATATCGCGCCATTCAATGCCTTGTGCTTGGCATTGCTCAAACTTTTGGCTGATGGCCGCTATTTCTGCATTGAAGCTGGGTAATTGAATAAACTCCGGTGCGATATCGCGCCGCCCTGCTGTTTGTGGCAGAACCAGCGGTACGCCATCATCTTCGGCATCCTGTGCCGAGAGTAAATCGCGCGCAAATTCATAGGCGACGCCGAGCACTTCGGCGCTATTGCGATAATTCAATTTCAAGATTGTAGTGCGGCCCCGCGCCTGAATGCCGACGCTGGAAAAGGTAAATTGGCGTTTGCTCGATTTCTGGTAAATATCCTGTGCGCTGTCGTACAGCATCAGCAAGGCGTTGCTACTTGGATCCACCATTTGCACGACAAGGCGTAACCATTCTGGTTTGAAATCATGGCCTTCATCAATCAATAGGGCAGAGTATTGCCCTGCAGGCACCTCTTTACGGTTAACGCCATCAATAACGCCTTGAATGGTTTCTTCCCAATACTCAGTGCTATTGGGTTTAGCCTTTGACTTGGGTAATAAATAGGTTCTTGCCATTTCACCGCACCAGCTATGAAACGTTTGAACGGTAACCTGCTGTGATAAACCTTTTTGTGCCATCCAGCTTTTGAGTTTTAGTGATAATCCCTTGTTGAAACAAAGAATCAACACTGGTTTGTTTGCGCTTTTGGCGAGATATTCCGCACGGTAGCCCAGAATCATCGTTTTGCCTGATCCCGCTACGCCATGGATGACGCGATGACCTTCACCCAAGCTGCGTGCCAATTGCTCTTGTTGCACATCCATCACACGGATTAAATCAGGAATCGCCATTACTTCTGACGTTGATTCATGGAGCGCGGCATCAAACAGGCTGCCTTGGCGGCAGACAATACGCACGTCTGGAAATAGGTGCCAACGAATCCGATCAATTTGCGGTAGGGTGAGCTGGCAGGGAAAGGGCTGTAAAAACATATCCCAAAGCCGTTTTTGGAATGCTTCTGCGCCTGCTGATTCGGTCATTTCATCCTGACAAATGACTAGATGCTCGGGAAGTACATCGGCCAAGTTGGCTTCGTTAAAGTCTTTACGTGTGATATTGGCCAACACCACGCCGTGCCCGTAGGGCATGACTAATTTTCCGGCGTAGCGACTGATTGCTGGGTTGATTAGGAGGGGATCTTTTTTGAGCATATCAATGGTGACATTGATAAAGTCTCGTGCCTTAAGCAGTGGATTAACTTCTTTGACAAGCTTGCCATTGAAGTTGCATTCCACCAGATTGGGATTGATCGTCAAAATACTCGTTAGCTTCCAGTCTTTGATTTCAAGCGCTAAAACGCCGCGCAGTGGATTAAGAATCAAAAAGTCAGGGCGTCGTCGTTTTACGCCAACCGTCACGTCATACCAGCAGAGGTAATCGTCTTCGAGCAAAGCTTCAAGACGGCGGGCAAAGCGCTTTTCACCAGACGTCATTCGGGACAGGCAGGTGTTTAAACTGGGGATAAGCGTTGCCATACAAGATTTCCTAAGTGCTGATTTATGAAAATTGCTCGATAATAGGCTTTGCTGTAAGGCATGTCACAAATAGTTTGCATGGCTAGTCAGTAAATGCCTCTTGCTCCGCATGAATAACCCGTTTGCCAATGGCTGCTTGTTCGCTAAAGATGGGATGCCGCTTACAAAGCGGATTAGACAGCGCATTTCCATTTTGCCGAATACTGCGAATGATGCTGGCGCATTATCGCGTGCGTAAAACACTGGGGCGATGTAGTCCGTTAGGGCGTGATAAAGCGCTGAGGGCGGGGTAATAGGGAGATTGCTGGTTAGGGAATAACAAAAAACGAGCGGATTAGGCTCGTTTTTTGTTATTAAACGACTAGGGCGGGTTCATCCATCAGGGCAATTTGTTCGCGTAATTCTAAGATGCGATCTTGCCAATAGTGCTCGGTATTAAACCAAGGAAAGGCGGCGGGGAAGGCGGGGTCGTGCCAGCGGCGGGCTAGCCACCCAGAGTAGTGAATCAGCCGAAGCGTGCGCAGCGCTTCAATTAAGTGCAGCTCGCGCGGGTCAAAATCGCAGAAGTCTTCGTAGCCAATTAAGATATCAATCAGTTGCCGCGTCATTTCGCTGCGGTTGCCAGAGAGCAGCATCCATAAGTCTTGAATAGCAGGGGCGCTGCGGCTGTCATCAAAGTCTACAAAGTGCGGGCCAGCGTCGGTCCAAAGTACATTGCCGATATGGCAATCGCCGTGCAGGCGGATTTGCGCCACATCGCCAGCGCGATCAAAGCTGCGGCGAACGCCATCTAAGGCCAAGGCAATGGCGCTTTCCCATGCGGGTTTGAGCGAGGCGGGGATAAAATCGTGGCTGAGCAAAAAATCCCGTGGGCCTATGCCAAAGGTGTCGATATTTAGAGCAGGGCGATGGGCAAAGGGTTTTAGTGCGCCAACGGCATGAATGCGGCCAATAAAGCGCCCCATCCATTCTAGCGTTGAGGCGGATTCTAGTTCGGGTGCGCGGCCACCGTGCTTATTGAAAATGGCGAATTGAAAGCCTGCAAACTGATGCAGCGTTTGGCCTTGGTGAATTCGCGGCGGCACTACTGGCAGCTCTCGCTCGGCTAGCTCTAGCGTAAAGGCGTGCTCTTCTAAAATAGCTTCGCTGCTCCAGCGCTCAGGGCGATAAAACTTGGCGACCAAGGGGGGCCATCATCTTGCCCCACTTGATACACGCGGTTTTCATAGCTATTAAGCGCAAGCAGCCTGCCGTCGCAAGGCAGGCCAAGGCTGTCGATCGCGTTCATGACACAATCGGGGGTTAAATTTGCGAATGGAGGGGTCGTATTCATCCCCAGATTGTACGGCTAAAGCGAACATCGTGGGGAGGCGTGGTTTATTTCAGCTTGTTCCACAGCACAATGGCTTCTTTTTTGGTGGTGCCTTGCTGAGAGATGGCACTGCAATTGCCGTTTTTGCCAAATTTAGAGCATTGCACCCAGCAGCGGTTAGAGCCTGCTTTAGTGACTTCGGGTTTTGAGCCGCATTTTGGGCAAGGCTGTGGTTCGCTATCGTTGGTGGATGGCTTGCTTTGATAGGGCCTTGAATTGAGCATAGAGGTCGCGCCTTAAGGTAAAAGAAAAATGCCCGCAGCGGCGGGCATGGGTTTAGCGAGATACCGCTTTAAATAATACTAGTTCAGCCAAACGCACAAATAGCAATCAAAGCGCATCCAGTCTGGATGATCGCTGCTGTGTACTTGCGCGCTGGCGGCGCTTATTTTAACTCGCTGAGCAGTGCAGAAATGATCTTGCTATTGTCGTCGCCCTTGATTTTTGAAGTCACGGTCAACTTGGTCTGATTTAGGCCTTCGGTGAGGTGTACTTCATACTCATGCGCTTGTTTTTGCTCTGGCGCGGCGTCTTTTTTCCAGAAAGCCAGCTTGCTAAAGATGCTGCTATTGTCTTCGCCACCGATATCCGCATCCGCACGGCGAATCATGTAAACGCCTTTGCTGCGATCACGGTCATAGACTACATAGCCAGAGCGATCTAGTGCCAAGCCAACACGACGCCAAGCACGATCAAAGTTGTCGGCGATGGACAGTGCCTTGCCATTGTCGATTAAGCTAGCACTGGCAGGCGCTTGGTAAGGCTTTGCAACCACGGCTTGCGCTGTGGCTTGGTCTAGGCCAAAGCGTTGCAGCAGTAAGGAAAGCATCTCAACTTCCATTTCTGGTTCAGGTTTTCTTGGGGTCCAGATGGTTTTAACGTCATCACTATTTTTTGTGATCTTGGCGTCGCTGCTACCATCTTTGCTATAAACCTCAATCATGCCGCGATGCGAGATGTAAATCTCGGTGGTGCCAGGCTCGCTGCCACGCTCTACGCGGGTGCGATAGCGGTCTAGTTCACCAGTAGACAGAATGCGGTCTGATATTTTAGACAGCATACGGGTCACTAAGTCTTTAGGCAGTTTGGCACGGTTTTCTAGCCAATCTGTTTCCATAATCCCAATTGCGGGGTTATCTAAAGACAGCAAAAAGCCGTTATCTAGCCAAAACTCGTGGATTTCTGGCCATAATTTTTCTGGGTCACCTTTTACAACTAACCAGCGTTGGTTGCCAGCCTGCACAATCTTGGCACGGCTGCTATCCCCGAGTATGGTCGCTGGCGTTGCTGTGGTAGCGCTCGGTGCGGGAGTGGTGCTGCCTAAGACCGTATTTGCCTGCACATTAAAGTGACTATTGCTCGCTGGTGTGGTGAGCTCTGGCGGAAGCTCAAGCGTGTTCTTACCAATATTGTCACTGCCACTGCGGTAATCCACTTTCTTTTGCAGCATCAGTTGATCTGAGCTGCAGCCTGCCAAAGCAATGCACAGGCCTAATCCAATAAGACGTGAGGATGTTTTTAATTGATGCATCATTGGCTTCTTATTAGTGGGTTAGTCCGGCGGTGGCCATGGCATCAGATACCAAGGTTTGCGCACTGTGTGAAAGAGGGGTGAGAGGCAAGCGAATACCAGCTTGGATTAATCCCATTTGCTCTACCGCCCATTTCACTGGAATAGGGTTGGCTTCAATGAATAAGTGCTTGTGCAAATCTTGCAGTGGATCATTGAGCGCACGTGCGCCTGCTGCATCGCCTTCAATGGCTTTTTTGCAGAGCAAATGCATTTGTTTTGGCGCGATATTGCCTGTAACAGTAATTACGCCATGCCCACCTATTAGCATAAACGCCATCGCGGAGGCATCGTCACCCGTGTAGAGCGCAAAGTCTGCTGGGGCGCGTTTTACTAAATCTGCAGCGCGCTCTAAATTGCCTGTGGCATCTTTAATCCCAACTACAAAGGGCAGTTGGGCTAAACGAAGCGCGGTATCGTTGGATAAATCGGCAACGGTACGTCCTGGTACGTTATATAGAATGGTAGGTAGCTCACTGGCTTCAGTGATCGCTTTAAAGTGCTGGAACATCCCTTCTTGAGTTGGGCGATTGTAATAAGGCACAACCGATAGGCCATAATTTGCACCCGCTGCCTTGGCGCGTAGCGATAGGTTAATCGCTTCGCGGGTCGAGTTTGCACCCGTACCAGCAATAACAGGAACGCGACCAGCAGCTTGCTCAACCACAACGCGTACAATTTCAATATGCTCGTCTACATCAACCGTTGGCGATTCTCCCGTAGTCCCTACGGCAACAATGCCGTCGGTACCTTGCTCGATATGCCAGTCGACGAGTTTTCTAAGACTCGCGAAATCGAGGCTTCCATCCTCGAACATGGGGGTGACAATCGCCACCAGACTACCTGTCAACATGAGCCTGTAATCCAGTCAATTAAAACAAAGGTCTATTCTAACGTAACGAGGAAGCTGCAGGAAACCTGTCGGTGAAGGCTTTCTGTAGGATTTATGTATCCTTTGTGGGAACTTAGTGTTTGTTTTTGCCTTCCCCCCTATAAAATCCAAGGCTTAGCAGAAACTTGGATTTATCTCTGATAAGGTTGGGTTCGATATTTTTCATAAAAATTGCCATGATTCCTCGGTATTTTTCTTCATTTTTAAGCAAATATTGAATGATGTCTTACGCGTTTTCTTTAAAAAAATGCGAAAAAGTGAACGGAAGCGCTTTAAATATATTTATCTATACTGACACTAGGGTCTGTTGGACTGGGTTGGTTGGCTGATGCGTAACCTGATGGGGTGCTAGGGGTGGTTGATGCATGGATTTATCGCTGGGCTGTGTGTAATCTAATGTTGATAAATTCACTTTGCGCAATCGGCCCTAAGCTGCAGCTAAGAGGCAGGCTTTAAAGTCGCTATACGCTTAATTATCAAGTTGCTTAGCGCGGCTGCGAATCAAACGTCAACAGAGCTAAGGCTTTGTGTAACAGGGCGGTATTGTGGTGAGGGTCAATAAACCTTGGCGATATTTAGGCTGGCGAGATGCATTGGGCGTGTGTGCTCTATTGCTGCTCTTTGCCCTGCATATTCACTCTTGGTCTGTGTATGGTTTATTTGTTGCGATGTATTTGGTGCTGCGTTGGCCGACGCACCCCATGTACCCAACGACGGCTTATGATTCGCTAGCCTTGGCTGTATTGCTACTGGATCAAAAAGCAAACTGCTGTTATACCAATTCACATTTTTGTATTTTAGCGTCTCTCCCTCAAGAGGATGTGCTAGGGGATGGTTGGTTAGCAGCCATCCACCCAGAAGATCAAGCTAGCGTGCTGGCCGCGCAAATTAATTTGCAGCAAGGCTTTTCTTGCACGATTGAGTTTCGTATACAAGATCTTAGTGGCCATATTTGCTGGGTTTCATGCCTGATGCAGGTTGTAACGGGATTTTCGAACGTGGCATATCAGGTGATTTTATTTGATTTTTCGGCTTTTAAACAGCCGTTGAGCGAGGCAGCGGCTTTGCTGTGCGAGCAAAAGCAAAAAAGGGCAGATCTAGAAAGTATCTTTAATAGTTCAAAAGATCCGATTGCTGTTTTGGATTTGCAATTTAATTTTTCATTTTTCAATCAAGCATACGCTAAATTGTTTTTTTCTTTATATGGTATTGTACTTGAAATAAATGATTGTTTTTTATTGTGTGAGTTTAACTCCCCAGATGATCGATCTAATTTAATTACTTTTTGGGGCCGGGCGTTGCAGGGAGAATCTTTTTCAGCGCAAAGTGAGTTATATGGTGAATCATTTTCTGAGGTGAGTGATTCGCAAGGAAAACGTGCGGCTTTAGCTGTGTTTGATATGTCTTTTAATCCACATTTTAATGACGCAGGCGATCAGATCGGGGCCGTTAGTGTTTTGCATGACGTTACTCTCGCCTCTAAAACTAAATTAGCTCTGCTGCGAAGTGAAGAGTTATTTAAAGCGGCGACTCAATCTAGTTTAAGTGCGATTTATGTTTTAGAAGTAATCAAAGACGAAAGTTGGAATGTAAAAAATTTTCAAATTATCGATGTTAATCCAAAGGGGTTCGATTATTTTGATATAAAAAAACAAAATGCATCAGGTTTATTGTTAATGGATGCATTAAATAGAATTAATTCCTCCCACTTATATCCCATGTTTTGTGATGTTTTTTTAAATAAAAAAACGATAATGAGTGAGGAGTTTAGCCTTAATCCATTTTTTTATGGATCGTGGTTTAATTATCAAATTGTTGCAGTTTCAAATGGTGTGGTCTTTACCATTACGGATGTAAGCCAGCGAAAAAAATCAGATTTGGCGATTGCCGCGTATAGCGATTTGCAAAAAGCAATTTTAGATTCGGCTGGGTCTGCCATTATTGTGACGGACCTGAATAACACCATTCGTTTATTTAACCGAGCAGCCGAAAATATGCTGGGTTATCAAGCTGATGAATTAATTGCTAAAGAAAAGCCAGCGCTTTTTCACCAATCGGCTGCGGTGGCAGATCTACTTGCTGATTTCTGTAGGGAAATAGGGGAGGAGCCCAATGCATATTTTGATGCATTTGCTCAGCAAGCAAAGCGATATATACAAAGAGATTGGATTTACCAGCATCGCGATGGACATAGTTTTCCTGTTGAGCTAACCATGAATGTGGTCCGTGATCTGCGCGGAGAAATCACTGGCTATATGGGAATTGCCAATGATATTAGCATTAGAAAGCTGGCGGAAATCAAGTTGCAGCAAAGCGAATCACGCACCTCCGCTATTTTAGGTAGCCTGCATGATAGTGTCTTGATGATGGGTTTTGATGGCGTTATTAGGGATGCCAATCCTGCTGCGCTAAGGTTGTTTGCTTTTGATCAGCTTAAGGGGCGTTCTTTAAGTGCTTTGTTTCCTCGCTTGGGTGAAATCAATAGTAAGCGTGGTGTGGCCAAAGAGTTGTTTGTACGTTTAGGTGTAGATACACGGCGAGTAAGTGAAGTGGTTGCGGTGAATAAATATGGCGATGAAATGGTGATGGATATGGCTCTGGCTGTGGTAGAGGTGGAAGGGGAGAGGGTTTATATCGCCACCTTGCATGATCTTACCCAGCACAAGCTGGATGAGAAGAAAATGCAAGATACTATTGAAGAGCTAGAGTCTTTGCAGGCGAGTTTAAGTGCCAGTCATGAGCAGCTGTCATGCGCAAATTCTGAGCTATCCAGATTGGCGCATATGGATGGTTTAACGGGGTTGGCCAATCGGCGCTTGTTTGATCAAACATTGGCACAAGAATGGGCAAGGTCAGCAAGAAGTGGCGCATACCTTGCTTTAGTGATGCTCGATGTGGATTACTTTAAGCGATATAACGATCATTTTGGTCATCAGGCTGGCGATGAATGCTTAAAACAAGTGAGCGCGGCTTTAGCCTCTGCATTGCATCGCCCTGGTGATTTTGTTGCGCGTTATGGGGGTGAGGAGTTTGTACTGGTGCTGCCAAATACTGATCAAGACGGTGCCATTCAGGTGGTTGAAGTGGTGCTAAACCAAATTCGTAATTTAAAAATTATACATGAGTCCTCGGATGCCGCAAAAGTGGTCACGATGAGTGCGGGTATTGCAGTGATGTTGCCATTGCTGGGTGTTGATTCTTATTGTCTTGTGGAGGCGGCCGATCAGGCGCTTTATCAAGCCAAGCATTTGGGGCGTAATCGCTATTTTGTGGCTGGGAGTAAAGTTTGAGTGCTGTTCTGGATGAATCCCTCACAAGATGAGGGGATAGTCCGGTGTGTGAGTTGTGGGTAAGTCGTATAAGTTATTGATTTTGCAAGGCTAGACTGGGCTGATTAATTTTTAGTCAGCCCCGTTTTTTTATTGCTATTTTTAGAAAAAACCCGTCATTTTTATCAGTGAATAGGCGATTGCTAGCATCATAAAGCCAATGGCGATATCAAGAATACGCCAAGCTTTAGGGCTGCTAAATAAATGGCTCAGCTTGCTAGAGCCGTAGGCTAAAGAGAAAAACCATATCGCAGAAAAACCGACAGCACCTATGACAAAAAATGGTCGTTCACTGGCGGCTTGTTGAGCTCCAATTGAGCCAACGAGCACCACGGTGTCGAGTAGAGAGTGAGGATTAAGAAACGAAAAGGCCAGCCCTGCCAAAATGACTTTGCTTGGCGTACCAAAAGCGCGCTCGCGGTGATCGTCATTCAGCGTGCTGGGGTGCAGTGCATTTTTAAAAGCATTAAAGCCATACCAAAGCACAAAAGCTGTGCCAAAAACAGCCATCCATCGTTGTAAATCGGGCATGGCGGCTAATAATCGCCCCATTCCTGCAACGCCGAGCGACATTAAAAGTAAGTCGCAAAGCGTGCACATTAGTGCGGTTAAGAAAACATGCTGGCGAGTAAGGCCTTGGCGTAGCACAAAAGTGTTTTGAGCGCCGATAGCCATTATCAAGCTAGCGGAAAGAGCTGCACCGTTTAGGGTTGTGGCAAGTGTCATGGCGGAATCTGTAAAAATGAGGGGTGGGTGCTCTGAGGGGCGTGGCGCACTGCTTAGCTTACGAGTTTACTTAAAATCTTGCGCGGTAGTCAATGCGAGGGGTTTTTTTGTGGGGCTAGCAGCCTGTCGGACTTAAGACTGATCTACTACGGAAAAGCCGGATTTGGCCATATTCCACGCATTTTCTCGTTGAATAGCCAGCTATTCGCCTCAAAAACCCGCGAAATCTGTCTCAAACCGGTCTTTCCCTCGCTACGATCGCTTAAGTCCGACAGGCTGCTAGGGATTTGTTTAGTTGCGGGGTTTTTGTAGCCATATTTTGCCGTGTTTTGCTCTGTTTTAACGTGGGGGTTGGCGGCTTAATTTTAGCGATCCTATACAAGTAATTCTTGTAAGAAGAATTGTTCTCGATTAAAGTATGAGAATGATTATCAATAAATCACTTACTATTGCGGTGGCGCTATTTGGTCACGCTGCTCTGCTTTATGGCCTGACAACAATGTCAGATAGCCCAAAAAAGCCAGAGCAGGTGGTGATGTTGCTCGCGCCCGCACCTATGCCGATGGGAGAGGAAGTATCACCCCCTCCGCTTGCTAAGCCTCGCGCACTTACGCCGCCATCTAAACCCACACCGGTTCGGCCTACTACACCAGCCGTGGCAAAAAAAATAAGTCCTAGCGAAGCCCCCGTTCAGCAAGCAACAGGAAAAATGGATGCAGCAGTAGATGCCGCAGCGCCAGTACCTCCCGCTCCCGCTCCCGCTCCCGCTGAAAGTGCCGCCGCTGCTGCGGGCAGTAAGCTCGGCAAACAAGTTGCAGATGATGTTCCTGTTACCCCACCCTTATTTAACACGGCCTATTTAGCTAACCCACGCCCAGCCTATCCGTCGCAATCTATGGCCTTAGGGGAAAAGGGGCGGGTGATGCTACGGGTAAAAGTGAGTGAGTCGGGCCTGCCTTTAGAAATTGAGCTGGCGCATAGCAGTGGCTATCGCCGCTTGGATGACGCTGCAAAAAAAGCGGTTGAACGCTGGAAATTTGTGCCAGGGCGCCGTGGTGATACCGCCATTGTGATGAGCGCTATGGTGCCTGTTGATTTTGTTATTTAATAATTTGTATTTTTATAAAGAGAATGGCAATGAATTTGGCTTTAATTTGGCAGTCTGGCGATCCGGTGTTGGTTTCAGTGTTTGGCTTGTTGTTGCTGATGTCGGTGGTGAGCTGGTGCTTGATTTTATTGCGCAGTAGCTTGTTGATTCGCATTAAGCGCGGGCAAAAACTGTTTTTGGCGGCGTTTTGGAAAGCTTCTGACTGGAGCGAGGCCACTGGCCTTGCTGCTCATGCAATTGCGCCTGAAGCTCAGTTGGCGCGTGCGGGGTGGGATGGCTTAAGCCATTATCGTAGCAACGCAGGCAAAGGCCTTGGGTTGGCGGTGTCTTTAGATGATTTTTTGGTACGTACCCTACGCACCCGTTTAAGCCAAGAAAACGCACGTCTTGAATTGGGTTTGTCGTGGCTGGCAACGGTGGGGTCTATTTCTCCTTTTGTAGGCTTGTTTGGTACGGTTTGGGGTATTTATCACGCGCTGGTGGCTATTGCAACGAAAGGCGATGCGTCACTTGCAACCGTGGCTGGCCCAATTGGTGAGGCGCTGGTTGCCACTGCAGCGGGTTTGGCTGTAGCGATCCCTGCTGTGGTGGCTTACAACGCTTTCGTGCGCGCTAACCGTGTGATTGCGCAGGGCTTAGATGGTTTTGCGCATGATTTACATGCCCAACTGCTAAGCGCTGCTGCTATTGAAACAGAAGGAAAATAACATGGCTTTTGGCAGCTTCGATCAAAACGATCAAGCCCCGATGTCAGAAATCAATACCACACCTTTAGTGGATGTGATGTTGGTGCTGCTGGTGGTATTTATTGTGACTGCGCCGGTGATGACGCATTCGATCCGCGTGGATTTGCCCAAGGCTAAAGCCGAAGTGACGCAAGTACCCCCTGCTGTGCTGCGCGTTACGCTGACGGCAGAGGGGCAAATTGAATGGGAAAAAACGCCGATTAGAGCGGATGAGTTGCCGATTCGCTTTGCCACAGCGATGGCCAAAGATGCTCAGACAGAATTACATTTGTTGGCCGATAAAAGTGTGCGCTACGAGCTGATTGCACAAACCATGTCGGCCGCTAGGCAAGCAGGCTTAACGAAAATTGGTTTGCTTACCGATGGCAATGGCGGCTGATAAGACCTACACACTCACCGTTTTTACCAGACGGAGGTCATATGACCTTCGTTTTTTTTGACCTAAAAAAACAGAAGAATACCCATGAGAGAGTATAACGCGCCTGTGACCCGCGTAGGCCGCACGCCACGGCGGCGCGTGATATTCCACAATCCACCACCAGTATTACCAAGCTGCTGATGGCTAAACCGTTGCTTTCTGTCGTCAGCGCCTTCAGGGGGCCGAGAGGGAAGACGGCAGGATGACTTCGGGTACTTTATCGGTGTTGATCAAGCGCAATCAGCAGTTGGCTAAAGACAGCGTCGTTGCGAAGGAGCTGGGGGCGATTGTTTTGCAAGCCTTGAATGCCAATGAAATGTTTTTCTCAGCCGCGCTGCCTAGCTTTGTTATGCCGCTGCAATTTAATCGCTACGAAAACAGTATGGATTTGGGCAACCATATCGATAACGCGGTGCAGGGTATTTTTGGCACGCAAGAGCGTATTCGTGCTGATTTATCGGCCACGGTGTTTTTTGCTGAGCCAGAGGGGCGAGCTGATGATTGAAGACACTTACGGCGTGCATGAAGTGAAGTTGGCCGCTGGCGATATGATTTTATATCCCAGCTTACATCGGGTCGAGCCGGTTGCGCGTGGTGCACGTTTAGCGTCTTTCTTTTGGATACAAAGCATGGTGCGCGATGTGGGGAAACGTGTGGTTTTGTTTGATTTGGATACGTCGATCAGGTAGCTGCGCCAGCAGGGTGGATCGCACGATATTGCTACGCAGTTGACGGGTACTTATCACAATTTATTAAGGCGCTGGGCTGAACTCTAAGTCAATTACAATAGCCCCGCCATGTTAAATTTTAAATCTATTGTCTAAGGTGCTTCGACCAGCGTAGCCAGACGCGGTATAATCGGCGTTTTTGTGTGAGCTTACACGTAATGCCTATTTATGCTTATCGCTGTGCAGCTTGCGGTCATTCTGACGAGCATATTCAGAAGATGTCGGATGATGCGCTGATCGTATGCCCGACTTGCCATGCGCCTTCTTATGAAAAACAGCTAACGGCTGCCGGTTTTCAATTAAAAGGCAATGGCTGGTATGTGACAGACTTTAAAGGCGGATCACCCGCTAAATCGCCTTCTGATGGCTGATAAATCCATGCTAATGACGCATTTTAAAAAATACCTGCTGACAGGATTACTAGTGTGGGTGCCGTTGGCCATTACGCTTTGGGTTTTGCAGCTGATTATTGGCACAATGGATCAGATCAGCGCTTTGCTGCCTGCTTCGATGCGGCCTGATTCATGGCTATTACATGCTTTACAGGGGTCGTTGCCGTTTTTAAAGGGCTCGCACCATATTCCTGGCTTTGGCGTTGTTTTGACGGTATTGGTACTGTTGTTAACTGGTGTTTTTGCGACCAATGTCTTGGGTTTGCGTTTATTACTGGTGGGTGAAAAGCTACTAAACCGTATCCCGATTGTTAGATCCATTTATAGCAGCGTGAAGCAGGTATCAGACACGTTGTTTTCTGATTCTGGTCAAGCCTTTCGTCAAGCGTTGTTAGTGCGTTTTCCGCATGCAGATGCATGGACTATTGCGTTTATGACTGGAGTGCCAGGTGGTGAAGTGGCTGCCGTATTGGATGGCGAATACGTGAGTGTCTACGTGCCTACTACGCCCAATCCAACCTCGGGCTATTTTATAATGGTTAAAAAAAGCGACGTGATTGAGCTGGATATGAGCGTTGATGCCGCTTTAAAGTATGTTATTTCTATGGGTGTGGTCACGCCTAGTATGAAAAGCACTAATTAAATTAACAGAAAACGAGAAAACTAAATGCGTACTGATTACTGTGGTCTTATTGACACCCGTTACCTTGGGCAAACCGTCACTATCAAAGGTTGGGCGCATCGTCGCCGCGACCACGGTGGCGTAATCTTTATCGATTTACGTGATCGTGAAGGCTTGGTGCAAGTTGTTATTAATCCAGACACCGCTGAAGCATTTGCTACGGCTGATTCCTCACGTAATGAATACGTTTTGGAAATCACAGGTCTGGTTCGCACTCGCCCTGATGGTGCCGCGAATAAAAACCTGATCTCTGGCGAAATTGAAATTGTTGCCACGGACATCAAAATCCTAAATACGGCTGTTACCCCACCTTTTCAGATCGACGATGAAAATCTCTCTGAAAACGTGCGTTTGCAAAACCGTGTGATCGATTTGCGCCGCCCAGTAATGCAAAAAAACCTGCGTCTGCGCTATCGCATCGCCATGCTGATCCGTAACTACCTAGACAGCCGTGGCTTTATTGATATCGAAACACCGATGTTGACGCGTTCTACACCGGAAGGCGCACGTGATTACCTGGTGCCAAGCCGTGTGCACGATGGTCAATTCTTTGCCCTGCCACAATCTCCACAGCTGTTTAAACAATTGCTAATGGTGGCGGGTTTTGATCGCTACTACCAAATTGTTAAGTGTTTCCGCGATGAAGATTTGCGTGCAGATCGTCAGCCAGAATTCACCCAGATCGATATCGAAACATCGTTCCTGAATGAACACGAAATCATGGACATCACCGAATCGATGGCCAAGCATGTGTTTAAAGAAGGGATTGGCGTTGAGCTAACAGATTTCCCACGTATGACTTACGCCGATGCCATGCGTTTATACGGTTCAGACAAGCCTGATTTGCGGGTGACTCTGCAGTTCGTTGAGCTGACTGACTTGATGAAAACGGAAGAATTCAAAGTATTCCGTTCTGCAGCAGAAATGGAAAACGGCCGCGTGGTGGGGTTGCGCGTACCGGGTGGTGCTGCGCTTAGCCGTAAGGAAATCGACGAATACACCAAGTTTGTCGCTATTTACGGTGCTAAGGGCTTGGCTTACATCAAAGTAAACGATGTCACTAAGCTGACTAATGACGAGCATTCTGGTCTGCAGTCCCCAATCGTTAAAAACTTGTCCGAAGCGGCGCTAAAAGAAATTATCGCTCGCACTGGCGCAACTGATGGTGATTTGATTTTCTTTGGTGCGGACAAAGTCAAGATCGTGAACGAAGCCATCGGCGCACTGCGTATCAAGGTTGGCCACGAAAAGGGCGAGGCGGGCGGTTACTTTGCCCAAGGCTGGAAGCCAATGTGGGTGATCGACTTCCCAATGTTCGAGCACGACGAAGAAGCCGATCGCTGGACTGCATGTCATCATCCGTTTACGGCTCCGCAAGACGGCCACGAAGATATGCTCGATACCAATCCTGGCGCATGTATTGCTAAAGCTTACGATATGGTGTTGAACGGCTCTGAAATCGGTGGCGGCTCGATCCGTATTTACCGCGAAGAAATGCAGTCAAAAGTATTCCGCGCGCTGAAAATTGATGCGGAAGAAGCACAAAACAAGTTTGGTTTCTTGCTAGAAAACCTGCAGTTTGGCGCGCCTCCACACGGTGGTTTAGCGTTTGGTCTGGATCGTTTGGTGACTTTAATGGTGGGTGCAGAATCGATCCGTGATGTGATCGCCTTCCCTAAAACACAACGTGCTCAGTGCTTGTTGACCGATGCGCCAAATAGTGTGGATGAAAAACAATTGCGTGAGTTGCATATTCGCTTACGCCAAAAAGCAGAAGTTGCTGCGAGCTAAGTGTTTGATTTTGTAAGAAAAGCATCCACATTCAGTGGGTGCTTTTTTTTGGATTCAACTATAATATATTAATCTTTGCTTTCACATTCGGTGCAAAATGGAAAGATTTGGGGCTGATTCGTTTCATAGTTGTGGGCATCCAATCTTACCTTTGGCTGATGTTGCTGGGGATGAGAGTGAATACGCGCCGCGCTCTGGTTTTTTTTGCAGCCGTTGTATGCAAGCCGCGCAAACTGCATTTGACACCCATATTTATGTGAATATGCAGCAAATTGCGCCGAGAATGGCCGCTTTTGTTTTAGAGGTGACGCATAGTGGGCCTGAATTTGCGGAGTTTTTGGCCGCCTTAGGTTTTGAGTTTCGCCAAGCTTCAATAAACGAGTTGGAGCCTAGCGGAGAGGTCGGTTTGCAGCCCGTTTGGCGCAAAGAGTTTTGGTTTGAAGTGAACCTCCAAGCCCATTATGTGATTGCACTGATGGCTCGTATTAAAGAAGAAGCCTATTTGCTGGCTGATTACCTACCCAATGGCACAGCCGCCGTGCACTTTTTAGATTTTCCAGCCGCCTATGTAGACGTTTAAAGCGGGTTTAATCGTTTATATGGATCTCATCTTTTTTAGGGTGGGAGCAAGACGCCATTTTTTTTGCAAATGCCAGCTTCAAGCCCCCGCTTTAAAACAGTATTAGCTCTGCTCTATATGCTCCCCGAATAGTGTTTGCCAGAGTAGCCTTACCGCCGCCAATTGTGGCTGGATGGGTAGCAGCATTTTTGGCGTAAGCTCTGTGCCATTTAGCCGGCTGCTGTGTTGCAGACGACGTAATTCGCGGTAGCCATCGGCTGCTAAATGCGCCGCGTTTAAGGGAATCAGCCCTTGCTGTGCTGCGGTGGCTAATAGCGCGATATTGCCGGTGTTTAGGCAAAATTCCTTATGCTCTTTGGCATGGGCAAGGATCAGGTATTGCATGATAAATTCGATATCCACAATACCGCCACGCACGTGTTTCACATCTTCAGGGTGGGCGGGGTGGGTTTCTAGCATGCGATCACGCATGGTGCGCACATCAAAGCGCAGTTTTTCTAGATCACGCGGTGCGCATAAAATATCCTCTCTAATCACTTCAAAAGCATTGCCTACCACTTTATCACCCGCGCAGTAACGGGCGCGGGTGAGGGCTTGGTGTTCCCAAACCCATGCCGATTCTCTTTGATATTGTGAGAATGCGCCGATGCTAGAAACCAAAAGCCCTGAAGCGCCATTGGGGCGCAGCCGTAGATCGATATCATAAAGATGGCCTGCAGGGGTGAGTGCGGTGAGCCAGTTGACTACCCGTTTGGCGTACTTTGCATAGATTTCGGTGGCATTAGGATGATCGTCCTCATAGAGATAAACGATATCTAAATCCGAAGCAAAGCCCAGCTCTTTACCGCCTAACTTGCCATAACCAATGACGGCGAATTGGGGCTTAGGTTGGTGTTTTATGCTCAACTCTTGCCAAACTTGCTCTAAAGTAACGGTCAACATTAAATCAGCCAAGTCGGATAAATGGTCCGATACGGTTTCCAAAACCAGTAAGCCGCCTAAATCTTGATTTACTAATCTAAATATTTGAGCGTGCTGAAAATGGCGTAAGCAATCCATTTTGGCTTCGGTGTCATCGCCTAAATCGTTAAGCTCTTGCCGCAGTATTTTGCCAAGCTTAGGCCAATCGGGCAGCTCTTCTAGTAGGCGGAAATCAAGTAGCTCATCGAGCAAAATAGGATGGCGCGTTAAATATTGGGATACCCAAGGGCTGGCACTATAAAGGCTGGCCAAGCGTTTTAGGGTTTGTGGGTGCTCGGCCAATAACGCCAAATAGGACTCGCGGCGGCTGATGGCTTCGAGCAAATCTAAAATACGGGTGAAGGTGGCATCTGGGTTATGAAAGCCTGCGGATACTTTAATTAAGGGGGGTAAAATGCTATCAACGCGTTTACGGCAACGATCTGGCATTTGCAAATAGCGGTTACTGCTTTGCAAAGAGGCCAAACGGCGGTTGATTTCAGCGGGGTTTTCAAAGCCTAGCGCCGCTAAATCGCTGCTATCGCCGTCTTGGGCGGATTGCCAAATGGCGGCCTGTGGGTGGGCATCTCCCTCGTCAGGCGGTAGCACAAATACCTGCTCAAAATGCTGAGACACGCGGTGCCGATATAGCGCGAGCTGCTCACAAAATTGTGCCCAATCAGCAAACTGCATACTGTGCGCGATACGTGCTTGGTCTTCTGTATTTAGGGGCAGCATCTGCGTTTGAGCATCGTCCAGATACATTAAGCGGTGTTCTAAATTGCGTAAGAAACAATAAGCTTCTTGTAGCTCGGCCACGGCCGCATGGCTAAGCGTTCCTTGCTGGGCAAGTTCTTCCAAAATTGCTTGCGTGGGGCGTAGCTGTAGGTTTTTATTGCGCCCACCACGGATCAGCTGAAAAACTTGACCGATAAATTCGATTTCACGAATGCCACCCGGCCCCAGTTTGATATTGTCGATCTTATCTTTGCGGGCTACTTCGCGGCGGATTTGGCTGTGCAGCTCACGCATCGAATGGTAAGCACCGTAATCTAGGTATTTGCGATAGATAAAGGGTGTGACCAGTTGCATCAAGCCTGCTTCATCTCCCGACAAAGCGCGCGCTTTAATCCACGCATAACGCTCCCACTCACGGCCTTGGGTGAGCAGGTAGCCTTCCAGCGAGTCAAAGCTACAGGCCAGTGGGCCAACACTACCAAAGGGGCGCAGTCGCATATCCACTCTAAATACAAAACCATCATCGCTGATATCGCCGATCAGGCTGATGAGGCGTTTACTAATCAGGGCAAAGTATTCTGAATTGCTAATTTTGCGCGGGCCGGTGGTTTGACCGTCTTCGGGAAAAATAAAAATCAGATCAATATCGGAGGATACATTCAGCTCACGCCCGCCCAGCTTACCCATACCAACAATAATCAATTCTTGAACTTGGCCCGATTCTTCACCGATCGGTTGACCATAGCGTGCATCCGGCTGCGATACCCAGGCGAGGGCAGAGCTAAGGCTGATTTCTGCTAAATCACTGATGGTGTGCATGACTTCTTGTAGTGTGGCTAGCCCTGCTAGCTCACGGCTGATGAGTTTTGCCATTACGGCTTGCCGTAAGCGGCGTAAATGCTGTTTAAGTGCGTGGTCGTCCAAGCCTTGCAAGTTGCTCAACGCTTGTTCCATCGCTTGCCTTGTGAAGGGCTGGGCAATGTTTGCCAGCGTAGCCTCGGCTAAATTTGGATGCCTTAGGAAGAGTTGTTGCAGATATCGACTATGGGCCAAGGCTGGGGCAAGTAAGGAATTCGCATTTTGCGTGAGATCATTCATCGGTAGTGGCTCAAAAACGGTTAAAATCATAATTCCCTAACTGACGGGCTCTGTTGACTCTTGGCTTACTGCTTAAATCTTAACAAAGCCTGACTAAGCCTAACATAGCACTGCCATCTTTTGGCATGTCCGAGCCGCTCGAAATGCCTGTTTTCTCTCCTTATTTGCAACGCTTTATCTCTTTTATGCACTGGCATTACCGCTTGTTGCTGCGCTTGCTTGCGGCTGTGGCTTTGCTGCTGCTCGCTACTGTTTTTGCTTGGCAGTTTTATGTTTTGCCTCGTCTTGATGAGTATCGGCCTTGGCTGGTGCAAAAGCTGGAAACCGCGACGGCTAGCCAAATTAGCATGGGGCGATTGTCGGGGGCTGGCGTGGCATTCATCCTTTTGTACGGATTGATGATTTTAAAGTGCATAAGGGCACGCTACCTGGTTTACAGCTCACCTCAGTCGATGCGGATTTATCTTGGTGGTCCTTGCTGCGTGGAGAGTTGCTATTTAGCCGCTTAGCCACCGTTGCGCCGCAGCTCACTTTGCGCCGAGATCAAACAGGGACGTGGTTTGTGGCGGGTTTTCAAGTGCAGACGGGGGCCGCTAAGGATGACAATCGCTTTATTAATTGGTTGCTGGCGCAGGGCGAGTTAACTATAACCGGTGGCCAGCTGAGTTGGCTGGATGAGCAAACCAGCGCTAGCGAGCAAGTGTTTGCCGCTTTAGATTTAGATATCAAACAGAGATTTGGCCGGCACCGGTTTGAGGTTTCCGTTAAGCCTCCTTCAGCTCTTGCAGATACTTTGGTTTTGTCGGGTAATTGGCGTGGCAATGACGTGGGCGAATGGCGAAATTGGTCGGGGAAAATCAAGCTAGATTTCCCACGTGTGGATTTAAAACAACTCTTTGAGCAATGGCCCGCGCCGTCGCTTAGCCGTTTGAGCGGAGTGGGGGGCGTACGAGCCACGCTGCATTTTGCGCAAGCGCGTATTGAAAAAATCGACACCCAGTTAAAACTGAATCATTTAGCTGTGGCTTGGCCTGAAGCACCACAGGCTTTGTATTTGCCGATGTTTGAGGGCGGCTTTATTTGGCAGGATGATCAGCGCGAGCAGTCATTACGTTTAAAAGCTGCACATATCACAACTGTAAGCGGTGATCTTTGCCAAGATTGTAGCGTGAATTATCGGCGCGATAAGGCCGGCGTGCAGCTTTTAGATGGCCAAGCCATCAGCCTAAATGGTTTGGCAGCACTATCGGCATGGCTGCCTGCAGAGTTTCAAGACGCTAGTTTGAAGGGAGAAGTGGATCAGTTTAGCGTCCGCTGGCAAGGCCCATGGCAGAGTGCCAAGCTGTTTAGTGCAGACATCGATGCTAAATCTTTAGAGCTTGCATTACCGCAACTTGGCTTGCCTCAACTGGGCCGCCTTGATGTAAATGCAAAGTTTGATCAGGCGGGCGGTAAGGGCAGCATTGTAAGTGATGATTTATCGCTAACGATTCCAGCTCAATTTCTTGAGCCTTTGCACTTTGATAAGGCGGGCTTTGCCGCGACTTGGCAGCGTGCGGGTAAGGGCTGGAAGCTGGATGTGGCTAAGGCTATGCTAAGCAATGACGACACAGATATCCGCGTTAGTGCTCAATACCAATGGCCAGGCTCAGGTTTAGGCTACTTAGATTTAAAAGGTGAGATTCTTGAGTTGCAAGCCAAACGCGCCTATCTCTATTTGCCCAGAGCGGTAGGGGATGACACCTTGGATTGGCTAAAAACATCGTTATTGAGTGGCAAGGCCGTCAACGGCCGAGCCCAATTACGCGGTAATTTGCAGCAATTTCCTTTTCATGACCCTAAAGATGGCGTGTTTAAAATTACTGCCGACGCCAAGAATGTAGGGCTTTCTTATGCGGATGACTGGCCAAGTATTGATCATATTGATGCTGCGCTAGATTTTCATGGGGCAGCGATGGATCTTCGCGCTAAATCGGGCAAGATTTTTGGCGCAGAGCTGCGTAATGTTGCAGTATCGATTGCAGAAATGGACAGTGATTCACCCATTTTAAAGGTGAAAGGCAGGGCGCAGGGCGCAACGAGCGAGTTCTTACAGTTTGTGCACAAAAGCCCAGTTAAGGAAAGTACCTCAGGCTTTACCGATGATTTAAAAGCCGGCGGCAATGGCGAGCTGGCTTTGGAGCTATCCATCCCATTGGAGCACACCGATGCCAGCAAGATTTCTGGCGAATATCACTTTTTAGATAATAAGCTCGATTTTGGAGGCGCTGTGCCGCTGTTGGAAAAAGCGGCAGGGCGGATTGCCTTTACTGAGCACACGCTCACGATTAAAGATGCAAAGGCGCAAGCTTTAGGCGGGCCTTTAAAACTATCTGGTGCAAGCAACGCCCAAGGTAATTTGCTGTTGAATATGAATGGGCAAGCTGAGATTCAAGATGTGGCAGAGCGCTATAGCCTGCCATTAAAGCAGCGCTTACACGGCAAAGTCACCTATCAGGCTAGCCTCAGTGCTGGCCAGTCGCAGTATGCTCTAAGTGTGCAATCCCCATTGCAGGGCTTAGTCATTGATTTGCCAGCGCCTATGGCAAAAACGAGCGGGGAAAGTCGACCGATGCGTTTGCGTATCCAAGGGGGGACGCAAGAGGCAACTCAACTTGAATGGGCTTACGATAAAAGCGTGCAATTGCAATTATTACTGGGTAACCCGCCAGCACAAGCTGCGCTAGCAAACCAGCCACCAGAGGCTATTAGTAAGCTGAAAGGGCAACTGGTGTTGGGGACGGGTGCTTTACCCACTCTGCCCAAGGCAGGCGTCAGTGTGTCAGGGAGCTTGCCAGAGCTGAATGCGCAAGCGTGGCTCGATTTAGCGGATGAGTTTAAAACAGAGTCTGCGGGCGCGCGGCCTTTACCCTTGCAATTGGATTTACGTATTAATCGTTTGATGGGCTGGGGAAGACAGCTTAATGAATTTAAGCTTAAGGCGCAGGAGCAGAGCGATTCAAGCTGGAAAGGCTCGCTAGATAGTAAAGAGTTGGCGGGGGCTTTTGACTGGAGTGCAAAAGATAAGGGGAAGTTAACTAGCCATTTAAGCAAGCTTTGGCTGCCTTTCCCTGCTTATGGTACCGTGCCGCTGGCTACGCCTTTACAGCAGTTGCCAGCCCTTGATTTAGCCGTGAATGATTTCAGATATAAAAATTATGCTTTGGGTAAGCTGGATGTGAGTGCGGTTCAGCAAGGGGAAAATTGGCGTTTGAATGGGGTAAATATCAGCAACCCCGATGGTAAGCTGAATATGAGTGGTGTTTGGGCAAAAAACCTTGGGCGCACCAGTGGTCATTTTTCGATGGAAAGCGAAAACGCTGGCAAATTACTGACCCGCCTAGGCGTCCCGGATACGATGCGCCGTGCCCCTGCTAAATTAAGCGGCGATGTGGCATGGGATGGGGAGCTGTTCCCGCCAGATTTATCCACCTTGCAAGGCAAGCTGAGGATAGATGTAGAAGCTGGTCAGTTTGCAAAGATCGATCCAGGTGTAGGGCGTTTGTTGTCCATCTTAAGCCTGCAATCCTTGGCGCGCCGTGTGCAGCTCGATTTTAGAGATGTGTTCTCTGAAGGCTTTGAGTTTGATTCAATTAGGGGCGATAGCGTGATCGATCGAGGCGTAGCACGTACCGATAATTTGGTGATTGCAGGCCCCGCAGCACAAGTACTATTCAGGGGCGATGCTAACTTTATGGGCGCCACACAAAATTTACGTGTGAGGATTGTACCGGTGATTGGGGACAGTGTAGCGGTGGCAACAACGATTATTAATCCTGTCATAGGGGTGGCAACGTTTTTACTGCAAAGAGTATTTAAAGACCCGCTCGGCCAGTTGGTGGCTTACGAGTACGACATTACCGGCAGTATGTTAGACCCACAAATTAAAGGGGTAAGTAGCCCTCTCAGCCGTCTGCCCTTTGCTAGAAATAAATAGGAGCCAACATGAATACCTTGATTGCCGCAGCGATTCAAATGGTTTCTGGGCCTGAAGTAGGAGCCAATTTAGCCACTGCCGCACGTTTAATTGGCGAGGCAGCTCAGGCGGGGGCACAGCTGGTGGTGCTCCCTGAGTATTTTGCCATTATGGGCAAACAAGACCGCGATAAGCTGGCGATTAAAGAGCCGTTTGGCGATGGGCCTATTCAATATTTTTTGGCCCAAACCGCCGTTGAACATGGGGTTTGGCTGGTTGGGGGTACCGTGCCATTGGCGTGCGATGATGAAATTCGCGTGAATAATAGCTGCCTAGTGTATTCGCCCGTAGGTGAGTGCGTGGCGCGTTACGACAAGATGCATTTGTTTGGTTTTGATAATGGCGCGGAGCATTTCTGTGAGGCCGATACCATTGCCGCAGGCCATCGGCCAGTGGCCTTTGATACGCCGTTTGGCCGCGTGGGTTTATCGGTTTGTTATGACTTACGCTTTCCTGAGTTTTTCCGCGCTATGTTGCCACTCGATTTTATCGTTCTGCCTGCTGCATTTACCCAGACTACTGGCGAGGCGCATTGGGAAGTACTGCTGCGCGCCCGTGCAATCGAAAATCAATGTTATGTGATTGCCTCAGGACAGGGCGGAGAGCATATCACCGGCCGTCATACCTTTGGCCACAGCATGCTAATCGATCCATGGGGCAAAGTACTCGCCTGCCAATCGAAGGGAGAGGGTGTAGTACTGGCGGAATTAAAATCTAGCCAAATGGATAGAGTAAGACGCATCCTGCCAGCTTTGACGCACCGCTTGCTATAACTTGTATTTGGCCAAAAGCCAGACTTAAAATGGTCATTCACTGCGTGATGCTCCTCGATAATAACCCGTTATTGCCTTCGTCACATGCCTTGTGCCTAGCCGTTTTCCGGCTCAGCGCAATGGTTAATGAAACGTCAACAGACACTAGCAGCCTGTCGGACTAAGCGATCGTAGCGAGGGAAAGACCGGTTTGAGACAGATTTCGTGGGTTTTTGAGGCGAATAGCTGGCTATTCAACGAGAAAATGCGTGAAATATAGCCAAATCCGGCTTTTTCGTAGTAGATCAGTCTTAAGTCCGACAGGCTGCTAGGGTGGGTAATTTTTATGCCCACGCGTGTTTTGTTTGCTCTGTCCCGTGGGCGTTTCCATAGACATTTCGCCTTAAAAGGATTTCTAGCCTTCCCTGCTTCTTGAAGATAGTGTGTAATACCTTTCAATAATCTGATTCACCCTTTGCGATGACACCCCATGACCCATTTAGAAACGGCCCGCCAAACGCTGCTAACCCCTTTTAACCTTGATGATGCCAAGCTCGATCAAGTGTTTGGGCAGATGCTAACGCACGATATTGATTACGCTGACCTGTATTTCCAATATAGCCGTAGCGAGGCATGGAGCTTAGATGAAGGCATTGTGAAGTCAGGTAGTTTTAATATTGATACTGGGGTGGGGATTCGCGCTGTTTCGGGTGAAAAAACCGCCTTTGCCTATTCTGACGACATCAGCATGGCCGCCTTAAGCCAAGCTGCCACGGCGACACGAGCGATTGGCCGCCAAGGTGGGCAAAATACTGTGGCGCTGACGCGTGATGTGGTGGGGCATGCTCTGTATCAGCCGGTTGACCCACTGGCAAGCCTTGATGAGCTGGCTAAAGTGGCTTTGCTAGAAAAAATTGAGCGTACCGCTCGCTGCTTAGATAAACGCGTAGTTCAAGTGATGGCAAGCCTAGCTTCTGAGTTTGAAGTGATTTATGTGGCGCGCCACGATGGGCATCGTGCTGCCGATGTGCGCCCGATGTGCCGTCTTTCTATTCAAGTGATTGTGGAAGAGAATGGCCTGCGTGAGCAGGGGAGTGCAGGTGGTGGTGGCCGTTTTGCTTACGGCTACTTTGATGACGCCATCGTGCTGGATTACGCCAAAAAAGCAGTAGATCAAGCGGTGCTCAATTTACACGCTCGTCCAGCACCAGCGGGTGAAATGACCGTGGTCTTGGGGTCTGGCTGGCCAGGCATTTTATTGCATGAAGCAATAGGCCATGGCTTAGAGGGTGACTTTAACCGCAAGGGCTCATCGGCTTTTAGTGGAAAGATGGGTCAGCAAGTTGCGGCTAAAGGTGTAACCGTGGTTGACGATGGCACGATCGCCGATCGCCGTGGCTCGCTCAATATTGACGATGAAGGGAATCCAACGCAGCGCACTGTATTGATTGAAGACGGTATCTTAAAAGGCTATTTGCAAGATAGCCTGAATGCCCGCCTGATGGATATGCCGCTAACAGGTAATGGCCGCCGTGAAAGCTTTGCTCACCTGCCTATGCCACGTATGACCAATACCCTAATGGAAGGCGGCAGCGTGCCACCCGAAGAAATCATCGCCTCGATCAAGCGTGGCTTGTATGCGGTAAACTTTGGTGGGGGCAGGTAGATATTACCAGCGGAAAGTTTGTGTTCTCTGCGGCTGAAGCTTGGTGGGTAGAAGAGGGCAAGCTGATGTACCCAGTAAAAGGCGCAACATTGATTGGCAATGGCCCCGATGTACTTACCCGCGTATCAATGATTGGTAACGATATGGCGCTAGACCCAGGCGTGGGCACCTGCGGCAAAGAAGGCCAAAGCGTGCCTGTTGGCGTGGGGCAGCCAACCTTGCGCATTGATGGCGGGCTGACCGTAGGCGGTACAGGAGGCTAATCATTTATAGGGCGGCGGATATGCAGTGCCCTTCTATCTTGTAAGGAAAAAAGATGGTTCATTTTCAGCAGATAGCGCTGAGCAATGGTTTGTTCTTAGGCCAAATTTTATTGGCATCGGCTAGGTTGAATGCGCAAAGCCTTGCCATGGTGTTAAAGATTCGTGAGCAATTAGAAATCTGGCGAAACGATGAAAAGATTGTGGCGCTATTGGTTCGGGGTGAGGGCGAGCGGGCTTTTTGCGCAGGAGGGGATATTCGGGCGCTTTACCATGCCATGAGTGACGCGGATTTTTTACACGAGGGGGATGATTTTTTCCGCCATGAGTACGATCTTTGCCGTGAGTTACATCGCTTTCCTAAGCCGGTTATGGCTTGGGGCAATGGCATTGTGATGGGCGGGGGCTGGGGTATTTTTGCGGCAGCCAGTCATCGTATCGTGACCGAATCTAGCGTTTTGGCCATGCCAGAAATTAGTATTGGTCTTTTCCCTGATGTGGGTGCTAGCTTTTGGCTACAGCAATTAGAAGGCAATCTCGGCCGCTTACTTGCGCTAACCGGCAGCCGTTTAAATGCAACCGATGCGCTGGCCTTTGGTGCAGCGGAATTTGCCTTGCCTGCAGATACTTTTGCTGCATTAATGGGGGTGCTGCAAGACCTACCATGGAGCGGGCAAGGCAAGCAGGACGCAGAGCTTGCCAGTGGTGCTTTATCGGCGCTTTCTGCCGTGTGGCCATGTGTTTTGCCAGCATCGGTATGGTTGCCACTGGCCGATGAGGTGGAGCGCATCTGTGCGGGGGATGATTTACTCACGATTTGTGAGCGTATTCAGTCTTATCAAGGCGATGCACCTGCCTTACGCTTGGCCGCTGAGCTGCAAGCGGCAGGCTCACCTACTTCTATTTTTCTGACGTGGGAAATGGCGTTGCGAGCGCAGGCTCTTTCTTACGATGAAGTGGTGGAAATGGAATGGTTAGGTGCAAGAAATTGTTTGCGCCACGGCGATTTTCATGAAGGTGTACGTGCTAAACTGATCGACAGAGATGATCAGCCCAATTGGTCGCCTAAAAAATTATCCCAAGTTAAATTGGCCGAGATCGAAAGTTTCTTTGCAACGGCTTGAAACTTTTTTGAATCATACCAATCTATCTGACATACGCGGCTAGTCCGTGAGAATGGAGACACACGAGAATGGAACTAAATAGCTTAGCTTATGGCAGCTCAGCGCTGTCAACGGAGCGTAATCGCGTATTACGTAACACTTATTTTATGCTGGCGCTGACCATGGTGCCAACTGCTATTGGCGCTTACTTAGGCGTTGCCATGCAGTTTCGCATGTCCCCGCTGATAGGCTTTGTTGTCTTTATGGCAGTAAGCTTTGGCTCGTTTTATGCGATTGAAAAAACTAAAGAAAGCGCAGCAGGTGTGTTTATTCTGCTGGGCTACACTGGGTTTATGGGCTTGTGGTTATCGCAAATGTTGCAAATGGCTTTGCGCTTTAGCAATGGCGCAGAAATGATTGGCCTAGCGGCAATTGGTACAGGGGCAATCTTCTTTACTTTGGCCACGATTGCCACCGTTACTAAGAAAGATTTTTCCTTTATGGGGAAATTTTTGATGATCGGTGTGGTTGTGATCATCTTGGCGGCTTTGGCTAATATCTTTTTCCAAATCCCTGCCCTGTCGCTGACTATTTCAGCAGTAGCTGTGATGATTTTCTCTGGCTTTATTTTGTATGACGTGAGCCGCATTGTAAATGGTGGCGAAACCAATTATGTTAGCGCCACGCTGAGCCTTTATCTGAATGTCTACAATCTATTTACTAGCTTGTTACATTTAATTATGGCTTTTACTGGTAATAGTCGCGATTAATTTGCACGGTCTGGTTTTATTGAAATTTAATTTTTAAAAAATGTCGGAGCAGTTTTGCTTCGGCATTTTTTTTGTTATAAATCAGTGGTCTTTTATGCTCAGGGTTTTACCCTATGGGGAAATAAGCACAATGCACCCTATCCTCCACGCATGATTTCTTCCTTAATACGCCGAATTGGCCAACATTGGCTCTGGTGGCTGGCATATATAGCCATCATTTTGGTCTTGTTGGCATTGGCTAGTTTTGTTTGGCTAGATTACCGGCAAGTGCGCAATGCCCAAGATACCGTCTTGTCGCAGGATTTACTTTGGCAAGAACAAGGGCTGCGTTTGCATTTGCAAACCAATCAGAATGCGATCGAAAATCTTGCCTATGGCATTGCAGCTAGTGCTTTGCATGAAGAAGATTTTCGGGCAAGGGCAGATAGCCTATTGCGCGCATCGCCAGAAATGCTTTCCGTTGATTATGTAAATTCAGTAGGTAATCGCGTTTGGGGATTACCTGCGTATAGTTCACGCCCCCAAAACTTAGTGCCGTTGAATGATCCTATTTTACTTGAGGTACTCGATGGCGCGGCTACTTTAGGCTATGTTTTATATTCAAATGTGATTATGGTGGGCGAGCCCAAAGTGGCTCAAATGGTGTTGGTGGTGCCTGCATTTCGTGGCACAGTTTATTTAGGCTCAGTTTTAGCCACGTATGCATTACCGGCTATTTTGCAGCAGCGAGTGCCTTGGTGGATGGTGCAGCGCTACGATTTATCATTGCTCGATAGTAATGGCGCTGTGCTTGCTCCCCGTGATGCTCGTCTCAATATGGCAGGTGTTAGCCGTTCAGTTGGTTTCGAACCATTGGGGCATGGGCTTAAATTACGTGCCAGTGTGCGGCATGAACAAACCTCAATAACCCAGCTTTGGTTGCTAGGGGTGGTGTTTGCTCTATTAGTAGCCTTAATTTTGGCTCTGCGCTTACTCAGAAAGCGCATGCAGCAACGTCAACAAGCGGAAGATGCACTGCGTGATGAAATGCGCTTTCGTGCAGCCATGGAAGACTCTTTAACGACTGGTTTATTAGCGATTAATCCGGCTGGGCATTTAATTTATGCCAATTTGGCTTTTTGTAGCATGGTGGGGCGTAGCCAAGTGGAATTACTTGGCAAGGCCTCGCCTATGCCATATTGGGCTCCAGAAGAGCTCAGCGTTTGTGCCAATGCATGGCAATCTTTGATGTCTGGAGAGTGCCCAAGTAATGGTTTTGCGCTGCGCTTTATGCGCCGAGATGGCGAGCGCTTTGATGTGCGGTTGTATTCATCACGCTTGGTAGATGGCCGGGGCGAGCATCGTGGTTGGATGGCTTCTTTATACGATGTAACGGACATCAAGCGTGAGCGTGAGGCGCTGGCGGAGTCTCGCAAGCAGCTACTGACGGTACTGGAAGGCTTAGATGCTGCGGTGTCCGTATTTGATGTGAGTAGCGGCGTGGTGCGCTACCGTAATCGCCATCATAGCGATACATTCCCACTGTTTGCCGATGGTGATTGCTGCATGTGTCCGCTGCTGCCACACGGGGTGTCAGAAGCAGAACGGCTTGACCCAGTGAGTGGCCGTTGGTTTTTAATTCAGCGTCGCCGTATTCAATGGGTAGATGGCCTTGGTGTGTGGCTAGAGATTGCGGCTGATATCACTGAAAGACGGCAAGCAGCAGAAGAGGGCCGTAGCCGTGAAGAAAAATTACAACATACGGCAAGATTAGTCAGTATGGGGGAGCTTGCTTCTAGCCTTGCCCATGAGTTGAATCAACCTTTGGCCGCCATTGCGGGTTATGCTGCAGCAGGCGAAGAAATATTATCAAGGGATGAGAAAAACTCGGTGCGGCATATCTTGGTCAAAATGGGCGAGCAAGCACGTAGGGCAGGGCAAATTATCAGCGGGATTCGCAATTTCTCATCGCGGCGTGCTTCAAAAAGTGAGGTGTGCGATTTGACCGAGCTATTAGCCATACCATTGCAGCTACTCGAGCCTATGGCACGGAAATACCATAGTCGTATTCTGATCGATTTAGAAGACGACTTGCCCAAAGTGATGGGGGATGGGGTGATGCTGGAGCAGGTGCTGTTTAATTTATTAAAGAATGGTATGGAAGCGATGATTGATACCCCGATAGAGCAAAGGGAGATCAGAGTATCTACTGCGACCGGTAAAGATTGGTTAGAGGTCTGTGTGGCGGATCGTGGCTCAGGGATTTCAGATCCTACTAAGTTGTTTCAATCTTTTTACACCAGTAAACCCGAGGGGATGGGGATTGGTTTGAATATTTGCCGCTCGGTCATTGAGCAGCATCAAGGGCATTTAAAGATTCAAGCTAATCCTGGTGGTGGCAGTTGTTTTATTTTTCGCCTCCCTATTGTTTTGTCTTAATCACTGATTATATTTTTATATGTAGATTGAATGATGATGTGAGAAGTGATTACGCTTATTCCCTAGCGCTTTTGAATTATTACTATCTATTAAAGGTAATTGTATGCGACCTATTGCTGTAATTGATGATGACTCTGCTGTACGTGACGCGCTACAAATTTTATTTGAAGCTCATCAATGGCCGGTGTTTGGTTTTGAGTCTGCAGAGCACTTTCTAAATGAAGCGGATGCGGCAGATTATAGTTGCTTAATTATTGATGTCCGTATGACGGGCATGAGTGGTCTTGAGCTATATAGTGAGCTAAAAACATCTTTTTATTTGCCGCCAGTTATTTTCTTAACCGGCCACGCCGATGTGCCTATGGCCGTTGCTGCGGTAAAAGATGGGGTAATGGATTTCTTAGAAAAACCTTGCGATTATAGTTTGTTGGTTTCTAGAATCGAAGCTTGCTTAGCGAGGGATGAAGAAGCGCGCAGTGCTTGGAATGCCCGCCAATCCTTAGATGAGCGCTTAGAAAGTCTTACCCCGCGTGAGCGTGAGGTATTGCGTGAGCTATTAACTGGGCGGCTTAATAAGCAAATAGCTGATGAATTAGAAATCAGCATTAAAACGGTTGAAGTGCATCGTGCTCGTATCTATACCAAGCTAAAAGTTCGCTCAGCAGGGGGCTTAGCGGCCTCTTTAAAAGGCGTGCAAATTTCTGAGATTTAGGCCTAAGTTTTCGGTTCGTGTTGTTGCTTGTTTTGGGGGGCAACAATACGAACTGTTTTAAGTGCTGCAGTTTAATCGGCTTTGCTTGGCATAAACGAAGCCATAAAAATATGGCTAGCGCCAAGCTAGCCCATATTTATCCACCTTTAAAATAAACTATATTTCTACCTTGATAGGGTGTTCGCCCTAGGGTCTGTTGACGTTTCATTCACGGCGGCGTTTGGCCCAGTTTTGGGGCTGAACAAGGAGAAAATTGTGACATGGTACACGTACCATGAGCGATTATTAACGCCGTGCAGCCCCAAAAATGGGCTAAACCCGAAGGGCTGAGCCGGAAAATGGCCATTCACTGCGTTATGCTCCTCGACAATAACCAGTTATTGTCTTCGTCACACGCCTTGTGCCTGGCCGTTTTCCGGCTCAGCGCAATTGTGAATGAAACGTCAACAGACCCTAAGTTTATTGCCCAGTCGTATTTCGCCTCATTTGAATTACTCTTGCCTTTGGCATAAAGTAAGTCCAGCGTACAGATACACTTAGGTGCGTATTCAACGAGAGGAAATCGATGATGAAAAAACTGAAAGTGAGTTTGCTGGCGGCGAGTTTTTCTATTGCATTTTCTGTGCACGCTGCTGATGTAGAGGTATTACATTGGTGGACTTCTGGCGGAGAAGCTAAAGCCGCAGTCGAACTTAAAAAAATGCTTGAGGCCAAAGGGCACAAGTGGAAAGATTTTGCAGTAGCAGGTGGCGCAGGGGATAACGCCATGACGGCGCTTAAAACCCGCGTTGTATCTGGGCAGCCACCCGCAGCAGCACAAATCAAAGGCCCCTCTATTCAAGAATGGGGTGATGAAGGTGTACTAGCATCTCTTGATGATGTCGCAAAAAAAGAAGGCTGGGATAAGCTTTTGCCTCCTGTTGTGGCAAATGTAATGAAATATAAAGGCAGCTATGTTGCCGCTCCAGTGAATGTGCATCGGGTAAATTGGCTGTGGGTGAATCCTGAGTTATTTAAAAAAGCCAACGCCAAGGTGCCAACAACTTGGGATGAGTTTTTTAAAGCCGCCGATGCTTTGCAAAAAGCAGGTATCCAGCCCTTGGCCTATGGTGGGCAGCCTTGGCAAGACGCTACTGTGTTTGAAGCCGTTGCACTGGGTGTGGGTGGCAGTGATTTCTATAAAAAAGCCTTTATTCAACTCGACCCCGCCACGCTACAAAGCGCCAATATGATTAAGGTGCTTACGACCTACAAAAAACTCAAGCCTTATACCGATAAAAATGCCCCTGGCCGCGAATGGAATCTAGCCACGTCGATGGTGATTAATGGCAAGGCTGCTATGCAAATTATGGGTGACTGGGCTAAGGGTGAATTTTTAGCCGCGGGTAAAGTGCCAGGTAAAGACTTTCTCTGTGTAGCTGCCCCAGGTACGGCTGCAGCGTACACTTTTAATATCGATAGCTTTGCGATGTTCAAACTGCCGAATAAAGACGCTGAAAAAGGGCAGAAAGATTTGGCGGTTACATTGATGAGTCCAGAGTTTCAAGAAGTGTTTAACTTGAATAAAGGCTCGATTCCCGTGCGCCAAGGCATGAATATGAGCAAATTTGATGATTGCGGCAAAAAATCGGCTGAAGACTTTAAAGCAACATCTGCTAAAGGATCTTTACTCCCGTCTTGGGCGCACGGTATGGCGATGCATTCCGCCACCCAAGGTGCTGTAGCGGATGTGATTTCGCAATTTTGGAATAATGATTCAATGACCGCTCAGCAAGCTAGCGTTAAATTAGCGGCGGCTGCAAAAACAAAATAAGTTAGTACTGCCAAGGGGCAGCAAGGCTGCCTCTTACTGAATCATTCGCTGCCGGAGAAACCCATGTCTATATCAGCTCAAGAGGCGCATTACGGCTTCACAGAGCGCTGGCTGCCGCGCCTCGTTCTAGCGCCGTCTTTTTTATTAACGCTGATCTTTTTATATGGTTTTATTATTTGGAATGGTTATTTATCTTTTACCACCTCGCGCTTAATGCCTAATTTAACCTGGGCAGGGTTGGCGCAATATCAAATATTGTTTGAAAATGAGCGTTGGTGGGTTGCAGTAAAAAATCTATTTATTTTTGCGAGTTTATTTATTGGTAGTGGTATGGCAATTGGGATTGGTTTGGCTATTTTTCTAGATCAAAAAATACGGGGGGAAGGCATATTGCGTACTATATATTTGTACCCAATGGCTTTATCTTTTGTCGTAACGGGCACCGCGTGGAAATGGATGTTAAATCCTGGTTTGGGTTTGGAAAAGCTCATGCATGACTGGGGATTTATTCATTTTACCTTTGATTGGTTAGTCAATTCAGAGATGTCAATTTATACCGTGGTAATTGCCGGTGTATGGCAATCTTCAGGTTTTGTAATGGCATTGTTTTTGGCGGGTTTGCGTGGGGTTGATGATTCAATTATAAAAGCAGCGCAAATTGATGGCGCATATTTATCCAGAATATATTGGAAAATAATCCTTCCAGCTTTAAGGCCGGTATTTTTTTCTACCCTAATGATTTTATCGCATATCGCAATTAAGAGCTTTGATTTAGTCATGGCTTTAACTGGTGGTGGACCTGGATTTTCATCCGATGTACCCGCCACCTTTATGTATGCCATGGCATTTACCCGTGGGCAAATGGGTGTAGGTGCGGCCAGCTCTATGATGATGCTGGCCACGGTGGCCGCTTTAGTGGTGCCTTATCTTTATTCCGAATTGCGAGGTAAAAAGAATGGCTAATACATTGGGCAGAATCCTGCTTTATACCGTACTGTGTCTCACTGCTTTTTATTATCTATTGCCACTTTATGTGATGTTTATTACCTCAGTTAAAGGATTAGAAGAAATCAGAAGCGGTAATTTACTTTCTTTTCCTACGGACATTTCTTTTGCTGCTTGGGGTAAAGCTTGGTCATCTGCTTGTACGGGGGTAGAGTGCCGCGGTTTATCTTCTTATTTCTATAATTCAGTACGAATGGTGATTCCTGGTGTATTAATCTCTACTGCGTTAGGTGCAATTAATGGCTATGTTTTAGCAAAATGGCGCTTTAAAGGTTCTGAAATTATATTTGCCATGATTTTATTTGGCGTATTTATGCCGTTTCAAGTATTGCTGCTGCCTATGGCACAGACCTTAGGTTGGATGGGTATTGCCAGCTCTACAACAGGGCTGGTGTTTGTGCATGTGGTCTGTGGATTAGCCTCAACTACTTTGTTTTTTAGAAATTACTACGTGGGTATCCCGGATGAGCTGATTAAAGCTGCACGGCTAGATGGTGCGGGGTTTTGGCGAATTTTCTTTAAAATCATTCTGCCTATGTCGACACCCATTATTATGGTGACGCTTATTTGGCAATTTACCAATATCTGGAATGATTTTTTATTTGGAGTGGTTTTTTCGGCAGGGGATAGCCAGCCGATTACGGTTGGTTTAAATAATCTTGCTAATACCTCCACCTCGGTTAAAGAATATAACGTAGATATGGCTGCTGCCATTATTGCCGCCTTGCCCACTATTTTGGTGTATGTGTTTGCAGGTAAATATTTTGTGCGTGGTTTAACTGCCGGTGCGGTAAAAGGTTAATATTTCTAATTATTTAAGGTGGGTAGGGTTTATTTACCCACGTGGTACTGCACTAATACCAGAAGGATTTAATAATGGGCGCACTGGCAATTAAAAATATCATCAAAAGTTTTGGTGATACTGATATTTTAAAAGGCATTGATATTTCCATTGAAGCGGGCGAATTCCTAATCTTAGTAGGGCCTTCTGGCTGTGGTAAATCTACGCTCATGAATATTATTGCGGGCTTAGACGCGCCAACGAGTGGTGAAATTTATATCGCTGGGCGAAAAATGAATAATGTGCCACCAAAAGATCGGGATATTGCGATGGTGTTTCAAAGCTATGCGCTTTATCCCACCATGAGCGTGCGGCAGAATATTGCATTTGGTTTAGAAACGCGTGGTGTGCCTAAAGTAGAACAGGATGAGATTATTGAACGTGTATCTAAAATGCTGCAAATTAGCCCGCTGTTACAGCGTAAACCGGCTGAATTATCCGGGGGGCAGCGGCAGCGGGTGGCAATGGCGCGCGCTTTGGCTAGAAATCCAATTTTATTTTTATTTGACGAGCCGCTTTCTAATTTAGACGCTAAATTGCGGGTGGAAATGCGCACAGAAATTAAGCAATTGCATCAGCGCTTAAAAACCACCATTGTTTATGTAACGCATGATCAAATAGAGGCGATGACGCTAGGCGATAAAATAGCGGTGATGAAAGACGGGGTGATTCAACAGTTTGGCAGCCCGCAAGCTATTTACGAAAAGCCTACAAATTTATTTGTGGCAGGTTTTATTGGCTCACCCTCAATGAATTTTATTCCCTGCCATTTGGCCGAGCAAGACGGTGTAATTGGGGTGAGTTTGCAATCGGAAAGTGATATTCAATTTTTAGCCGTTAAACAAAGTGCAGAATTAAAAAATCGAGTGGGACAAAAGATATTGTTGGGTATTCGGCCTGAGCAATTAGATGTGGTGGCAAGCGATGTTCATGGTTTGGGCTGTCTGGTGCAATTAACCGAGCCAACTGGGCCGGATACCATGATCTTTACTGAAATAAATCACAGCCCTGTTGTGGCGCGTGTTCATCCAAGGGCCGTTAAACGGCCGGGTGAGACACTGCGTTTATCCTTGGATATGAGTAAGGCGGTGATTTTTGATGTAGAAAGTGGATTAAGAATTGAATAGCATTGCAGCTTGTCGGACTTAATTTGCCCAACTGTAAAACGCAAGATTTGACTAGTTTTAACGCCGTACCACCCCAAAAATGCAGCCAACCCGAAGGGTCAATTGCGAATGAAACGTCAACAGACCCTAGAGTACGCGGGTTTTTCGTTACGTAAGCCTCAGTCAGAGGGGGCGTTAGTAATTATTCGCTCATTACAGCAAGCTCACTTATCGTAAGATGGTGGGCTTGTTTTTGGGTGTTTATTTATGAATGCATATTTATTATTAGCGCTAGCGATTGTGGCGGAGGTGGTGGCTACTTCGGCATTGAAGGCCACTGAGGGGTTTAGTCGTTTGATGCCCAGTATGGTGGTGGTGATCGGCTATGGTATGGCGTTTTGGCTGCTGTCTATGGTACTAAAAAGCGTGCCTGTTGGGATGGCTTATGCCATTTGGTCGGGGATGGGGATTGTGCTGGTGACGGTGGGGGCAATGTTGCTTTATGGGCAAAAGCCAGACTGGCCCGCGATTATTGGCTTAAGTTTGATCGTGAGCGGTGTGGTGGTGCTACAGCTTTTTTCTAAAATGTCGACGCACTAGTGAGCCTTTAAACGCTACGCCGTTCCAACATAGCTTGGGCTAGGGTACCGGCATCGACGTGTTCTAGCTCGCCGCCAACGGGCATGCCTCGTGCAATACGGCTTACTTTTAGCCCGCGTGCACGTAACATTTCTGCTAAATAATGGGCGGTGGCTTCGCCTTCGGTAGTAAAGTTGGTGGCTAAAATAACTTCTTCCACAATGCCATCGCTGGCGCGCTCTAGCAGCCTTTGCAGGGCGATATCGCTAGGGCCAATCCCATCCAGCGGGCTAAGCCTACCCATCAAGACAAAATAGCGGCCATGAAAAGCCAGCGTTTGTTCCAGCATCATCAGATCAGTCGGCATTTCAACGACGCAGAGTAGGTTTTGTTCGCGTTTTTCATCGCTACACACATCACACAGATCGACCTCAGCAAAGGTATTGCACAGGCTGCAATGCTTGAGTTTGCCCAAGGCGTTATTTAGCGCTGTGGCTAAGTTTGCTGCGCCTTTTTGATCGCGCTGCATTAAATAAAAAGCCATTCTTTGCGCGGATTTGGGGCCAATACCAGGAAGTGTTTTTAATGCGGAGATCAGTGTATGCAGGGATGGAGGCGTGGACATATGCTTCTTTAAGTATAAAAAACGGTGATGAATGCCCTAAAAAATATACTTAAGGATCAATGTTATAGCTGAATGTGGAAAGGTGCTACACCTTGCTCCACAGAATAAATGGAGAGCGCAGAGTCACATAGAGAAGACGTGCTGACACGTGGTTTTCTCTACGAGACTCTATGCCCCTTGTGTGCCCTGTGGTTTAAGGTTTAGCACCCAAAAGCCAGATTAAAACGGCATTTTAAAGCCAGGTGGCAGTTGCATGCCGGCAGTAAAGCCAGCCATTTTTGCTGTAGATGTTGTTTCTGCCTTACGTACTGCATCGTTAAAGGCCGCAGCGATCAGGTCTTCTAGCATGTCTTTATCATCGCTAAGTAGGCTGTCGTCTAGGCTGACGCGTTTTACCACGTTGGCACAAGTCATCACCACTTTAACCATGCCTGCACCGGCTTGGCCTTCTACTTCTACGGTTGCCAATTCGTTCTTAGCTTTTTCCATGTTTTCTTGCATTTGTTGGGCTTGTTTCATCAGATTGCCCATGCCGGCTTTACCAAACATCGTCGTTACTCCTTGGTTAAACTGTTTACATTGGTTTAATAAAATGTGGGTCGGGCAAAGCGCTTATCTTGCTCGGATTGCCGCGTGGGCAAGTACCCTCCCTACAAAATCTTTACAGCTTATGCTGCTAATCGCTTTATAAAGGCTTGATAGAGTCCGGAATAACCGTCGCTCCAAAATCGCGCACCACAGATTGTACAAAGGGATCGTTTTGAATAGATTGCGTTGCGTTTGCAAGGCGGGACATCTTTTCTCTTAAGGCAATGGCAGCGGGGGTGTCGCCACTGGCCGAGCCGAGGGTAATGGTCAGTAAAATATCTTTACCAAAGTGATTGCTAAGCGCTTCACGTAGTTTTTCTTGATAGGCACGGCTTGCAACGGCGGTGTGTTCTTCACCTACCAATAGCTCGATCGAACTATCGGTATAGCCAATTAACTCCGCGTTTTGTGCCAGCATGCCTGCGGCGCCCAACTTAAGCTGCAAGATGAGTGCACGCCAGTCGCCTTTAAATGGGCCAGCTTGAGTGGCGGGAGCTGGTGCGGCGTGTTCTTCTTCATGCCAAGGTGGCGCATTGTAATGCGGCTCATCGCTAATTGGTGGGCGTGGTGCCGCCTGTTCAGCTTTGGCCGGAGATAGATGATGAGGTGCGGCAGGTGCTGTTTGGATCGATGCCACAGGAGATGCTTGATGAGTCAATGCGTCTGACGGCTGATCAGCTATCGTTGGCAATGTTTTATTCGTTGCCGCAGGGAGAATTTGATTTGACGCTGCTGGCGCGAAGGCTAGCATGCGCAGTAGTGTCATGCTAAAACCTGCGTATTCATCTGGGGCGAGCGGCAAATCACGTCGGCCATGCAGGGCGATTTGGTAATAGAGCTGTGCGTCTTCGGGGCTCATGATAAGGGCTAGCGCGGCAATTTGCTCACGCTGGGGCAAATCGTCTGCCAGTGCTTTGGGTACGGCTTGGGCGACGGCAACTTGATGTAGCAAATGGGCTAGTTCGTGCAGCGCGGATTCATAGGATAAGCCTCGGCCAGCAATGGCATCGGCGCTGGCTAAAACGGCGGTGCCATCTCCTGCAATAAGCGCTTCTAAAATTTCAAATAAATAACTTTGGTCTACCGCGCCCAACATGGCGCGCACGGCTAATTCGCCTACATCGCCGCCACCGAAGGCAATCGCCTGATCTAATAGGCTGAGCGCATCTCGCATCGAGCCATTGGCCGCATGGCCTATAATATTGAGCGCACCCTGCTCAAACGGGAGGTTTTCTGCTTGTAATACTTGCTGTAGATGGCCGGAAACTTGCTGTGGCGTCATTTGGCGCAGGGAGAATTGCAAGCAGCGGCTCAATACCGTGATCGGAACTTTTTGCGGATCCGTTGTGGCTAAAATAAATTTAACGTGGGCAGGCGGCTCTTCCAGCGTTTTAAGCATGGCGTTAAAGGCATTTTTTGACAGCATGTGTACTTCGTCGATGATGTACACTTTGAACCGCCCGGCTGTTGGCGAATACTGCGCGTTGTCGAGCACTTCGCGAATATTGTCGATACCGGTGTTCGATGCCGCGTCGATCTCAAGTAGATCAACAAAGCGCCCTGCATCGATTTGCGTACACGCCGAGCACACGCCGCAGGGCGTGGCCGTAATGCCGGTTTCGCAGTTCAGCGCTTTTGCCATAATCCGCGCGATGGTGGTTTTACCCACGCCGCGTGTGCCGGTTAAGAGATAGGCGTGATGTAATCGATCATTTTCGAAGGCATTTGCCAACGCTTTGATCACGTGTTCTTGCCCAACCAGTTGGGAGAATGATTTGGGCCGCCATTTGCGTGCCAGTACTTGATAAGCCATAGATGAATTCTACCATGATGCAGCCACTTGATAATCAGTTTACCTTTCACGAAGGTGACCCCGAACCAGTAGCGCCTATTGAGCCAGAGTTTGAATCCTGCTGCGGAAGCGGCTGTGGGGATAGCTGTGTCTTTGATATTTATTATGTTTTACGCGCTCAATACCTTGTTGATTATGCCGCTTGGCAAGCGCGTCAGGCCGCTCACAAAAAGGGATCTTCTTGAAAAATACCCAAATAAGCTTAAAAAAATTATTATTATTTTGCGTACTAAGTATGGGTCAAGCCCATGCTGCAGAGCTGCCTGCTGAAATTTTAAGCGCACTTAAGGCCGCTAAGTTGCCTGCTGATTCTTTAAGCTTGGCGATTGTACCGCTGCAATCGTCTTTACCGGCATTCTATTATCAGGGTGATAAGCCTGCCAGCCCAGCATCGACCATGAAACTAGTAACAAGCTACGCCGGATTGTCGCTTTTAGGCCCCGCTTATCAGTGGAGCACGGAAATCTATTCAAATGTTAAGCCTGTAAATGGCATTTTAAATGGCGATCTTTACATAAAAGGTTACGGTGATCCAAAACTGAATCTAGAACGGTTTTGGCTCATGCTACGCGATTTAAAAACTGCAGGCGTCAGAGAGATCAGGGGCGATTTAGTTCTAGATCGTAGCTATTTTAGCCAAGGCGCGGATACAACAACTTATGACGATGATGGCGAAGAGCCATATCGGCCTTTTTTAGTCACACCTGATAGCTTGCTGAGTAATTTAAAAAGTGTGCGCCTGTCATTACGTAGCGAGGCCACTGGGGTTGTTGCCTCGCTAGAGCCAAATTTAGCCGCTGTGCAATTAGATAACCGTTTGAGTAGTGGCCCAGTGGCTAATTGCGCTACATTCAAAAATAAACTCCAGCTCAATATCGATAACCAAGGCAGTAGCGCCAAAATTAGCTTAAGTGGCAGTATTCCTCTGGGTTGCAACACTGAGCGTTATTTGGCGTTGCTTGACCACCCCAGCTATACCGCCAGTTTGTTTCGCAGCTTATGGGCGGAGCAGGGCGGAGTGATTACGGGGGGGAATCGCGCTGGTGTGGTGCCAAGCGATGCGCAACTCTTACTAACAAATCGCTCGCCAGATTTGGCTAGCGTGATTCGCGATATTAATAAATTTAGCAATAACACCATGGCGAGGCAGCTTTATTTGAGTTTGGGTGCTGGCGAGGAGGGGAAAGATTCTTCCGCCAAATCCTTTGCTGCGGTAAGCCGCTGGCTCAGTAGCCGAGGCAAGAGATTTGACGAATTAAAGATAGAAAACGGCTCAGGGCTATCTAGGCAAGAGCAAATCAGCGCACGGCATATGGCTGATTTATTGATTGATGCTTGGCAAGGCCCATACGCCGCTGAGTTTGTTTCATCTATGCCGCTGGTGGCGTTAGATGGCACGATGAAAAAACGTCTCGCTAGTATGGCCGGTGAGGCGCATATTAAAACGGGTACTTTGCGCGATGTTCGCGCGGCAGCAGGTTTTGTAAGGGACAGCAACGGCCAAACTTCGGTGGTGGTGGCGTTTCTTAATCACCCACAAGCGGCAGCCGGCCTGCCGGTGATTGATGCGGTGCTACGCTTTGCGCATCTTAGGGTGCATGAAAATAAGCATTAAATAACAGGGATAAGGATGTGGTGACCTGCGCTATCGCCGTTAGCGCAGCTTGGCTCATTTTATTAGCATTAATGTGTTTTTTATTCAGTAATCATTTACAGGCAAGTGCCATCATCTTGTTACAATCCTGTCTTTGCTTTTTGGTCTCCATTTATGTCACTTGATGCAGTTTTTGCCGACGACGGCCCCTTTGCCGATGCGTTTCCCGGCTATAAATTGCGCACACAGCAATTAGAAATGGCGCAGGCCGTTGAAACTGCCATCAAGAACCAAGGTCAGCTGATTGCTGAGGCGGGTACAGGTACGGGTAAAACCTTTGCTTATTTAGTGCCTGCACTGCTATCCGGCGGTAAGGTGATCGTGTCGACGGGAACTAAAACGCTGCAAGATCAGTTGTTTGCCCGTGATATTCCAACGGTGCGCAAAGTGCTGCAGGTGCCGGTTACGATTGCCTTGTTAAAGGGGCGCTCGAACTATGTTTGCCATTATCATTTGGCGCGCACTGAGCAAGAAGGGCGCTTTATGCGCAAAGAGGATATTGCCGACTTAGTTAAAGTGCAGCGTTATATTAAGACGGCGATTTCTGGCGATAAAGCCGCTTGCCCTGGCGTGGCAGAAAACGCGCCGATTTGGGGGCATGTTACTTCTACTCGGGATAATTGCTTAGGCCAAGAGTGCCCAAGCCATAAAGATTGCTTTGTGCTTAAAGCACGTAAAGATGCGCAAGAAGCGGATGTGGTGGTGGTGAACCATCATCTGTTTTTTGCCGATGTATGGTTAAAAGATGAAGGCGCGGGTGAGTTGCTCCCCGCCTGTAATACTGTGATTTTTGATGAGGCCCATCAGCTACCAGAAGTCGCCAGTCTCTTCTTTGGTGAAACGCTAACTTCAGGGCAATTGGTTGATTTAGCAAGGGATTCGCGGGCTGAAGCGCTGGTGGCGGCTAAAGATTTTATCTTGCTACCTGCTGCGGCAGAGGCTTTAGAAAAAGCAGTTAAAGATTTGCGTTTGGTGTTTAAGTCCGATGCAACGCGTGCTCCACTGCATCAATTGCAGCAGCAAAACCCAGAATTTATGCCTGCTTTAGAGTTCGTGGCTGAAAAGTTGTCCATACTCTGTGATTTGCTTGGCAAGCAATCTGAGCGGGCGGAAGGGCTAGAAAATTGCCAGATTCGAGCGCTAGAAAGCGTGGCAACTCTTAAGCGCTGGATGGGAGGCGACGATGAAGAAAGTGTGCATTGGGTGGATGTTTTGCAGCATGGCTTGATCTTGCACGCTACCCCTTTAAATATCGCCCAGTTGTTCCAAAAGCAACTTAAATCGCACCCGCGTGCGTGGGTATTTGCCTCGGCTACCTTGGCGGTAAATGGGCATTTCAACCATTTTAAGCATGAGTTGGGGATATGGGATGCGGTTGAAGCCACTTGGGAAAGTCCTTTTGATTACAAGCAGCAAGCTGTGCTCTATGTGCCGCAAGATATGCCCGAGGCCAATGCGCCAGATTTTACTAAACAAGTGATGGAAAAAGCCTGGCCGCTGCTGCTGACCACCCAGGGCCATGCTTTTTTGTTGTTTACTAGCTTACGTGCTATGCGTGAGGCGCATGAAATTGTGCAAGAAAAGCTGAAGGCTGCGGGGTTGGATTGGCCGGTGTTTCTGCAGGGCCAAGGGTCACGCACCGAGCTCCTAGATAAGTTTCGCCTTGCACCTAACGCTATTTTGGTGGCGAGCCAAACGTTTTGGGAAGGGATCGACGTAAAAGGCGAGCAGCTTTCTTTGGTCGTGATTGATAAGCTGCCCTTTAGCCCGCCGGATGATCCGGTGCTATCTGCGCGGATTGAGCAAATTAATAAATCTGGCCGCAGTGCGTTTATGGACTATCAAGTGCCGCATGCGGCTATTACTCTAAAGCAGGGCGCTGGGCGTTTGATTAGGGATGAAACTGATATTGGTATTTTGATGATTGCGGATAAGCGCTTGGTTGAAAAGCAATACGGGAAAATGATTTGGAAAAGCTTGCCGCCGATGTTTAGATCAAGAGAGCTTGCTACCGTACAACGATTCTTTGAAGTAAAACGCCAAAATGGTAGTCAAGAAGGCGCGGTAGAGCTGTGTAGCTCAGAAAAGTCTGCTTCGGGTGCATAGTGCACCTGAGCGAGTCACGATATAACAACTTTTGAGGTAAGGCGCCAGTATGGCCGTAAAGAAGAAACCACAGAATAAGGGCGGATTTTTCCGCGGGCTTGCCCGTTTCATGCTGCTTTTATTTGGCTTAGCTTGTGCTTTAGGTTTTTGGCTGTATCAATACGCCAGTACACCTCTATTGCAAAATACCCCGCAAGATTTTGTGGTTGCATCAGGTGGCGTTAAAAAAGTAGCAGACCAGTTAGTCAAACAAGGCGTGATTGATCAGGCTTTGCCATTTTTAGTGCTGGCAAGAATCAGCGGCAAAGACAAGCAGCTAAAAGCGGGTAGTTATAACTTAACTGCTGCGGTTAGCCCATGGCAGTTATTAGAAAAGCTGAGTAATGGTGATACGACCACGCTGACGTTTACCTTGATTGAAGGTGCAAATTGGCGAGAGCTGCGCAAGTCACTGAATAGTAATCCGCATCTGCGCCATGACACGGCCTTAATGAGCGATGCTGAGTTGCTGGCGGAGCTGGGGGTGAGCGCCATTAGTCCAGAAGGCTTGTTTTTTCCTGACACTTATCATGTGGATAAGGGAAGTTCAGATTTAAAGTTGCTGGCAAGATCCCACCAGCGTATGCAAGCCAAATTAGATAAAGCGTGGGCAGAGCGCTCTGCCAATGTGCAGCTTAAAACACCCTATGAAGCGTTGATTTTGGCTTCTTTAGTTGAAAAAGAAACTGGCCACGCTAAAGATCGGGCGTTGGTGGCGGGCGTATTTGTAAATCGCTTACGCATTGGCATGCGCTTGCAAACTGATCCGGCGGTAATTTATGGGGTAGGGGATTCACTAGATGGGCGCTTGCGCAAAGTGGATTTACTTACGGATACACCATACAACACTTATACCCGCAGTGGCTTGCCACCCACCCCGATTGCTATGGTTGGGGACGCTGCGCTTAAAGCAGCACTTAATCCTGCCCCCACAACGGCCTTATATTTTGTGGCTAAGGGCGATGGCAGCTCGGTGTTTTCTAATACTTTAGATGAGCACAATAGTGCGGTGCGTAAGTACATATTAAATAGGTAGTCCTTACTGAATTGCACCCCAAAAATTGGATTCCCGTCTATATTTTTGGGGTGTTTTTATGTCCAAGTACACAACGCAATGCAAGCTTTCTGTTATTTAGCAATATTTAACTGGCGAAGCAGGCATCAGAACGATCGGTGAGCAACATGGCATCACCTAAGCCCGTCGCCGAAAATCACACAGCTCCCCTGCTAATTGATGATGAAACCCGTAGTCGTGAAGCATTCATTGCAGAAAAAAACGCCTCCGTTTGGAGGTGGCCTATATAAAAAAGTACCATGTTAGTTCAAGTCAAAGCACCAATCGGTGCAGTAGAAACAGCGAAAATAGTGCTTGAATTAAGGTCGCAGTTTCCCTTGGCTGATTGGTTGAAACACACTGATTTGCTGCGTAGCACTTTCTATTGCCAGAAGGAGGCTTTGGTGGCGAACTATCAAATGGCAAAGTATTGGCAGCACAAGGGCTGGTGCAAAGTAGGCAAAAAAAAGGTAATTGCCACGATCATACAACGATTGAAAGGTTCTTTGATATGTTGAAGTCAGAGTCTTTTGTCAGGGAAATTCAGCATTATTGAGCAACTAGAGCAAGGCATCGTGGATTATATTCATTACTATAACTACGACCGAATCAAGCTGAAGTAAAAAGGGCTGAGTCCTGTGCAATACAGAACCCAGCCCTTGTTAAGTACCTAGCTTTTTACTGTCCAACTAATTGGGGTCAGTTCATTGCTATGTGGCCTTTTGACTGACTTGCTTTGAGCTCGAAGCTTAGAACTTACCAACTAGACCTAGTGCGAACTGGTTCATGTCGTTACCCTTGTCCAGACCGAAGCCTGAAGCAGAGGTGAAGTTAGCATTAGTTTGGTTGTGCATCTTAGTGAATGAAGCAACGGCTTGTACATATTTGTGAAGCGTGTACGCAACAGTAATACTGGCTTGCTGACCACCCGTGTCAACCAGAGTCGTACCGTCAACATCATTTGCTTGTGCGTACTGAACTTGTACTTCTAAAGCATCTTTTTTGTAGCCAGCGATTAAACCAAATACATTTTGGTATTGATCAAAGTTGCCTTTGGCAAGACCACTTAGGCTAGACGTTGTGCGCTCAAACACAGCACCTGCACTAAAGTCCATATAGTTCACTTGGCCACCTAATTGGTAAGCTTCAAGTTTTTGTGAACCCGTCAGGTTTTTAGCACTTGCACCGCTGCTACCGTCCAGTTTCCAGGCGGCATTGCTAATAGTGGTGTAACCAAAGCCAACATTAAACATGCTGTGCTTATAAGCAATACCAACAGCAGTTTGTCCCATGAGGTCAGTAGCGACTGTGTTGCTTGGAACACCAGCAGAGCCAGCTGAGATTGAGTTGGTTGAATCTTTACCGAAGTTGTAGCTTAAATTGCCGCTGAAACCAGCCCAATCAGGCGACTCGTAAGCAACAATATCACCTTGACGGCCACCAAGGCGGTTCAAGATTTGTTTGGAGCCGTAAGTTGATGAAGCATCATTCAGGTTGCCGTAAAGTGTAGGGACGATTTGCTTTAGGGAAAGCTTGTAAGCATTCTCGTAACGGCCGAAACGTAATGTACCTACTTGCTTGCCTCCCACACCCACGAATGTATTGCGGCTACCAATTTCAGCCTTGTCATCAGTATTGTCGCCGTTGTTGCCAAGGTAGAAGCGGCTTTCAACTTGAGCAAGTGCGAAGTAGTCATTGTCCAGATCGTATTTTGCTTTGAAACCCAGCTTGGATGTTTGGTCCATTAGGCGGGTTTGGCTGTCTTTTGTGCTAACTAGCGGCTTGCCAGTGTTGTTTTCAACTGAGATGATTTCAACAGCAGTTGCGGCTGTGCCGTAAATGCTAAATGGGCCGAGCTCTACATCTGCAAAGGCTACAGGTGCGGTAAATGCGGCAGCAACGGCTAGGGCGATAATTTTTTTCATAATCTGTACTACTCCCAAATAAACAAGTGATAGAAATGGCTTGGCCATTCCTGCATTTACAAAGATCACGGCACTTTTGTTATAAAAAGCCATTTTTTATTCTTTGGCATCAGCTTCTCTGTCTTATGTACCAAGCCCATTTAAAGGCTGACCATAAAAAAGAAAATACTCATGAATGACTAATGCACGCATTTAGAAAGCAGATGTACGTTTAGAGTAACAATCTGCTTTCGAATAATGCCAAGTTTAGGGGAGGTTTATTAAAAAAATATGACAAAAATATAAGCTCAAGCCCTTACGAAGCCTTTGTAAGCAGGGCCAAACGTAGTATCTATGCAGCTTCCGGGGGATTCGGCGCGCATAAAGGTTTCGCCGACCAAAAAGTTGTTTACCTGGTTTTGTTGCATAAGAGCAACATCATTAGGGGTAACAATCCCACTTTCAGTAATAACAATTCGGTGGCTGTCGATCAAAGGCAGTAGTCTTAGTGTGTTTTCTAAGGACACTTCAAAGCTACGCAGATCACGGTTGTTAATGCCTAAAAGAGGTGTTTTAAGCTGTTGTGCCAGCTCTAGTTCAACTTCGTTATGCACTTCTACCAGCACCGCCATACCTAAACTGATTGCAATCGCTTCAAAGTCTTTCAGCTGAGCGAGGCTTAGCTCGGCGGCAATCAGCAAAATGCAATCGGCGCTCCATGCCCGCGCTTCAAAGAGCTGGTATTCATCAACCATAAAATCTTTGCGCAGTGCGGGCAGGGTGCAAGCAGCACGAGCGGCTTTCAGGTAATTCAGATTGCCTTGAAAGTAAGGCTCATCGGTTAGCACCGAGAGGCAGGCTGCGCCATGTGCTGCGTAATCTTGTGCATGCACCGCTGGCTGAAAATCAGCACGAATGACGCCTTTGGATGGGCTGGCTTTTTTGATTTCCGCGATAATACCTGGGTGGCCTAATGCGTTTTTACTTTGCAAGGCTGCGGTAAAGTCACGTAGATCGGTATTGTCTTCTGCTTGTTTACGGATTTCATTGAGCGGCAATATTTTGCTGGCTACCGCAACTTCTTGGTGTTTGGTGGCCCAGATTCTTTTTAAGATGTCGGACATGATTGGCTCTTTATTAGGCATGTAAGGGGCATGATTTGCGATGCGTGGAGGTAAGTGCCTAGGGGCGCAGTAAGTAACGCCTTTAGGCCTCTATAAAGCGTGGCTAAATTGCACTAAGTCATCGAGCTTGGCGCGCGCGCTGCCATTTGCAAGCATTTGCCCTGCTAAATTAATGCCGCTTGCAAGTGTATTGGCTTTGCCTGCAGCGTAAATAGCGGCCCCTGCATTCAGCTGAACAATGTCGCGGCAGGGGCTGGCAACGTTGGCGAGCACTTGTTCAATAATACGCTTGGATTGCTGGGCATTATCAGCATGTAAGCTTTTGATGTCGGCCAAGGCAAAGCCATAGTCGCGCGGGTCTATTGTGTATTCATTGATTTGGCCCTCTTTTAACTCGGCCACAAGAGTTGGCCCAGAGATGGAAATCTCATCCATGCCATCTTGGCCGTGCACAATCAGTACATGCTTACTGCCTAATTGTTGTAGAACGCGTGCTTGAATGCCGACTAGGTCAGGGTGAAAAACACCCATGAGCTGATTTTCTGCACCGGCTGGATTGGTCAGCGGGCCAAGGATATTAAAAATGGTACGTACCCCTAATTCGCGGCGAATCGGGGCAACGTATTTCATGGCGCTATGATGATTGGGGGCAAACATAAAGCCCAGGCCAATCTCATCAATAGAGCGTCCAACTTGCTCGGCATTGAGATTTAAATTAATGCTAAAAGCCTCTAATACATCGGCAGAACCCGAGCTTGACGACACCGAACGCCCGCCGTGTTTAGCGACTTTTGCCCCTGCTGCGGCAACCACAAAGGCGGCGCAGGTAGAGATATTAAAGGTGTGCGCACCATCGCCACCGGTGCCACAAGTATCAATTAAATGGCTGCGATCTTGCACTGCAACATGGGTGGATAGCTCACGCATTACGGTGGCTGAAGCAGCGATTTCGGAAACGCTTTCTACTTTTGTGCGAAGGCCAATTAATAGGGCAGCGGTTTGTACGGGGGTCATCTCGCCCGTCATGATTTGCCGCATTAGATATAGCATTTCGTCATAAAACAATTCGTTGTTATCGATTAGGCGATTAAGTGCGGCTTGAATGGTAATCATAAAAGTATCCTTGGATAGCCAGAAGGTGGCTTATTGCACGTAAAAGCGCGACAACTCGTCTGCGCGGGCGCGATCTAGATCAATTCGGCAAGCACGTTCAGCCACCTCTGCACTGCCACCGCCGGCAAAACTTTTTCCTATCCATGTGCAATGGGCGTGTTGGTAGTTTTGATAAGCTTTGCTGGCTTGATTAAATGCGGGCAAAGCTTTAGGACGGCTGGTGACGCGGTCTAGGTTTTTCATCATGGCGCGGGCCGCCGTTTCAGCATTTTTGCGGTCTTGCTCTGCCTGTGGTGCAAGTTTAGCCAGGCAGTCCTTAAGCGCTATTTGATTACTAGCCTGACACTCAACTTGTGCTGGGGGGGAGGTCTCGGCTTGTACGGTTAGCGCGGCGAGGGCGAATGTAAGGGCAAAAATAATGCGCATACTCATCCTTTATATCGTTGGATTCTGTACGGGGAGTGAAAAACCTAGCAGCCTGTCGGACTTAGCATCAGTCAGCTGCAAAATCATCTGATCGGCCTATATTTCACCAGATTTTTGACCAATAACTCGTTATTGGCGCTGCAAATCCGGCAAAATCTGGTCTCGATCATGCGATTTTTCGCGTCGACCATCTAAGTCTGACAGGCTGCTAGCCTACAAAAAACATAAATAGATACCGCAGTGCGGCTATTGCCTTGTTTTGCTTTTTTACTGAAATTACGCAGTGAGATCAAAAAATGCGTAGCTCAGTAAAATTACAAAAGCACGAACAAACTTGAGGCCTAATTCAGTTGCTTATGGGATTGGGGCATTCAAGTTAGGCCAAATAGCTTAAGCAAAGGGCGAGAGTTTAAGTTTGTTTTTTGCGGCTCATTTTTTTGATTACGTGGATTACGCCCACTCTTTAATAAAGTGATCCAGCATCACATGGCCGTGTTCAGTCAAAATGGATTCAGGATGGAACTGCACGCCTTCAATTGGCAGTGTTTTGTGCCGCACACCCATAATCTCGCCATCGTCTGTCCAAGCGGTGATGTCTAAGCAATCAGGCAAGCTGGCGCGCTCAATGGCGAGCGAATGATAGCGGGTTACGGTAAATGGGGAGGGCAGGCCAGTGAAAACGCCGGTGTTGTGATGTTGTAGTGCGGAAACTTTGCCATGCATCAGGGTCTGCGCGTGTATAACCCTGCCACCAAAGGCTTGGCCAATGGCTTGATGGCCGAGGCAAACACCTAGGATGGGCAACTTGCCAGAAAAATGATGGATCGCCGCAAGCGAAATACCTGCTTCAGAGGGCGAACAAGGGCCGGGTGAAACCACAAGATATTTAGGATTTAGCGCTTCTATTTCTTCGATAGTGATTTCATCATTACGATGCACTACCACCTCTTGACCTAGCTCCCCAAAGTATTGCACCAAGTTATAAGTAAATGAGTCGTAGTTATCGAGCATAAGCAGCATGGTGTAATTAAGTCCTTGATTTTATTGGTTTGTTGTTGAGTGCTGCTTATTTTTTATCCGGTGTTTTATCCGATTTTTTCTTATCGTAAGCTCTTGGGGGCGATGAACGCCCTTGTGCTGTAAATTATCGCAGTACAGGGACGGGGCGTCCAGCTCATAGAGACGTTGACTTATTTTGTTGATTCAGTCTTTCACTGAGCATTGACTTGCTTGTAAATACAATCTGTAATTTTACCTTCAAAAGTATCGGGCTTCGGGTCATCATACCCCCATGCGTAGTTGGCCCTTGTTTATGCAGAGGAGCATGATGCATGATCTGATTAACCAGCAGTCCTTCCTGATACCATGAGCAAAATCCATTCCACTCCCGAGTACGGGCTGAAATCCAGGCCTCATCGCTTTCTGTCGATGCGCTGGCTAAACACTACAACCTTACCAAGGCCACCGGGCGCAAATGGAAATCACGCCTAATTAAACGTAAATTTATTACAATAAGTTGAGGCTTGAAATATGATGATGTTGTATGGTGTCGAACGAAAACAGCTTGTGGTTAAAACATTATTTACCCTTTCTACTTTACTGGTCTTGGGATGCTCTGCACATGCTGCAGTAAAACCAGAGGTATTTTCATGTCCAAGGCTAGCAAATGAATCGGGGCATTTAGAAAGAGCGTCTGGAATCGATTTATTCAGTGGCCCGCCTTCAGAGCTTGCGCAGTTAAAACCTGACAATGCAGAGACTGCCAATCGAGGCCCGTTATTTTGGACGATGGGGCCGTCTCAGTATGATTACTGGTATGTGTGCATTTATAAGTGCAGCAATAAGAAACAGGAATTTAAGCTTCCTAAAGTTTATGAGCGCTGTACAAACATCCGTTCAGGAAAGGACTTTGACCGGCTAAGGTGTAAGTAAATTTTTTCTTGGGGTACCGGAAAACGGCGACCATTTGGCCGCCGTTTTTTGTAATCATGCTTTTTGTTTCGTAAGAGGGGCAATCAGGATTTTTTACGAGAAACTCCTTCGACTACACTCTATTTTCCTTCTTGTAATTGGGGCTTAAGCCAGCTTAAACCTGCTGATAGATTGTTTTAAGTTGTTTGATAGTTTCGCTAAATTATTGGATGAGGTGGCGACTTCTTCTACTGCGGCATGGTTTTCTTCGGCCATTTGTGCAATCCGCTCTACATTCTGTGCCAGCTCGGTGCTGACGGTGCGTTGTTGTGAAAGTGCTGAAGCAATATCTTTGATTGATGTTTGCACTTTAGAAGAGCCAGCTTTGATCTGCTCCATTACCAGATTGGTGCGCTCCGATGCTGTAGAAACCTGGCTTACGCTTTGCTGGCTTGATTGCATGCCGCTGACTGCGGCGTTCGTACCTTGTTGGATGGTCTGGATCATGCCAGTGATTTCTTGCGCCGAGCTGGTGGTACGCTCTGCCAGTTTACGTACTTCGTCGGCCACTACGGCAAAGCCACGGCCTTGTTCACCTGCGCGGGCGGCCTCGATGGCGGCGTTTAAGGCCAGCAGATTGGTTTGATCGGCGACGTCTTTAATCACGGTGGCAATATTGCCAATATGGATAGAGCTTTGCTCCAGAATAGCAATCTGTGTGCTGGTGCTGTTGACGTTTTCCAATACAGTATCAATCAGTGAATTCGATTTTTTAACTTCTTCACTGCCAGAATTTGCCAGACTACCGGCCTCATTGGCCTGCTGATTTGCTTCACTGGCGCTGGCCGAAACACTGTCTATGCTGACTGTCAGCTCTTCCACACTGGCAGCCGATGAGGATGCAGATTCGGATTGAGTTTGCGAGCTGATTGCAACTTGCTGCGATGCACGGGCAAGCAGATCAGACATAATGACCAGTTCGGCGCAGTTGTTATTGATGCTGTGAATGGTGGCTTTTAAATCATTCTGCATTTTTAAAAGATCGGCCTGCATGGCCGCTAGCTCGTCTTTGCCTTCTACATCGATAGGCTCGCTTAAATTACCTTCGCGTATTCTTTCTAAAGAGCGGCGAACATGGCTAATTGGAGTAGTGATGCTTCTGGTTAAGATAATCCCCAGTACAATGGCAATGACTACGGCGATGAAGGTGATTAGGGTTGATTTGCTTTGGGTGGCAGTTAATTCTTGAGTGCTAGCGGCCATTGCTTCATCAGATATTTTTTTATTCAGTTCAACCAAAGCACTTAATGCATCGTCATAGGGTTGAAATGCGGCTGCAACTTGGGTAGACACCAGCTCTGCAGCCAGTTTGAAATTGTTGGCGTGCCCTGCTTCAAGCGCGGGTTTGGTGGCTTCTAAGTAGCGGGGCCACAGATCGTCTATTTTTTTTAGCTGCGCCACTTCAGGCGGGGTTAAAGAGGTTGCTCTGTATTTGCCCAGTAATTCTTTTTGCTTGCTTTCATTGGCTTTCATGCCCTCTTCAAGTTTGCTCCTTTTGTTATCGTCGGTTTCTAGTGCAATCGCATAAACAGCTCTGTGATGGTAAATAGCCTGCATATTGGCATTGGCAATATGCATGATGGTAACAAGCTGATTGTCGTGCATATTCGTGGTGAGCGCTTGCATTGATGCTGCACTCTGAATACCAAGGATACCGAGGATTAAGGTAATAAGGGCGCAGGATAAGAAACCAGCAAGTAACCTTTTGCCTATAGAATACTGATTCAGTATGTTCATGAAGCACCTTTAAATAATGCAGGAGTATGTGTTTCATGTATTCATAGACTTATAAATGCCTGCGTACAAGTGAAATTTAATAAATCACGTTAAATAAGCGGCGTATTTCTCTCCTTTTGCCATTTGTAGAAAAGTAATCATTCCTTTTGTTAAGCAAAGGGAATGATTAGGGGCGTTTATATGGAGCTGTACTATATCAATTTAGAAGTGGATTTTTTTTAATGGGGTTGTTTGTATAATTAATTTTATTACAAATAAAGAATAGGGAGATTAAATACAATCATAGGAATGAAGTAGATTACATTGCTCTTCTTCCGCTGGCGTATATTTTGGGGTCGCATGATGAAGGATTAATTAGTGAAGTCAACAGGGGCCTTCTCCAGTGGCGCATTGACATGCCTTTGGTTTTTTGTTGTGTAGTATCCCCCAGTGCATCTTCGTGACCCCGCCACGCCAAGAAACGTAACTCATTATTTTTTGGCACCTGTTGTATGACTCCATGCTCAGCCGCGCCAGAGGTGGGGTTGAGCGTTCAAAAAACCTCTTTGAAACATTGTATTATTTATGGATTTAATCCGCTTTTTTGTTGCAGGTAGTCGCTGGCTTCATTTTTATGAAAATTAACTTATTTTTTATAATCTGGTTTTGCAAAGCATGGGGTAAGGTGTTCGCAGTAACAGTAATTTAGCTGGCGCGTCAGTTCTGTACAGCAAAGAGGCAGGCCTTAATGTGAGGGAGCCTAAATGTCAATTCTATCAACTTAAGCTCAAACCGCTGATTATTTATGTAGTGAAATCATGCGGTTTAGGCTGTTTGGGGTGATCTTTTTTTGCGTGGGGTCGAAGTGAGTCATCGCTTTGCATCGTTCATCCAAGGGCAGCAACAGCAATCGAGGCAGCTCGACTTCCTGCGCAGGCGTCAGGGTGCGATCGATCTTGTGTATCGGTGCCTGATTTCCATTTGCGCGCGGTGGACTTGATAAGGTTGTGCTGTTTGGCCAGCGCATCTACAAAAAGCGATGAGGCTTGGATTTTAGTCCGTACTCGGGGAGTGGTGCGTGCCTGAGAATGGATTTTTCTCATGTTGTCTGAGGGGGGGTAATCAGATCATGCATGATGTCCCTCGGCATGAACAAGGGTCAACTACGCATGGGGGTATGATTACCCGAAACCCGACATTTACGGTTGGTGAGTGCATTGTTGAGTGAGCTGGATGAGGGGTGGATGACAGGCAAGATCTATCTCAACATAAAAGCTTTCATTAAATGAAAAGTATTTAGCTTTGGCGGGAAACTAAGCTGAATTGAAATTTACAGAAAAGAAGTTGCATTATCACCGTAATTGCCTTATGGCTTGCTGGGGTTGATATAAGTATACTTGTGCCTCTTCGTGAGTTTCATGGAGAGTATTTTATTTCTATTGTTCAGTGTTTTTTTTGTTAACTGTTCGTGCGTTAAGTTGTTTATTTCTTATTAAATAATAGGGTGCCATTATGGGACTGAGTATTAATTCTTCAAGTGCAGCTGTGCCTGCTATTGTACCATCATCTTCTACCCCTTCATCGGCAGCTAAAATTGGCAAGCCTACTTCGAGTGCACAGGGGTTGCTTGAGCGTTGCATGGGCTCAACGACGAAGGCTCTTTCTTCTTTGCAAAATAAAGTGGTTAGTTTTGCAAGTGACATTAAAGCGAGCGTATTTGCCCTATGCTCCCGTCTTTTTGGTTTAGGCGCTCCAAGTGGTGCTATAAAGCAAGTGTCATTCCATCCTGCTTCAACTGATTATTTGAAAGCGATGCAGGATTCGCTTGTAAAGGGTGATCTATCGGGGTTGTTTAGAAAGGTTCCGGGCTCGAGTGAGGCCATGGTGTTTGAGACGGCGTTGAGTAAAGGCGATAGCCCCTCCCTTGGTACGGTGCCGCGAGATGTTATTGCTAGCCATTTAAAACAGGAGCTTGGGCAGTTCAAGATGACTGCTGCTTCGTTTGAAACTTTGAGTGATTTGAAAGATAAATGGCTCTCTGCTCCTGAGGGGGATAAGCGGAAAATTGCTAAAGAGGCTGTTGCGTCGTATGTTGATAGTCTTCCTGATACGGCTGATAAGAAGAAAGCGACTGTCATGGTGCAGATATTCGCTGTTTTCGCGAAACTAGCGCCGGAGGATAATGTTTCCCCGTTCAATCGGGGCGCTTTGGATACTTGCGTTGTGCCAAACTTTATGCATCCAGAGCATGTGCTTAGCATGGATGGCTATATGGAGCGCCAGGCGAGTGGGGTTCAAATTTTTGATATGTTGATGAAAGGGGTTTCTCCTCTGACTCCGATTCGTGCGCCAGAAACAAAGCTTAGTACCGCCAACTAAGTTTTCTTAGAAGAGGCGCTCGCTCAGTATGGAGCGCTTCTTTTTTTCCTTTTATACGCATCTAATATTTTGCTTTTGTGTGGGGGCTTATGCCGTGACCTGTGGTGTTTATGCATTTACTCGCTATATCCAAAATAGGGATATTCAGCGTGTTGCAGCGGCCTGTCCTGCTCAGTATTAAAGTAGTGCTTATATTGTACGTGCTTGTTTTTAATTGATTAACTTTGGGAAATATGTAATGTCTGTTAATTTTAATGAGGCTATTAATAGTCTTTGTATTCGTCTTGATTTGTCACTTCCTGCTCAACAGAATGATATGGTTAATTTATCAATTGGAGAGCATGCAATTCATATTACAGCGCAACCTTCACAGATGCTTTTGATGTTTTGTTGTATCGATAGCGCAAAAATTACCGATTCATTGTCGCTAATGCAATTAAATCTGTTTGACAACAATTGTTTAAAACCTATTCTTAGCCAAGATGCGCATAGTCATGACTGGGTATTGTGGAGCCGTCAGCCATTGGACAGTGCAAGTGATGATAGCGTGTATGATCAGCTGGAATTATTGAGTGATTTTGCAGACAAATTAGTGGCTGGTGAGTGTTAACAATTCCTGCGTTTTAAAAGTTAACATTTTCGGTGGAAATATAGTTGGCAAGTAGGTGTACGACAGTTTTATTGTGTTTTTGGCGTGGAAAACTGCATGGCTTTATGTCAAGAAATTTAGCCTGAAAAAGCAATGGCGTCAGGTCTTACATTCTGCAATAGATAAAATTTATAGTAGTTTGCAAAGTAGGTTAGATTGATTGCTCTATGTCAAATGTAAGGCTTGACCCTATGGTGCTTTTCTTTCTGATTTTTTAATTCGGATGTTTTGTCAAAGTTTTTCCACGTCAACTCAATGAATTATTATTTTGCCGAGCCAAAACAGGGAATGCACCTTGTAGCGTACGTTTAAAGTTGTGACGCGAATAGATCTTAGTAGTACTTACTGCCAAATCAGTCTGCTCTAAAAAAGTAGCGCGTGCTATATCCATTAGATCAGCTTTGCCCACCATATGATTTTGCATTGCAGTAACGTTGCCTGAGCCAAACCTTCCTGAATTATTGTCAATATGCCATTCATTGTTTTTATAAAACAACTCACCTGCGATAAATCCTTGTTGGTAACTAATGGTTCCATCACCTTGTAAGCCTTTTATGGCCAATGTAGGGTGCCCATATCTATTGCCGTTGCAGTCAGCATACTCATAGCCGATGACTCGCTCAGGTCGTTTGTTGATTGCGTTATAAGAGAGTAGCCATAAATAATTTACATTATTATCTAAACTGCTTTTTAGTGGTGTTGTTCGTTGTTCGTTACGAAAAAATTCGGAAATATTCAATTTAAACTTATTATCCTGTGTTTCATGTGGTTTAACAAAACGGGGTGGGGTGGCAAGGTCTACTAGTGCGCTATTAGATACAGAAGAAAGAGCTGCCGCAAATGGGGACGGTTTTGACTGTGCAGATATTGGGTTACGAAAAGTAGGTGTTATAGCAGGGCATGAAGCATTAATAGATGGCATTCTTATGTAAAATATATGATATGAAAGTTTATTGCGCTGGCTGCAGCATATGATTGAATTTCAAAAAACAATCCTCCATTCGTAAATAGTAATTCTCTCCTCTGTGTCAGGATGGTTGAGATGCTCCTTTTTTGGGTATCAAAACTTACCCATGGGGTAATCTCACCATTTTTAAGCTCACTTAAAAGTAGAGGCTAGCAGCCTGTCGGACTTAGACGGTCGAAGCGAAAAATCGCATGGTCGATACCAGATTTTGCCGGATTTGCAGCGCCAATAACGAGTTATTGGTCAAAAAGCTGGTGAAATATAGGCCGATCAGGTGATTTTGCAGCTGACTGATGCTAAGTCCGACAGGCTGCTAGGCATGTAATGCCAGTTTTTGTTTCGGAGTGATGCCGCCCAATTCCACATGCTGGTTTTTATCCTACTTTTACTTGGCTGCACTACTACGGGGCTGGATGCTGCTAGTTAAGAACCTAGTAAAAACAAGGATTTTAGGCGATTTTGTGAACGGTACTATGCTAATTATCGAGCATAAGCAGCATGGTTATATCTTGTGAATTAATTAAATATAGTAAGTAGTTAGGTATAAGTTTCACGCGGCATGTTTCGTTACAAATCAATAAGTTGCCGCCGAATTTTGTACGATAACTTTTGCCTAGCTACTTATTACGCCGAGATGCGCGTTTTATGAGGCGAGGCTAAGTTCAATGTCAGCGATAAAAGGGGCGTACGCAAGGGGGGCTCAGGGAAAAACAATCGGCTCATTTCATCCCTGTCAGGGCCTCATTCATGAGTGTTCGTTATGTGTGTCCAGATTGCAGGCATTAATTGAGGTTAAGCTAGCCGGAGACGATGCTGTTAAAGGCGATAAAAAAGGCAAACATGAAGATGTTTGCCTTTTTTGAAAAGCAGCTTAGTTTATTTAGCCATTTCTTCTTTCGGTGCTTCTTTTTTCATATCGGCGTGATTTTTTTTAGCTTCTTTTCTTTCTTTATGATGCTTGTTTTCTTTTTTCTGCAGGGTCATACCATCTTTGTTCATCAAACCTTCAGCAAACGAAGCAACAGAAGTTAAAGCAACGCAGGCCGCAGCAAGAGCAATAACAAGCTTTTTCATAGAAGAAACTCCTTGTGAGAAAATAAAAAGTAGTGACTTAGGCATCATCGATGCTCATTTTTGCTTACTTACTACTGGGGTACATTTGCAAGTTTTTATGAGCAATGAGCGCACTTATTCATAAACTATGTAAGTAGATTTTTCTATCTGGAAATGTAAAATTCATCACAAAGTGGCGCCTTAGCAAGGATTTGTTGTGTAAATGATAATGATTTATCCTGTCTTTACTGACGCGCGTCACTAGTTTTCGGGTGTGGCGGGTTGCTTATCTGAAAATGATTTTTGGGTTTGGCTTACCGCGACCACTATTGCACTGTGCTAAATTGGCGGTGTTGTGCTGCGAAAAATAGGCTTAAAGTATAAGTGATATTTAGTTAGGGATAATCCCACAAGCTACCCGCGCGCCTCCGCCTCCTAATGCTGCGGGGTGGTCTGCATGATTGTCGCCACCCATATGTATCATGAGAGTGTGCTCTTTTAGGTCGGCCATTTTAAGCCGTGGTGCAAGTACAGGCTGATTGGTTTTTCCGTCTGCTCCAATGATTAACGCGGGTAAATCACCTAAATGCCCATCGCCCCAAGGTGAGCCGTGGCGCTTGCTGCCGTGTGGGTCGTAATGGCCACCGGCGGCAAGGGCGGGAACCATTTTTCCATTTTGCTCTTTTGCTGCACAGCTGGCATTTTCATGCATATGAAAACCATGCGCACCTGCGGGTAAGCCTTCAATACGAGGGGTAAAAACAAGGCCGTAGGCAGATTCTGAAATGACGATATTGCCAATAGACTGAACGATCCCTTTATCGTTAACTAAATTCATAGGAACGGTGATATCCGCGTGGGCACTAAGAGTAGTGAGTAGTAATAAATAGATGATTTTCATGGCATATGTCCTTGTAGGGGGGAGGCTATTGAGAGAGGTGTTTGAGTTTACGTGGAAGTATAGTTGGCTCGAGCTGATTTAAAATATCAGGGATGTGGGAATAGTGGGGTAGTAGGGGGCGTACGGTGTTAGTTATATGTCAGGGCGTATCAAGCGCGCCCTGACATAGGAGCGTTATTAAGCGTCTAAGCCAGCTTGTACTAATTCAGCAGCGCGTAATACGGCGCGGGCTTTGTTTAAGGTTTCTTGCCATTCGCTGCTGGGTACGGAGTCCGCCACGATGCCGGCACCTGCTTGCATATACAGGGTTTTGTTTTTAACGACTGCGGTGCGCAGGGCAATCGCCACATCCATATCACCGTTGAAGCCTAGATAGCCAACTGCACCCGAGTAAATGCCGCGTTTGACCGGCTCTAATTCGGCAATGATTTCCATGGCGCGCACTTTGGGTGCGCCGGAAACCGTGCCAGCGGGGAAGGTGGCTTTTAGTACGTCGATATTGCTCATGCCGGGCTTGAGCTTGCCTTCTACGCTAGACACAATATGCATGACGTGTGAATAGCGCTCGATTAGCATTTTGTCGGTGACTTTTACGCTACCGGTTTGTGCTACGCGGCCTGCATCATTGCGCCCCAAATCCATCAGCATAATATGCTCGGCAATTTCCTTAGGGTCTGCCAATAGCTCAGTGGCTAAGGCCTCGTCTTCCAGCCGTGTTTTGCCGCGTGGGCGGGTGCCTGCAATCGGGCGCACGGTGAGGGTGTCGTCTTCAAGGCGCACCAAGATTTCTGGCGATGCACCGACAATATGAAAATCACCAAAATGGTAGAAAAACATGTATGGCGAAGGGTTTAAGGAGCGCAGGGCACGGTATAGCGAGAGTGGCGATTCTGCGTAAGGCAGGCTCATGCGCTGTGAAAGCACCACCTGCATAATATCCCCTTCGATTATGTAATCTTTAGCTTTGAGTACGGCGGCTTTAAATGCTTCTTCACCAAAGCCGGATGTCATTTCGCCAATGCTTGGCGCGGGCCCTTGTAGTGGGATATTAACAGGCTCACGTAATGCCATGCGTAGCGTATGCAATTTGTCAGCGGCGATTTGGTAGGCGTTTTCTAGCTCGGTATTGGCATAGACCACTAAATACAGCTTGCCGGATAGGTTATCCACCACAATCAGCTCTTCAGAGAGGAGTAGTTGGATATCGGGCGCGCCTATCTCATCTGGCTTTTGTGTGTTGGCGAGTTTTTTCTCGATATAGCTAATGGTTTCATAGCCAAAATAGCCGACTAAGCCCCCTAAAAAGCGAGGCAACATTTTATTGGCGGGCGCGCGATAGCGTTGCTGAAAGCTTTCAATAAAATCGAGCGGGTTACCTTGGTGCGTTTCAATCACTTCATCATTGCAAATGACTTCGGTGAGGGTGCCAACTACCTTGAGGCGGGTGCGAGCAGGTAGGCCAATAAAGGAGTAGCGGCCAAAGCGTTCGCCACCCACTACAGATTCTAAAAGATAGCTGTAAGGCTGGTTGGCGAGTTTGAGATAGACAGAAAGTGGGGTATCTAGATCAGCAAATAACTCTAGCGTCAGTGGGATGCGGTTATAGCCTTGATTTTTTAGTGCATTAAAGTCGAGATTGGACAGCATGGTGGTACTCCAAACAGGCTTCTTTACCCCATAGGGCGAAGCGGATCAGCAAAAGGGCGTTTGATCGGGCGTGTTTAGCATTGCCATCGTTGCTTGTTTGGTCTGTAGTCCATATTGTTTCTTATTTTGTGGGGGGTAAGTGCAATTTTTGCCGATCTTAAGCAAACTGGTCAAATTTTTACTGAATTTACTTTACGTACAGCGGGTGGTTTAAATGCTTAAGGGGCTAATAAAGCGGATTTCTTGTCGTGTTTGACTGCCAAGTGTAAAGCTTTTGGCTGCTACGCCATCGTGCACAAACCCAGCTGCGGTATAAAATTTAATTGCTCTATCATTTTGTGGAAACACCCATAGGCTGCAAGTTTTAAAGCCGCTAGCTTGCAAAAGTATTTTTGCTTGCAAGACCAACGCTCTACCCACACCGCTAGACCAAGCCTCACTGGTCACGTAAATCGCTCGGATTTCATCATAACGTGCAACAACGCTGATTCGTTTCTGATGTTACGAAGTTGTCAGTATTTAGTGTTTTAGGCACGTTATTATGGTGTGTATCCCTACTTTTTTCTTGCTCCAGCGTGCTTCAAGAAGGGCTTAAAAAAGGCTAGCAGCCTGTCGGACTTAAGGCTGATCTACTACGGAAAAGCCGGATTTGGCCATATTTCACGCATTTTCTCGTTGAATAGCTAGCTATTCGCCTCAAAAACCCGCGAAATCTGTCTCAAACCGGTCTTTCCCTCGCTACGATTGCTTAAGTCCGACAGGCTGCTAGAAAATCAAGGTAAAAAGCTAAAAATAACATCCGTTTGTCTTAGAGAGGTTTTGTGCTTTCTGTGGCTCAATACTTGGGTTTTAGCGTGCGTAACATCAGTTAGTACGAATTAAAGCTATTGCAAAAGGCTACGTTGCGCCAACTCCAGTTGTCTAGTGGCGGCCTGTAATTTAACATCAAATTGATGATCCTTGTTGAGAAACAGCCCGCTAAAAAGATGCTCACTGGAGGGCGTATGGTCTTGCTCTGGAGGGAGTACACAACAGCATTTTATCTGCGTATGGATAATACAATGCGGACCCAGCTCTAGAGTGCTTTGGTAGGGCTCGCTTAGCTGGATGAGTGCAAGTTTGTCAGAGGGGATCCAGCACGATAATCCCCCTATTGAAATATCATTAATAGGCATGCGCAGTATTTGCTTATTGCCAAGTTGTATGGTGCAAAAGTAAGGATTAATCACGGGTGCTTTGGAGCGAAAATGTTCGCGTCGCTGTAATCTAATTAATGAACCTGGAATAGGGGCTTGCAAGATAGGGCGTGTATTTATATGCCCGTGGTTTAATGGATTGATTTCAAATTGAATAAGTGCACCGCCTCCTAGGGCGGCAACACATATCGCGCTGTTGCCGGTGTTAATTTGGATGTCCGGGAGGGTGTTTTCAAAATACAGCAGATTGTCTTGTTCATTTATTTCTATTAATACACAGATAATTAAATCTTCATTCTCATTTACAAAAATGGTAATGGGCTCATTAAACCTTTGCAGTTGTTGCAAGAAGTTCAGAACTTCTTTGCGCTCTGTTTTGCGGAATTCATTCAGCGTGTTGCCATGCTCAGCTAGAAAAGTAAGCGAAGTTTTAAAGTTCATACGTTTCTCCTATCTCCCGCTTGATTTGTAAGTCTCACAGGCTGCCAAGCCGCTGCCATGCCAAGTGCCGCTGTTTCTGTATAGCAATGAATGCCGCAACTAACAGTTTTAGGGTTTAGATATTGCGTTCGATGCTTGAGACCCTGCTGCAGTTGATCGTGCTGAGAGGTGTTTTATCGGGTGTAGATGCGCCTCATCTCATGGTCATAAATAAAATAGCTGGCCAGCATATATTAGATGCACTTCCTTCGCTGAGGCATCCTCAATGTATCCGATCGTATTAAAACAAGTTAGCAAGCATTATCGTTTAGGCTCGGTTGATGTACCGGCCTTACAAAACGTTAATCTAGAAATTCATCCCAACCGTTTTACGGTGATTGCTGGGCAATCTGGTAGTGGTAAGAGCACTTTGCTTAATTTGATGGGCTGCATTGATCGGGCGGATAAGGGCGAGGTGTGGGTGGCTGGGCAGGATGTCCGTTTATTGTCTGACAATGCTTTGGCTGATTTTAGAGCGGTGCATCTCGGTTTTATTTTCCAAAATTTTAATTTATTGCCGGTGCTCAGCGCTTATGAAAATGTTGAGCTGCCTTTACGTATGCTCAATGTGCCCAGTGTGATCAGAAAAAAGCGTGTGATGGAGCTGCTGGATGCAGTGGGTTTGGCCGATAAGACAAAAAATCGCCCAGGGCAATTATCCGGCGGGCAAAGGCAGCGTGTGGCCATTGCCCGTGCTTTGGCCACCGCACCTAAGCTGGTTTTGGCTGATGAGCCAACGGCTAATTTAGACAGCCAAACCGGCGCAGGAATCTTGGCGCTGATGCGCCGTATGCAATGTGAGCTGCAGGTGAGCTTTGTGTTTTCTTCGCATGATCCGCAAGTATTGGCCGAGGCCGACGATGCGGTGTTTATTAAAGATGGCCAAATTATGAGCATAGAGCGCTGCGAACCCAATCAGGCGCCAGTTAAAGTAGAGGTGATGGCATGAATATGCTGACTTTAGCACTACGCAATTTACTGCGAAATTATCGGCGCTCTTTGGCAACTTTATTGGCCATGTTGGTGGGGGTGGTGTCGGTTTTGTTGTTTGGCGGTTATAGCCAGAATATTCATTTGGGTTTGCAAACTGGCTTCGTGCAAAGTAGTGGGCACTTACAGATTCAGCACAAAGATTACTTTTTATACGGTAATGGCAATCCGGCGGCTTATGGGATTGCTGATTATCCTGCCTTGGTGCTTGCTTTAAAAAATGACCCCGTACTGGCACCGATGCTGACAATGGTCACGCCAACCTTAAGCTTGGGTGGTATCGCGGGTAATTTTTCGGCCGGTGTATCCCGTACCGTATTTGGCCGTGGCGTGGTAGTAGAAGACCAAAATGTGCTGAGGCGCTGGAATGATTATGAGTTTCCTGTAAAACCTAAAATCTCCTCATTAACTGGCACATCGGCCGATTCTACGGTGATTGGCACGGGGGTGGCACGGGTCTTGGCCTTGTGTGGGGTGCTGAAAGTTAAAAACTGCCCGCAAGCCACGCCAGTAGAAGCTTTATCTGGCCCCGATGCCCCCGCCGATGTCTTGGCTTTGTCGAGCGCGGCGTCGGCCCCTGCGACGGGGCGGATCGAAATGCTAGCGGCCAATTCGCATGGCGCACCTAATGTGGCCGCGCTGAATGTGGTGAAGGCGGAAAGCACGGGGGTGAAAGAGCTCGATGATATGTTTGTCGCCCTGCATTTACCCCAAGCACAACGCTTGGTATATGGCGCAGCTGCCCCGCAAGTCACGGCGATTGTGTTGCAGCTCAAGCACACCAGCCAAATGCCCGCAGCAAAGGCGCGCTTGGCGGAGCTAATGGCAGGGTCACTTAAAAATCAGCCGCTTGAAGTACACGACTTTGCCACGCTTAACCCGCAATATGAGCAAATTACTGGCATGTTTAGTGTGATTTTTGGTTTTATCTCCTTGCTCATTAGTTCGATCGTGTTGTTTACCGTTGGCAATACCATGAGTATGGCGGTGGTGGAGCGCACGCTGGAAATTGGCACGCTGCGCGCTATTGGCTTACGCCAGTCGGGGATTCGGCGTTTGTTTGTTTGCGAGGGCGCATTACTAGGCGCGATTGGAGCTGTGATGGGTTTAATCAGTGCTTTAAGTATCGCGTGGGTAGTCAACCACAGTGGCCTAACGTGGACCCCGCCGGGGAATGTCGATCCTATCCCGCTAACGGTACGCGTGTGGGGAGAAGGCAAAATGATGCTGAGCACCGGTCTTGGGCTAATGGGGGTGGCGCTGCTCTCCTCATGGTGGCCCGCCCGCCGCGCTGCCAAGCTCAATATTGTTGAAGCTTTGCGCCATGCTTAAGCCACCGATGTAGCACAGCAAAATCTAAATCTTGCAGCGCAGAAAACACGGGGTTTCTAACATCAGATCAGCCAAAAACTGTGGAGTTTTGATATGAAGAAGATACTTGTTCTCATTTTAGGTCTGGTTTTACACTCGGCCAGCTTTGCTGCGCTGGATGCGCAAGCATTATTGGCCGCTAGCGATACCATCCGTAATCCGAATAAATCGTTTGCCCTGACAACCCATTTGATTGAATACCGTAAGGGTAAAGAAACCGATAGGAACACCTTGGCGATTTACTCTCGGCCCGATGGTGGGCGCTATCGTAATTTGATCCGCTTTGTGGCCCCCATCAGGGATGCGGGAAAATTGCTGCTTAAAGATGGCAATGATCTGTGGTTTTATGATGCTTCTAGTAAGGCCAGTGTGCGGATTTCTCCGCAGCAGCGGCTTTTGGGGCAGGCATCGAATGGCGATGTGGTTACGGTAAATCTGGCGCAAGACTATCGTGCAGAGCTGGCGGGCGAGGAAGATATCCAAGATGGAGAGCGTAAAAATCGCCATTGCTACAAGCTGGCTCTAAAGGCCAGCTCAGAAGATGTGACTTATCATCGCATTGAAATGTGGCTGGATATATCCAGTAAGCAGCCCGTCAAATCGTTGTTTTACACCGAAAGTGGACGCTTACTAAAAACCGCTTACTTTAGGCACTACCAAATGCAGCTTGGGGTAGAGCGCCCAAGTGAAACGGTGATTATCGATGGCCTAGACCCCAGTTGGGTTACCGTCATGCGAAATAGCGATTTTGCTTGGCGTGATGTGCCAGAAAGCTGGCTGCAAAGAGACTATTTACCTCGCTTTAAGCCGGAGTAAACCGTGCATAAATTATGCTGCCTATTACTGGGTTTAATCGGCCATGCCGCTCTGGCTAATGATATCGATGCTTTAGTGCTGGCCGATTTAACCCAAGAAGAGCAAGTAAAATCCAGCGATATGGCTTGGTTTGTCGAAGGCGCTTTAGGTCAGGCACGCTTGCAAAATGGCAGTAGCGAGCAGGCTACCCAGCGTCTTTCACTCGATTTGCGCTTGGATAAAAGTGTGGTTGCTGACTGGCGCGTGGTGTTGACTGATCGCTTAGATTTGGCATGGCAAGGGTGGCAGGGGCCTGTAAGTAAAATCAACACTCTGAAAGAAGCTTATCTAAGCTGGCAGCCGCAGCCCGATTTGGCCGTGGATTTAGGGCGGATTAATACCCGTTATGGTGTGGCGCAGGGCTATAACCCGAGTGATTTTTTCCGTAATGGCGCTTTAAGATCGGTCGTATCGGTTGCCCCTGCTAGCTTACGTGAAAACCGCCAAGGTGCCGTGATGTTACGTGGGCAAAAACTATGGTCGGGTGGGGCGATAACGACAATCTTGGCTCCTAAATTGGCTGAGCAGGCAAGTCATCAATCATTTAGCCCAGATTGGGGTGCAAGCAACCCCCAAACGCGTTATTTATTGGCGCTAAGTCAACAGGGGCCCGCTTCTTTAGCTGGGCAAGTACTGCTGTTTGGCGACGCCGATGCCGAGCCACAGTTCGGCTTTAATCTATCTGGATTATTGAATGATGCAACGGTGCTGTATTCAGAACTTACTGTAGGTAAAGAGCCAGCACTGACTTACCGCATGAGTAGTGGTTTTACTTGGACATTCGCTTATAAACTTTCGCTAAGCTTGGAATATCAATACGATGGTGGTGCTAAAAGCGCAGCAGAATGGCAAGCTTTGCAGCAGGGGCCTATTTCAGACTACTGGCGTTACCGTGGTGAGGTGCAATCACGACAAGCACTCAATACCCAACGGGCGACGATGCTCTACGCCAGTTGGCCTGATTTACTGCCCTCTTTAGAGCTAGCAGCGCTGTGGCGGCATGATTTAATCGATTCCAGCGATATGGCGTGGTTTGAGGCACGTTATCACTTCAAAGCCCTTGATTTGGCCGCACAATGGCAAATCAATCGTGGTGATCCACTGAGCGTGTACGGGGCCTTGCCTCAGCGGCAATCAGGTATGTTATTAGCCAAGTACTATTTTTGAGTCGTTAATTTTAAAGGGCGATATTTTTTATAAAAGTACTAAAGCCTTTTACGCCTCTATGGAGGGGCGAAAGGCCATGTTTTGGTGAGTTAAATGCATCGCTGGGGTTTATGAGGATATAAATGCGGAATATTAAAATAATAATAGATAAATGGCGGCGTGATTTGCCGATTCTACTCTTGGTAAATACGCTGATTGCGGGCTTGTGCACCTTAGTGAGCGATATGAGTTATTTGCTGGATAATTTACTGATTTCCCATTCAATTGGATTCAGTATTTCAGTGATTAATGCGCTCGTCTTTTGCCAAGCGCCACATTTAATTGAATTACCACATAAATTCCTATTCTTGCGTTTGATTTTTTCTATTCCTCTTGGCGTGTTCTGTGGGTTTAAATTGGCGAGTTGGATGGGTGCACCGGATGTATTGGCCTATTTTTTGGTGAATCCAAACCAACAATGGCGTTGGCTAGCCACCGCCGCTTTATTAACCACGGCAGCTACGGGATTTTTTATTGTTTTATATCGAGCACAAACGTATCGAGCACAATTAGCCATAGAGCAGCAGCAATTGGCTGAAGCCAAACAATCAGAGTTGGCTGCGCAATTGGCCTTATTACAGGCACAAATTGAGCCACATTTTTTATTTAATACGCTGGCTAATGTACGTAGCTTGATTACCCGCGATGCCGCCTTGGCGCAAACCATGCTGGATCATTTAAATCATTATTTACGCGCAAGCTTAAGCCGTACGCGCAAGCGGCAGGTTACCTTGGCTGAAGAGCTTGATTTGGTTATGGCTTTATTGGCTATTTCACAAATTAGATTAGGTAGTCGCTTACGCTATCAAATTGATGTGCCCGCTGATTTACACGCTGCCTTACTGCCGCCACTACTCTTGCAGCCCTTGGTAGAAAATGCTTTGGAGCACGGCATTGAGCCCGCCGTTGAAGGGGGTGAGGTGCGTATTGTGGTTGATATTGCTGAGCAATTACTCCGCCTACGTGTTTATGATACTGGGCTGGGTTTGAATGCTGCGGCAAATCAAGCCAGTGGCGATGGGGTGGGCCTACCTAATGTGCGTAAGCGTTTAGAAACCCTTTACGGCGGGCAGGGCCGGTTGGCGCTTTACCCAAATCTGCCCTCTGGTGTAATCTCTGAAATTGTCTTGCCCTTGAGTCGACTGAACCATTAATGGATATTAAACTATGCCTACAGCTTTAATTGCAGACGATGAGCCGCTGCTGGCAGCCAGCCTTGCAGAGCGTCTACAGGCGCTGTGGCCTGAACTGCAAATTGTGGCCGTGGTGAAAAATGGTTTAGAGGCAGTGGCAGAAATTAATCGTAAGCAGCCTGATTTTGTGTTTTTGGATATCCGTATGCCCGGCCTAAATGGCTTACAGGTTGCCAGTACTTTGCATCATGCAAGGGTGGTGTTTGTCACTGCATTTGATGAATATGCCATTTCCGCTTTTGAAAATGCCGCACTTGATTATCTGCTGAAGCCTGTAGGTGATGAAAGATTGGCGCAATGTGTGGCACGGTTACAGCGTGAAAATAAGCCTAGCGTTGATTTTGGTGCTTTGATCTCTCGCTTGCAGAAAGAGCCACCTGGCTTGGCATGGCTTACCGTTGGCTTGGGGGATGTGACGCGCTTGGTGGCTGTGGATGAAGTATTGTTTTTTCAATCGGCAGATAAATACACCGAGGTGGTTACTACACACGAGCGGCATTTAATTCGCACGTCTTTAAAAGAGCTACTACCGCAGCTTAATCCTAAAAGCTTTGCTCAAGTACATCGCGCCTACATCGTTAATTTACATGTGGTTATGCGAATTGAGCGCGATTTATTGGGCAGGCAAAAAATAGAGCTTAAAAATAGCTCGCATAGCTTGCCTTTAAGTCGTAGTTTTGCTGCGCAGTTTCGTCAAATGTAGGTCTTCATTATGCGATGTGAAAAACCGTAGCCTGAGCATCGCTGGCAATCGCTAATTTGTGATTTTTTGATTAGAATTGGTTTAACAGCATATTCTTATTTACCCAACTGCAGCGTCTAGCATACAATCGCAGGTCGAAATTTGATGACCAATTGTGTTGTTTTAGGGGTTTAGTAATGAATATTTCACAACGATTAATTGCATTGATTGTAGTTGCACTACTTTCTTTGCTATCGGTGATGATGTTGGGGGTGTCAAAATTAAATGATCAAGCTGTCCGTCTAAAGTATATTTCCGAGCATTCTATGCAGAGTGCTTTATTAGCAAATAAAATTGCCAACGATTTAAATCAAAATCGTATTGTTTTGTTTGTGCATATTTTATCATCTAAAGATCAAGAAAAAGAGGCTATTGCTAAGTTTGTAAGTTCTAGTCGTGATTTGCTCGTCAAAAATATCAATGCTTATGGGCAGTTTGTGGAAGGGGAGGCAGACGCAGTACTCTATAGGCAATTGCAAGCGGCATATAGTGATTACGATAGGTTATTTATGGGAGCAATGAAGCTTTCAGATGAAAGAGATTTTGCCCGTGCATTTGAATTGGCCAATGAAACAGGTTTCACAAAATTTACCGCAGTGATACAACCTGTAAATGGCTTGGTTAAATTTAACGAAGATCATGCCAAAGAGTTGATTGTTGATGCTGAAACGGCCAATTCAAAGTCTATACTTTTATTCTTATTTATTTTTGGCTTTGGCGTGGCTTTGGTTTCATTTATTGGGTTTCTTATTTACCGCGCAATTCGAAATCCATTACTCGATACTTTGTCTTCTTTATCTCATATTGAAGAAAATCTTGACTTTACTCACCGTATCCCCGTGCAAAGCAATGATGAAATTGGTCAATTAGTGAAAGCGGTTAATCATATTCTTGATGCGGTACAGAAGAGTTTTATTAATATTGAGCAATCCCTTAAGCAGATGTCAGGTGCTGCGGTAGAAATGTCGCTGAATACGCGTCAGCTGTCACAAATTTCTGCCGTATCCAGCGAATCCGCTGCCCATATGGCTGCTACGGTTGAAGAGGTCACTGTAAGCATTAATCATGTGGCTGAGCGTGCTCGAGACACTAAAACCCATACGCAAAATTCTGGGCAATTAGCCAGCGATGGTGAGCATGTGATTAATGCAACGGTCACAGAAATTGATAGCATTGCTGGCACGGTGCGCGAAGCTTCAACTGAAATGAGCGATTTGCAATTAAAGAGCAATCAAATTCGTATTGTGGTGAACGAGATTAAAGAAATTGCCGATCAAACCAATCTACTGGCTTTAAATGCAGCGATTGAAGCGGCTAGGGCAGGTGAATTAGGCCGTGGTTTTGCTGTAGTGGCTGATGAGGTCAGAAAACTGGCCGAGCGCACGGGTAAATCTACTCAAGAAATCGCCAATACTGTTAGCTCAATTCAAGAAGGTTCGGATCGTGCTGTGGCGCGGATGCGGCAAGTCGTGCTGCAAGTCGAAGAAGGCGTGAACCATGCGCGGGGTGCAGGTAAGGCAATTGCCAATATTAGGGCGGCCTCTGACGTGGTTGTCAGCTATGTGGTGGATATTTCTGAAGCGCTGCTTGAGCAAGGTAGCGCCAGTACGGTGATGGCGCAGCAAGTGGAGAAAATTGCTCATATGTCGGAGCAAACCAGCGATGCCGCAGTGCAGTCGGCAGTCTCTGCTGCTCAACTGCAAAAATTAATTGAATCTGTACAAACAGCAATCTCAAGCTATCGTCTTGCTTAATGATTGCCGTTGTGTTCAAGACAAGCCTCCGCCAGCGGGGGCTTGTCTAATTTTTAATAAGGGTTAAAAGATGTTGCAGCGACTAAGGCAATCAAGCTCTTTTTGGATGATTGTTGCCTGTTTTTGTTTTGCCATCATGGGCGTTTTTGTGAAATTAGGGAGCGCACAGTTTTCTGCCGCAGAGCTGGTGTTTTATCGTTGTGTAGCAGGTTTTATTGCCATATCAATGGTGGTGCTGCCGCAGGGGAAAACCTTTAAAGTGAGCGGGCCGATGTTTAAATTGCACCTATCACGAAGTGTTTCTGGCTTTGTTTCATTGTTACTTTATTTTTATGCAATTGCTCATTTACCTCTTTCTACGGCAGTCACACTCAGTTACACCTCTCCCTTGTTTTTAACCTTACTAATGGTTTTGTTTTTAAAACATAAACCTCAACGTAAACAAGTTGTTACCATTGTATTGGGCTTTGTGGGCGTACTGATTTTGCTTAAGCCTACTTTTGAAAGTAGCTTGTGGATGGCCGGCTTGATTGGTTTATTTGCGGGATTTCTTGCTAGTATTGCCTATATTAATGTGAATAAATTAGGGCAGGCGGGTGAGCCTGAATGGCGTACTGTGTTTTATTTTTCTTTATTTTCCTCCCTTGGGGCCGCTATATTGATGCTGTTGCAAAGCCAGCCTTTAGCACCATTAAATCAAAGTAATATTTGGATTGTATTAGGGTTAGGTGTTTCTGCAACAATCGCACAATTATCGATGACCCGAGCGTATAGTCGTGGCAAAACATTGGCCGTTGCCAGCTTGGCTTATTTGACCGTGCTATTTGCAACTTTGTTTGCCGTATTCCTTTGGGATGAAAAATTGGGCGTGTCAAGTTTTATTGCCATGTCATTAATTGCTGGCTGTGGCATATTATCAAGTGCACGAGGAATAAAAAAGCAATAAGTTGTAAGTAATATTGTTATATTTAAATAAATGCTTAAAAATAGCGCGCTTAAGGAGAATTCAATGCGGTTTTTGCTATCGAATGACGATGGTTATTTTGCACCTGGCATTTTAGCTTTGGCAGATGCTTTACGCGAAGTGGGTGAGGTCATTGTATGTGCGCCAGAGCGAGATCGCAGTGGCGCGAGTAATTCTTTGACTTTGGATCGCCCTTTAAGCGTACGCAAAGCGCCTAGCGGCTTTTTGTATGTGAATGGCACGCCAACGGATTGTGTGCACTTGGCGGCTACAGGGTTAATGGATTCGCTGCCCGATATGGTGGTGGCTGGCATTAATCATGGTGCCAATATGGGGGATGACACCATCTACTCCGGTACCGTAGCTGCGGCTACCGAGGGGCATTTATTTGGCGTACCTGCCATAGCGATTTCATTGGCCTCTAGAAACCCACAGCATTTTGCTACAGCTGCAAAAGTAGCCCGAGACTTAGTACAAAGATTTATTCAATCGCCTTTTGCCGCGCCAGTGTTATTAAATGTCAATGTGCCGGACATTCCTTATGAAGAACTAAAAGGCGTACAAATGACTCGCTTGGGGCGTCGACATAAATCGTCAGGCGTGATTCAATCCAAAAATCCTCGTGGGGAAACCATCTGGTGGGTAGGGCCGGTGGGTGAAGTATCTCATGCAGGGGAAGGTACTGATTTTTATGCAGTAGCTCATGGCTATGTATCTGTAACCCCTTTGTCGGTTGATTTAACCGCTAAAACACAACTTGATCTTGTCTCAACATGGCTATCCGATTAAATATTGCCGCTTTGGGCGGTGTTGGTATGACTTCTGCTCGCACTCGAGCACGGTTAGTTGAGCGTTTAAAAGCACAAGGGATAGCCCATTCTGCCGTTTTAGCGGCCATGGCAGAAGTGCCGCGCCATGGCTTTATCGACGAGGCTTTGGCACATAAAGCTTACGATGATTTGTCATTGCCCATTGGTTTTGGGCAAACCATTTCACAGCCTTATATTGTGGCGCGGATGACGGAGCTGGCCATGGGGGCGGCGCAGCATGAAAAAGTATTAGAAATTGGTACGGGTTGTGGTTATCAAACCACGGTATTGGCTTTGCTATTTAAAACGGTGTACTCCATTGAGCGTATCGGGGGCTTGCATAAGGCTGCACGTGAGCGATTAAGTGTGTTGGGCGTGCATAATGCACGCTTACGCCATGCGGATGGCAGTAAGGGATTGCCCGATGCGGCTCCCTTTGATGTGATTATTATTACGGCAGCAGCACCAATCTTGCCGGAGGATATGCTTCCTCAGCTTAACTTGGGAGGACGTTTGATTTTCCCTGTTGGGGAGGCTGAGCAAGAGTTGCGTCAGATAGAACGAACCTGCGAGGGTTTTGTTGAAACCCGTCTAGAAAAAGTCAATTTTGTACCGCTATTGCCGGGTACTGTGTAAATCGCTTTAAGTAAGGAGATTTTTCTGTGAACTGGCAAGGTCTGTGTGCCCCTTTAGTTTTAGTGCTTGGCGCTTGCGCTAGCCATCCTACGCCGCCTGCGCCGATTGTTGATCGCAGCGCCGTGACTCCCGCCCCCGCTCCGCGTGTTGTCGCCGCTGTGTCTAGCCCTGTGATCAACGGCGATACACGGCCTGCTACGTATATGGTTAAGAAAGGTGACACGCTTTATCGTGTAGCACTTGATCATGGCTTGGCTTATCGCGATCTAGCTGTGTGGAATAATTTAACGGATATAAATGGCATTAAAATTGGCCAAACTTTACGGCTTATAGCCCCAGAGGGGGGCGTAGAAATTCGCCCGTTAAAGAGCGACGAAGCGCCTAAGACTGAGGAAACAAAAAATTACCCTAAGGCTGTAAAAGCAACCTACGGAGGGCAATCTGCCAGTGCGGTAGCTGCTCTATCTGAAGGCCCTGTTGTTGCTTTAAAATTACAGACAGAACCCGCTAGACTACCGTCTGTCGCGGCGCATTCTGCCTCTGAAGTAAGGATTGCATCTGCGGTTAAAATCGTAGAAAAACCTAGTATAAATGCCTCTTCTACGCAAATTATGAAGGAAGAAAAGCCCTCAGATTGGGCTTGGCCGACCATTGGACGAACGGTGAAAGGCTTCTCTGACGAAAACCGTGGCATTGATATATCAGGGAAAATGGGCCAGTCTGTAGTAGCATCAGCTAAGGGTAAGGTTGTTTACGCCGGAGCGGGTTTGCGAGGTTATGGAAAGATGGTTATTCTTAAGCACAACCAAGAGTTTCTTACTGCTTACGCAAACAATAGTAAGCTTTTAGTCAAAGAAGGAGATGAGGTAAAAAGGGGAGATAAAATTGCTGAGATGGGTAATAGCGATAGTGAACAGGTCAAACTGCACTTTGAAATGCGCAGATTTGGGAAGCCGGTAGACCCTGCAAAATACATCCAAGCGGAAAAAACATGAACGATCAGCTTGATATTCTGGAAGAGGAACTGCTTGAGGACGGTGATGACCTCGAGAAGGCCGAACAGGAAGAAGGTGCGGAATCAGACATAGAGCCTGCTGCTGAGGAAGCCGAGGCTCATGTTCACGAAAGCACGGGCGATGTCACACAAATTTATCTAAATGAAATAGGTCAAAGCAAATTACTTACCCCTGATGAAGAACGGGCTTTGTCTCGGCGTGTTGTTCAGGGGATTTCCAAGCTCGGCAAAAAATGATCGAGCATAATTTGCGTTTGGTCGTAAATATAGCGAAGCACTATATTAATCGCGGTATGACTCTTCTTGATTTAATTGAAGAAGGCAACATCGGTTTAATGCACGCATTAGAGAAATTCGACCCCGAGCGTGGCTTTCGTTTCTCTACCTATGCCACATGGTGGATTAGGCAAAGTGTAGAGCGGGCAATTATGAATCAATCACGCACGATTCGTTTGCCAGTGCATGTGATTAAAGAATTAAATGTCTATTTGCGCGCCCAAAGGCATTTAGAAGCGCAATTAGGGCATGAGCCAGTTATTGAAGATATTGCGCATTTGGTGGGTAAATCAGTAGAAGATGTGCGCAGGGTAATGAGCTTGAATGAAAGAGTGGCCTCCCTTGATGCCCCTCTAGATATCGACCCAATGCTGACCATTGGCGAATCTATTCCAGATGATCAACACGATGGCCCAGAAGCCATTTTGCAAAATGCTGAAGTAGAGCGTTATGTACGGGAATGGCTAAAGCAATTAAATGAAAAGCAACGCATTGTGATTGAGCGTCGCTATGGCCTCAATGGATATGAGGTCTGTACTCTGGAAGATTTAGCTGCCAATTTGAATTTAACCCGAGAGCGGGTGAGACAAATTCAAATTGAGGCTCTGGAGCAATTACGCCGTATATTACGCCGATATGGCGTAACGAGTGATGTCTTGCTCTGATCGAATCTTTGCTCAGCATATAAAAAACCAGTGAGACCCACTGGTTTTTTTTGCGTGTTTTCTATGGTTTATTTAAGTAGGTTATTTCGTTAAAGCAAGATATAAATATTAAAAAAATTACCTGATTATGTCCTCTGCATAGCCAGGCGGCCAAGGCTTAGCTATGAATAATGTATCCAGCATGTGTGGGCTAAGGGCTCCCCAATTTAAAACCGCTCAGACCGTCCGAATTTATTCCATACGGGTTGCTAAATTAAGGGGGCCTGAGCAAGAGACATAATTAGGGATCGTTTTATTAATTTTAATGGCGGCTCAAAAAATAGCCATTATTTATTCTTATTTATTTCAACGCGTAATTGCCCAATATAGCGATACTCAAAATAACCTCCCCCTCCTCAAACCCGCTACAATACCGCCCATCAAGTATTCTGAATCAGGTCGAAAGCAAATGTCACAAGCCACCAACAATCTCGCGGCCTATATCTGGTCACTCGCTGATCTTTTGCGTGGGGATTTTAAGCAGAGCCAGTATGGCCGCATCATCTTGCCATTTACGCTATTGCGCCGTTTGGAGTGTGTGCTGGCTGAGACTAAAGAAGCCGTGCTCAAGCAGGTGGAAATTGTTGAGCTGATGAGTTTGCCGGAAGAAGGCGAGGAAAAACTACTGCTGCGTGCCACGGCTACGGATAAGAATAAAAACGGCATGTCGTTTTACAACACGTCCAAAATGGATTTGAGCACGCTTGGTGAAGCGGGCATCAAGGCGAATCTTGAGCAGTATATTCAATCCTTCAGCCGTGACGCGCGTGAGATTTTTGATCATTTTAATTTCGCTGAATTTATTGCACTACTGAACGACGCCAATTTGCTGTACAAAATCATTCAAAAAGTTCGCACTACGGATCTAAGCCCTGCGGCGGTTTCCAATTATGAAATGGGTTTGGTGTTTGAAGAGCTAATTCGCAAATTTGCCGAAAGCTCAAATGAAACGGCGGGGGAACACTTTACCCCGCGCGACATCGTTCGCCTCACTACATCGCTGGTGTTTATGGAAGACGACGATGCGCTGACTAAAGAAGGCATTATCCGCACCATTTACGACCCGACTGCGGGTACAGGTGGTTTCCTATCGGCGGGGATGGAGTACGTGCACGAGCACAACCCGCAAGCAGTGATGAGCGCCTTTGGCCAAGAGCTGAACCCAGAAAGCTATGCGATTTGTAAAGCCGACATGCTGATCAAAGGCCAGAACGTCAGCAATATCAAACTCGGCAATACGCTATCCAACGATCATCTTTACGCCAATAAATTCGATTACATGCTATCTAATCCGCCATTTGGCGTGGATTGGAAAAAGATTGAAGGCGAGATTAAAGACGAGCATTTGCAAAAAGGCTTTGCTGGCCGCTTTGGCGCAGGCCTGCCGCGTGTCTCCGATGGCTCGCTGCTATTTTTGCTGCACCTGATTAGCAAATTGCGCGATATCGCTGAAGGCGGCGCGCGGATTGGGATTATTCTGAATGGCTCGCCGCTATTTACCGGTGGCGCTGGCTCGGGCGAATCTGAAATTCGTCGCTTTATTCTTGAGACTGATCTGCTGGAAGCTATCGTCGCCTTGCCAACCGATATGTTTTACAACACCGGTATTTCCACCTATGTGTGGGTGCTTTCCAATAAAAAGGCTACCGAGCGCAAAGGCAAAGTACAGCTCATTAATGGCGTAAACCTTTGCGGCAAGATGCGTAAATCTCTGGGTAGCAAGCGCAATGAAATGTCTGAGGATGATATTCGCGAGATTACCCGCTGCTTTGGTGATTTCGCCGTGGTGGACGCGCGTGAGCTGGATAAACCTGCCGAGCAAAAGAGTAACCGTGGCCGCCAGTCCGCCAACCCCAAGGCCGAAGTGGCTAAAACCTTCGCTGCCAAGATCTTCGCCAGCCACGAATTTGGCTATCGCCGCATTACCATCGAGCGCCCGCTGCGCTTGTCGTACCAGCTGACTGATGAGCGCATTGCCGCACTGCGCTATGAATATGGCGCACTGAATGCCGCTATGAAGTGGGTGTATGCCGAATATGGCGCGACGCATTGGCAAGATTCGTCAGCGTGCGAAGACTACGGCCAGCTGGGTGATTACGAAATAGAAATTCGCGCCTACATTAAAAGCCATTTAAGCGACCTTAAAGAAAAGCAAATCAAAGACTTGCTCGACGCTAAAACATGGCTCGCTCAAAAAGCCCTGCTGCTAAAAGCCCAGGCTTTGCAATTACAGATGGGCAGCGAGCAAAGCGATGATTTCAATGGTTTTGATGACGCGCTAAAAGCCGCAATGAAGAAATCCGCCATTGCGCTGGACACCAAAGAGAAAAAACAACTCACCGATGCCGTAAGCTGGAAAAATCCAGTTGCCGAAAAGGTCATCAAGAAAATCCACAAGACCGCCGCTAAGCCTTTATACGGCCTGTTTGCCGTGGGCAAAGAAGTGGTGGAATACCAGGCTGATGGTGATCTGCGCGATAACGAAAACGTCGCGCTCGATCCAACTCGCAGCGTCAATGACATCAATGAAGCCTATTTCATCAAAGAAGTGCAGCCGCATGTGCCAGATGCGTGGATTGATGCCAGCAAGACCGATGCTAAAGACGGCGAGATTGGCATTGTGGGCTATGAAATCCCCTTCAATCGCCACTTCTACCAATACCAGCCACCGCGCGATTTAGTTGAAATTGATGCCGACTTAGACGCTATCAGCGCAGAAATTATGGCGCTGCTGCAAGAGGTGCATTCATGAGCGCACCAATCAATACGCCCGATTTTGCCGAAATAGTTCACCTCATCGCCGCTGCGCGTCAGCAAGCCTATCGCGCCGTGAATACCGCGCTGATTGAGTTGTACTGGCAAGTGTGCGCGTATATCAGTCGCAAGATTTCTATCGCCGAATGGGGTGATGGAGTGGTGAATCAATTAGCGCAGCATCTAGCTGTAACGCAGCCTAGTTTGAAAGGCTTTACCCGCAGTAATTTGTTTCGTATGCGCCAATTTTATGAGACTTATCAGCAGGATGAAAAAGTCGCGCCACTGGTGCGACAATTGTCATGGAGCCATAACCTCATTATTTTGGGCCAAAGCAAGCGCTTAGAAGAGCGCGAGTTCTATCTGAAAATGGCAACGCAAGAAAGATGGGGTAAGCGAGAGCTGGAGCGCCAATTCAAAGCCGCGCTATTTGAGCGAAGCGTATTAAACCCAGCAAAACGCTCAACATCGTTGAGTGTTTTGCTGGACGCTGCAATTGTCTCAGCACTGTTGAGACAATTGCCAAGGGCGGTAAAAGTGTCACCGCTGGTGACACTTACTCCGCGGCGTCATTCCCGAGTGCTTTTGTCGGTAATCCAGAGGGCTTATTACTCGATAAAATTGCGTGTAAATAACGGCCAGTGCAACTGGATTCCCGCCATCCGTGGAATGGCGGCGAAAAGGATGACCGCATGAAAGCCCCAGCCGTTTACATCCTCGCCAGCCAGCGCAATGGCACGCTCTATATTGGCGTGACTTCCGATTTGATCCAGCGCATCTGGCAGCATCGAGAAAGTGTTGTTGAGGGGTTTAGCCAGCAACACAGCGTAAAAACACTGGTTTGGTACGAGCAACACGAAACAATGGAAAGCGCCATTAGCCGAGAAAAACAGCTAAAAAAATGGAATCGAGACTGGAAGCTGCGTCTGATAGAAAAACAAAATCCGCAATGGCTAGATTTGTGGCCGGAAATTACTGGCGCAGTGCCACAGCACATCAACCCCAATCCCGCTACTTCGTCATTCCCGAGTGACTTTGTAGGGGATTCAGCAGAGCCACTGGATCCCCGACAAGAGCATTCGGGGATGACGCCGTTGTGTGGTGATGGCGGCAATGCTGCGAGTGCTGCTATTTCGTCATTCCCGAGTGACTTTGTCGGGGATTCAACAGAGCCACTGGATCCCCGACAAGAGCACTCGGGGATGACGCCGTTGTGTGGTGATGGCGGCGATGCTGCGAGTGCGGCTACTTCGTCATTCCTTAATGACTTTGTCGGGAATCCAGCAGAGCCACTGGAGCCCCGACAAGAGCATTCGGGGATGACGCCGTTGTGTGGTGATGGCGGCGATGCTGCGAGTGCGGCTACTTCGTCATTCCTTAATGACTTTGTCGGGAACCCAGCAGAGCCACTGGATCCCCGACAAGAACATTCGGGGATGACGCCGTTGTGTGGTGATGGCGGCGATGCCGCGAGTGCTGCTACTTCGTCATTCCCGAATGACTTTGTCGGGAACCCCGCAGAGCCACTGGATCCCCGACAAGAGTATTCGGGAATGACGCCGTTGTGTGGTAATGGCGGCGATGTTGCGAGTGCCGCTACTTCGTTATTCCCGAGTGACTTTGTCGGGGATTCAGCAGGGCCACTGGATCCCCGACAAGAGCATTCGGGGATGACGCCGTTGTGTGGTGATGGCGGCAATGCTGCGAGTGCTGCTATTTCGTCATTCCCGAGTGACTTTGTCGGGGATTCAACAGAGCCACTGGACCCCCGACAAGAGCACTCGGGGATGACGCCGTTGTGTGGTGATGGCGGCGATGCCGCGAGTGCGGCTACTTCGTCATTCCCGAATGACTTTGTCGGGAACCCAGCAGAGCCACTGGATCCCCGACAAGGGTACTCGGGGATGACGCCGTTGTGTGGTGATGGCGGCGATACTGCGAGTGCTGCTATTTCGTCATTCCCGAGTGACTTTGTCGGGAATCCAGCAGAGCCACTGGATCCCCGACAAGAGCACTCGGGGATGACGCCATGTGGAGATAAAGAGAGTGAAGGAGACGCAGCATGAGTCGGTATCAGGCGTATGCGGAATATAAAGATTCTGGGGTTGAGTGGTTGGGTATATATCCAAGCCATTGGGTATTAACTAGAGTCAAATTTGAGTCGTATGTTAAAGCTCGTGTTGGTTGGCACGGGTTAAAATCCGATGATTTTACGGACGAAGGCCCTTATTTGGTAACTGGCTCCGACTTTATTGGCCCAGTAATTAATTGGGATAATTGTTATCACTGCGATCAAGAAAGGTACGAGCAAGATCCCTACATTCAATTAAAAGAAGCTGATTTACTTATTACTAAAGACGGAACAATTGGTAAAGTAGCATTAGCTAGTGGACTTAATGGAAATGCCACTTTGAATAGTGGCGTATTTGTAGTTAGGCCATTAAGTAATAGCTATACAACCCGCTATTACTTCTGGCTTTTAAAATCAAATGTTTTTACTGGATTTGTTGATTTCAATAAAACTGGCAGTACTATCGTTCACTTATATCAAGATACATTTGTAAATTTCAAATATGCAATGCCAAGTTTTGCTGAGCAAGAGAAAATCGCCAACTTCCTCGACCACGAGACGGCGAAGATTGATTTGTTGATTGAAAAGCAGCAAGGCCTGATTGCGCTGCTTAAAGAAAAACGCCAGGCCGTCATCAGCCACGCCGTCACCAAAGGCCTCAACCCCAACGCCCAAATGAAAGATTCGGGCGTGGAATGGCTAGGCGTAGTGCCGGAGCATTGGACATTAAAAAACTACCGATATGCTACGAAAATATATCGTGGAAAGTTTGGCCACAGGCCTAGAAATGATCCAGCTCTTTATGATGGCAATTATCCATTTATTCAAACGGGTGATGTGGCACAGGCAGGAAAACACATTCTAAATTATAAGCAAACATTGAATGATCGCGGCGCGGCTGTAAGTCAAAAATTTCCTGCAGGAACTTTAGTTATGGCAATTGCAGCCAATATTGGAGACACAGCAATTTTAGATTTTGAAGCTTATGCACCCGATAGCGTTGTTGGCTTTAAACCCTATGAAAATTTAGATTTAGAATTTCTAAGGTACAGCCTAATGGCTGCATTGCCAGCACTAGAACAAACCTCTACCCAAAGTACACAGGCTAATTTGAATATTGATCGAATTGGTAGTGTGCAAGCTGCATTCCCTCTAATCGATGAACAATTAGAAATAGTTTCGAAGCTGGACTCATTAATTGAGCGGTATGGTCAGATTGAGGAAAAAGCTTTGATAGCAATCGAGTGCATGCAAGAACGCCGTACCGCCCTCATTTCCGCCGCAGTAACCGGCAAGATCGACGTGCGAGGTTGGCAGGCTTAAACCGTCATTCCCGAATGGGTTTATCGGGAATCCAGCAGCGCGGCTGGATCCCCGACAAAACCGCTCGGGGATGACGCTAGTTTTATATGGTATTGCTACGTAGCCATTGTTTTTAAATGCCAACAAGGAAATACCTGTGGTTTCGTAGGGTGGCTTAGGCCGTTCGCGGATATTTATTCTGGCGATATGGGATATGGCCGTAACCCACCATTGCGCTATTGATAAGAACGCCGATTAAAACCGTGCCCGTTTTGGTATGGTCATGGTGGGTTACGGCCGATAAACATCTCTTATTTGGGATCCAACGCAGCGGCCTAGCCCTCCCTACACCACCACGGCAGCGTACTGATTCAGATTGTATTTTTTAATGGGTATTGCCATTTAGCCATTACCAATAAATTGCTACATGGCAATACCATGATTATTTATATTTAACCCGTGAAGCCGACCATGCCCGATTACCAACCGCCATTTAGCATTACACCTGCTGTGCTTCGTTTGGTCGCTGACGTGGCCGAGGCAACTGGGCGGGTGTCGGTACAGCTGGAGGTGGAACAGAATCTGCGCTTGCGCCGCCTTAATCGCATTCGCACCATTCAAGGCTCGCTTGCGATTGAAGGCAATACGCTGAGTACCGAGCAAATCACCGCGATTTTGGACGGTAAACGTGTGATCGCCCCGCCGCGTGAGATTGCCGAGGCGCACAACGCGATTGCGGCGTATGAGGCGATGAGCGATTGGCAGCCGACCAAACGTGCCGATCTACTGGCTGCGCATCGCACGTTGATGAAGGGGGTGCTGGCAGACGCTGGGCGCTATCGTAGCGGTGGTGTGGGTGTGATGTCGGGTGGGCAGGTGATCCACATGGCCCCTCCTGCTGATCGGGTGGATTACCTGATGAATAATCTGCTGGGCTGGCTAAAGCGCTGCAATCAACATCCGCTGATCGCGAGCTGCGTGTTTCATTACGAATTTGAATTTATCCACCCCTTTGCCGATGGCAACGGGCGCATGGGGCGGCTGTGGCAAACGCTGATTTTATCGCGCTGGAATCCGCTATTCGCCAATCTGCCCGTTGAAAGCCTAATCCACGAAAACCAGCCCGCCTATTATCAAGCGCTGCAAGATAGTACCGCCGGTAATGACAGCGCACCGTTAATTGGGTTTCTGTTGGCAATGATTTTGGCGGCATTAAACGACACAATTAGCGCCCAATCCCCCCCCAAGTCACCCGTCAAGTCACCCCCCAAGTCGAAAACTTGTTAGGTGTGCTTATCGGAGAAATGAGCGGCAATGAATTACAAATCGCGCTGGGCTTGAGCGACAGAAAATCATTCCGCGAACGCTATCTTTTACCCGCGCTTAAAGCGGGGCTGGTTGAGATGACCTTGCCAGATAAACCTAAAAGTCGCTTGCAAAAATATCGCATCGTCAAAACGTAATATTTAAAAGTCTGTCATTCTGAATAACCCCATTCGCTAATGACGCAAATAGCCAATTAACTGATTTCAAAGACCCACACCATGACCGATAAAGCCGCAGAGCTCGCCTTTCAAAATGACATCATCGCCCAACTGCTTGCACATGGCTGGCTGCTGGGCAAAGCCGATCAATATAACCGTGAATTGGCCCTCTATTCAGATGATTTATTAGGTTTTGTGCAAGAAACGCAGGATGGGGAATGGCAGAAGTTTTGCGCGAATTATCCTAAGGAGCCTAAGCAGCGGTTTTTGGAGTTGGTGGCAAAGCAATTGCAAAAGGCCGACCCGAACGCCACCAGCGCGGTATCGCGTACCTATGGCACGCTGGGTGTATTGCGCCACGAGATTAAAGACCGCAATACCCGCTTTAGCCTGTGCCAATTTAAACCCGAGCATGATTTAAACCCCGATACTTTGGCCCGCTATAAAAAGAATCGCCTGCGGGTGGTGCCAGAGCTGGTTTACAGCCCTTGGGCAAGTGCCGCTTTGGTCGCTACTAATGCTGCTACAGCGTCATTCCCGAATGTTTCTATCGGGAATCCAGTAGCGCCGCTGGATCCCCGCCCCCGACAAAACCATTCGGGGGTGACGGGTTGCTCAGAGATGACAAGTTTGCACGGGAATGAGGAAGCCATAGGGAAAGCCAAAAAATGGCGCATTGATTTGGTGTTATTTGTAAACGGCCTGCCGGTGGCCACGCTGGAATTAAAATCCGAATTTAAACAAGCGGTGCAAAGCGCCATTAAGCAATACAAAACCACTCGCTTGCCTGTTGACCCGATTGCCAAAAAGCCTGAGCCATTATTAAGCTTTAAACGCGGCGCAATTGTGCATTTTGCTGTGAGTCAATACGAAGTGCATATGGCGACGCAATTGGCGGGGGACGCTACTTATTTCCTGCCATTTAATAAAGGCACGGCAGAAGGTGGGGCGGGAAATGATGTGCCTGCCGATGTTAATCAATACGCTACAGATTATCTGTGGAATGAAGTATTGCTGCCGGATAATTTGCTCAATATTTTAGCGCGCTATGTGCATTTGCAGATTGAAGAAAAAGAAGATTTTGAGGGCCGCAAGTACAAAAAAGAATCCATGATTTTCCCGCGTTACCATCAGTGGGATGTGGTGAATAAGCTAATACAGGCCGCTAAAGCAGAAGGGCCGGGGCAAAAGTATTTAATTCAGCATAGCGCCGGATCGGGTAAATCCAATTCTATTGCATGGGTGGCGCATCAGCTTTCCAGCCTTTATAACGAGCTGGGCAAAAAGCAATTTGATTCGGTAATTGTGGTGACGGATCGCAATGTGCTGGACGCGCAGCTGCAAGACACAATTCATCAGTTTGAGCACACCGATGGTGTGGTGGGGCGGATTAATAATCAGGAAGGTGATGGTTCAAAGTCAGAAAAACTCGCCAAGGCATTAGAGAGCGCGCAGCCAATTATTATTGTGACGATTCAGACTTTCCCCTTTGTATTAAAAGCCATTGAAAACAGCGTCAGCTTAAAAGAGCGCTGCTATGCCATCATTGCCGATGAGGCGCATTCATCGCAAACCGGCTCTACCGCAAGGCAGCTGAAAGAAGTGCTGATGAAAGACGCGACGGAAGAAGATGAGGCGCTCAGCACCGATGACATCATCACTGCCACGATTGCCTCGCGCCGGGCTTCTAAAAACTTGAGTTATCTTGCTTTTACCGCCACGCCCAAGCCCAAAACGCTGGAGCTGTTTGGCCGCCTGCCACTCCCTGATGAAGTGGCGTCGCTGAAGAATAAACCTGCTGCCTATCACGTTTACAGCATGCGTCAGGCGATTGAGGAAGGCTTTATTCTGGATGTGTTGAAGAACTACACCAATTATAAAGTGGCTTATAACTTAGCCTTAAAAATTGAGAATTCTGATCAGGAAGTAGAAAGCAAACGCGCCAATGTAAAGCTTAATCAATGGGTGCGCCTGCATGATCACAATATCGCGCAAAAAGTGGTGGTGATTGTGGAGCACTTTAAAAACAATGTGATGGGCTTGCTGGGTGGGCAGGCCAAGGCGATGGTGGTGACCAGCTCGCGTAAAGAAGCGGTGCGCTATAAGCAGGGCTTTGATAAATACATCAAAGAAAAGGGTTATCACAAGATTCACGCCATGGTGGCGTTCTCTGGCGAAGTAGAATTTGGTGACAAAGACCCACATCACTTGTCATTTCCTACTTCGTCATCCCCGAGTGATTTTGTCGGGGATCCAGATATTGCGCTGGATCCCCGACAAGGGCTCTCGGGGATGACTCCCTTCTACGAAAATGACGGGCATAAATATACTGAAAGCAATATGAACATCTACCTGAAAGGGCGCGATCTGCGTAAAGCTTTTGACTCGGACGATTATCAGGTGATGATTGTGGCGAATAAGTTTCAGACTGGCTTTGATCAGCCCAAACTCTGCGCCATGTATGTGGATAAAAAGCTAGGTGGCGTGGAGTGCGTGCAAACCTTATCGCGCCTGAACCGCACCTATCCTACCAAGGCAGAAACCGGCACCTTTGTGCTGGATTTCTTTAATGAGCCGCAAGAAATCCTCGACGCATTTCAGCCTTATTATCAAACGGCCGAGTTGGCGGATGTGTCGGACCCGAATCTGATTTTTGAATTGTCTGAAAAACTGCGGGCAGAGAGCATCTTTACCTGGCAGGAAGTTGAGCAGTTTTGCAGTGCTTTTTTTCTAAAAAACAAAAGCAATGCGGCCATTGCCAATATTTGCAAACCGGCAGTAGAGCGCTGGCAGCAGCGCTATAAATCGGCGACAGAAACATTCAAACAAGCAAAAGCGATGTTTGAATTGATGAAGAAAGAAACCAATAACACGGTCTTGCTCACCAATGCAGAAAACAGCCTGAAAGATTGCCAAAAAGCAAAAGATACACTGGAAATCTTTAAAAAGGATTTGGGTACTTTTGTACGCTTTTACGAATTTATGTCGCAGATTGTTGATTACGATGATAAAGACTTAGAAAAGCTCAGCCTGTATGCCCGTAATCTGCGCCCTATGCTGCGTGAGATTATCCTTGAGGAGGACGAAATTGATTTAGATAACGTCGTCCTCAGCCATTACCGCGTATCCAAGCTGTATCAGCAGGATTTAGTGCTGAAAGAAAGCAAAGGCGAATACCAGCTTGTAACCGGCGAAGCATTGGGAAGCGCTAAACCGCAAGATAAAAAAGAAGAATTTTTATTGCAAATTATTAATCGCCTGAATGAATTATTTATTACTGATCATTTAAGCGATGCGGATATGCTGAGTGGTTTTTACACCTACTGCGACAAAATAGAGGAAAACAAAACCGTGATGCTGCAAATTGCAAACAACACCCCCGAACAGGCAATGTTAGGCGATTTTCCAAAAGCATTTTTAAGTGCGGTCATGGATTCCGACGTAGCACAACGCAATTTGATGATTCAAATTCTATCGAATCAGGAAACTTCAGATGGCGTGACACTACTTGCATTCAATGAATTAGTTAGGCGGCAAAGAAACCAGACGAGCCAGCCAAACCGAATGTAATTCATGACAAAAAACGCCGACTTGTTGATTTGTAAAAAACAGCTGATTTGCACGGCAAGTATTTAATTAACAGACGCAGAAGAATTCGATAACCCGAAATATAAGAACAATCGAAAAGCGTGTATGCAAGCCAAGGGATGATCTGTATGTGACTCATAAAAAGTACCACAGAATTCAACGAGAAAGCCGGGCTGTTGTCTGATGTGCATCTTTTACCAGAGGATATGCCAAAGTTCAGAACATTTGGGCGTGGAGCAATTCCAAAGTATCGCGAGGTTAAGAAATCAGGAAGGCCACTAAATTGAATGCGCAGATACAGCATAAGGTTTGACAGTTAGTGGGTTTCTGATGACGAGTGGGGCTGGGCAGGGAGTAAAAGATAAAGCCCTGAAAAATCAGGGCTTTATCTTTTTTTATTTGGAGCGGGTGAAGGGAATCGAACCCTCGGCGCTAGCTTGGGAAGCTAGGGTATTACCATTATACGACACCCGCTGTGTATTGTTGACGCATTGTAAGTGCTGCCTATGATTTTTGCAAGCTTGCTTAATGTTAATAGTTCTTCTTGCTCCTTTTATTGGCGTTATCTTTGATGTGATTGTCAGGATGAAGTTATTAGCTGCAAGCAAGTTCTGGGGGCTTTGAAAAAAACCCAAGCCAAGAATCCTTGGCTTGGGTTTTTTTTGCTAAATAAAGCGGTTTAGCTAGCGTGGCTTGGGGCTTTCCAGCCGCCGCCTAGGGCTTTGTACAGATCCACGGTGGCGGAGAGTTGATCGCGTTGGGCCGCGGCTAAATTGAGTTGGGCTTGGAATAATGATCTTTGTGCATCCAAGACTTCTAAGTAGCTAGAAAAGCCGTTGTCGTAGCGTAGGGTGGCGAGCTTTAATTGCCGAGTTAGCGAATCGAGCTGCTGCTGCTGGGCGGCAACGATTCTTACGCTGCTGCTGCGGGCGGCCAAGGCACTTTGCGTTTCGGCAAAGGCTTGTTGGATGCTCAGACGATAGTTTGCCACGGCTTGTTTTTGGCGGGCTGTAGCGCTATCGACCGTTGCGGCGGTTTTACCGTTATCAAACAGCGGTGCGGCCAAGTTACCAAGAAAAGACCACGTTTTGGCAGGGCCAGTAAATAGATTGCCGATTTCCGCACTTTCTAAACCCAATATTCCCGTGAGTGAGATGGTTGGGTAGTATGCGGCGCGGGCGGCGGCAATTCTGGCCCCTGCTGCACGTAGGCTCTGCTCGCTGGCCTGAATATCTGGCCGGCGGGCCAGTAGCTCAGAAGGTAGGCCTAGCGGCACATTCACAGGCACGCTGATTTGGGTCAGCATTTTGCCGCGTGGTACGCCAATATCAATCATGGCACGTGGGTTTTGGCCAATCAAAATGCCAAGGCTGCTTGCCACTTTGGCGATGTTTTGCTCAATGCTGGGTACGCTGGCTTGGGCGCTGGCGAGCTCTACTTCGGCTTGGCGCATATCTAGTTCAGAGGTCACCCCGCCCTCAAAGCGTCGTTTACGCAGCTGAAAGCTTTCTTGCCGCGTTTTGAGCGTTTCTTGGGCAATGGCGAGCTGCTGATCCAGTGCGCGCAAATTAAAATAGGTTTGCGCCACATTGGCATACAGCGCTAGCGCTACGGCATCTCGGTTGTATTCGCTGGCGAGTAGATCGGCCTTGGCTGCATCGGTGCTGTTTTTGATGCGCCCCCATAAATCCAGTTCCCACGACGCGGTTGCACCGAGGCGATAGCTATCAACGGCGCTATCATTCACTGGGCTATTATTTTGCTGGGAAGCAAGGCTTCTAGACGCTTTGCCACTTAAATCTAGCCGAGGTAGTTGATCGGCGGAAGTGATGCCAAGCGCGGCGCGGGCTTCGTCGATGCGCGATGCAGCAATCACTAGATTTTGGTTATTGGCTTGGGCCGCAGCAATTAATCCATCTAGAGCTGGGTCGTTAAATTGAGCCCACCAGTTTTGGCCAATCGCAATGTCGCTAGCGGCATCACTGCGCCAGCTGCTGGGCAGATCGCTACTCGTGTCCACCACGGGAGGCGTAAGTGCGCAGGCACTTAAGGTGGCCGTAATCAGTAGGGCGAGCGCAGATTTACGCATGGTGATCTCCAGCTTCTGTGTGGGCGGCGGCTTTTTTCTCGCTGCTTTTCATAATTAAACGGAAGAAGAGCGGAATAAAGAAGATGGCAATAAAGGTGGCGGCCAACATCCCGCCAATCACCGGTGTGCCAAGTGAGTGGCGGCTGGCCGAGCCTGCGCCGCTGGAGGTTACGAGCGGTACGCAGCCTAAAATAAAGGCCAAGGATGTCATCACAATCGGACGGAAACGCAGCCGAGCCGCCGAAAGCGCCGAATCTAGCAAGCTCATTCCTTCTTCGTGCTTCATCACGGCAAATTCTACAATCAGAATGGCATTTTTAGCCGCCAGCCCCACAAGGGTAACGAGGCCAATCTGGAAGTAAACGTCGTTGGTTAGTCCTGTAAGGTAAACCGAAAGCAAGGCACCAAATAGCGCAAAGGGCACGGCACTGATCACGGCAATAGGCAGTGTCCAGCGCTCGTACTGCGCAGCCAAAATCAAGAACACCATGATAATGCCAAAGCCAAATGCCAAGGCAGCTGAAGAGCCTGCTGATTTTTCTTGGTAGGCAGAACCGGTCCATTGCAGTTTGTAATCGGAGCCCATGACGCTGGCTTCCACTTCTTCTAGTGCTTTGATTGCTTGCCCAGAGCTGATGCCGGGCGCAGGTTGGGCCATGATTTTTGCTGCTTGGAAGACGTTGAAACGCTCAACCAATTCTGGCCCTGCCGAGGTTTTTACTTTAACCAAGCTGGTCAGTGGAATCATGTCGCCTTTATCTGATCGCACATAAACATTGCGAATATCATCTGGGCGGGCACGGTAATCCGCTTCAGATTGCAATTGCACACGATAAGTGCGGCCAAATTGGTTAAAGTCATTGACATACACTTGGCCAAAAGTGGCTTGCATGGTGTCGAATACTTGGTTAATGCTCACCCCAAGTGCCTTGGCTTTTTCGCGATCAAGATCAAGATAAATCTGCGGTACATTGGCGCGGAAGGTGGTGGAAACACTGGCAAACTCGGGGCGTTTTTTTGCTTCGTCAACAAAGCGCTGGGTGGCTTTCGAAAACTCCGCCGTACTACCTGTGCCGCGATTTTGCAGATAAGCCTCAATCCCGCCGGTTGTGGACATTCCTTGAATAGCGGGTGGATTAAAGGTGGCCGCAAAGCCATCTTTCATTCCCATATACGCCATGCCTTGGAAGGTTTTAGCGAGGGCAAAGGAGCTGTCGGCGGGGTCTTTGCGCTCTTTCCAATCTTTAAGTGTTGAGAAAACAATGCCGCTATTGCTAATCACCGCGCCAGACAAAATGTCAAAACCGACAAAGGAAACGACGTTTTCGACATTTTTATTTGCCATCAACATTTTTTCAAATTGATCGCTAGATGCGGCAGTACGATTAAGCGAAGACGCATCAGGCAGCATCACTGCGCTGATTAAAGTGCCTTGATCTTCATCGGGCACCAGTGCGCCGGGTACTTTTTGCAGCAAGACAAAAATACTGAGCAAAATAGCGGCAAATAATATAAACGCCACGCCAACACGGCGGTTTAAAAAGGCCACGCCACTGACGTAACCATTGGTGATGCGATCAAAGCTATTGTTAAACCAAACAAAAAAGCGGGCCGGTTTGTGATGGTTGTTTTTAAGCAAAATAGCGCATAGAGCAGGGGTGAGCGTTAGGGCCACAATCCCAGAGATCACCACTGAAACTGCAATGGTCACAGCAAACTGCTTATACATCACACCAGTCATGCCACCCATAAAGGCCACGGGCAAGAATACGGCGCATAGCACTAATACAATGGCAATCACTGGGCCAGCCACTTCTTGCATCGCTTGGATAGATGCTTCTTTGGCGGAGCATTTGGTCTCGCTCATGATCCGCTCGACGTTTTCCAGCACCACAATGGCGTCATCCACCACGATACCAATAGCCAATACCATCCCGAACAGGGTTAAAAGATTGATCGAAAAACCGAGTATTAACATGCCGGCAAAGGTACCAATCAAGGAGATCGGTACGGCAATGCAGGGGATGAGCGTGGCGCGGAAGTTTTGTAAAAACAGGTAAACCACGATAAATACTAAAATAATGGCTTCGAACAGCGTATGAACCACTTCCTCAATCGAAATTTTAACGAATTCGGTGGTGTCATAAGGGATGGAATAAGCAATGCCTTCGGGAAAGCGTACTTTTAGTTCTTCCATCTTGGCTTTTACGGCCGCAGCGACAGCAACCGCATTGGCACCCGGTTGCAGATATAGACCAATGGCTACCGCTGATTTGCCATTTAAACGGGCTTGCAAGTCGTAGTCTTTACCGCCCATTTCAACGCGAGCCACGTCTTTTAGGCGAATTTTTGCTCCGTCGGACGTCGAGCGAACGATGATGTTTTCGAACTCTTTAGCATCTTTTAAACGGCCCTGCGTATTGACTGTATAAGTGAAATCAATCGGGGCTGTAGTGGGCTGTGCGCCAATTTTACCTGCAGCAAATTGGGCGTTTTGTTCACGAATGGCCGCAATCACGTCAGAAGGAGAAAGCTTAAGCTGGGCGAGCCGATCTGGCCGCAGCCAAACGCGCATGGCGTAGTCTGTGCCGCCAAACATACTTAAATCACCGACACCAGGTAGGCGCTTTAGCTCGTCAACGATATTGAGCTGGGCATAGTTAGAAAGGTAGGTGGTGTCGTAGCGGTCATTGGGTGAATTCAAAGCCACAACTTCTAAGATCGATGTGGATTTCTTCTTAACCGTTACCCCTTGGCGCTTTACCTCTTCAGGCAGCTGGGCTAAAGCGGCAGAGACACGGTTATTCACGTTAATCGTGGCTTGGTCAGGGTCGGTACCAATTTCAAAGTACACATTCATGCTCATCTGGCCATTTGAAGCGGAGCCAGATTGCACATAAATCATTTTTTCCACACCATTAATTTGTTGCTCAAGCGGTGCGGCTACCGTTTGGGCAATCACTTCTGGTGTAGCACCTGGGTAAAACGCCGTCACCGAAACCACTGGCGGAGTAATGCCGGGGTATTGCTCAATGGGTAGGGAGCGCATCGCGGCTAAACCAGCCAGCACGATGATGATGGAAATCACACTGGAAAAAATCGGCCGCTCAATAAAGAATTTAGAAAACATGCTTATTCCTTTTGTGCAGCAGGGGTGCTGGCTGGGCTTGGGTTAACCACAGAGCCTGGCTTGGCTTTCATCAGCCCATCCACAATCACTTTCTGCCCTACTTTTAGGCCGGATTCAATAATCACCTTACCATCAATCACCGAGCCCAGTTTAACGGGGATAGGTACCACTTTATTGCCTTCACCCAGCGTCATCACAATATGGTCGGCTTGCGATTGCACTATTGCACGTTCAGGCACTAAGAGGGCGTTTTTGCGTTTGCCAAGCTCCAGAGTGACGCGAACAAATTGCCCAGGCAGTAAATCACCCTTAGGGTTTTTGAAAATAGCACGCGCGCGAATCGTGCCGGTTTTAGGGTCTACACGGTTATCAGAGAAGTTAATTAAGCCGGTTTGCGCGTAGTTGCTGCCATCGGCCAGTTTGATTTTGGCTTTAAAGCTTTCGTTTAAGGTGACTTGGCCGCTGCGTGTGGCGGCTTCTAGCTCTTGGCGATCTTGCTCGGAGTAAGAAAAATTAACATAGAGCGGATCAAGCTGAGAAATAGTCGTAAGGCGGCCAGAATCACCGGTGGCAGAAATTAAGCTGCCTTCTGATTGCACTAACTTACTGGTGGTGCCAGAGAAAGGTGCTGTTACTTTGGTGTAACCCAAATTAAGTTCTGCTTGCTTTACACTGGCTTGTGCCGTTTGCGTGCTAGCAAGGGCTGAGGCGTAGGCAGATAAAGCGTCGTCGTAATCCTTGCGGCTTACTGCGTTTTCTTTAAATAAAGGCTCAATTCGATCGCGATCGGCACGGGCTTTTTCTAATTTTGATGCTTCTTGCGAAAGTTGGCCTTTGGCTTGATCTAGCGTGGCTTTATAAGGCTCCGGATCAATTTCAAAAAGTACTTGCCCCGCTTTTACTTGCGCGCCTTCTACGTAGGTTCTTTTTAATAAGATGCCATTCACGCGGGAGCGAACCTCAATGTCACGGTAGCCAGCAGTTTCGCCCACCATCTCTTTATTAAGAGCAACATCCGTGGCTTTTATTTCAATGAAACTCACAGGGGCCGGCGGTGGTGCGCTTGGGCCCTTTTTTTGCTCACAAGCACTCAATAGGATGAGTACGGCAAGGGTGCTCAGGTGAAAATTTTTTGGTAACAACCTAGTACCCTTTTTCATTAGGTGATCTCCAGCTATAGGGGTTGAAGTCTTGAATGTTTATATATGATGCTGCAAAAAAAACATAGCAAACAGCTCTCAGGTTAATGCTGTTTGCATTACTTAAAAGTGTGGCCTGTCAGGGTATAAGGGTTTAATTGGGAGAGCTAGTGCATATTCATTTGAAAAAATCACACTATTATCTTGTTAGTTTAAACGTTTAAAGATAATTGTTGTGATTTATGCCGATTGCTTAATGAAATGTGTTTTTTATGAGCAAAATAAAGCGGAATACGCACTTATTTTTTCTGCAGGCCTTGGTATTGCTCAGTAGTAAAACTAAGGCGCGTTTTTTTACGCAAATATGTTCACTTTGGCTTTTTTATAGATTAGACTGTCCAGTCCAAGTTGAGGGATGATAATGGTTACAAGTAAGATTGAGCCGCTGAATGCAGGTGTCGATCCTGTCCTAGAAGCCGCAAAACTTGTTTTTTGCGAAATGGGTTATCGAGCCAGTATAGATAAGGTAGCTCAACGCGCTGGCGTAGCAAGGCAGACGATTTATAATCGCTTTGGTAGTAAGCAAGCTTTGTTTGAGCTGACGATCGAGCTGTGTATCGCTGAAATGTTGGCTCCTCTGGCGGTGGATGAGGGCACAGTGCGGGAGCGCTTAATGCGCTTTTCTTTGTCATTTAGAGCGCGGAGTCTGGATCCTGAAGGCATTAGTGCGCACCGTGTACTGACCTCTGAAGCACCACGTTTTCCTGATTTGGCACGTCGGCACTTTGAGCTTTGTATTGAGCGCACCGCCAAGCAATTAGCGCTGACTTTGGAAATGGCGATGCAAGAAGGCGGCTTAATTCAAGCCGATGCCTTTGAAGCTGCGGCTTACCTATTAGATACCCTCAGTGGTTACGATCGTTTGAAAATGTTTTTTGGCGGCGAGCCACCTGATCCCGCTGGTGAAGAGGCCAAGGTTGAGCGTCTTGTAGACCGTTTTTTGCGTGCCTATCGCCCATGATCGTGGCGGTATTGTGAAGGTTTGTGAGCATCACAATGCATTAAGGGCGCAGCAAGCCGCGCTCCTATATTTGTTTTGCTGCTGTTGTTTTGTGCCGCTAAACGTTTGTATTAATGCCGCAAGCTAAGTATCAGATTGTTAGTTTTAAAAGTCAGCCAAGCGTTCATACACGCTTTGGCAGATCGCCATGTGGGTCGTCAATTTATTGGCGCAAATATTTTAATTAAGCGGATTAAGGATTAGCAATGCTTCCTTCACTCAAAAAAAGTGTGATTTTAGTTTTGGGCGCAGCAAGCCTATTAGCGGCTTGCGGTAAAAGTGGGCCAGAAAGCGCTGCGGGTGGCGCTGGTGGAATGCCGCCACCTGAAGTCACCGTGGTAATGGCTCAGGCGGGTAGTGCGGCATTAACGCGTGATTTAAGCGGCCGTATCACGGCAGTACGTACTGCCGAAGTGCGCGCTCGCGTGGATGGTATTTTAGAAAAACGCCTGTTTAATGAGGGCGGTGAAGTGAAAGCGGGCCAATCTTTATTTAAGATTGATTCGCGGGTGCTAGAAGCCAATGCCGCCACGGCTAAAGCTGCACTGGCTAAAGCAAAGGCCAGCGTTTCGATTGCCAAGCAAACGGCTGATCGCTATCGCCAGTTGGTGGATGAGCAGGGTGTAAGCCGTCAAGAATTTGATCAAGCCGAAGCACAGCTCAAGCAAGCTGAAGCCGAAATGGCCGCAGCTGAGGCAGAAGTGCGCCGCAGCAGTGTGGATCTAGAATACGCCAGCGTACAAGCGCCTATCAGTGGCCGTATTAGCCGCGCTCTGGTTTCAGAAGGTGCGCTGCTGAATAAGGGGACGGCAACGCCATTGGCAACGATTGAGCAAATCGATTCGGTGTATGTGGATTTCAATCAGTCTGGTGCAGATTTGCTGCGTTTAAAGCAAATGACAAAAGCGGGTAAGTTAAAGCAAGCCACTTTACCCGTTGATCTCTTACTTGAAGATGGCACGGCCTATGCGCACGCGGGCAAGTTGCTGTTTGCTGAGCAAACCATAGATCCAACCACGGGTACGGTGACTTTACGCGCTGAATTCCCTAACCCAGATCATCTCTTGCTGCCTGGCATGTTTGCCACGGTAAGGGTTGCGCAGGGGCGATGGATGCCACGGTGCGTGTGCCACAACAAGCGATTGTTTCATCGCCACAAGGCCAGTTTGTTTACGTAGTGGGCAGCGACAATAAAGTCGCCCCTGCACCAGTGAAAACCGGCGGATTCTCAGGCAAAGATTGGATCATCTTGAGCGGCTTAAAAGGCGGCGAACGTGTGATGATCGATGGCATCCAAAAAGTACGCCCTGGCGCGGTAGTGAGTCCGGTGGATGCGGCTGCGGCTAAATCTGCACCAGCATCTGCACCTGCTACTTCTGCCCCTGCAAAAAAATAGATGTTGCTGATGATGCACAGGCATCACTAGCGCATTAGGAGAGTTTATGTTTGCTCGATTTTTTATCGATCGCCCCGTCTTTGCTTGGGTGATCGCCATTATTATTGTTTTGGCAGGTTTGCTGGCTTTTAAAAGCTTGCCTATCTCTCAATATCCCGAAGTGGCTCCGCCCGCTTTAACGATTAACGCCACTTATCCCGGCGCAAGTGCGCAGGTGATGGAGGAAACGGTTACTGCGCTGATTGAGCAGGAAATGAACGGTTTGGAGAACATGCAGTACATGAGCTCCAACAGTGATAGCGCCGGCAATATGGCGATTACGCTGACGTTTAAGCCGGGTACAGATTTAGATATCGCCTCGGTCGAAGCGCAAAACCGGGTAAAACGGGTTGAAGCACGTTTGCCTAGCGAAGTACGCCAACAAGGCGTGCAGGTGGTTAAATCACGTAGCAACTATCTGATGTTTGTGACGCTCTTGTCGCCAGATGGTAGCTACGACAATGTGGCGCTGGGTAGTTATGTTAATTCCAGCGTAATCGATTCCATTCGCCGTGTGCCGGGTGTGGGCGAGGCGATGTTGTTCGGCTCTGAATACGCCATGCGTATCTGGCTGGATCCGGCTAAGTTGGCTGGTTTTAAACTGTCTGCGGCTGAAGCGTTGGCTGCCGTGCGCGCGCAAAACGTGCAACTGGCGACGGGGGAAATCGGCCAGTTGCCAGCGCCTGCGGGCCAGCAATTTACTGCAACAGTGGTGACGCAAGGCCGCTACTTAACGGTTGAGCAGTTTGGCAATATCGTGCTGCGCGATGGCAAAAACGGCTCGCAGTTACGTTTAAAAGATGTGGCCAAGGTTGAGCTGGGCGCATCCGATTACAGCGTGTTGGCGCGTTTAAATGGTAAGAGCATTGCGGCGATCGGGATTAAGCTCTCCCCTGATGGCAATGCGCTCGAAACAGCCAAGGCAGTAAAAGCCAAGCTAGACGAGTTGTCTAAGTTCTTCCCTAAGGGCATTGCCGTTGAAGTGCCTTACGATACTTCTAAGTTTGTCGATGTATCGATCAAGGAAGTATTGACCACGTTAGTTGAGGCGATTGGCTTGGTGTTTATTGTGATGTACCTGTTCTTGGGTAATATCCGCGCCACGCTGATTCCAACCATTGTGGTGCCGATTGCGCTGTTGGGTGCTTTGGTTGGCTTACAGCTATTTGGTTACTCCATCAATGTGCTGACTATGTTTGCTATGGTGCTGGCGATTGGTATCTTGGTTGACGATGCCATTGTGGTGATCGAAAACGTCGAACGGATTATGTCTGAAGAGGGCCTTGCGCCGCGCGAAGCCACGCAAAAAGCGATGGGGCAGATTATTGGCCCGATTATCGCTATTACCCTGGTGCTGACCGCCGTGTTTGTGCCGATGGCGTTTTTTTCTGGTGCGGTAGGGGCGATTTACCGCCAGTTCTCAGTCACCTTGGTGCTGACGATGTTCTTCTCGGCGCTGATGGCTTTAACCTTAACGCCTGCGCTGTGCGCCACCTTCCTTAAACCTTTGAAAAAAGGCGAGCATCATGGCACTAAGGGCTTTTTGGGTTGGTTTAACCGTAAGTTTGCTGCATTAACTTTACGCTATCAGGGCTGGGTGGCCACATGCATTCGTAAGACTGGTTTGTCCTTGCTGTTTTTTGCTTTGATTTTGGCCTCTACCGGCTGGTTGATGTCGCGCTTGCCTACGTCTTTCTTGCCTGATGAAGACCAAGGTTACTTTATTAGCGTGGTGCAATTGCCTGCAGGCGCGACGCGTGAGCGTACGCTGGAAATCGTTGAGCAGGTTGAAGCACACTTTGTGAAGCAGCCAGAAGTAGATCGCGTGATTGCAATTGTCGGTTTTAGCTTCTTTGGCCGAGGCCAAAATGCGGCACTGGCGTTTGTTACCTTAAAAGACTGGAAAGATCGTCCTAAGCCGGATGATCAGGTTGCGGCGGTGGTGCAACGCGCCAATATGATGTTGTTCCGCATTAAGCAAGCGTTCGCATTTGCAACCAATGTGCCGCCGATTCCTGAATTGGCCTCGGTGGGAGGGTTCGATTTTCGCCTGCAAGATCGTGCCGGTTTAGGCCGTGATCGCCTCTATGAAGCACGCAATATGTTGCTTGGCATGGCTGCACAAAATAAAGCCTTGGCTGGGGTTCGCCCAGATGGTCAAGAACCGGGTCAGCAGCTTTTACTCGATGTAAATAAAGTAAAAGCCAGCCAGCTGGGTATTGATATGACTGAGCTAAACAACACGTTGTCCATCTCACTTGGCTCGGCCTATGTGAATGACTTTGTGCGGGAAGGCCGTATTTTGCGTGTGCTGATGCAGGCTTCGCCAGAAAGCCGCCTTTCGCCTGATGATTTACTCAAGCTACAGCTCAAAACGCGTGCGGGTAATTTAGTGCCGCTATCAGAAATTGCCGTGGCTAAATGGCAGGCTGGCGCTTCTGCGCTTGATCGCTACAACGGCTTGCCTGCGTTTAAGATTTCTGGCGGCCCAGCTCCGGGCAAAAGCTCGGGTGAGGCGATGGATGCCATGGAGGCGATGGCCAAGCAATTGCCCGCAGGTGTGGGCTTTGAATGGTCGGGTACTTCGTTTGAAGAGCGCCTGTCTGGCTCGCAAGCGCCATTCTTGTTTGGCTTGTCGATTCTGATCGTTTTCTTATGCCTTGCAGCGCTGTATGAAAGCTGGTCGATTCCGTTTGCAGTGTTGTGGGTGGTGCCGCTGGGTATCTTTGGTGCGGTGGCCGCCATGACCTTGCGCGGCTTGCCGGACGATGTGTACTTTAAGGTGGGGCTGATCGCCATTATTGGTTTGTCGGCAAAGAACGCGATTCTGATTATTGAATTCGCCCGTGATTTGCAACGCCAAGGTATGAGTGCCGTTGATGCCACGCTGGAAGCCTGCCGCTTACGCTTTCGCCCTATTCTGATGACCTCGTTCGCCTTTATTGCCGGTGTATTGCCGCTGGCGCTAAGTACCGGCGCAGGGGCCGCCAGCCGCCGTGCTATTGGTACTGGGGTGATGGGGGGGATGATTACCGCTACGGTGTTTGCCGTGTTCTTAGTGCCGGTGTTCTTTGTGGTAGTGCGTCGCTTCTTCCCAGAAAAAATCGTGGTACGCACGGATGAAATCGCGGATGACCATCGTTAATTAGATTTGTCAGTATTCGAAGGGTGCTTGATTCGCCCTTCGAACGATGAAGCGAACCCATAGGTAATAAATGTATGAAAAAACAATTCATGTCTAAGACAATGCTGCTTGCGATGAGCTTGGCATTGGGCGCATGCGCCATGGGGCCGGATTACGTCCGCCCTGCGGCGCCTGTGGCCAGTGCCGTAGGTAGCCAGCCGCAAGATCTCAACACGCCAGAGTGGAATAGCTATTTTCTAGACCCTGCGTTAAAGCCGGTGATAGATAAAGCGTTAGCCAATAACCGTGATCTAAAAATTGCCACGGCCAGAATTGAAGAAGCACGCGCGCTGTACGGCATTCAGAAGGCGGATTTGCTGCCATCAGTGAGTGCTAATGGCTCAGGCAACACCAGCCGTAGCAATCCAGATTTAGATATCAGCCGCCGTTATGAAGCTAATTTGGCTTTACTCTCTTATGAGGTGGATTTTTGGGGGCGGGTGCGGCGTTTAAGCGAGGCCGCCAAAGCCAATTACTTAGCCAGCGAAGAAGCACAGCAATCCGTACGCAGCGCGCTGATTGCTGATGTGGCAAATAGTTATTACCTTGCGCAAGCCTTAAATGCGCGCAGCCGCTTAGCCGAGCAAACGGCTGCCGCGCGTCAGGAAAGTGCCCGCGTGGTGAAACGCCGTGTGGATGTTGGCGTGGCTAATCGTTTAGATCTCTTGCAAGCAGAAGCTGCACAAGACAGCGCCTTAAGCGATAAAGCGGCCTTAAGCCGTCAAGCCGTTAACGCGCAAAATGCACTCACCTTGCTAGTGGGTGAAACGGTGATCTTGCCCGCTGTAAACTTAAATGCTGAGGTGTTTGCATTGCCTAGCGGCTTAAGCTCGGCGGTGCTGCTTGATCGCCCTGATGTGCGGGCCGCAGAGCAAAAGTTGGTCGCGGCCAATGCCAATATCGGTGCTGCCCGTGCTGCATTCTTTCCTAAAGTCACCCTAATGGGTAGTGCGGGGGTGATGAGCGATGAATTGAGCGATTTGTTCGCTGGTGGCAACCGCGCTTGGAGCTTTCTACCACAAATCAGCCTGCCGATTTTTGATGGCGGACGCTTAAGTGCAGGGGCAGATGTTGCTGCGGCACGTAAGGTAATAGCCGTGGCGGAATACGAAAAAACCATTCAAATGGCATTTAAAGACGTGGCTGATGTGCTGTCTGATCAAGGATGGTTGGTAGAGCAGCTTGCCGCCCAGCAAAAGCTGGCAGATCGTCAAGGTCAGCGTTTAAAACTTGCCGAAGCGCGTTATGCCTCTGGTTTATCCAGCTATTTAGATGTGCTGGATGCGCAGCGTGAGTTTTACACTGCCAGCCAAGCCCTGATCGAAACCCGCCGCGCCCGCCTTGCGGTATCGGCTCAAGCGTTTAAGGCTTTGGGAGGGCGATAGCTAAAGAAGCCACACCTTACAAACGATAATGATTAAGTGATGTATAGAGGGGCACGGCCTGCCGTGCCCCTCCCTCCAAATAGCATAACTCGCCCGTTTATCGCTAAATCATGAGTAAGTCTTCTTGTCAGCGTTGGAAGCCCACCACAATCCTATAATCACATCAAACTGATGCGAAACTTATGAGGGGGTGGACCGTGGATCAGCGCTTAAAGCTTTGTCTTATTGCAGTTGCCGTTAGTCTTGGTTTGTACGCTTGTGGAGGAGGCAGTAGTAGTTCAACGCCATCTACATCCGCAGCCGTTACGCCGACAAGTATTCCCACCGCAGTGCCAACCCCAGCTCCGAGTGGCGGTGCTTACGCCCAAGGTACGGTAACGGGCTTTGGTAGCGTGATTGTTGATGGTAATACCTTAGACGATAGCAATGCCAGCTTTAAGGTGGAGCAAGATCCTTCCGCCATCAGTACGGGCACCAGCAATGATATCAAGTTGGGCATGAAGGTGGAGTCTGACCAAGGCAGTGATGACAAAATCAAAACGTTGACCGCTTTGCCAGAGGTTTACGGCAAAATTACAGAATTACAGGTGGGTATTGGTTTTAAATTGGCAGGTCAAACTATTCGTGTGTCTACGGATGCCGCAGCGCCCACCGTATTTGAAGGCGCATCGGTGCTGGTTGATTTGCTAGTGGGCGATGTGGTTGAAGTGCATGGTAGCCGAGATGCTGCTGGGGTGATTGTGGCCACGCGTATTGAGCGCAAAGACCCTAGCAGTACCGTGATGGTGCGCGTGGTAGGGGTGGTGAGCCAGCTTGATAATGCGGCTAAAACTCTATCAGTTAGCGGCTTAAAAATTGACTTCACTAACGCAAAATTGCGCCCAGATGGCGTGGTGTTAGAAAACGGGCAGTTAATTGCCGCTTGGAGTGACCAAGCCATTAGTGCCGCCAGCGTCATGAGTGCTAAAGCATTAAAAGTAAAAAAACCGCAAGCCGGTGATGGGCTGAAAATGCAAATTGGCGGCTTAATTGCCAGCTTAGATAGCAAAACACTGAGCTTTAAATTAGGCGAGGTGATCGTCGATGCAAGTAAATCTAAATTTGAAAGCGGCGTAGTGACCGATTTAGCCAATGGTAAACCCGTCCGAGTAGGGGGCGTTTGGCAGACCGATAAACTGGTGGCAGCCAATGTGAAGTTTGTTAAAGACAGCGGGGATGCCAAGGTTGAGCTAAGCGGCTTAGTCACCGATTTTGTTTCCTTAGCTAGTTTTAAGGTACGAGGCGCATTGGTTGATGCAAGCGCGGCCACTTTTGATGGCGGAGCTGCAGATAACTTAGCCAATGGTGTGCTAGTGAAAGTGCAGGGTAGCGTGGCCAACGGCACTGTTTTAGCTAAAACGCTAAAAATCGACACGCCACCCGTTGTAACGACACCACCTAACGCCAGTGCACCCAGCAATGCCAGCCAAACGGCAAGCTTAGGGGTAAGAACGATTACGGGTGAAGTGAAAGATCTGGATGCTAAAACCGGTAAATTTACTTTGAGCGGCATAAAGCTGACGCTGCAAATCAATGATAAAACCGAATACGGCACACAAGGCTCGGATGTGGTTGCCAGTAAGGTTGATTTTGTAAATGGCAGCAAGGTGTTGGTGCGTGGTGAGATGCTGGCTGATGTGCTGATCGTTAAGGAAGTGAAGCTTGCGCCTAAAATTGCACCACCGATTAAGTTAGCGGGTGTATTAAGTGGCGTAACGGCAACGCAGTTCAAGCTCAATGGCGTTATTGTGTTGTGGAGTGCAACTACGCCTATAGATGGTGGGGCGTTAGGCAGCGTGGCGAATGGCGTGGCGGTTGAAGTGACTGCCCTGAAGAGCGGCGATAAAATAAGCGCTCAAAAAATAGAGGTAAAAGGACGAGCCACCACCGCGAATGTTTTAGAGATAAAAGGCCCAATTAGTGACTTAGTGTCGGCCAGTGATTTTAAAGTGGCAGGGCAAAAAGTGAATGCCAGCAAAGCCGAAATCAAAAGCGGCAAAACGGCAAATGTAGGAAATGGCCGTCTAGTTATGGTAAAAGGCACGCTTACAAATGGCGTATTAATTGCTACGCAGATTTCATTTGAAGATTAACTCGCCTTAACTGCAATAAACAACGCCCCAAAAGCTGAACCTATGTTTATGCTTTTGGGGCGTTTTGTTTTGTATCTTAGGGCTCCTAATTCAACACTGTGCGCAAGCAGGCCCCTACTACGATATTTCAGGGTTTTTACGGCAAGAAGGTGGTTTTTATGCGTTACTGGACTTCAGCATTGCAAAGCAAAATTAACTAACGAGGAGTTGATAAAGCAAAGCATCTACATTGCCGTACTCTGCTCCAGCGTTAAATTCTTTGATGAACATCGCGCCGGCTTTTTCTGCAGATCGGCGTGATGCAATATTGTTGGCTTCCATTGAAATGTCGAGCCACTTAAGATCAAGCTGATGCGCAATGGGTAGTAATTGGCGTATTGCTAGACTGGCGTAGCCCGCGCTACGTTTCCATGGCACGACTGCGTAGCCGATGTGCCCTAAGCAATAAGCGGGGAGCTCTGAGGTGCCAAGTTGCCAGCGAAGATTGATTTCCCCTGCATATTCCCCGTCAGAGATCCAGTACCGACAGGAAGGCAGGCGGGGGACTGCTGTTCCATCCTCTAGTACAACCGGCCTACCTTTACCTTCAGGGTTAGATAGAGAGGTTAAAAAAGCAGCAGGATTACGCAAAATACTATCTAGAAGTTGCCTTGCCCCTGTAGGCGCAGAGTCATTGCTTGGCGTCCAGTTACGCTCAAGAGCAGCTATATAACTAGGTAAGAGTGCTTCGTTGGGGGTGACGAGTTTTACAGTCATGTGTAACTCAGGTGGCCATCAATTTACGGTTTACCCCGCGCTGTAGCGGGGTAAACCACCAAGCAAAACGTACTTTAATCAGCCAACAAAACCATTAATGCATCAGCAACATCGCTTAAAGCAACACCTTCGCCTAGGGCGATCGGCGTGTTGCTTTCTAGTGCTGCCACGCCTTCGTTCTTAAGTTTTGCAATCCATAAGCCGGCTTCACGGCCTTGGCTAAAGCCTTGGCTTTGTAATAAAACACGGCCATCGCTGGCGCTAAAGTTAAAGTAAAACAGCCCATCGTCTAAGCGGAACTGCTTAAACAAGGGCAATGCCGCTTTCTTTTCAGTCTTGGCGGCAGGTGCGGCCAGGGCTTGCATCGGGCGCAGTCCAAGGGACTCACGTACTTTTTTCAGTAAAGGTGCTGCGGTGGCGCGCGCTTTTGCGGCCCCTGTTTGTAGTAGCGCTTCAATTTGCTCTGGGTGCGCGATAAGCGCTTCATAGCGCTTGCGCATTGGGGCAATATCGCGTTCGAGTAAATCTAAAAGACGTTTTTTTGCATCGCCCCAGCCAAGGCCTGCACGTAATTCAGTTTTAAATTGGGCGGTCTCTTCGCTGCTGGCAAACGCCTCAAAGAGGGTGACTAAGTGCGAATTATCAGGGTCTTTTGGCTCGCCAGGTAGCAAGCTATTGGTCACAATTTTAGCAATGGCGTCTTTAAGCGCCTTTGCTCCACCTTCAAACAGAGGAATGGTATTGTCGTAGCTTTTGCTCATTTTGCGGCCATCTAGGCCGGGTAGAGTAGCAACGTGCTCTTCGATATGCGCTTCAGGCAGGACAAATAAATCGCTGCCTTGGCCAAATAGGTGATTAAAGCGCGCTGCTACATCGCGGGTCATTTCAATATGCTGAATTTGGTCGCGCCCTACCGGTACTTTATGTGGGTTAAATAGCAGGATATCTGCAGCCATTAAAATTGGGTAGCAAAACAGGCCCATGGTAATGCCTGCGTCAGCATCTTCGCCCGCTGCCTCGTTGATGTCCGTGCTAGCTTTGTAAGCGTGGGCGCGGTTCATCTGGCCTTTAGCCGTTACGCAAGTCAGTAGCCAATTCAGTTCAGTCACTTCAGGCACATCGCTTTGGCGATAAAAAGTAACGCGTTCTGGATCAAGCCCCGCAGCCAGCCAAGTAGCGGCAATCTCTAGGCGCGAGCGCTCGATTCTAGCCGGATCATCGCATTTGATAAGGGCGTGGTAATCCGCCATAAAAAAGAAGCAATCGCTATCTGGGCTTTGGCTGGCGACAATGGCTGGGCGAATCGCCCCTACATAATTGCCAAGATGGGGTGTACCCGAGGTGGTAATGCCGGTAAGAACACGCAAACTCATCACTTTTTCCTGTCGATTCAAGCTATGGCTGCAAGTCTAGCAGGCGGGCGGGTTTCGTGTAAGTAAATTGCACAAAGCGAAATCAAATTTGCTGCGCCAGAATTAATCTCTGTGGTAAATGGGGTGGTTTATTTGGACATGATTATGGTATTAATGTTGTTTGGCTAATATGTATCAATAAAAAGGTCTATATTGGTTTTTTTAGATCTTTCCAATAAAGGAATTGAAATGCGTAATAAACTATTTAGCACGCTGTTAATTACTTCAGGTTTGTTAATTGGGCAAGCTGCTTTGGCTGGCGAGATCGCAGATGATGAGGTGTTGGTTGGCGTTTCTGAACAATCAGTCCTAGAGGCTAAAGTGGATGCGATTGATATTGATCAGCGCACAATTCAATTAAGCTTGCCAGATGGTCAGGTACTGAAGTTTGAGCACGTCAGTCCAAAAATCACTCACTTTGACCAAGTTAAGGTTAACGACAAAGTGGGGATTGCCTCTGCTAAATCCACTGCTTTAGTTTTACAAAAGGGCGGTGCAGGGATTCGTAGAATGGTTGAGGCTCAGGGCAAGGATGTTACTGTGGATGGCGCTGGTATTTTAAAAACCCGCACTGTTTATAACGACATCTTGAGCGTGAATCTTAATGCCGGTAATATCAGCATTAAAAATCTAGAAGGCGCAGTTATTACTATTCCTGTTGAAAACAAGGCGCTGCTCATGAAAGCATCGGCCGGTGATCAACTATTAATCGTTAATCGTGCCAAATTAATTGTTTGGGCCAAATCAGTATGATTGATTTGCAATTTAATTGAATTTTTCTATTAACCGCTAACAGTGCATCGTTAGCGGTTTTTTTATGCGCTTAAACCGAGAAGTCCAATGCTTAAATGAAATATTGGGCTTCTTGTATATATGCCTAGCAGGCTGTCGGACTTAAGACTGATCTACTGCAGAAAAGCCGGATTTGGCGATATTTCACGCATTTTCTCGTTGAATAGCCAGCTATTCGCCTCAAAACCCGCGAAATCTGTTTCAAACCGGTCTTTCCCTCGCTACGATCGCTTAAGTCCGACAGGCTGCTAGATAGATTTATTTAGATTAAGCCAAGCCCCAATGCTTTGATAGGTTCGCTGACACTCTTCTTTGACTAGGTTTTCTAAATTGAGAAACGTATGGGGTAAATCACTGAAGTGTAAATGATCGGTGGCAACGCCCACTTTTTTAAGCTTAGCCAAATAATCAATCCCCTCATCTCTTAGCGGGCAAAATTCGGCGCTGATGACTAAGGTGGGTGGGAGTTTGTTGCTAAATTCTGCAAAGAGCGGGGATGCTGTTTTTCTGTCTTCTTGATGTTGGAAATAATGATTAAAGTACCAAGTCACTTTTTTTGTGCTTAACAAGTTGCCCACGCCGTTTTCAACTACAGAAGCCGAACTCAGAGTGTAATCAAGGCTTGGGTAAATCAGTACTTGAGCATGCAAGGGAGTATTGGGCTCAAATTGTAATTTGTTAGCCACGGTAGCAGAAAGCGCCCCGCCTGCGGAATCACCACCAATAGAAAGCTGGGGCAGGTAGTTTAGCTTTCTATCGTCTAATACGTGCCATATATTCTTAACTACATGATAAGCATCTTCTACGGCGGCAGGATAAGGGCACTCTGGGGCTAGGCGGTAGTCCACAGAAATAACAATATGCTTGGCGGCCTGAGCAATTTTGCGGCATATCGCATCGTAAACGGTAATGCTGCCTGCCATATGCCCGCCACCATGAAAATAGACCAAGACCGGCAGCGCATGATCAGGGCTAGGGTGATAAATACGCACCGGCACTGGGTAGCCCGTGGATTTAACCAGATCGTCTTGCACCCAAGCTATTTTAGGAATGTCAGTTACAAAAACAGCCGTTAAATAGGCCAGCCCCTCGCGAATATTGGTGCAAGTTGGCTTATAACCATTGGCCTCTAATACGGCCATTTGTTGGTTAAACTGGTTAAGCCAAGGTGTAATTTTAGGGCTGAGTTGTCGCATGTTGTTTTCCGTTATTTAAAATTAATTGTATTTTGCTGGGTGATCGGTGGTTTATTGCGCAATCCAGCCGCCATCAATATTCCATGCGGCTCCGCGTACTTCTTGGGCGGCATCACTGCATAAAAACAGCAGAAGCGCGCCAATTTGCTCTGGTGTAACAAAAACCCCAGAAGGTTGTTTTTCTAGTAAAAGCTGTGCCTGGGCTTCGATATGGCTGATGCCTTGTTGTTTGGCCTTGGCTTCAATTTGTTGCTCAACTAAAGGTGTTAACACCCAGCCGGGGCAGATTGCATTGCAAGTCACCCCCGTTTGGGCAAGCTCTAAAGCCACAGATTTGGTTAGCCCTATCATGCCATGCTTGGCCGCCACATAAGCGGATTTACTGGCAGAGGCCACCAAACCATGCACAGAAACAATATTGATGATTCGCCCCCAGTTTTGTTGACGCATAGCGGGCACAACCAGGCGGCTGGTATGAAACCCTGCAGACAAATTAAGCGCAAGAATGCTGTTCCAGCGCTCAATAGAAAAATCTTCAATATTGGCTAAATGCTGAATCCCTGCGTTATTTACCAAGATATCAACGCCGCCAAATTCATGATTGGCATAATTAATTAACTCGCTAATTTGCTCGGGGTAGCGTAAATCTGCGCCATGGTAACGAACCTTGCCCCCAGCTTGTTCAACGTGCTGGCGTGCGGCTAGCACATCACCAAAACCATTTAACACAATATTTGCACCGGCATCAGCCAAAGCGCGGGCAATGCCTAGGCCAATACCGCTGGTAGAGCCAGTAATCAGTGCTGTTTTACCAAGCAAAACGTGCATGTTTAACTCCTGAAGTAAGGTGGGCAGGGGGCTGCATGCTTATTGGGGAATGGTAAGAGTAGTACCACTAAAGCGAATCGCATCGCCTGTGGCTACAGGGCTGGCAATGGCGGGCAGGGCGCTGATATTCAAGTTATCCGTGGCAACTGTACGTGGCGTGGTGCGAACCAATTGGCTATCTGGCAGTGCTGCGCCGGTCGTTAGGTGAGCCCACATCGCATCGAGTACACGGCCAGCATAGACATGCAGCGGGATAAAGCGCGTTGGAAAACCACTTAGTGCTAAGAAGCTATCAAAATGCTGGCCATTGGTGACTTCGATATACCGTAGCTTGGAGGCGCTGCCTTCGCTCGCTTGGTTAAGTGCGTAATAAGCACGGGCAGCATGGTTTACTGGGATCAGCGTGTCCGAGCGCCCTGCCACAATAATTGCCGGCTTGCCTTGCAGCTTGGCGCTGAGTTGTACTTCCTTCAGGCCGCTGGCTACGCGATCAGCAAGCAGTTTTTCATTGCCGGTTAATGCCGCGCCGGTTTGCGGATTAAGCCCTGTGGCAAGCTTACGCAGGCAAATTGCGCCATCGATATTGTAATCAGCGGTGTTGGTGGAGGCCGAAATAGAAAACGCATCGGCCTTGGCAATACCTACCGATAAATTATTGATAATGGATATCCCCGCGGTGGGCGGCACGCCGTTGCCGTTGCCAAAGATACCCGCCAAGCTCACGCTATTGGGCGCGGTAATGTCGCCGCTGGCATTGCTAAATGCATAGCTATAACCGCAAATATTGTCTTTTACTGAAAAACGCCCATACGCATTGATATAAGTTAGTGCCACGCCAAGGGTGGCGCTTAGGCCGTAATGACTGGCGTGTAAGGCATCTCCCTCGGCTAACCAGCCCGCTGCAATGAGCTTGCTATAAGCATCGCTAGCCTGTGCTTCAAGCGTACTGCCATTGACTAAGCCTTTGGCCGCGAGTGAGGCACAGCGGGCGCTGCCCAGTGTGGCGGATACCGCGCTGCCAAAGGCCGAATTTGCCCCACTTAAGCGCGCCGACTGCACCGCGCAGGGCTGGTAAAGATTGGCCAGCGTAAAATAATCAATTAACGGCTTACCAATGCTGGGCATGGTGGCCGCCCCTTGGCGAATATTTAAATTACCCGTAGTAAAGGGCTGAACTTGAGGCTCGCTCACGGCCACGCCATCGATTAAACCTTTGCTATCTTGCTCGGCGGCGGCCAGAGCGGCTCCACCGCCATTGGATGCGCTAGCGGCAATCACCGTAACGCTGGCTGGGTTGGCAAAATCAGCCAGCCGCGTATCCCCTTGCAAACTGCCGTATTTTTCATTGAGCAACCAAAAAGCAAATTCAACCGCACGTAGCGTGTTTTTACCCCAGTCTTTTTCTGGGTTTTGCTGCGAGTGGCTGTGTTTAGAGGCGAGGCGATAGGGGTATTGGGAATTAAAATCGACTAATTCGGCGGGGGAAAGATCGGCGCTAAAATGGCCATTATTAAGGCTGCGGCTAACGCGCAAGCCATCTATTTGATTCACCGTATCGCTGCTTAAATCATGGATGCCAATTCCAGAGCCTTTGTCGGCGTAAGCAACAGCGCAGCCATGTTTAAGCGCCCATTCACCCGAGGCGGCGATTGCGCCATAAACCCCTCTAGAGCCCGATGATGTTGCGGTAATTACGCAAGGGGTACTTTTGTTGAAGCTAGAGGGAATCTGCACCATCAGTGTGACATTTTGCTTGCCGCTGCCATCGTCGCTGTAAGCCAGGTATTCATCCCCAGCAATCTTGCCCTCACCCAAAGTATCGTTGCAGCTGATGTCAATGTTGGGGCCGTAGAGCCTGCCATAACCACCGCTGCTACTGATATCCACCAAGGCGCGGTAATTGTTGTAAATCGCCGCACGGCGTAGCTCGGTAGCGGTAGGCTGATTAGGATTGGCGTAGGCTTGCAGTGCAAGGGACAAACCACTTTTACCTAAGCCTGCGGTGAGTAAATCGTTGCTATTGCCATCTAAACTGGTTTTGCTGACGCTGCCTAGCCAAGAGGGGCGGATATTTTCATTTAAACTATCGTTGCTATTGCAGGCAGATAATAAAAGGGCAAAACCTGTAAAAAGTAATCGCATCGTGCACCTCGATGTGTGGGGAATAAAGAGCTAGGCGTAGCCCTTATCGTTAAAAGCTTCGTTTCAATCGGTAAGCGATTTCGCCCACAATGCCGCGTCTAAAGGCCATCACGCAGACCACAAACACCACGCCAATGGTCACGGTAACCCATGAGCCCAGCGAGGCCAGCTCATGGTGCAAAGTGCTGACGGTAACGGCACCGACGAGCGGGCCGAGTAGCGTTCCCATACCACCAAGCAAGGTCATTAGCACCACTTCACCGGACATATGCCAAGACACATCGCTGAGTGAAGCCAAGCCCACGACCAGCGCTTTCGTTGCACCGGCCAGGCCCGCCAAGGCGGCAGAGAGTACAAAGGTGGCAAGTTTGTAGCGGTTTACCTGATAGCCCAAAGACAGCGCGCGTGGCTCGTTTTCTTTGATAGCTTTAAGCACCATGCCAAAGGGTGAATGCACGGTGCGCCAAATCAGCCAGTAGCCGCCAAAGGTAATGGCCAGCACAAAAAAATACAGAGCAAGCGGCAATTGTTGCTGGCCTACGCTAACGGTGCTGGATAAATCAATTAAGCCAAATAGGTGGCCTTTAGGGATACCTTGCAAGCCATCTTCGCCGCCGGTAAAAGGCAGCTGCAAGCATAAGAAAAACACAATCTGCGCCAGTGCCAAGGTGACCATCGCAAAGTAAATGCCTTGACGGCGGATGGCGATACTGCCGATGGCGAGCCCCAAAATAGCGGCCCCTAGCATGGCAAATAAAATACCTAGCTCAGGACTAAAGCCCCAATGCTTAATGGCATGCCCGCAGAGATAAGCCGCACCGCCAAAAAAAGCCGCATGACCAAAACTAAGCAGGCCGCCAAAGCCGAGTAATAAATTAAAGGCACAGGCAAAGAGGGCAAAGCACATCAATTCCATGGCAAAAATGGGGTAAATTATAAATGGCGCAACTGAAGCCAGTAGCAAGGCGATGATCCACGGGGTGAAGTGGGTTTTCTTTTTTTGTAGCGAGGCTACAGAGGCGAGTTTAATCACTGGCGCATTCATTAATTTTCCTTACCAAATAAGCCAGAAGGACGCCAAAGCAATACCAGCGCCATCACAATAAAAATCACAGTATTGGCGAGCGGTGGGTAAAACACTTTTACCAAGCCTTCTAATAGCCCCAGCGCAATACCCGTCAGAATAGCCCCCATGATTGAGCCCATGCCGCCAATGACCACCACGGCAAACACGATAATGATTAAATCTGATCCCATCTTGGGGCTAACCGAGTAGATCGGGGCGGCCACCACACCAGCAAGCCCAGCCAAAGCAACGCCTAAAAAATAGGTAAGGGTACGTAAGGAGGGCACGTCAATACCAAAAGCGCGGGTGACGTCTGGGTTTTCTGTGCCGGCCCTGAGGTGCGATCCTAGTTTGGTTTTCTCAATCAAATACCAAACGGCAAAGCAAACTGAAAGCGATAGCACAATCGAAAAAAGCCGGTATTTAGGAAACACCATAAAACCTAGATTAATGGCGCCTTCTAAGATTTCTGGTTTGCCGTTGTAAGGCTCTCCGGCCATATTGAAATAATTGCTCAGCACCCCTTCAAAAATAAGTGCCAGCCCAAAAGTGAGCAATAGGCCATAAAGATGGTCGACTTTATACAGGCGGCTGAGCATGGTTTTTTCAATCAACACGCCAAGCAAACCCACTATGATTGGCCCGATAATCAGCGCCACCCAGAAAGACATACGAATGCTTTCATCACCTAGCCAACGTCCTAATTGGTCGTAGCCTAGTAATGCCACAAACGCCCCTAGCATATAAAAAGCGCCGTGGGCAAAGTTGACGACGTTAAGCATGCCAAAAATCACGGCAAGGCCAAGGCTGAGTAAGGCATAAAAAGCACCATTGTTTAGGCCGAGTAAGGCTTGCGACATGATGGCTTGCAAGGTGATGTCCATGCGCTACCTCGGTGGCAATAAAAGGAGGATTGAAGGGGGAGGGGCCGTTCTGCGTGCGAGGGTTACCCCGCTCAGCGATGCGGCGATACCCATCGTGCTTGGCAATATTGATGGGCATCGCTTTGCTCCACCCATTCTACGCACGACACTTATTTCTTAATTAATGGGCATTCGCTGGCAGATAGCGGCTTGAAGGCGACATCGCCAGGGATGGTGGCAACGAGTTTGAGCTGATCCCATGCGCCTTTGGATTCGCTAGGTTTAAGCACTTCTACCAGATACATATCGTGCACCATGCGGCCGTCTTCGCGGATCACACCGTTTTTAGCGAAGAAGTCATTGATCTTGGTTTCACGCATTTTCTTCATCACTGTATCGGCGTCATCGGTGTCTGCTGCTTTAATTGCATTTAGATAATGCAGGGTGCTGGAGTAAACACCTGCGTGATCCATCGTTGGCATAAAGCCCGCTTTGGCGAAAAATTTCTTACCAAACGCTTCCATTTGAGGGTTTAACTCCCATGAATAGGCTGTGGTAAATGTCATGCCTTGCGCAGCATTCAGGCCCAGTGCTTTGATATCGCTATCGAATACCAATAGCCCTGCGATGGTTTGCTGTAGCCCAAATTCTTTGGCTTGCTTCACTGCGTTTACAAAATCAGCGCCTGCATTGGCAAGGCCTACCACCTTGGCTTTAGAGTTTTGTGCTTGCAGTAAGTAAGAGGAGAAATCAGTAGAGGAAAGCGGGTGTTTTACCGTGCCAAGCACCTTGCCACCGGTGGCCGCGACAATCTTGCTGGCATCGCCTTGTAGTGCCGCACCGAAGGCGTAATCTGCTTGTAGGAAGAACCAGCTATCTAAACCTTGCTTCATTAGCGCGGTAGCGGTGCCTTTAGCCAAGGCATAGGTGTCGTAAGCGTAATGCACGCCGTAAGGGCTACATTCCTTGCCGGTCAGCGCGGTAGAGCCTGCGCCATTATTAATGGTGATGCGCTTTTTCTCCGCCCCTAGTTTTTGTACTGCAATACCCACGCCAGAATTCAGTAAGTCGTTCACCATATCTACGCCTTCGGTGTCGAACCACTCCCGCGCCTTACCTACGCCGATATCCGCCTTGTTTTGGTGATCTGCACTGACTAGCTCAATGGGTTTTCCCAGTACTTTGCCACCAAAATCAGCAATCGCCATTTGCGCCGCGATCACCGAGCCTTTGCCGCCTACCCTAGCATATACGCCGGACATATCCGTCAGAATACCGATCTTGACCATGTCGCCAGAGAAAGGGCCAGCAAATGTGGTGGCAGGTAGGGCAAGCGCTACAGCAAGAACAAGTGGTTTACAGTTTTGCATAGGGTGTATCTCCGTTTGAGGTCGATCTTGCGGGGACTGCGGTAAGGTGTTTTTTGTAATGATCAAAATGGCTGTCGTAGGGCGGGTGTACCTCCGATATGAAATATTTCAAACGCCAACCAAAAGACGTTTTTAGTGCCTTCGGCACGTTGATTTTGGTGCGGCAGCCACCGCTGGGCCTTCCTTTCTTGCTTCGCCAAGAAACGAAGCCAAGCGACAACAGCAAAACACGAAGGCCCCTGCGCTGCGGACAATCGAGTCGGCGGCGGGCGGGATTGGCTCGTTCCTCGCTCCCAAGCGATCCCCCGCCCCGCTTGTTCCTCGCTTCGGCGTGTTTCAAGGGGAGGCTTAAGCCCCGTGTCGAGAGCGTAGTTGTCATCACTTTTCTTCGTTTGCTGCTAAGAACCAAACTGTTTAGCTCACATGAAGTAAACCCCGCGAGCAATACAGAATAAATACGCGGGTAGGAGCCTGCCCTATGGTATGGAGTTGGCGTAAGTTGAGGTCTGTACTCAAACCCCAAGATAATGATTTAGCCTGCTTGCACTGGCGGATAGCTCGTCTGCGCTGATTGAATCCACCACTTGGCCGTGCTCAATGACGTAATGTCGATCAGCGATGCCTGCGGCAAAGTGAAAATTTTGCTCGACCAGCACGATGGTGTAGCCGCGCGCTTTAAGTAGCTCTACCGTTTCGCCTAGCTTTTTAACAATCACTGGGGCCAAGCCTTCGGTGATTTCATCCAGAAGCAGAAGGCGTGCGCCGGTGCGTAAGATTCGTGCCATCGCCAGCATTTGCTGCTCGCCCCCCGATAGCCTTGTGCCCTGGCTTTTGCGGCGCTCCCATAGGTTGGGAAATAGCGTGTAAATCTCTTCCAAACTCATGCCGTCGCTGCGTACTTTTGGCGGCAGGTTGAGGTTTTCTTCTACATTCAAGCTAGAAAAAATCGCCCTCTCTTCAGGACACCAGCCCACGCCAAGATGGGCAATTTTGTGCGTTGGCATACGGATCACTTCGCGGCCATTCACCATGATCGATCCGGCGCGCTGGCCGGTTAGGCCAAGAATTGCTTTGAGTGTGGTGCTGCGGCCTGCGCCGTTACGGCCCAATAGGGTAATCAGCTCGCCACGGCGCACACCAAAATCAATCCCATGCAAAATATGCGATTCACCGTAAAAAGCGTGTAAACCACTTACCCGCAACATCTCACCCGCATGATCTTGAATCTCATGGTTAAGCATGCAGTGTTTCCTATGGGGTGGCGGGAATAGTAGGGCTTACGCCCAAATAGGCTTCCATCACTTTTGGATCGGCAGAAACAGTGGCGTAATCGCCTTCGGATAAATGCTGACCACGCGCTAACACGGTGATTTTGTCGGCCAAGGTAGAAACCACTTTTAGGTTGTGCTCCACCATCAAAATGGTGCGCCCTACGGCCGCGCGTTTGATGAGTGCGGTCACGCGTTCTACATCCTCAATGCCCATACCTTGGGTGGGTTCGTCCAGCAGCATCAGCTTGGGTTGTAGCGCTAAGGTAGTCGCGATTTCTAAGGCGCGTTTTCTGCCGTAAGCCAGCTCACCCGCTAATACATGGGCAAACTCAGCAAGGCCTACATCTCCCAGCAAGGCCATCGCTGCATCGGTGAAAACGTTGAGCTCTTGCTTAGAGCGCCAAAAGCGATGCGCGCCACCATTAATCCGTAATAGCGCTACGCGGATATTGTCGAGCGCACTCATATTGGGGAACACGGCTGAAATCTGGAAGGAGCGAATTAACCCCTTGGCGGCGACTTCGGCAGGCTGCGCCGTCGTGATATCAACGCCATCAAAAATCACTTGGCCAGAAGTGGGGGATAGAAACTTGGTCAGTAAATTAAAGACCGTGGTTTTGCCCGCACCATTGGGGCCAATTAAGGCATGAATACTGCCACGAGCCACTTCAAGATTAATATCACTGACTGCTGCAAAGCCTTTAAATTCTTTACAAAGGCCGTGCGTTTGTAAAATAGGATCTGAGTTCATTGTATCCATCCGTCAGGCTGGGTGTTGCTCAAGGGCGATGAGATGAATGGGTACGTGCTACTTTGCCAGAGGTAGTCTTTCTTTGGTAGAAAGTTATAGTATTTTTTTGGAAAAATATAGTTTGGTATTTTTTTATCACCCTATCTGCTTAGTAAGCATTATGTGTGCCAGCGTTCAGGAATGAATGGAGTAGCGGCTTTGAGCGCTTTGAAAAAAACAGATATCTACAGAATGAGACGAAAAAAGCCGTTGTGGTGCATAAAAATGTAATAAAAGGAGGGGGTGGCTTGCTTTACGGCTTGTCTATAAAACGAGACGATTTTCTCAATATGGAGACGGTTCTTTCTTCGCACGCCTAGACCTTTTATTTAAATAGGCTGCAGTTATAAACCGAGGGTCTAAGTAAATTGCTCAGCGTGACTCGCTCAAAGGTATGCTCAAATGCATGGATTCAATCAACTCGTTGAAGATCTGGAGAAAGCATTTCCGGATGACTGGTGGATCAGCAGCAGGCGTAAGTCTAATCTGACAACTCCCAACGCTTACCCTCAGGTTCAAGTGTATGAAAACGCGTTACGTAAACTAGACCAAGAGTCTTGGCTGCTTATGTCTCAAAATGCACATGAGGCGTTTTCCCAGCCTAGAGGTATACGAGGCAAAAACAATTTTTTCAGTTTACTCAATGAAGCTTTGGCATATGAATATCTTATTAATGAAGGGTTTAAAAATGTACGTTTAGTACCTGCAGGTAAGAATAAGAAAAGTCCTGATATTTCTTATGAGGACAATGGGCTACTGCGCTATTGCGAGGTAAAAACCATTTGCGAATCTGACGAAGAACTAACAAGACGCCGTTCTGGTGAGGCATACAGTAGTTCGATTTACTGTAAGCTTAGTGAGCAGTATTTAGGAAAGTTTGATTCAACTATTGAGAAGGCAGCTAAGCAAATTCAAGCGGTTTTAAGTACTGGCTTGGTCTACCTTATCGTTAATTTCGATGATTTAGTACTAGATAACTACGAAACGTATCGGTGTCAGCTAGCAGAACGTTTACGGGAAAAGTTTCCAAGTCAAGAGATTCTAATTCGTGTTGGAGTATCTAGTCCGCTGTATATCCAACATCTCATCGAAGATCGTAAGACACAATGAGTATGATTTTTTTAGGGGAAGTGCGCTGCGCTTGTCTAGGTGCACAATGCAAGCACTTTGAATAACTTACCCAGCTCCCTCCAGTTTGAAATTTGCAATTTTCTTATAAAGCGTCGCACGCGCTAGGCCGAGTTGCTTGGCGGCGGTGGGGATGTGGCCTTTGCCGTTTTTGAGGGCTTCATTGATGAGCTGCTGCTCGAAAGCTTGCATGGATTCGGCGTGTGATTGGGTGCTGCTGCTGTGGTTGGGCTGAGCGCTGGGGTAAAGGAGCGGGGCAATATCGTCCGCTTCTAATAGCGCTTTATCGCTCAGCATCAGTGCCCGTTCTAAAATATTGTGCAGCTCACGCACATTGCCCGGCCAATGGTATTGGCTTAAAAGTGCGATGGCACAAGGCGCAAGGTGATGTTGACCAAGGCCACTGGCGGCGAGCTTGTTCATCATTGATTCGGCTAGTAGCGTTAGGTCGGGCAGCCGGGCGCGTAGTGGTGGCAGCTCGATGGTCAGTACATTCAAGCGGTAGAATAAATCAGCTCTAAATTGCCCTTCGGCAATGAGCTTGGTGAGCGGCGCAGAAGTGGCAGCGATGATGCGCACATCGGAGCGCTGCACTTGATTAGAGCCTAGCGCTTCAAATTCCTTGTCTTGTAAGACGCGTAATAATTTGACTTGCAACGCGGGCGGCATATCGCCGATTTCATCCAGGAACAGCGTGCCGCCGTGGGCGAGTTGAAATTTACCGATGCGGCCCTTTTTGTCCGCACCGGTGTAAGCCCCCGCGCTTGCGCCAAATAGCTCGGCCTCGAGCAGCGTTTCAGGAATGGCCGCCATATTGAGTGTGACCAGCGGCTTGTGCGCACGGGGCGATGCGGCATGAATGGCATGGGCCAATATCTCTTTGCCTGTGCCGGTTTCGCCTAGTAATAAAATTGGCGCGTCCCTTTGTGCAGCACGCAGGGCTTGGCGTTTTAGCTCCAGCACCGCATCGCATTCGCCAATAAAATGGCCAAAAGAATATTTAGCGCGGCGCGCTTGGGCAAGCGATTCATGCGCCACGGCCAGCTCTTTTTGCAAGCTAGAAAACTTAGCCACTAAGGGCGCAAGGGATTGAATTTCATCAAATAAAGCAAAGCCAATGGCGCCAATCAGCTTGCCTTGTGGGTCTTTAAGCGGCAAACGGGTGACTACCAGCGTTCTATCCGGTGTGTCCATTAAATCTAATAAAATAGGTTGGCCGGTTTTAAGTACATCCCTAAGCTGGCTATTGGGAATGACTTCTTCTACGGCTTTGCCAATGGCGTTCGCTGGGTCTTTAAAACCAAAACGATCGGCATAGCGGGCATTAATCCAAACAATTTTGCATTGCTCATCCACAATCACCGTGCCTTCCGAATGGTCTTCTAAAGTACGAAATAAAGATTGCAAAGCCAATTGCCGCTCGTTATGGCCATCGGTTAATTGATTTGGGTGAAGATCAAACATTGCCCGTATTCCTAAGCGTGTAAGGGTTTTCTACCATAACACGCAGTGGTAATTTATTAAAAGAAACAATAAAAGGTTTGAAAAATATGGGTATTAAACGTTACAAAGGCTTAAGCCTCTTCAGAAAAAATACAAAAAGAAGCTCAACGGATTTTATGCGTTTTTTTAATTAAGAATCAACTGAACTGATTCGCGGAGTGAGAGGGAGTCTGGTTTGAGCATAATTGAACGAATGTTTTAGGGAAATAGCGGATAAATCAATGAAAGAGCACCGATTGCTCAACTGATCTATTCTTAATGTAGTTTGCTTATGTGCCGCAATGCGGTATGTAGGGGGGGGCTAATATGCAGAGGTAGCAACATTATTCAGACTAAAAAAGAATGAATTGGCGAGCTCAACGAGGGCAAGCCATGGAATGAACGCGACCGCTTGCATTTTTAATTGATAACTTATGGGCTTGTGATGCCGTTGGTACTAAGGGGGTAGTATGAAGCGAATTATTTTGGTGTTAATGATGATCTGTAGTCTTGGTCTACCCCCATCCGCTTATGCAGTAAAAATAATCGAACTCTGGACTTACTACGATTATCCCCCTTTTATTACTGATATTGCAGCTAAGCGTGGCTTAACATATGACTTTGCTGATTTTTTAGGCAAGCACCCTAAAAATAAAGGGAGGTATCAATTTGATGTGCAAATATTACCTAGAAAACGCATCGATACTTACTTAATGGAGGGGAAGCAAGGGATTGTCGTGTGGACCAATCCTTTGTTTTTCGATGATCAAGCAAAGCTTAAATATCGCTGGACCACCGCCTTATGGAGTGATAGCCAGGATTTTATTTCTTTAGTTGAAAAACCCGTTGAATATAGCGGAGCTGCCTCTTCATTGTTTGGTTTACGCATCGGTGGCGTATTGGGGCACAACTATATTGGCATTCAGAAAGAAATGGATGCAAAATTGATTTTACGAAATGACGTTTTACGGGATGAAGTGAATATACAACATTTATTACAAAAGCGGATTGATGTCTTGCTCATTGCTCAATCCACGATGAATATTTATGAAAAAGAGCTACGGCTAAAAGGAAAAATCCATTATTCGAAAATACCACTTAATCGTTATACTCGGCATTTATTGCTACAGAGATCGCTGGAGGAAGATCTCTATGTCTTTTTACAACAGGTTATTGACTCTGGCTCGCTACCAGAAAACAAGTCATGGCAGATGCTGTTACAAAAGTATGAAATCAATCCATAAAGAGGTTGTTTCGCCCGATCGAAATGCACTGATTTTAGCCAACTCTTTTCTCTAGCTGATCCAGCCCGATACGGCTAGGGCAGTCAGAATTACATAGAGAACGGCAGTAAGGTGCAAACCCTTAAGGCATAAACACCAGCCGCAATGAGATCAAGCACAATCCAGAACGGCCAGTTTTCTATTTTTTTGCGGGCTTGCATCCATTGCGCAAGTAGGCCAAATACAAAAATTCCAGAATCAATCACCGTGCCTTTTGAATGGTCTTCTAAAGTACGAAATAAAGATTGCAAAGCCAATTGCCGTTCGTTATGGCCATCTGTTAATTGATTTGGGTGAAGATCAAACATTGCCTGTAATCTTATGCTTGCAGAGGATTTTCTACCATAATACGTAGTGGGCTTATCTGCTTCATTAGGGCTCGGGTTTACTGAGAATCTGTTGTATAAAATTAGCTAATTAATAATCCCAATAAAATAAATAAACTTAGTCATGAGCAAAAAGTGCTGATTAAATAATTGCGTATTAATTTTTTAATGGCCAACGTGCGTAATGCCAAGTCACGTGGCGAGGTATTTCGGCCAAATCAGCTTCGCTTTGCAGCTGATTTAATAATTTTTCATCTAGGGTTATGCGCCAGTAAAAATAATATACGGGTTATGCGTAGTGTTCCCCACATAGGGGTGAGCAAAAGACAAAAAGTGAAGAGGGATAGCAAGCAAAGGAGGGGGGGAGTTTCTTTCTGGAGTGAGAATTTATATCGAAGTAGGCTGTACGCTGGTGGCAACTTCATTGGACTTTTTTTTTGTACGCAGGATGGGGTATCCTTTGGTTTTTTAGTGGCAGGAGTGTTGATTTAATGCTAAATCCATTGCTAACCCTACAAATCCTGCCTTAGGGGTAAGTTTGCTGGGTTTGGAGTTCTCTATTTTTATGGGTTGTTATTTGTCAAGAATTTTCCAATGTTATCATTGAATATTTTTCATCCTAATGAAGGAGGTGCAATGAATAGAATGATTGTTATGGTTTTATGTTTTTTTTGTATTTTACCTGCGTATTCAGAAATACAGCTTGATAAAGATTTTTTAAATGAATTGCATGGGTTTACTACTGAGTTGACTATATCTGATGGCATTAGCGCAGGATATTTTTCTGAACCTGCAGAAAGGAATGAGGAGTCAGATTTTGATATAAGTATTGTGCGGTTGCCCATTCCAATTTATTCAATGAAACTAGGGGGAGGCGTGCTTCGTACGGGTTTAAAGCTGGGGTATTTAAGAGCAAAAAAAGAATATTACATAGGCGGAATAATGCCTGATGGTGCAACGTTTGATGTTAAAAATAGCAGTATGGCTTTAGTTGTGGGTTATCAGTATTTATTTTTAGAGTCTTTTCTTCTTGATTCAGAACTTGCTATTGCCCGATCTAAAATGACGGTTGACATTACAAGTGATAATCAGGCGTATAGAGGATATATGAACAGCTACGCTTGGGCTATTAATCCTTCGGTTGGTGTTTATTATAAGCATACTAAAGATGATATAAATAGCTCAATAGGGCTTGGTTTTCGTTCTGTGCAAACGATAGATACAAATGAAGGTATCACGCAGGTAGAAGATCTAAGGAGTGATATTATCAGTGCTAAAGTAGATCTGGATAAGAAGACAGGTTTTTATGTGTTTGATACGCCTATTTACCCTCTTGGATTTATATATTTAAGTAAATATATAAAGGGTAACTCGATTAGCCATTATTTAGCAGAGCTTGGCACGGGTTTTTATGTGCCACTTGGGGTTATCGCTGGGCAGCAGCGAGTATTAAAGCTAAGCACATCGATTATCCGAGGTGAAGAAGGCTTTAGAGGTTGGACATTAGGGGCTGCTCTGGCTCTATAAATAGTTTTCATTTAATGCAGAGGGCAAAAAAGGTTTACATTTTTTAGATGTAATACCCTCTGCGTACTAATGTTTAGTACTCTAACCCCATCGCTAAAATCGTTGCCATCGCCAATCTCCTCTCCCTGTTTCCTTCTACTACCCGATAATTCGCGCCGCTGGCTTTTAAATCTGCTTCATAAAGATCAAACAAATAATCTCTATCGTCTGGATTTTCTCGCAGCGGATCGGGCTCCCATGGCAGGTCTGGGCGGGTGAGTAGGTGCAGGGCGTAGTCTTGTGGCTTGTAGAGGGCAGCAAGCTTGGCGGGGCAGTGGCCGTAGCGCACCTCGGCCCATATTTTGCATACTAGCACCGTGGTGTCGCATATCAGCAGTGGCGCATGAAACGCCGTTTCTGCTGCGAGCTGGCCTTGAGCGATGCGAATAATGTCGTCCAAACCATAATCATTTGAGCCTTTGTCTGCAAAATATTCTCGCACATATTCAGCCACCCAAGGCGCGTGCAGGGCTGCGGCTAAATCACGCGCTAGGGTGGATTTGCCGCTAGATTCTGGCCCGACGATCGCAATTTTCATGCGGTAGCCAACTCTTTTCTCCAGCTGATCCAGCCCGATACGGCTAGGGCAGTCAGAATCACATAGAGAACGGCAGTAAGGTGCAAACCCTTATAGGCATAAACGCCAGCCGCAATGAGATCAAGCACAATCCAGAACGGCCAGTTTTCAATTTTTTTGCGGGCTTGCATCCATTGCGCAAGTAGGCCAAATACAAAAATTCCAGAATCAAGCAAGGGGACATCGGTGGGTAAAAACTGCACTTGAAAGCGGGTAACTAAAAGGGTGAGTAGTGTGCCACCACCGGCAACGATTAGCCATTCGCGGCACGTTAGCTTACTGATGGCTAATGAGGTATCTGTAGCGTTTTTTTTCCAGACCCACCACCCATAGAGGGCAAGCGCGGCGTAAACAAATTGCAGCAAACTTTCGCCAAACAAATGTGCATCAAAAAATAGCCAAACGTACAGTAAGCTGGCCAGCAATTGCAGCGGCCACGTCAGCACATGGCTGCGTGTAGCAAGCCAAATACCTAATAAAGATGCAATGAAACCAATGATTTCTAATATAGACAAGACAGGAGGCTCCGAATTTAAGCGTGGTAAGGCTATATTGCTAAGAAGAAAAAGGAAAGCGTCGTTATGAAAGAATTTGCAGGAGGTCGATTTAAAGTTGTCAAAGAACTAGGGCAAGGCGCGCAAGGTTTGGTTTTTCTTGCGAATGATACGCAGTTGGAACGGCTTGTGGCGATTAAGGTATTGCATAGCCATTCGGTTACGACCGCTGATGAGGCTAAAATTGTTAGCCGCCTGCAGCACCCCAATATTGTGGCCTTGTACGATACGCTGGTTCATAACGGCCATCCTTGTTTGGTTTTTGAATATGTTAAAGGCCAAACGCTGGCCCAATTGATAGGCCGAGATGGTGCGATGGGGTCGGTAGCCGCAGTAGAAATGATTTGTGGGGTATTAGAAGGTTTGGCTTATGCCCACGAGCAGGGGCTGATACACCGCGATATTAAGCCGCATAATGTGATGCTGGATGAGCAAAATCGCCCGCGTTTAATGGATTTTGGCATTGCAGCAAAACGCGGTAGCAAAGAAGCAGGCGGCATGATCGGCACGGCGGGCTATATGGCCCCTGAAATGATGCAAAACCTACCTGTTGATGCAGAAGCCGATGTGTTTGCCGTAGGAATGACGCTTTATCAAATGCTAACTGGCCGAACTGCCGCTGAGGGCGAATCGGTTTTTACGATCTTACACCGTATCGCAAACGAGCCTTTTGTTCCGCCATCTAGTCTTAAAGATAGCGTGGATGAAAAGCTTGATCATTTGGTGATGGTCGCCCTATTTAAAAACCCGCAGGAGCGTTATCACGATGCGCAATCTATGTTGCTGGCGTTGCGCGAGTGGCTGGGCGGGCAAAATCAGCAAGAGGGCGTTGAGAGTAGTGGCAATAGTACTTTAGATTTTTTGCTGCGGCGTATGCGCCATACTGCCGATTTTCCTGCGCTATCTCAAGCGGTTACGGCGATTAATAAGATTAACGAGGGTGATGCCGAGCGCTTGCAAGTGTTATCAGAAGTCATTCTGCAAGATTTCTCCTTAACCAATAAATTATTAAGGATTGTTAATTCCGTTAGTTACGGCCATTTTGGCGGCACGATTAGTACCATTTCTAGAGCTATTGTGATTTTAGGCTTTGATACAATTCGAAATTTAGCGATTACCCTGCTGCTATTTGAGCATATGCATAATAAATCACAAGCGGTTGCCTTGCGCGATGCGGTATTAAGTGCTTTTTTTGGCGGTATTTTATCCCGCGAGCTAGGTAAAAAAAGCGGCGCACGTGATGTAGAAGAGGGGCTGATTTGCGGCATGTTTACCGCGCTGGGTAAATTACTGACGGTTTATTATTTTCATGAAGAGAATGTTGAAATTAATAAACGCGTGCAGGCAGGCGGTAATGAAGAATCCGTTTCGGTGCAAGTATTGGGATTAGGTTTTAGAGATTTAGGCATCGGTGTGGCACAAAGCTGGAATTTTCCTGAACGAATTACCGCCAGCATGCGCTCCTTACCTGAAGGCAGTATTAGATCACCACAAAACCAAACCGAGAGGCTGCGCTTATTTGCTAATTTAGGCGCGGGCTTAGTGCCTTTGGTTTATATGCCAAAAGCTGCAGCAGAACATGCTTTAATTGAAATGGAAAAAAAGATTAGGCCCGTTTATGCGTGGACAGCGCGTGATTTAGGCGATTTATTAAAAGATTCCGCAAGTGCCTATCTTGGCTATTTATCTATTTTAGGCGTGGATACCCGTGACAGTGATTTTGCGAATAAATTACGCCAGCTGACTGGGGTGCTCACCGAAAACCCTAATGCACCTCTAGTGGCCGATACAATAGATCACGCTCAAATCATGACGCGGCAGTTTGATATAAAATCGGAGATTTCACTGCTGGATGAGAGCCTTATCCCCCCAGCTGAAACATTAGCTGCAGGGGTGCAAGATATTACCAATGCCTTGGTTACTAGCTTTAAATTAAACGACGTTTTGCAAATGATTTTAGAAACCATGTATCGCGGCATGGGCTTTGAACATGTGTTGATTGCTACGAGAGACCCAAAGAAAAATAAAATTGTGGGGCGCTTTGGTTTTGGTGCAGAAATTGGCGAAATAATCCCTCTGTTTCAGATTGATTTAGATAAAGCTGTGGATGTATTTCAAGTGGCGATGGAAAGAAACGCAGATATTTTTATTGAAGATATCAATATTGAATCGATCCGGTCGCGCATCCCTAGCTGGTATCGCACCGTATTAGCATCACAAACTTTTATTATTTTCCCTTTGGTGTTAGAGAAACGCACCATAGGCTTGTTATATGCGGATAAAGGTAAGTCGGGAAGTTTAAAGATCGCAGGTAAAGAATTGAATTTATTAAAAACATTAAGAAACCAAGCATTGCTGGCAATTAGGCAGAAGCAAATGGGTTTATGAGCTTTGTATTTGCTGAGGGGATTGCGTTGTAAGGTTAATCAGGCGTAATCCACGAAAAACACCTAAGTCACTAAATAAATGCTAATCAACCAAAAAATGGGTCATGCGGAACTTATTTTTACGTGTGTTTCGTGGACGAATAGCTTTATAACGGTAAGGCTTAGCTTTTTTTAATTAACTGGCCCGTAAAGCGGTCTCGGTTTGCCCAATAAGTACATTTTGGGCAGGCTTCACCTACTGGGTAATCTGTACCTTCTTCATGCGGGCAGCCCAGAATACGCTCTGGGGAAATCACAGACATAGCGCTGTGATGAGCGATAAAAGCGATCACTTCAGCCATCGCCTTAGCATTCTTGCGAATATCGCCTTCATCAGCAAACCACTTTTGCAGCGCGGCCACTTCGCCTTCTTCTTCTAAAATAATGCCGACGGCTACTTTATTAGCCAATTGATCATTGGGCCCATAATAGGTGACGGTTGCGATTGGATAACCATTAAAGCCACGCTTGGCTTTTTTCTTGAGTTTGTCTTGATACCAAGTTGCTTTGAGTGACATATTGAAAAGGCCTTGAGGCTATTTGCTAAGTAGCGAAGTTTACGCACCTTAATAACGCTTGGAAATATTTGATCTGGCGCATATGCATTGCTTGCGGTACTCCTACTGCGCCATCCTTTTCAATGTAAATTAGCGTAAGCTTACATATTGGTAGAGGAGAACCCCATGCAAAACTTTAGCTTTTACGCGCCGACACGTATCCACTTTGGGCAGGGTCAGCTTGCACAACTTGCCCATGAAATCCCTCCAAGTGCCCGGGTGTTGCTGGTGTATGGCGGCGGTAGTATTAAAGTAAATGGCACTTACCCAGCGCTATTGGCGGCTTTAGCTGGGCGTGAAGTATTTGAGTTTGCGGGGATAGAAGCCAACCCAGAATACGAAACGTTGTTGAATGCGGTGTCGCTCGCTAAATCCGCACAAGTAGATTGGGTTTTAGCCGTGGGCGGCGGTTCGGTGGTGGATGGGGCCAAGTTTATTGCGGCGGCAACGCGGCTGGATGTTGGGATTGATCCTTGGCTGATTGTTGGCAATCGCACACCACTGCATGATGCCTTGCCGATCGGCGTGGTATTGACCTTTCCCGCTACAGGCGCAGAGAGTAATTTTGCTTCGGTTATTTCACGCCGTGCTACGCAAGATAAAATGTCATTTAAAAATGCACTGGTTTTCCCGCGCTTTGCAGTGCTCGATCCACAATTAACGTGTAGCCTGCCACCGCGTCAAGTAGGTAATGGCGTAGTGGATGCGTTTATCCATACTACTGAACAATATCTCACCTTTCCCGCTGAGGCACGTTTGCAAGATCGTTACGCCGAAGGCCTGCTGTCTACCTTAATTGAAGTGGGGCCACGTACGTTGGCAGACTCAAAGGATCTGGATGCTCGTGCTAATTTTATGTGGTGTGCTAATCAAGCGCTGTTTGGTTTGGTGGGCGCTGGCCAGCCCCAGGATTGGGTAAGCCATGCAATTGGCCACGAGCTAACAACCCTTTACAAGCTAGATCATGCACAAACGTTGGCGGTGATCTTGCCAAGTTTATTGCGTTATTGCTTTGACGATAAGTTGCTGAAGCTGGCGCAATATGGTCGGCGTGTTTGGGGCTTGGTGGGCAGTGATGTAGACGTTGCGCATGCCGCCATTGATGCCACGGTTGATTTTTTTGAGCGCATGGGGCTGCCAACGCATTTAGCCAGCTACGGGCTAAATGCTGATGAAGTGGCGCAGGCGATAAGCGAGCTTCTGCCTAAGCATAAGGCCTTCCCTTTGGGCGAGCGCGCTAAGCTGACGTTAGAAGATTGCGTGGCAATTGTAAAAATGGCAGGGTAATCATAGGTGGGCAGTGGTGTCCACTCTATAGTTTGAGCGCATAGCAAATTTCATGCAGGGGGTGGCCAGTGAGTCTGCTGTCGGTTTTTTGCTGCCCGTTGACACAAAAACCACATTGCTCATAAAGCTGGCGTGCGCTGAGGTTATCTGAAATACACCAAAGTAAAATCTGCTGGTGAGAAAAACGCCGAGCGTTAGCAATAGCATCCATCACCAGCCGCTTACCCACGCCTTTGCGCCAAGCGTGCGGGGCAATATTCAGCGCCCAAAGCTCCGCAGTATTTGCCGTGCATTCAAAACGCGGTGTGCCTAATAAATAAAATCCAACGACTTGTTGTGCTTTTTCAGCGATGGACAAATAAAAGTGCGGTGAAAGCTGCTCCAGCTTTAGCTTAAGCGCTTCTATATTTGTACTAGGGTCTAGTGCAGCCAAATAATCATAAGGCATAAATTTGGCGTAAGCTGCCTGCCATGCAGCCACACGAACTTGGCCAATTGCTGCTGCGTCGGTAGGCAAGGCTGGCCGGATGGTGAATGGCATAATGTTTACCTATCAGGTTGAGTATTGAATTGGTGTGTGCTGGGCGAATATTTGTGCTCACGTCTATATCTGGCAGTATAAAACCCAAGGCATTAACTAATATCAGTTAGTCTAAATATTTTATTATCTTTACATTCAAACTCAGATTGTCCTTGTAATGAAAGCTTTTCCCCGGCTTTTATCCCATTAGCTAAATTAATGGCTAAAACGGCTTGATGATGAATATCTACCAGAGTTAATTCTGCGGATTGACTAGTGCTTTTCATTGTTTGTGAGCGTGATATAAACATGCCCGCAGCTTGACGCACGATATACTGAAAAGCAGCAATACCAATGGCTCCGGCGGTGATTTGACCATTGGATATATTTTTAAAAACAATCTCAGGATGAGAGAGGGTAACTATTTGCTCAATATCAAATCTATTATAAGCAGTAATATATTTTTGAATAAAAGCAATACTCATAAAAACGCCTGCTAAGAGATAAAGGGACATTCGTCTTTTATGTATCAGTCAGCGTTAAACTGGTGGAGTGTGTCTTTGTTAGGATATGTATCCTGATTGCAGTGCAATATACCAGTCAGCCCTGCCTCTAGCTAGTGCTAGTTTTGCCATAGCTTTATGCTTATATGGCACGCTGATTAGTGGGGCGTACCCGTGGTTTTTTGCAATTTTACGATGGCATAGCGGGCGTCAGGGCTACCGCTTTCTACTTTATTTGATTCTGTTCTCCTAGGGTCTGTTGACGTTTTATTCACGGCTGCGTTTGGCCCAGTTTTGGGGCTGAACAAGGAGAAAATTGCGACATGGTACGAGTACCATGAGCGATTTCTAACTTTCGTTCCGCCCCAAAAATGGGCTAAACCCGAAGGGCGGAGCCGGGAAATGGCCATTCACTGCGTTATGCTCCTCGACTGCAGCCAGCTCTTTTAGCTCTGCATCACACCAGGGCTGCTCGTCTACGGGCAGCTGCTTAAAAAATGCACGGGCAGCCTGATGATTCTCAGTGAAAGCCTCGCCATTGCCTAACTTACTTTGTGTAATAGCCAAGATGGCATAGGCAAAAAACAACTCGAAAGCGGGAGCCTTGTTTTGCAGGCAAAGACTAAGGCAGCTTTGGGCACTGCTCAAGGCGGCATTAATCTGCTCTGCTTGTAATAAGCTGCGGCAGAGCCGGTAATAGGCGCGCTCAACTTCTAGCCATGTTCCGGCTAGTTGCCAATATTTCAGTGTGCTTTGCGCGGCCAAAATCATCGCATTGGTTTCTGCCGCAGTGCGCCGCTTAATTTCTTCCAGCGTACAGGCCAGTGCGTTGCCAGCGATAGCGAGGGCGCGGTGCACAGGAGTAGGTAGCGGCTCTTCAATCGCTAGCGCCTGAATGAATTGCTCAATTGCGCGATCAATAGCGCCTTGTGCGGCGAAAATACTGCTGGTGTTGGCAAAAACATGGGCTTGCTCAGCGGCACTTAGTGTTGCTAATACCGCACTCTGGCCGGATGCATAGCTCAAAATGGCGCAATTAAGGCGAGTAGCATCAGCAGCAACGGCGTCTGTCGCTGGCAAACTATTCAGTAAATCAATGCCCTGTTGCCATTGAGCTAAATGTTCGCCGTACACATGGCAAATCAACCTTGCCAGTGCCAAGGTCTGCGTGCTGGATTGAGGCTCAGGCATGGCTATAGCGAGCCTTGCGGCAACATCCTGAGGATGATCACCATGATCTGCCCATGCGGTCTGGATGAAAGTATCAAAGCTTACGGTCATTTTTATCTCGGAAAAGTCTAGCAGACTGTCGGACTTAAGACTGATCTACTACGGAACAGCCGGATTTGGCCATATTTCACGCATTTTCTCGTTGAATAGCCAGCTATTCGCCTCAAAAACCCGCGAAATCTGTCTCAAACCGGTCTTTCCCTCGCTACGATCGCTTAGGTCCGACAGGCTGCTAGGACTTGTGCTAGGTGGCAGGGATTGCATGGCATCGATAGCGGCCGTGGCTTGAGGTAAATGCCCTTCTACCAATAAACGGTAAGTGGGCGCGCTTTCTAGCAAGGCTTGCAAAGCGGCGGTATCGGTGATATTGGCCTTGGTAGGCAATATGCTTTAAATAGTCGGTTAGATTAAAATTACTATGCTTGCATAGAGGCTTATCTCATTCGTTTTGGCATTAGGGCACGGTATGCCGCGCCCTTACCTTAACAAGTTAAAAAGCGGCGGGGGCGCGGCTAAGGCAGGTTTGGTAGCGGCCATCGACGCGTTTGGCAAACCATTCGGTAGTGAGTTTGCGCGTGATTTTAGGGCTTTTTAAGTCAATTTGTGGCAGTGCTTCACGCGGCATATTGCCTGCTAGGGTAAATAAACGTTGATAAAGTGGCGTTTGGCCAAATCCGCTGAGCTTTTCTAGCCGTAAATCACGGCGGATTTCTTCATGACTTAAATTTAAGCGCTTACCCATAGATTGCAGCGCTTTTTCTGTGCCGCTACTTTGGCGGCTTGGGTTGCCGTTTTCATAGCGCAGTAAATCGCCATCTAAATCCATACTGTCATTAGTCAGCTTATTCAGTGCCGCTTGAAAAGCCGCATTACGGCTGGCATAGCGGCCTGCATTGAAATCGGCAAAGCGATAAATCATCTTACTGTAAGGGGCTGGGTATTGCAGTAAAATGGCCGTGCCAAAATAAACCCCTCCTTTACGGCTGAAGACTTCGCTTCTTACACTTCCACGTCGGGCATATGGATAAGGCCAAGCACGTACGTGCCCTTCAGCAAATTCTACGCTGACTTGCATCGGGCCACCGGTGCGGATGGGGTTGCTCATATTAAAGGGCAGGCTCAATCGTTTGGCATCGCTCGCTAAGTCTTCAAACACCGCGTTCATTTGTGCTTCTGTTTGAAGCTTATCGATGCGCTCTTTATAGCTTTTGCCATTAGGCGAGCTTTTTAATAACGCCGTTTGTACCGCAATCAGCGGGATATGATATTTACCCGCTTTTTCTTCGACCTGCTTCCAAACAATTTTGCCTAAGCCTGGCACGGGGGGATCACCTTGCCAGCTTGATTCCTGCTCAATCACCGCCATTACAGCGCAAAAATACTCTGGGGTGTAGGGGATTTTGAGTGCAGTAAAGCCATCTAGCAGGTCGTTTCTCCAGCCATTACGCTCGCTGATCTTGGCCGGCAGCAGCTTATTGAGTAGCGCTTGTGCTTCTAATTGGCTGATAGATTTAAGCGCAGGTGGTGGCGCTACAACGACTACGGGGGGGGGCGTAATAACAGGTGGGCTAGGAATAGGGCTTGGCGTGGGGCTAATCACGGCAACCGGTGCACTTGCTGGGTTAGCGCTAGGAAGTGGTGGGGCAATGATGGGGGCGCTGGCGCAGGCAGCAAGCAAGGAGCAAAGAAGGATAGGGCTCAGTTTACTAGGCAGCACGGGAAGGGCCAATTCAAGCAAAAAGGCGAGCTTAGGATAAAAACGGCCAGCTTGCCACCTTTGTTTGCATCAAGCCCGCTTAGGCCTTAATGGCTAATTGCTTACATCTACGTTGCCCGTAGCAGTGGCAATGCCTTGCACCATTTGCCGACTATTGTTGATTCTAACCCGCACAGATTGGCCTTCGGCGGCATTATTCATGGCGATGCCTTCATTGGCCACTTCGATGCCGTTATCACGATAGATAATACGTACCTTTTGATTTTGCTGAATCACCATCGATGCCCTAAGCATTTCTTGGCGTAAGGGTTTGCCAGCGGCGACTGCCGTATTCAGCGTGCGGCCAATGGCTTGAACGGGGTCTAAAATCACCGAGCCAGGTAGGGCGCCCAGATCACCCTGTTGGGCAATCACATCGCCACTGCCCACTTCTTGATTAGCAGAGAGCGGCCTTGCGGCTACATAGTAAGTTACCAGTAGCGATACTTTCACCGGTAGATTAATCCCCCAGCTAGCGCCGTCAACGCATTGAATGCGTAGCATGGTGTTGCCCAGCAAACGATAGCCACTCGGTAAGCTCACATCGTATTGTTTACATGGGGCGAGCTGCAGTCGGTTATCGATTTTGCTGAGTTTATAGCTGGGAACGCCCGTGCTGTTGGCAAGGGATATATCCAGCCATTGTTGGGCGGCATGCTGAATGGTGGCGATGTCCGTTGCTTGGACAGCGCTGCTAAATAGCGTAAATAAAGTAAATAACAGAGGTCTCATGCAAGTGATTATAGGCTTACTGTCGTACATCGCCTACAATCCTGCGGTTGCTGCAAAGGAAATCACTATGTTGGATCTATTGTTTGGAATTACCACCTTGGTGGTTTTATTGGCTGGTGCTTTGGTGGTTGCTCGCTTGCAGCAGCTTGCTCAGTCACAAAGAGATGTTTTAGATACGCTGACGCAAGACATGGAAGCGAAGCATAGAGAAATGCTATCGGACTTGCATGAAGGCCTAGTTCGGCAGACAGAAAACACACACTCCGCATTAACCCAGCAGGGGCTCAGCTTTCTGATGCGGTGATGCGCTCTGGTGAACGGCTGCGAGATACCATGACCGAAGCATTTGAACGGGTGCGCGGTGGAGTAGGCCAGGAATTAAAAGAAACGCGCGAATCTTTAACTCGATTACAAGCCGCGCAAACGGAATCTTTATCCACCATGCGGCTGTCATTAACTACAACGCTTTCTGAAACGCGTGAGTTAGTGGTGAAGCAATTGGGCGATATTTCTAGCCAGCTTACAGGAAAGCAAGATGCGCTGCGGGAAGAAATTCTACTGAAGCTATCGCAAATGCTGGCCGAGCAATCAGTACGTGAAATGGAGCAATTGCAAAATGCGCTCGCACTAACCACCACACAACTAACCGCTACAGTTGGTGAACTCACTAAAATGGCGGATGCCAAATTGGGTGAAATTTCTGGCAAAGTGACGGAGCGCTTGGAAGAAGGCTTCAAAAAAACCAATGAAACTTTTGCGAATGTCATGGCACGCTTGGCCACCATTGATGAGGCACAAAAGAAAATTGATGGCCTCACCACCAATGTGGTGAGCTTACAAGAGTTACTAGGGGATAAGCGCAGCCGTGGTGCATTTGGTGAAGTGCAGCTTGAACATTTAATTAGAAATGTGCTGCCTAATCAGGTGTATGAGTTTCAATCTACTTTATCTAATGGCACGCGTGCTGATTGTATTTTGCGCTTGCCTGAGCCAACGGGGACCGTGGCGGTGGATGCTAAGTTTCCATTAGAAAACTACCATCGAATGTTTGATACCAGCGTAGATAAAATAGTCGCTTCGAAGGCGTTTAGAGGCGATATTAAAAAGCATATCGACGATATTTCTAGTAAATATATTATCCCCAATGAAACGGCTGATGGCGCGGTCATGTTTATTCCCGCTGAAGGGGTATTTGCGGAAATTCATGCTTATCACCCCGAGTTGGTGCAGCATGCAATGGCGAAACGGGTATGGATTGTATCGCCAACTACCTTAATGGCCGTGCTGAATACCGCAAGAGCCGTGATTAAAGACGTAGAAACCCGCAAGCAAGTACATATTATCAAAGAAGCACTTGGCAAACTGGGGCAAGAATTCACCCGCTTTGATGACAGAATGAAAAAGCTGGCCACGCATATACGCCAAGTACACGACGACGTACAGCAGGTCAGCATTACCAGCGATAAAATATCCCGTCGTTTTATTGAAATCGAGCAGGTTAAGCTAGAAGGCGTTGAGCCTGAGGTTGCTTTGATTGACTGATGTTTTACCCGCCCCTGCCAAAGTTGTAGAAGACAACAATGGGGAGGCTCAAAACAAAGCGCCCAGTTGAGGGGAAGTGTTTATCTTTATTTCCCCCGCTGGCCGCTTTGTTTCTTATGTCTATTTTTGCTTAATAATGGGCATGGCATGCCCGTAAAAAAAGTGAATTTACCAGTGGTAGCCTAGGCCAAACAGACTGTAGAGTTCACCTCGGTGTTGCACAATAGGGCTATGGCGAACGCTTTGATCATATTGCTCGTAGCTGATGGCCGCCATAGCAATCCAATTTTTATTGATGCGATAACTACTGATCAAGGAAGCCATAGGCGATACGGTATGGCCGGTATCGTAGGCTGGCCGACTGCTGGTGGCTTCGCTGTTATTTACACCACCAAAATAGTAATTGGCCAGCTTACTGCTGCGAATCATCATGCCTAAGCCCGGCATAAACAAAAATCGCTCCCGTACTATGGGGAAGTCGGCCCAGAGCAGGATTTCTTGCCCTTGGCTGGTGCCCGTGATATCGCTAGCAATACGGGCGGTGAAGAGTGCATAGGGAGTAATCCAATTGGCACCTATGCCCGCTTCTAATTCCCATTTGCGCTTTTGCAAGCCTTTAAATTCAGGCGTAGTTTCTGCATCTAAATTACCCAGACGCACCCGACCAAAGCCATATAGGGCAAAATTACCTTCTTTGTAGAGGTAATACCTAGCCCTATCCCCTAAATACATAAAATCTTCGCCTAAATACACCATGCCAGGGATGAGGTATTGCGGGCGATCTTGTGCGGAGTATCGTGCTTGGCCAAGGATGCCAATGCCGCCGAGCAAAAGGCCTCTCGGAATGGGGCTACTATCACTGGGGGTGGCAATTAAGTTGAGTGAGCCAAGTTCAATCTCAGCCTTGGCTTGGGTTGCAGAAAAAACAAAAAAAAAGACTAAGATGCTCATGCAAAATGAGTGGGGCACACGAATAATCATTTTTATTAGTCATTTTTTAAAAAAATGTAGTCTAGCAAAATGGCCGTCTTGATTGGAGGGAAAGCGGCGGGAAAAGTGCGCCCACTTTGTTTTTTGGTCTAAATACCGCAATGAGCCTATTTTATGGAGCCGTGCCCCATTAGGCTGCAGCTGCGCTATGGCGGTGAATGCTTCTGTGTTTATTCTGTCGGTGAATTTCCTGTGGGTGTACATAGCTCTCGCAAACGTTGGTTATTCGCTTTTAGCCAAGGAAGTAATTCATCACCAGGCATGGGTTTTGCCGTTAAATACCCCTGCACCACATCACAGCCTAATTGTTGTAGCACGATGAGATCATCGAGATCTTCAACGCCTTCGGCAATGCTTTTTAGGTTGAGTTTTTTTGAAATTTCGATGGCACTTGCCAAAATAGCGTGCAAGTGTGGCTTGAGATGCGCACCATCGACAAAAGATCGATCAATTTTTAGCTCTGTAAAGGGAATGCGGGACAATTGCTGCATGGATGAAAACCCCGTGCCGTAATCGTCGATAGATAGACCAAAACCTTTTAATCTAAGCCTTGCCAGCGTACCTAGCGCATCACCTACATCGCCCATTACGGCAGTTTCTGTTATTTCTAAAATAATATAAGCAGGGTCAATATTGAACTCGGCTACTTTCTGAGCAATTTGCTCAGCAAAGTTGGAGTCCGATAAAGACAGCATGGATAAATTAACCGCAACGGTGATTTTAAGCCCACGCTCATGCCAATGACGGCACTGCTGTAACGCTAGATCTAGGATTTCCATAGTGAGTTCATTAATCAAACCATGCTCTTCGGCAATGGCAATAAATTGCGATGGCATGACTAAACCTTTTTCAGGGTGTTGCCAGCGCATTAGCGTTTCTACCCCCTTAATTACCCCTGTATTAACTGAAATTTTGGGTTGAAAATAGGCAATAAATTGATGCTCAATCAGTGCCTTAGTAATTTCGGATGCCGCCATCACTAGCTCAGGCCGAATTTGTAGCTGATCTTTGGTGATGGGTTTAAAGTGGGATAGTGCTTTATCTAACTGTGGCTTTGTTAATGGTTTTTTAATCGCCCCTAGTACAGGTAGGCCGTATGCTTGCAGCATGGTTTCTACTGAGGCAATCAAAGCGTCTTCTTTGGCGCTAGACACAATCACAGAAACGGGGATGGATTGATGAGCCAGCTCCTGAATGAGCTGAATACCATCCATACCAGGCATTTCTAGATCAATCAGCATAATGTCGGGTAAGTCCATTGTTTGAAGCAAGAGCAGTGCCTCCCCGCCATCAGATGCTTCGCCAATGACGGTTAGACCAATGTCTTCACAAATGGCTACGGCGTGCATTCTTTGTACAAGGCTGTCTTCAACAATAAATACATTGAGAGATTGGGACATGTTTTTCACCTGTTAGACAATTTGCTGATTACTTCAGGGATGCGTTCAAGGGCAATGATTTCATCAGTGGCTTCTAGCTTTATCGCTTCTTTGGGCATACCAAAAACTACACAACTGGCTTCATCTTGAGCATAAGTACGTGCGCCGGTCTCATGTAATTCTTTTAAGCCTTTGGCACCATCATCCCCCATCCCCGTTAAAATAAACCCCACGGCATTTCGCCCTGCAGCGTTGGCTACAGATCTAAAGAGTACGTCCACTGAGGGGCGATGGCGGCTTACTAGGGGGCCATCGATCACGTCAACGTGATATTGCGTGCCATTGCGCTTAACCAGCATATGCTTGCCGCCAGGAGCAATAAGCGCAAGACCAGGCAAGATTCTGTCGTTGCTTTTTGCTTCTCTGACTTCAATTTGAGATAGGCTGTTGAGCCTTGCGGCAAACGTAGCAGTAAATTTTTCAGGCATATGTTGCACAATCACAATGCCAGGTGATGTTTTGGGTAGCTCTGGCAAAATGCTTTCTAAGGCTTGTGTTCCGGCTGTGGAGGTGCCAATAGCAATGATTTTTTGAGTGGTTTGGATAGAAGTATTGTTGCCTGCGGCTTGTAATATGGCGTCTGCAGATAATTTGGGTGAGCTCATCCGCTCTTGCATCACGCTGCCTGCTGGGGAACTTTGGCTGCTTGGTGAAGCAGGTGAAAGTGCACGAGGTGATGAGCGAGGGCGTTGCATGCGTGCCATCGATGCGGCCCGAATAGCATGCAGTAAGTCTGAAGCGCTATCTTGAATGAAATCACGAATGCCTAATGAAGGTTTAGTGATAATTGCCAGCGCGCCAGCAGAAAGCGCCTGCATCGTGATCTCAGCCCCTTTTTCGGTGAGGGAGGAGCAAATGACCACTGGAGTAGGGCGCTCAATCATAATTTGTTTTAAAAATGTGAGTCCATCCATCCTTGGCATTTCGATATCCAGCACGATGACATCTGGCCATTCTTTTTGCATCTTTTCACGGGCAAAAATAGGGTCAGGTGCAGACCCAATCACCACGATATCGCTGGCCTTAGATAAAGTGTCGAGCATTACCTGCCGCACAACGGCAGAATCATCGACAATCATTACTTTAATGGCCATGATTTAGTCCCATCTAAACAAGCATAATCTTAGTTATAGGGCGTTTATATCCATTGTGCATTTTGAGTGCATAAATTTACTGTTTTTTAGCGGTGCAGCACCCGCAAGACTAAGGGCTTTTAACGCCGTACAGCCTCAAATATGCAGCCAACCGGAAGGGCCAGTCCGGAAACGGCCTTTCACTGCGTTATGCTCCTCAGAAATAACGTGTTATTACCTTCGTTGCATGTCTTGTGTCTGGCCGTTTCTCGGCTCAACGCAATTGCGAATGAAACGTCAACAGACCCTAAGCATTATGGTGGATTTAAGCGATGCACTCGCACTTGTCCCGTGCTTAAATCAAGCTCTATTCTGCGTGATTGAGACCCACCAGTGTCTTCAAAATCAACCGTGAGCTCTGCGTTAGCTAGGAGCTTTTTTGCGGCGTGGATATTGCGTGCACCAATCGATACCGTAGGCTGTAACTTTAAAATTTGGCTGCCCCCGTATATTTGGTAGCGATATTCATTAGGCAGGCTGGCATATTCATTCATATGCTGGCAAAGCAGATAAAATGCATCACAGCCATAACGCCCGCTTAGCTCGGTTCTTTTGCTGGAATTTGGCAGCTGAAAATGGCACATCCCGCCGTGTTTTTTGTATGGGTGCCAAGCGGTAATCGCCAAGCAAGAGCCTAAAATAGTGTACAAGCAGTCAGGGGCTTGAGCGAAGCGCACATCTCCAGGTAGTAAAAAAATGCGTTTGGAATGCATGCATGTCTCACACTATTCAGCGTTTTGTGGGGCGCTTAAGGTAGGGTGGTTAAAGTTGATTTTATCGGTCACCATTGTGGTCATTTCTCCGAGTGAAAGCACATGGTTTACATCCAGTATAATGACAAATTTGTCATTTATGTTGCCAATTCCAGCAATAAATTCGCTACGTATTTTGGCACCAAACTCAGGGGCGGGCTCAATTTGATGCGCGGGGATTTCTAATACCTCATTAACTGCATCAACTAATACACCCATTTCATGATATTCATCAGCGAAAAACACCTCCAAAATAACTACGCAGGAGCGCCGGCCCAGATGGCTGGCGTCTTTACCAAAACGGATAGCTAAATCAATAACAGGAATAACTGCGCCACGCATATTAATTACACCATGCATAAACTGCGGCATAAGCGGCACTTCGGTTACCCCTGGGTATTCAATAATCTCTTTAATACTGTGAATAACCACAGCAAATAATTCTTGGTTTAAGGTAAAGGTGAGATATTGTTTTTCCTCAACAATAGGCGTACTGGATTTTAGCTCGCCATTTTTTCTTAATTGATTTAAATTCATTGGCGTAATCCTTTAATACGACACAAATGGATTTTCGTGCTGGGTGGTAGATATAGATGTATGCAAAGTAGGAATACTAGGCGGTGTTTTTTGCATGATTTTGTCTGTTTTAAAGAAACTGATCATTTCTTGTAATCGGGAAGCGTGAATTGAAAGTTCTTCAGAAGTAGCGTTCAGTTGCTCCGCTGCTGCTGCATTGCCCTGCGTCGTTTGGGATAATTGGCCAACTGCGGAATTAATTTGATCGATCCCATTGGCTTGTTCTTGCGATGCGGCAGAGATTTCTTGAACTAAATCCGCTGTTTTTCTAATTAAAGGAACGATTTCTTCTAGTCTATTGCCTGCATGAGTGGCTTGATTAACACTATTGCTGGCAAATTCACTAATTTCTTGAGCGGCAATTTGGCTGCGCTCGGCAAGTTTACGAACTTCTGCTGCCACCACAGCAAAGCCTTTTCCATGCTCCCCTGCGCGGGCGGCCTCAATGGCGGCATTGAGGGCCAGCAAATTAGTTTGGTAGGCAATATCATCAATAATACGGATGCGATTCGCAATTTGCTGCATCGCCTTAGCCGTCTCTTTTACGGCCAGGCCTCCTTCAATTGCATTACTAGACGCACTACTTGCAATACCTTCCGTAACTTTTGCGTTCTCACTATTTTGGGCAATAATTGAGTTTATTTGCTCTAATGCAGAGCTGGTTTGCTCTATGCTGGCGGCTTGTTCTGAGGCGTTTTGAGCTAAATTTTGGGAAGAGGCGTTAACCTGCTCAGATGCGCTAGCAAGGGCATCTGAAGTGCCATGCACTTCGCTCATGATCGTGCTTAAAGTTTTGCACATAGAGTGTAAGGCAAATAAAACGCTAGATTGATCACCTGCGATTAAGTTACTGGTGTTTCTTAAATCACCTTCCGCTACTTGCTTGGCAATTCGCACGGCTTCGCTGGGTTCCCCACCAATTTGTGCAGTTATTCTTCTGGTGATAAATAACGCAATAAAAATAGCAATTAAAAAACTACCGCTCATTACGGCGATCATAAATAGGTTTATCTTACTTGCTAATGCCTGCGAATCATCATACAAGGTTTTACTGCGGGCCTCGTTGCTATCTAGAAGCTCAGAAAGAGCATCGTCAACTTCTTGAAACAATGGACGAACTTCTTCTAAAACCACTCTACGGGCTTCCGCGTCGTTATTTGTATTGGCAAAATCGATAGCTTTTTTCTGTGCAGCTTTAAAATTTCTCCACTGCATTGGGATTTTGTTCAAAATACTTTCAGTAGCAGGGCTTTGCGGAGTGGCTTGATATTGTTTTATAAGTTTAAACATTTTTTTTTCATGATCATCCATAATGGCCAATGTTTTATCTCTTAGCTCTTTATCATGAGCAATTAAGTAAAAATTTAATTTTCTAGCTACATAAATAGCATTGGTGTTTGCGTTGGCAATGTGCTTCATTGGCTCTAGTTGATTAACATACATTTCCGAAATTAAATAATTCATCGTATTTATTTTTACTAGGCCGATGATTCCAGTTAAAAGCGATAAACTGGCGATAGCCATAAAAGATATAATTAACTTTTGGCCTAACTTTAATTTGCCAATCCAAAACATTGGATTCTCCATGTGCTTTATTTGTTGTTAATAAGGGATAAAGACGTTTTAGTATTTAATTGACGAGTTTGGCTGGTTTGTTCTACATGTGATTTTCTGTGTGCAAACTGCACTAATTGGGCAATATCTAAAATTAAAGCAACTTGGCCTGTTCCTAATATGGTCGACCCGCTGATGCCCTTTACGTCTCTAAATAACAAACCTAATGGTTTGATAACGGCTTGAAATTCGCCAATTAACTTGTCTACTACTAAGCCCGCACGATTTTGCCCATATTGCACAATCACAATACTTTCTCGAGTGGCCGTATTGTTAGGTAAATCAAATAATTCACGTAGGCGAATATAAGGTAGTACTTTGCCACGTAAATTTACAAAATTGTGCTGCTCGCTCTCTGGCATCAGATCCGCGCACTCTAAAACTAAATCCAGCGGAATGATAAACGTAGAATTTGCCACTTGCACTTGAAAGCCATCAATAATTGCCATGGTGAGTGGTAAACGAATTCTAAAAATACTGCCGGTGCCTTCTTCGGATAAAACCTCTACTTCACCACGTAATTGTTCAATATTGCGTTTTACAACATCCATACCTACCCCTCGACCAGAAAGGTGGGTTACTTTTTCTGCTGTCGAAAAACCAGGCTCAAAGATCAGCTGATATATTTCATACTCATTTAACATTGCATCTTTGCTGATTAAATTTTTTGCTATGGCTTTTTTTAATATTTTTTCTTTATTTAGTCCATAACCATCATCACTTATTTCGATGACCACGCTACCTGATTCATGGAAAGCACTGAGCGTTAATTCGCCTTGAGCAGGCTTGCCTTTGGCGATACGTATATCTGGCAACTCAATGCCATGATCAATGGCATTTCGGACAATATGCATTAATGGGTCATTTAGTTTTTCTATCATGCTTTTATCAAGCTCAGTTTCTGTGCCGACTAATTTAAGCTCAATTAGTTTTTCTAAGTCTTTAGATGCATCTCTAATTACTCTTGGGAAACGATCGAAAACTTCTTTAATTTGTACCATTCTTAAATTAAGCGCGCCATCTCTAATCTTTTCCACCAAATCAGAAAGATTGGAGCAGGCCTCTAACATGCTAGGGTCTTTGTTTTTCTTTGAAATTAAATTGGCTGCCGCACCAGCAATCACCAATTCCCCCACTAAATTAATAAGTAAATCAAGTTTTCCTGCTTCAACTTTTATAAATTTTAATTCTTGTTTGTTTTTATCTGCACTTTGTTTTTGCTTGATTAGTGCGGCCTCCACAATAGGCGCAGCGACTATATTCTCTTCAATGAAAATGTTACCTAAAGGACGATCTGGCGTGTGTTTTTGGATGTGTAAAATTTCTTCTAATTCTAAAGGTGTGATGGATTTTCCCTTGATAAGAATCTCACCAAGCAATTCTGGCGGTTCGGGTAGAGAATGGATTAAATCAATGTAATCTTGTATCTGTGAATGAGGTGCAATAATACGTATGGTGCTATCTTTTCTAATAAAATCAAAAGTATTTTCAATGGTTTGCTTGTCTGCACTTGATTCTAAATCAATTTCAAATCCAAGATAGCAGTGCTCGGCATTTATTTCTGGCAGTGGAGGCACTTTGTCAGTGATCGAGTGGATATAACTAATTCTACCTAATGTGGCTAGGTAGGTGATAAAAGCAAGAGGATCTAGGCCATCTAGTAAAATATGCTTAGCAAACCGTAATGAGATATGCCAGTGTGCATCGTCTCTACTGGTTTGCTGATCTTTTTCTATTGGATTTTTTACTTCTAGGATTTGTAAACTGCTAGATTTATTAAGATAATGCGCGAGATGGGTTAAGAGTGTCTTACGCTTTTTTGAATCTGGGTCAATATGTTCTTTTTTGTTTTCTACTGCATTAATTAATAAGCTGAGATAGTCTTTGCATTCTAGTAATAATGTAATCATAGGGCATCGATATTGACTTCTTCATTTCTCACCAAATCCAGCAGACTTTCCATGCTGTGGGTGAAATCAACAATCAAATCTAAAGCAAATAGCCCTGCGGATCCTTTAATGGTATGGGCTGCCCTAAATAGAGACGCAACTTCATCTTGGCTTACACTTCCCGCTTCGATAATCAGCAACGCTGATTCCATCGACATCAGTAAATCTCGTGCCTCTTCGATGAGCGCACCTCTAGCGGAGTCTAGGTCCATTTTTTACTCCTTATAGAGCCTAGCAGCCTGCCGGACTTAAGACTGATCTACTACGGAAAAGCCGTATTTGGCCATACTTCACGCATTTTCTCGTTGAATAGCCAGCTATTCGCCTCAAAAACCCGCGAAATCTGTCTCAAACCGGTCTTTCCCTCGCTACGATCGCTTAAGTCTGACAGGCTGCTAGGCGTGCTCTACGAAAATCTACGTCTTTAGCGTTGGGTCAACACTAAAGGATCCCCTAGCTCGGCAGCAATATTGTAAAGATCGATTACATCTAATACGCATTGGCTGTGCCCGTGAAACTGCAAGGGAATATTTTGCGCGTTTGCAAAGTTTTTAAGACTCAATAAAAGTTGGATTCCTGTGCTATCGATATCACTGACCTCAGATAGATCAATATGAATTTGGTCTTCGGTGTGTAGCAGCTCAAGCAGGGTCGTTTGCGTGAGCTTTGCAGTGTAAATCGACATTTCTCCACTAATCGCAATTGAGCAAAGCTGGTTGTTTCTAGTATGTGTAATTGGCATAGGGGCATTCTGCTTAGGGATTGGGGTTTAAAACCCACCCAGAAGGGGGAGTTTACTTCTTGTATTAAACATTGCCTAAGGCTCGGTTTTTAAAGTGTTTTATTGGTTTGCCCGTCCTCAATGCCCCCTAAGCATGCATATGCATCGTGCTTTAAATACGTGCAGCCATGCACATTTTTGTCGATAATTCGCCGCTCTGCTGAGCGAATGGCTGGCTTTTTTATGTTTTGTGTCAGTTACGCCATGAGTTATTCATAGTCAATTTTAAGCAAACTTGAAAGCAATATGCTGCACTGCCCACTATTTGCTGAAGGATAGGCATCAGTTGGGACTTGTCCCGATGTAATGCAGGGTGGGCTTTGCTAGGCTCTGTTGGTATCAGCGTCCTTTCTGTTATAGCGGGTAAATGGCGTGTGTTTACGCTGGGCTTGCCTTTGCCCTCAGCGGTTTACTCCACCTCTACATTGGCTGGATTTCGGTGGTAGACAGTCCTTTCCTCAGAAATGAAATAAATACCTGCAGCGCCTGAGTTTGTGTTCGCATCAGGTCTGGGTTTATAGGAGTTTTATGTATGTTGATCCGTCCAATTGAGGCTGGAGATTTACCCGCGCTATTGAATTTAGCCAAAGACGCAGGAGTAGGGGTAACCACCTTACAGGCCAATCCTGAGCGTTTGTCTACCCGTATTTTGGCTAGCGAAACCTCTTTAAATGCAGAGGCCCCAGATGTTGCAGACGCCAGTTATGTGTTTGTGCTTGAAGATGAAGTCAGTGGCAAAATAGTGGGTACGTCTGCTATTGAAGCGGCTGTTGGCATGCATGAAACTTGGTACAACTACCGCGTTGGCCTTAATGTGCATGCCTCCAGGGAGCTGGGTATTTATAAACAGCTCGCCACCTTGTTTTTAAATAGCGATATGACCGGCTCAAGCGAGCTGTGCTCATTGTTTTTGCTGCCTAGCTATCGTAAAGACGGTAATGGCAGTTTGCTATCTAAGGCACGTTTCTTATTTATGGCGGAGCACACTGAGCGGTTCTCGCAGCGCATTATTGCTGAAATGCGTGGGATTTCCGATGAGTCAGGTTGCTCGCCATTCTGGGAAAGCTTAGGCCGGCATTTCTTTCGCATGGATTTTGCCCGCGCGGATTTCTTATCCTATGTGGGCAGTAAATCCTTTATTGCAGAGCTCATGCCACAGCACCCAATTTACACCTGCTTTTTATCAGATGAAGCGCAAGCCTCGATCGCAGAAGTGCATAGCGCAACCCGCCCAGCGCGCGCCATGCTAGAGGCAGAAGGGTTTCGCTACCAAGGGTATGTGGATATTTTTGATGCTGGCCCAACGTTGGAGTGTGATTTGAATCAAATTCGCGCGGTGCGTGCTAGTCATTGTTATGCAGCAGAGTTAGCTGATGTGGCCGTTAATGGCCTACCGTACTTGGTTTCTAATCGTCAATTGCAGGGGTTTCGCTGTGTTATTGCTATGGCATGTCCATCTAAGCACGGCTTGCAATTAAGCCAAGCCATCTTAGATCAACTGGGCATTGCCAATGGAGATAGCGTACGCGCCGTACCGCTTTCTGCTAAGGAGTAGTGCATGCAATTAATCGATGGGCGCTGGTTGCATGGTAAAGGGGATGCGTGGACTTCGCGCAATCCTGTTAGCCAGCAGGCCGTTTGGGTAGGAAATGCCGCAACCTTGCATGAGGTAGATGCTGCCGTGGGTGCTGCGCGGGCGGCATTTGCCGCGTGGCGTGATACAGAGCTCAGTATTCGCATCGCGGTGCTACGCTGCTTTGCAGATTTACTGCAGGCCAACCTAGATGAATTAGCCGCGACCATTGGTTTAGAAACAGGCAAACCACGCTGGGAAGCCGCGATGGAAGTTGCCAGCATGGTGGGGAAAATTGATTATTCGATTCGTGCATTTGAAGAGCGCACTTATCGTAAGGAGTCAATCCAGGGTGATGCCAGTACGGTACTGCGGCACCGTCCGCATGGGGTTGTGGCGGTGTTTGGCCCTTATAATTTTCCCGGGCACTTGCCCAATGGCCATATTGTGCCTGCACTACTGGCGGGTAATGCGGTGGTGTTTAAACCATCGGAACTCACCCCAATGACTTCGCAAAAAACTGTTGAGCTATGGCTGGCGGCAGGTTTACCCGCTGGGGTCATTAATTTACTACAAGGTGGGGCAAAAACAGGAGCCTTACTTGCCGCGCATACTGATTTAGATGGCGTTTTTTTTACGGGCAGTGCGGCTACTGGGCATCTATTGCACCAGCAGTTTTCTGGTCACCCAGATAAAATATTAGCGCTTGAAATGAGCGGCAATAACGCTTTGATTGTGGATGAAGTCAAAGATGTACCCGCTGCAATTCATCACGTGATTCAATCCTCTTTTATATCGGCAGGCCAGCGCTGCTCCTGTGCAAGGCGTTTATTTGTGCCTAAGGGCGAATGGGGCGATGCATTTTTAGATAGGCTGGTACGGGTTAGTGCCGAGCTTAGAGTGGGGGCATGGGATGCCGAGCCACCGCCTTTTATGGGCGCAATGATCTCGATGGCGGCGGCAGATAATATGCTAACAGTGCAAAACCAGCTACTGGCAAAAGGCGGTAAAATGCTCTTAGAAATGCGCCGTTTAGATGTGACTTCTGCACTGCTGTCAGCAGGATTAATGGATGTCAGTGATGTGGCTGATTTACCCGATGAAGAGTATTTTGGCCCTTTATTACAAGTGCAGCGTTATGCAGATTTTGATGAGGCGATTCGCTTGGCTAATTGCAGCCGCTTTGGCTTAGCGGCGGGGCTTTTATCCGATAGCCGCGATCGCTATAAAGTGTTTTGGCGTGAATCTCGTGCTGGCATTGTAAATTGGAATAAACCACTGACAGGCGCATCCAGTGCTGGGCCTTTTGGTGGGATTGGGGCAAGTGGCAATCACCGCCCAAGCGCTTATTACGCAGCAGACTACTGTGCATACCCTGTTGCTTCTTTAGAATCTGAATTACTTGTTATGCCCGCAAAGTTGCCCCCAGGTCTGGCCATTGGAAAGGAATAAATAAATGTCGACGAGTTTTGAAGCGAATTTTGACGGTTTAGTTGGCCCAACCCACCATTACGGCGGTCATTCTTTTGGCAATGTGGCTTCTACATCCAATGCCAATAAAGCTGCTAATCCGCGTGAAGCAGCCAAGCAAGGCTTGGCTAAAATGAAAGCACTGGCGGATATGGGCTATAAGCAGGGCGTATTTGTACCGCAAGAACGCCCTGCGATTGGCTTACTGCGTGAGCTGGGTTTTGCTGGGGATGATGCCGCAGTATTAGCTGCAGTTGCTAAAACGTCGCCAGGATTACTGGCCAATGTGTCATCTGCATCCAGTATGTGGACCGCCAATGCCGCAACGGTAAGCCCTTCGGCCGATACTGGTGATGGCCGTGTGCACTTTACGGCGGCAAATCTACAAAATAAATTTCACCGCGCTATTGAGCACGGGCAAACTACGCGCTCGCTTAAGGCGATGTTTAATAATGAGGCGGTGTTTGCCCATCATGATGCCCTGCCTATGCAGGCGGTGTTTGGCGATGAAGGTGCAGCCAATCACACCCGCTTTTGCCATGATTATGGCAAGGCTGGGGTGGAATTCTTTGTATATGGCCGCCAGCACTGGGGCGGGGGCGTTGAGCCGCAAAAATTCCCCGCGCGGCAAACGCGCGAAGCGGGCGAGGCGATAGCCCGTTTGCATGGCTTAAGTGCTGACAAGCTGGTCTTTGCACAGCAAAACCCCGCCGTGATCGATGCGGGGGTATTTCACAATGACGTCATTTCAGTGGGCAATCAAAATGTCTTGTTTAGCCACGAAGCCGCTTTTTTGCGCCAAGCCGCGGTGTATGCCGAGCTAGACGCCAAGCTTGGTGGCGGCTTACAAGTGGTTGAAGTGCCGCTAGCCCAAGTGGGCATAGCGGACGCGGTGAAGTCCTATCTCTTTAATAGCCAATTGTTGGCGCGTGCCGATGGCCGACAAAATTTAGTCGTGCCAGATGAATGCCGAGCCACGCCTGCGGTTTGGGAATACTTACAAGGAATGCTGGCCAGTAATGGGCCGATTGCCGAGCTGATGGTGTTCGATTTAAAACAAAGTATGCAAAATGGCGGCGGCCCAGCTTGCTTACGTTTACGCGTAGCTTTGCAAGAGCAAGAGTTAGCGGTGGTAAACCCACATATTTGGATGAACGATAGCTTATTTACTCGCCTTAATAGCTGGGTGGATCAACATTACCGTGATCGTCTGACCGAGGCGGATTTAGCCGATCCTCATTTGATGACCGAAGTGCGCACCGCTTTAGATGAATTAACACAAATTTTACATCTGGGCTCGATTTATCCTTGTCAGTTAACTTGATCAATATCACTGAAGTTCAATGACGCAATACAATGAAGATACTTACTAATTTCTTGCATTGGTTGTGGTTGCCGAAGTGTACAAGACGATTGCTGCTTATCTAGTGTGAAAAAAACACCAACAGGGCCTAGACTTCCTTCAGTTACCCAAGACATAGACCCAAAATGAATCCTTCTTTTTTAGCACAAACCTTAGCAGGAAAAACCGCGATTGCCTTGCCTTATTGCCTACCAAATGGCACCCATGTACAAGTCATGGATGAAGGCATTATTCGCTTTGAGCCTAAAGATCCTAGAGATCGTCAATTAGACGTGGTACTCAGCTGTGGGATACACGGCAATGAAACTGCGCCTATCGAGCTGTTAGATCACTTAGTAAGCCAAATTCTAAATGGGGAGCTGCGCGTGCGCGCCCGTGTGCTCTGTATATTTGGCAATGTGGAGGCAATGCGCCAAGGGATACGCTGCATTGAGCAGGATATGAACCGTTTGTTCTGTCGCATGCCTGAGGTAGAAGATGGCCAAGAGGCACGCCGTGCTGCCATGCTAGAAATGCAGCTGATGCGGTTTTTTTCTCGCTCGATTCAAGATGGAAAACCACGGTTGCATTACGATTTACACACGGCAATTCATGGTTCTTTAATTGAAAAATTTGCTATCTACCCCTTGCCACCGCATGGACGAAATTTTGAACCCTTGCAAGTGGCGCGCCTCGCGGCGGCTGGGGTAGATGCGGTGCTAATGCAATCCACCACCTCCACAACATTCTCTTTCTTTTCCAGCCAATATTGCGGGGCGGCTGCGTTTACAATTGAGCTAGGCAGGGCCATGCCCTTTGGTCAGAACACGGCGCTTGATCTAAACAAAATGCAGGGTTATCTAGAAAACATGATCAGTGGTGAGTTGCCAGAGTGCGAAGTGGTTCCGGCGCATATTCGCCTTTTTAAAGTTTCACGCGAGATCGTCAAGCAAAGCGATGCATTTGCTCTAAGTATTGACGCGCATATGGATAACTTTGCGCCATTGCCGCTGGGAACGCTCTTGGCCGAAGAGGAGGGTATTCAGTATATTGTGAATGAGGTAGATGCAAGATTAATTTTCCCCAACCCAGATGTCAGCATCGGCCAACGGGCCGCCTTGGTGATTATTCCTGCGCAAGGCTATGCACGTTAATGAGGTTTAAAAGCTGAATGTTATGGCTGGGATTCTAAAAGGTGAAAAACGGTATGTTTTTTCGCCTTTTTTTTTGCCTGTGTATGGGTGTTTCAAGGTATAGGTGGCACTTTGGCATTGTCGTAGTATAAGAGAATGATAATGTTTTAGGCGGATAAACATTTATGCGACATTTAATCCTTATCAGCTTGCTGATCGCTACTGCCGCAGTTTTTGCCAATGAAAATGTAAGCCCTGATGTGCAATTGGGGAGCGTGTTATCCGCGGAAAAACCACTGAGTGCCGAAGAATTGTTTAATGCGCCCAAAGTCGCTAGGTCTGCACGCTTAGGGGGCTACACGTACACCTATTTGCGTTGTTATTATCGTAAAAAGGATGAGCTAAGCCAACCTGCCACAACTTACGCTTGGGCGACAGACCCAAGTAGCGGCGCGTATTACAAGCTATATGGCAATTGGTGGGCGGATGGCTTATTTCAGTGGAAGAATATGTTCTATAGCGAAGTAGCCCAAGAAACCCTCAGTAGCGTGTGCAGGCAAACATTAAGTCAGAAGGGCATAAAAACGCCGGTGGCACTGGTGGCCGCTGCTAATAATGCCTTATCTTTTGATTCCACGGTATGGACGAATGATCAGGCGACACAAAGTCATGCTATTAACAAGGTGATTGCCTTTGGCGATAGTCTCTCTGATACACAAAATATGTATAACGCCTCCTTTTGGAAATTGCCTAATTCAAAAACGTGGTTTATTGGCAGCTTTAGCAATGACAAAGTTTGGGTGGAATACTTCGCTGAAAATCTGAAATTACCTCTCTATAACTGGGCGATTGGGGGCTCAGCAGCGGATACGCACTTAGTGGTACCCGGGCTTATTCAGCAGGTACAGTCTTGGAAGGAGTATACGTCGCAAGCACCGGCGTATCACCCCGAAAGTACTTTATTTACCATGCTGATTGGTGGGAATGACTTAATAAGTTATGGCCGCAGTGTAGATCAATTGATTACGGCACAAACTACGGCTTTAGATACGCTGATTGCAGCGGGTGCTAGCAATATCTTGCTGCTTAATTTACCTAATGTTTCGCGGGCGCCAATATTTAAATTGCGCAATGATGCGGATAATGTAGCGGCACAAGTGATTGAGTATAATCAGCGGCTCACTATTTTATTAAAAGCACTACGTGATAAGCATGGGGCGCGTTTAAATATCCAACTTTTTGATACTAATGCCATGTTCGCTGATTTATTAGATCACCCTAGTAAATACAATGTAAAAAACACGACGCAAGCGTGCTTAAATATTAACTCTGCGGCGAGCACGGTGTATCTACAGACACAAAAACTGCGTCTAGAGTGCACTAATCCAGATGAATATGTATTTTGGGATAATATGCATCCCACCACGCATACCCATCTCTTATTAGGCCAATTTACCAGCGATTTTGCTAAGCAATATTTTGTAAATTTACCGGTGAATTAACCCTTTTAAGATAAAACTAAAGGCCATAGCGGCCTTTAGTTTTATTGGCATAGTAATTAACACACTTGCAAGCATGAAGAGTAGTGAGGGGTAAACTTACGATGAGAACTGGCAAAGTGAGATACCTAAGCAATGATGGCTTAGGGTTGCCAGTCTTGATAGGGCTTATGCACTTTTATATAGGCTTTTTGTAACTCTCCGCTGGCACGGGCTGCTGATATTGCTTTACTAAGAGCCGTGTTTACAAAATCACCACGCTGATTACAAGAGAAGAACAGTAGGTCAGGGTAATCATCAAAATGAGCGCGGTGTATTTGGTTGAGCTTAAATTTTTTAATAATGTAATCTGATTCTTCTTGTGCCCAGAGCACGGCATCAATCCGGCCTGCATTTAGTTTTTTAAGTGATTGCTCTAAATTAATCACACTATTGGTGGAGAAGCCCCAGTTGGCTGGGGGTGCTTCAATCGTATATTTAGAGAGATAGGCTGCATTTATAATATCTTGTTTATATAGAGGTTTTGTTTTAAGGGAATAAAGCACAAAACTCACTTTTCCTAGCATTTCTTTTGAGAATTGATAGGGTGTGAAATTATCAGCCCCTGCGCTTACTTCCATAATAGGAAATCGAAAATCGGCATGTTTATTATTAATATCAAGGTATACGCGCTTCACGGGCTCGATGCTGATGCTAATCTTGCCTTCTGGATAATATTTGTTAACGGTTTTTAATAGATCAGGAAAAGGGCCTGAATCTGCATTTTCTAATATTTCTGGTAGAAAAATGGCGACGCCATGAAAGTCAGGGTTGTTAATAGGGGAGATATCCGGCGTGATCGTGCCATTACAAGCATAGATTGCTCCTGCGGCAAGCCCTGTACCAATAAATACCATGTTGAATATATGCCTTGCCATCATAGTTCGCCTACATTGTAGTTATGATTAAGCTTAGTGCATTATGATGGCGTATTTAAATTGCTTAAGATTAAATCAGATGGCCGAGCGAATTTAATATTTATATGGGATGTCAAGCTGGTTTTTGTTTGCCCAATAAAAATGCGGCCTGAAAAGCCGCATTTTTATATTTATTAAATGAAAGCTACTCACTGCTAAATTAAATGTCGCAGCGATGTCGATTTGTTTAGTAGGTGTAGAACATACGTTGAATTTCTTTACTGTCTTTGGTTTTAGTTAGCGCTAGCATCAATAAAATGCGGGCTTTTTGTGGGGTGAGGGTATCGGATACGGTGAAATCGGTTTTGTTATCATCGTTTTCACCGTCACGAACGGTTGGGCCGTTGCCTACGCGGGATGAGCGATTAATATGAATGCCTTTTTGGCGTAGTTCGGTAAGGCGGGTACGCACAGAGGTGGATAAGCTGCCATTACCAGTGCCGGCATACACAATCCCTACGTCGCCAGCGGCAGCAAATGCATCAATTGCAAGGGTGTTAGCATTCGCCGAGCCATAGGCAATATCCACAGCAGGCAGAGTTTCTAGTTTGCTTACATCGAATTCGGTTTCGCTGGTGTGCTTACGGGTACTGCTACGGTAAAACTTAGCTTGGCCCGATACCATATAACCAAGACTACCGAGTTCTGGCGCTCTAAAAGTATTGCCGGTCATGGTATTGGTTTTAGTGACATCGCGTGCGCCTTGGATTTCGTCATTTAAAGATACGATTACGCCTTGACCTACCGCCTCTTTGCTACCCGCTAATGCCACTGCATTATAAAGATTGATAGGGCCATCGGCGCTGATGGCTGTGGCAGGGCGCATCGCACCTACAATCACAACAGGCTTTTTACTTTTAACCACTAGATTTAAAAAGTAAGCCGTTTCTTCGATGGTATCGGTGCCATGGGTAATCACAATGCCGTCTACATCGGGCTGCTTAAGAACCTCATTCACGCGCTTGGCCAGTTTCAGCCAGTGCTCGTTGCTCATGTTTTCGCTGGCGATTTGGAATACCTGCTCGCCTTTAACATGGGCTACTTTTTGCAATTCAGGCACGGCTTCAATCAGGCGCTCTACTCCGATTTTTGCAGCGGTATAGCCTACCGTAGTGGTGCTGGTAGCGCCCGTGCCAGCAATGGTGCCGCCAGTGGCTAATATCATCACGCGAGGAAGTGCATCGGCGGCGTTAGCAGCAAAAGCAGCAAACATCAAAGTAAGAGTAAAACCCGTTTTAAGACATTGAGTACGCATACTATTGCTCCAGGTTGGGGTGTGGTTACTAATAAAACTACACATATCCAATATAAAAGCTGAAATTTACAGAGCCACGCTATAATGCGCCGATAGATAGTAAGCGTAGACGGATGGGATTATCAATAGGGATATGTATTAGTTTTTATTTTTAAATAGTTTTTAATTTTCCTTGATATTCTTCAATTTTCTGATAGCCCTTTTGTTGCATGATTCGTGCTAGCTCTATTTTTAATCGTGCAAAAATATCTACACCTTCTTCATACAAAGCCGTGCCAACTTGAACAATGCTGGCTCCAGCTAATAAATGCATAAAGACGTGCTCGCCGGTGCTAACACCCCCACAGCCAATGATAGATTTTTCTGGGCAGCGGCGATAAAACGCATTGACATTGGCAAGTGCGGTGGGTAACACGTATTCGCCGCCAATTCCGCCAAATCCTTGCTTGGGTTTAATAAGCACGGTTTCGCTATTGATATCAATCATTAATCCATTACCAATTGAATTAATGCAGGTGACGAAAGCCACTTTGTCATAGCGATTTAATATTTCTGCTACTTCATCAAAATGCGCAATATCAAAATAAGGCGGTAGCTTCACGCCAAAAGGGCGGGCATAGGCAGAACTAATTTCCGCTAATATCACATCTAATGCTTCAAAATCATAGCCAATTTGCGCTTTACCAGGCACATTTGGGCAAGAAAGATTAATTTCTACCATGGCGGGTGTATAGGCATCTTGAATTTGCGCCACCATCGTTAAGTTATCGTCTAGCGTTAATCCTGCTACAGAAAAAAATAATGGTTTATTTTCGTAATCATGCTGCTGGGCATAATCTAAATAATAAAGATGGCCCTCATTGGGTAAACCCATTGAGTTAATACTGCCCATAGATAAGGTGTGATATCGCGGCTCTGGGTTGCCATCGCGGCGAACCAGTGTGCAGCTTTTAGTCACCATTGCGCCTGCTTCACTCTTTGCAAGCGCATTGAGCTGATTCGTCACGTTGCACCAAACACCTGATGCGTTCATCAACGGCGCAGCTAGGGGGCGTCCAAGGAAAAAAGTTGATAGGTCAAGCATGGTTGGCTTTTCATAGAAGTTTATGTAAGCTCAATCATAGAATAGAGCAAGCATTTAGAATGTGCGCGAAATCAAGAAATGTGGCGAACTGGCATTGTTTTTAATTGGAATAACCGGTTTTTTAGAATTGTTAATTGGTAACAAAAAATATTAAGTGTTTATTCTTGAGCTCGAGATTATCGCTTTTATAGGCGGAGCATCACCAGCCGTGTAATTTGAATTGAAGTAAGCTATATATCGGAAATAATGCTGTGTAATTTGCGACAATGGGAATGTGTATGATGGTGTGGCGTATTTTTTTGGTAAGAAAAACCGTAAGTGAATCGTTGTGGGTATCTCTAAAGAAGTAGGAAAGGGAAAAAATGCTTAATAAGGCAAGCCTTAATTTCTATCGTGCGGTACTGCTTATTCCTTTTTGTGTGGCGCTACTGATGATGGCCGCCATTTTTTTTGGCAGTAACTATTTGCATGACCAAAGTGATAAAAATACGCTCTTGAAAAAAATCCCCGTATCGGTTGCAGGTGCGATGCGGCTAAATGTAGAAAATAATACAAATAAATTGGCTGGGTTACTGAAGGTTTTGGAAGGTAGTGCGATTTTTCAAGATGCTTTTGTAAGATTGGATAGGACCGCTTTACTGGTGGCTAGCCAAGGTTTATTTCAGCGATTAAAAGCAGATCATGATGTAACGCATTGGTATTTTATGACGCCAGAGCGGCAGATTTTTTTGCGGGTGCACCAGCCCGATCATTTTGGCGATATTGTGGAGCGTAAAACGGCGATTGATGCTCAGCGTCTGAATCAAGTGTCGTCAGGAGTGGAGCTTGGAGAAAGAGGCACATTTTCCATAAGGGTGGTCTTGCCTTGGCGGGATCAACAGCAACGATTGCTGGGCTATTTAGAGTTAGGTATGGAGGTGGGTAAATCCTTATCCAACTTACAAGACTTGGCCGGGCTTAATTTATTTATGCTGATTGAAAAAAAACACTTGAATCGAGTGAAGTGGGAGGAGGGAATGCGCGGGCTGGGCCAGGTGCCTTCTTGGGAGCAGTTTCCTGATGTGGTTTTAGTTGGTAGTACGCGGCATATTGATCCACGCTTGTTACACTACACGCGTTTTGCAAGGGGAGGGCAAACGCAGTCTTCTTTTGAGGTAGGCATCGACAATGAATGGTTAAGCTTTAGTGAAGTGGCCTTGCATGATGCCGCAGGGCAAGCCGTTGGACAGTGGGTGGTGGTTAATAATTTCACTGAAAAATACCGAGAGCAGCGGCAGTTTGCATGGCAGGTTTTGACGGCCCTATTGGTGTTTGGGGGCGCTAGTCTGTTGTTTGCAAAGCATGTGGTAGATCGTGTTTATATCCGGCTTACCCAAACAGAAAGTGAGCGGGATCAATTCAAAATAAAATCTCAGTTAGATGGTCTTACTGGCTTGGCCAATCAAGTCGCTTTTTATCGTATGTTGGCGCAAAACATGGTCCATTGTCGGGTGGATGGGGGGGATTGGCAGTTTTGATGATCGATATTGATTATTTTAAAAAAGTGAATGACAACTACGGGCATCAGGCGGGGGATGAGGTACTACGCAGAGTGGCCAGGCTCTTACAAGAGTGCATTCGTCCGATTGATTGTGCCGCACGTTATGGTGGTGAGGAGTTCGCAGTGTGCTTGTATAAGATGCCGCTTGAGGGGGCTTTGCTGGTGGCCGAGCGAATACGTGCGTGTGTGGAGGATTACTTGTTTGTGGTGAAAGATAAAGAGCTTAGGGTGACGGTAAGCATCGGTATGGCGAGTTTTCCCTTGAATGGTGACACACCAGAAAGCGTTGTGGCCGAGGCAGATCAGGTGCTTTATGCCGCTAAACGTGCAGGGCGAAATTGTGTACTGCAGGCCGGTGTGGTTTATTCAGGGGCAACTTCCGTTTGACCCGCGCTGATTTACCTTTCAATAAGCTTTGTATCAAAATGGGGACCATCCTGAGCTTATGGCCAAGTTTGCCTCAGGACAAATAGATCGACATTTACACTGAAGCTTTATGTAGGCTGTCGATTATTTTAAGTATTTACAGGGCGCGTTATTTTATAGGGCAGAGTCTGCCATAGCGAAACCGCTGTATGGATTCATTAACCATCCCTGCCACCTTGTTGCGCTTTTCGTATTCATTACGCAGAAAAGTAGCGTCATCACCATTGATAATAAGTTGATGAATATGGTTTAAGGCAGGGGTGCTATCTAATGCGGGGGTGTGGGGCTGAATGCAGTCTAAAGTGCTGCGAATATCCTCCCGTAAGCTAGTTTGATGGCAGCCCGCTCCACAGAAAACGGCGTATCGCAAACGCGTAGCTCTACGGTGCCAAATTCAGGCTTAGGGCGAATATCCCAGTAAAAATCCTTCATGCTTTTGATCACACCGATTAACGCCATTTTTGCAAAATACTTTTGCTCGAAGTCCTTCCATATTTCACGCATTTTCTCGTTAAATAGCCAGCTATTCGCCTCAAAAACCCACGAAATCAGTCTTAAACCGCTACGATCGCTTAAGTCTGACAGGCTGCTAGGATGAAGCACTAAGCGATAAAAGGGCAATATCTTATCTCCATAACACTCTCAGCTAAAGAGGCAGAAAAAATCACGTTTCCCACCAAAAAGTTTGCAGAATAATCCGTTTATTTGCTTATTTAAAAAATAAAAATGGTGCGAAAATTGCGAATATCAACGCATTCTGCAAGAAGTAAAAACATATTGAAAAGGCTTTGCTCTTAAGCAAAGCCTTTTTTTACATCAAATCTTTTGCTGAGCTTTGAATAAGTTGCCAAGCCTCTCTCACATGCTGCTGATTGACCTCAGTTTGGCCAATCACCATCCTAAGAGCCAATTGTTGATTTATTTTAGTATGAGTCATAAATACTTTGCCGCTGGCGTTAATACGGCGTAGCAGCCCCAGATTAATCTCGTCACTGGCTTTTAAACGAAAGCAAAGTAAATTAAAATTACGTTTTGCGGAAACTTCAAAATGAGAGTCCTGCCTTACCCAACACTCCAATTCCGCACTTAAGTCAATATGATACCGAATCAGTTGGCTTAAACCCTCTACACCATACCAGCGCATGACAAACCAGAGCTTCAGGGCCCTAAAACGACGCCCAAGGCCTACGCCCCAATTCATAAAATTAGTTTGATCCGTGCTATTCGGTGATTTTAAATATTCAGGGATGAGCCCCAGCGTAAATGTTTTAAGAAGGCTTTCTTTATCACGGATAAAAAATGCCGAACAATCAAAATTGCAAAGTAGCCATTTATGTGGATTCACCACCATGCTATCGGCATCGGTATATCCAGCCGCCAATTCACGTACTTTGGGCAGCATCAGCGCCGATCCAGCATAAGCGGCATCAATGTGAAACCAAATCTGCTGCGCTTTGGCTATTTGTGCCATCGCCGCTAAATCATCCACCGCCGTACTACCGGTCGTACCCAAGGCCCCCACCATAAAAAACGGTGTATAGCCTTGCTCAATATCATCGCTAATCGCTTGCTGCAATAAATCAATCCGTATTGATTGATGCTCATCTACGGGTATTTTCCTTAAATGCTGCAATCCAATCCCAGCGATCTTTATCGCTTTTTCAATGGAGGTATGCGCTTCGGATGAGCAATAAGCGCTTAATTTATGCCCTGCTACACCAGTTTCATTAATTTGAAACAGAGTCGCTCGCTCTCTTGCTACTAATAGCGCGATTAATGTAGAGCTGGAGGCGGAATCCTGAATCACCCCCGAAAACGCCTCCGGCAAGCCCCATAAATCGCGTAGCCAATCCATCATTCTTATTTCTAATTCGGTCGCAGCAGGTGAGGTGAGCCAACTCATGCATTGCACGCCTAAGCTAGCTACCAACATTTCAGCCAGTACCGATGGCGGGCTGGTATTAGATGGGAAATAGCCAAAGAATTGAGGGTGCTGCCAATGGGTAATACCGGGTAGAATAATATTTTTAAAATCTTCAAATATATCTGAAAAATGCGTTGCATCCCTAGGGGCAAAATTCGGTAGCTGCTGCAAAATATCGCCGCCTGTTAATGCAGAAATAACCGGATATTTAACAACGTTTTGCTGGTAGGCATGCATCCATTCACTTACCTCAGCCAATGCTTGTTTAAAGTCTTGTTGCATTGTTATCACCCTAATTCCAAAGCAAAAGTGGTTTTTCTAACTGATACCCCATAAACATTTGCGTGGTAATACGCTCTTCACCCACAAACGCGCAAATTGCGTGGGGTTTACGGCAGTTGAAGATCACTAAATCACCGAGCTGGGGTTTTATTTTAATCGGCGCTGGTAGTTGAGCCCGCCATTGATCAGGCGCTTGAGTAAATGGCGAAAGTGCGGGGATATCCCATATTTCTAATTCGCCACCTATATCAGGTACTTTCACATAAATGTTAGCGGCTAATTGCGCATCTAATTGGGCGTACTTAGGGGGTAAAGCATCAAAGTGTGGTTCTAAAGCACTTAAATAAGATTTTTCGGCTTTGCTGATTCGCACAATACCCGCAAGCATTTTTTTATTTTCGAAATGACCAACTGTGGCGCCTGGAACAAATAGCTCATCTAATTCCAAACGTAATTTATCAATAGGCGATAAGTAATATTCGCAATATCGACGTAAACGCTCAGTTTGCGCATTGACTTCGCCATAGTAATTATTTATTTCTGCAGGGCTTGTTATGTTGTAGGTACTATTAAATGGGATACCAATACGATCAACGCCAAAATATTTTTGTAAAAGCACTTTATCTTCTACTACCTCATGGGTGTAGGGATCAATCTCTTTGCTATGCAATATATTGTGGCTTAGTAAATCACATAAATGCGCTGGATAATACCCTTCGATGACGATGGCCACAATATCATCATGAATCAATTCTTGAATAATATTAGCTGACAATTTATTTGCAATTCTGACTATTCTTTGTCCCATAAGATATCACTCCCATGTATTGAAATACTAAGTCGATTGGAAAAAGATCATGGCTTCATCCTTTCCTTGTGAGAAATTAGATTAACCACGAGCCAACGCAAGGCTACCACGCAGAATTCACCAAGGTAGTGCGAATCATTATTATTTAAGGATATATACAAAGAACAATTTATCAATTCCTTTGACATATTTGTTGCGCTTGACTTACTGCCCAAGGGAAATCCCTAGTGATAAAGTGTCACATTGTGCTCAACAATGGCCCTCCTTTGACATATTTCGCATTCCAAATGCGTCTGGAGAGCATATGCAAGAATGGGTTAATGCAGTTAATAGCTGGGTCTGGAGCCCTGCCCTTATTTACTTATGCCTTGGTGTTGGCCTGTATTTTTCGATTCGCACCCGCTTTATGCAAGTTCGCCATATTCGCGAAATGATTCGCCTGATGTTCAAAGGCAAAGCTTCTGATGCGGGTGTTTCCTCGTTTCAAGCCTTGTCTTTATCGCTTTCTGGTCGCGTTGGAACCGGTAATATTGCCGGGGTTGCCACCGCGATCTCTTTTGGTGGACCGGGCGCTATTTTCTGGATGTGGGTAGTGGCTTTTTTAGGTGCTAGCACGGCTTATATCGAATCAGTACTCGGGCAGATTTATCACGAAAAACACGAAGGCCAGTATCGAGGTGGCCCCGCTTTTTATATTGAAAAAGGCTTGGGCTGGAAATGGTATTCCATGCTGTTTGCTATTGTCACTGTTATCGCCTGTGGAGTGCTTATGCCCGGCGTACAGGCCAATGGGATTGCCGCTGGCTTAAAGACAGCGTTTGGCCTTAGCCCAGAAGTCACGGGCGCGATTGTGGTGCTTTTACTTGGGATGATTATTTTTGGTGGGGTAAAACGCATTGCCAAGGTGGCACAGGTGGTGGTGCCGTTTATGGCGCTGGGTTATATCCTGATTGCCTTTGTGGTGATTCTGCTCAATATCCAGCAATTACCCGATGTATTCATGTTGATTATTCGCTCCGCCTTTGGTACTGAGGCAGGCATGGGAGCTATGTTGGGCTTGGCGATTCAGTGGGGCGTAAAACGCGGCATTTATTCCAATGAAGCGGGCCAAGGTACGGGGCCCCATGCGGCCGCTGCGGCGGAAGTCAAACACCCTGCCCAACAAGGCTTAGTACAGGCATTTTCTGTGTATATTGACACGCTCTTTGTGTGCTCTGCCACCGCCTTTATGATTTTAATTACCGGCAAATACAATGTGGTTGCACCCGATGGGCAGGCTATTTTTACAGGATTGGCTGGCATGACAGCGGGGAGTGATTTTACTCAGGCCGCTGTAGAGCAAGCCCTGCCTGGCTTTGGCTCCATGTTTGTCGGTATCGCCCTGTTCTTTTTCGCCTTCACTACGATTTTGGCTTACTACTATATTGCCGAAACCAATATCGCATTTTTAGCCCGAAAGATTCCTTCTGCCGGACTATTTTTTGTTTTAAAAATAGCCATTCTTGCCGTATCGTTTTATGGCTGCATTCGTACTGCCGAGTTAGCTTGGGGATTGGGCGATATGGGGGTTGGGCTGATGGCTTGGCTTAATATCATTGCCATATTAGCGCTACAAAAACCAGCGCTGGCCACGTTAAAAGACTATGAACAACAACTAAGTCTGAATCAAGAGCCTGTATTTAACCCCAAGGCATTGGGCTTGAATGTAGCCAAACATTGGCATGTAAAGCACTTAGAATCTGAACTTGTGCCAGAAGCACCCAAAGCTTAGCCAAGTAAACAATGCCGATCCTTTTGTAAGGATCGGCATTGTTTTAACCGTGATAGCGCAATGCGCGGTGGGCTGCGTCATTTAAACGCAAATGGCGGCGAAATCGATGGTAAAAAAACTAATATATCCGGTCATTTCTTCCTGTGTCTCCAAGCCTGTTTTGTAGCTAATTACGCAGTACTACTTATTTTACGCAGCGGGTTACCGCGCACCGGCGTATCGCCTGCCACATAGTAATTAGCGGTGCTACGAGGCAGTGGCTTGCGACCACGGATTTTGTCGGCCATTTTTTCGGCGATCATGATCGTGGGTGCGTTCAGGTTGCCGGTGGTGATGATTGGCATGATTGAGGCGTCGATCACACGCAGGCCTTGTATGCCATGCACGCGACCTTCTGTATCGACCACGGCCATTTCGTCAGTGCCCATCTTGCATGAGCAGGATGGGTGGAATGCGGTTTCGGCGTGCTCGCGGATAAACGTGTCCAGTTGCTCATCAGTCTGCAGGTCGATGCCTGGGCTGATTTCACGTCCCCGGAAAGCATCCAGTGCAGGTTGTTGCATGATTTCCCTAGTCAGGCGGATGCCATCACGAAATTCCTGCCAGTCCTGCGCGGTGGACATGTAATTGAAGAGAATGCTTGGGTATTCGCGCGGGTTCTGTGACTTCAGCTGGATGCGGCCACGGCTTGGCGAACGCATGGAGCCCATGTGCGCTTGAAAGCCGTGCTCTTTGACACCGTTGCTGCCGTTGTAGTTAATCGCTATGGGGAGAAAGTGGTATTGAATGTTCGGCCATGCGAATTCTTTACGGGTACGGATAAAGCCGCCTGCTTCAAAATGGTTGCTGGCCCCGATTCCGCTACCATTGAGTAACCACTCTGCGCCGATGGCGGGTTGGTTATACCAGAGCTGTGATGGGTACAGAGAAACGGGTTGGGTGCATGCGTATTGTAGGTATAGCTCTAGATGGTCTTGCAGGTTTTCACCAACACCAGGCAGATCGTGGACCACTGGAATATCCAGGCTTTCTAGCAGCTTAGCTGGGCCGATGCCAGAGCGTTGGAGGATTTGCGGTGAGGCGATTGCGCCGCTGCACACCAGCACTTCCTTGCGGGCACGGGCTTCAATGCGCTCTTCTGCGGCTCCGGTCAGGTAGCGTACGCCAATGGCACGCTTGCCTTCAAACAGAACCTTATCGGTTAGGGCGTGAGTGACGATGGTTAGGGTCGAACGCTTTTTGGCCACATCCAAGTAACCACGGGCGGTACTGGAACGACGGCCGTTTGGCGTCACGGTACGATCCATCGGGCCGAAGCCTTCTTGCTGGTAGCCATTTAAGTCTTCAGTACGTGGATAACCGGCTTGTACGCCGGCTTCAACCATGGCGTGGAATAATGGGTTGTTACCGGCTTTGGGCGTAGTCACACTGACTGGGCCTTCGCCTCCGTGATAATGGTTAGCACCAATGTCGCGGGTTTCCGCTTTAAGAAAATAAGGGAGGCAATCCAGATAGGCCCAGTCTTCCAATCCTGGTAATTTGGCCCAGCCGTCATAATCCATAGCATTGCCACGGATGTAGCACATCCCGTTAATCAAGGAAGAGCCACCCAAACCCTTGCCGCGACCGCACTCCATCTTGCGGCCGTCCATATGTGGCTCCGGATCAGTCTCATAGGCCCAGTTGTAGCGACGGCCTTGAAGTGGAAACGCTAATGCCGCTGGCATTTGCGTGCGAAAATCTAGACGATGGTCCGGGCCACCGGCTTCCAGTAGTAAGACAGTGACCCCTTCGTCTTCAGTTAGTCGTGCCGCTAAAGTATTACCGGCAGAGCCAGCACCGATGATGATGTAGTCGAACTCTTGAGACATGGGGTGCACCTTCTTTGAATAGGGTCAGGGGAGTGCTTCGCACTCATCGTGAGTAATGCTCGGTTTTTAGAACACTGAGATGTAGTCGCCTAGCTCTACTTGTACCGATTTGATACGGGTAAAGTTGTTCAGCGAGCTAATCCCATTCTCACGTCCCACGCCTGATTGCTTGTATCCACCGACTGGCATCTTGGCATCGGATTCGCCCCAAGCGTTGATCCAGCAGATGCCGGCCTCCAGTTGGTGAATGACTCGGTGGGCACGGTTTAGGTCTTTGGTGATCAAACCGGCAGCGAGACCAAAGTGCGTATCGTTCGCACGACGGATCACCTCTTCTTCGGTTTCGTAGGTTAGGATGCTCATCACTGGGCCGAATATTTCTTCCCGAACAATTGTCATCTCATCGGTGCAGTCAGTGAACACAGTCGGGGCTACAAATGCGCCTTTGGCCAAATCACCATCGGTTAGGCGGTTGCCACCACACAGCAGCCGGGCACCTTGTTTCTCACCTTTGGCGATATAGCCAAGCACGCTTTCCATCTGTGCAAAGCTGACTAGCGGGCCAAAGTTGGTATTTTCATCTTCAGGGCTGCCAATACGGATGCGGGCAACGCGTTCCACGATTTTGGCTTCGAAGGCCGCTTGCAGATGCTTTGGCACGAACACGCGAGTACCGTTGGTGCAAACCTGTCCGGAGCTGTAAAAATTGGCCATCATCGCGGTATCGGCCGCGCGATCTAGATCGGCGTCGTCAAAAATGATGAGTGGGGATTTGCCGCCCAATTCCATGGTCACATCTTTGAGCGATGAACTCGAAGCGTTGGCCATGACTTTCTTGCCGGTAATGGTCCCACCAGTAAAAGAGATTTTTGCGATGCGCGGGTGCTCGGTCAGCCAAGTGCCAACTTCATGGCCGCTGCCGGTCAGGACGTTAAATACACCGTTCGGAACGCCAGCTTCGGTATAGATTTCAGCCAATTTCACCGCTGTTAGGGAGGTGACTTCGCTTGGCTTGAATATCATCGCGTTCCCAGCTGCCAGCGCTGGCGCGGATTTCCATAGCGCGATCTGAATCGGGTAGTTCCATGCGCCGATACCTGCCACAACACCCAGTGGCTCGCGACGGGTGTAGACAAATGAAGTAGTGCGTAGTGGAATCTGTGCACCTTCGATACTAGGGGCCAGCCCAGCGTAGTATTCCAGTACGTCAGCACCGGTGACGATATCGACGTACTTGGTTTCGGATAACGGTTTGCCGGTGTCAAGTGTTTCTAGGGCCGATAATTCATCGTTGCGCTCGCGCAAGATTTCGACTGCACGATGCAGGATGCGCGAACGCTCCACCGCGGTGAGTGCCGCCCAGATTTTTTGTCCTTTTTCAGCGCTGACGACAGCGCGCTCGACATCTTCTTTGGTTGCACATTGCACCTTGGCGAGAACTTCACCGTTAGCCGGGTTAATGGCATCGAAGGTGGCAACGCTGCCAGCGTCGCTATAACCACCATCAATGTAGAGTTTTTGCAATTCAAAACGGGCCATAAAATCCTCACAGGTGCATAAGTGGTTGGCGTTAATCGCCAAAAAGGTGCTGCTTATTAAAACTCGGGAAACATTGATCAACAGGCGTTCAGGCCGTGGTCGTTTGATGTGTGTTTTAGCTCGCCTGCTTGGCTAATTGGTAATCCATGTATTCATAAGCGATTTGTTGCGCCTGCCTTGTGTCGAAAGAATCACCTGACAGTGCACCGCGTAACCACAGACCGTCAATCAAGGCTGCCAAGCCGCGTGCTGCGCTGCGCGCATCGGGTAGAGGCAGAACCCGCCGGAACTGGCAACACAGATTCGAGTACAGGCGGCGATCGTTGATTCGCTGCAATCTGTGTAAAGACGGGTGGTGCATGCTGGCGGCCCAAAAGGCTAGCCAAGTTTTCATGGCGGGGCTGTTGACTTGGCTGGCATCGAAGTTACCTTCGATAATGACTTGGAGATGCGCACGTGGGCTGTTGTCTTCCAACGCATTTCGCTGTACGTGGACGTTCTCGGTCAAAGTATTCATTAGGTACCGCATCGTGGCGGCGAGCAGGCCATTTTTACCCTGAAAATAGTGACTGATGATGCCATTTGAAACCCCCGCAAAACGGGCGATCATGGCAATGCTAGCATCTTCCATTCCGACCTGATCAATGGCCATCAACGTGGCGTTTATCAACTGCTGGCGGCGAATAGGGTGCATACCGACCTTAGGCATGGTGCATCTCTCTTTATGCTTTGAAACGAGTGTTGAGCATCCGTTGTCTTTGAAAGACAGTCTATTTTGTTTTAATTGAACGTTCAATTAAAAAAGAATAAGCTCTACGACAAATGATTACGATATATCGTTTTTTCCTAGTAAAAATAGCAACACATGGCATCGACAAATTCCTGAGGCCTGTCGAATAAGCAAAGGCATTCTCATTGAGGGTGCAATTTTTTTTGCCCGTGAGCGTAGCAATCAACACCGTTTATGTGAGGTGAGGGCCTTTTTATTGGCCATGTCTGCGTTAATGGTTAAAAACTGAAATCAAGATTTTTTTAATTAGAAAATAGCGGCGAATGCAATAAACGCGGTCTTTGTGCGGGGCTTATGAGCCCCGTAGCAGCCTCGATTGTTCACAGCAAGGGGATGGGTCACTAAAAAGATCTGTTTGTTTTTTTGCTTAGTGGCAATGCCGCTTTATGCAAAAAGCAGTGCGCAAGAAAAAAACGTGCACACCCGATTTAAAGAGTAAGTATCTACTCAACTCTATTTCAACATTTTACGCAGACATAGCCTGTTTAGTGCCAGTCGGTCAACGGCTAACGCAACGACTGGGCGCGGGTAAAGTGTTGTTTTTTGTTCTTCTTATCGCCCAGTCTGGAGCATCTGCGTCATGAGTTCTGCCTCTCTTATAAAGACCTCGCCAGAAAAGGTGCAGGTCAACGGTTGGGTGTTCTACACCTCTACCGTAATGATATTGTTACTGACTGCCATTTTGATCGCCGCTCCGCAAGAGGCCGGTCGAGTGCTGGGTGTGGCCCAAGCTTGGTTGTCGCGTAGCTTTGGCTGGTATTACATGATCGTGATCGCCGCCTACCTGTTATTTGTCGTTGGTGTAGGGTTTTCGTCTTATGGCAAGCTCAAATTGGGCAGCAAAGACGATACACCGGATTTCAGTTACGGAGCCTGGACTGGGATGCTGTTCTCCTCGGGCATTGGCATTTCGCTACTGTATTTCGGCGCGTCAGAACCGCTTGACCACTACTTTAACCCGCCCGAAGGCACGGCAGCCACCGCTCAGGCCGCCCGCCAAGCTTTGCAGCTGACCTTCCTGCACTGGGGGCTGCACGGCTGGGCAATCTACGCCTTAGTTGGTTTGGCCGTGGCGTACTTTGCCTATCGGCATAATCAGCCATTGGCGCTGCGTTCAGCGTTGTTCCCGCTAGTGGGCGAACGTTGGGTAAGGGGCGCAGCGGGTCACGCGGTAGATGGATTCGGCATGTTCGTGACGCTATTGGGGCTAGTGACCAATCTGGGGATCGGCTCGATGCAGGTGTCCTCTGGCTTGGAAAACCTGTTCGGGATGGCGCACAGCAATACCAATCTCCTGATCGTGATTATCGTGATGAGCACGGTGGCAACGATCGCAGCTGTGTCCGGCGTGGAAAACGGAATCCGCCGCCTATCCAACCTTAACATCGTGCTATTTAGCGGGTTGTTGATTTTTGTTTTGTTGTTCGGCCCAACCCTGCACCTGCTTAATGGTTTTGTGCAGAATATTGGTGATTACATGAACGGCATCGTACTGAAAACTTTCGATCTCTATGTATATACAGGTGATGGCGAGAAAGCCGAACGTTGGATGGGCTTGTGGACGGTGTTTTACTGGGCGTGGTGGATTTCATGGGCTCCATTTGTGGGCATGTTCATCGCGCGTATTTCTCGTGGTCGTACGGTGCGTGAACTGGTGGCGGGCGTACTACTGATTCCACTGGGCTTCACCCTCGCTTGGTTATCGATCTTCGGGAATTCAGCGCTTGATCTGGTGCTCAATCATGGCGCAGTAGAGTTGGGGCGAACAGCCCTAGAGCAACCGTCGATGTCGATCTATCTGTTGCTTGAGCACTACCCCGCGTCGAAGGTGGTGATCGGCGTGTCGATCTTTGTTGGCTTTGTACTATTTCTGACCCCCGCAGATTCTGGCGCGGTGATGATGGCTAATCTTTCTTGCAAAGGCGGCAATGTTGACGAAGATGCGCCGCACTGGTTGCGAATCTTTTGGTCATTGGTGATCACTCTAGTAACCATCGGGCTCTTGTTCGCTGGTAATTTCGAAGCAATGCAAACCATGGTGGTGCTGGCGGGGCTGCCCTTTTCGGTGGTGTTGATCTTTTTTATGTTTGGCTTGCACAAGGCCATGCGTCAGGATGTCGCCATCGAACAGGAGCAAGCGCAACTTGCTGAACGTGGGCGTCATGGTTTCAGTGAGCGCTTGACCGCTCTAGACCTGCACCCTACCCAAGCAGTAGTACAGTGCTTTATGGATCGTAAAGTGATGCCAGCTCTCGAAGTGGCGGCTGTGCTATTGCGTGATCAAGGCTTGGATGTGAAGACTTTGCTTGGCAAGTCCAAGCGCTGCATGGGCGTGCGGATCGAGATGGGTGAGGGAAACCCATTTGTCTATGAGGTGAGCTTGGACGGCTATCAGACGCCCCCAAGCGAATCACCAGAAGATGATGAAGGGCGTACGCGTTACTACCGGGCTGAGGTTTATCTGTACAACGGCAGCCAGGAATACGACCTAATGGGCTTCTCTCCGGAGCAAATTACCCGCGATGTGCTCGATCAGTTCGAAAGCCACCGGCAGCTTCTTGGCCGTGTTTATAGCTAAAAATCGATTCGTGTGACCACATCCCTAGGCTCTGTTTGACATTTTCCCAAACAAATCACCTAGGGTCTGTTAACGTTTCATTCACGGCTGCGTTTGGCCCAGTTTTGGGGCTCAGCGCAATGGCGAATAAAATGTCAACAGACCCTAATTATCCATAATCCTAAGCAAAAAAAGCAAAGGGACTAAACCGCCCCTTTGCTGATATACATGAAATTTTTTTTCAAATAATGAAAAATGCAGCCAAGCCATTTATCGCGCACAACAGGCCCGACTTTTTGCACCGCGCTTCAAACAAATACTTAACGCAGCGCTGCCGCCAAAGCATGGACGCACAACGCAATATTTTCGCGCCTTGCACCGTAGCCCATCAGGCCGACTCGCCATGCTTTACCTGCCAGCACACCTAAGCCTGCGCCGATTTCTAAGTTGTAATCTTCTAGCAACACCTTACGCACCGCTGCATCGTCTACGCCAGCAGGAATATGTACGGTATTAAGCTGAGGCAGGCGGTAGGCTTTATCGACTACAAACTCCAAGCCCAAAGATTCCAGACCATGGCGTAGCAATTGATGCATATTTGCATGGCGCTGCCACGCGTTTTCTAAGCCTTCATTGGCAAGGAGTCGCAAAGATTCATGCAAGGCATACAGCGTATTTACTGGCGCTGTATGGTGATAGCTACGCTTAGCGCCACCTGTAGCATTGCCCCAATAGCCCATGACCAAGCTCTGATCCAGAAACCAACTTTGCACCGGTGTTTTACGCGCTTTTAATTTAGCGACGGCCGCGTCAGAGAAAGAAAGCGGAGATAAACCCGGCACGCAAGATAGACATTTTTGACTGCCTGAATAAACAGCATCAATGCCCCAATCGTCCACGCGTAGCTCTACGCCACCAAGTGACGTCACCGCGTCTACAATTGTCAGGCAATCGTATTGCTTTGCCAGCGCAGATAAAGTTTTTGCATCAGATAGCGCGCCAGTAGAGGTCTCTGCATGCACAAAAGCTAAAAACTTGGCTTCTGGGTGCGCTTTAAGTGCATCTTCTACTTGATTTGGGTTGACGGGCTCACCCCAAGCATTGTCCACCAGTACGGCAATTGCCCCCAAGCGCTCCACGTTTTGACGCATGCGTTCGCCAAACACCCCGTTACGGCAAACAATCACCGTTTCGCCAGGTTCAACTAAATTAACAAAACACGCTTCCATTCCCGCCGAACCGGGGGCAGACACCGCCATCGTAACCGGATTTTTAGTCTGAAATGCGTATTGAAGCAGCGTTTTAATCTCATCCATCATGCCTACAAACAGCGGATCTAAGTGCCCCACAGTTGGCTTAGACAGCGCGGCCAGCACGGAAGGGTAAATATCTGATGGCCCAGGGCCCATTAAAATACGATGTGGCGGGAAGAAAGGCATAATCATCGGGGGCGTAAGCATGAGAGGTCTCCTGAGTGGGTATGACATTATCGGACTTTTTGCACCCACCTACGGCAGCGGGAAACACCTATGTTGCTGCAGTGCAAAAAACCATCCATTCTGCGCTATTCGTATGCTGATTTTAAGTGGATTTTCATCCGAAAAACGTACACTTACACTGAGAACAAAGCAGAGCAATGCTCAAAAGCTAAATACCATCCTCAAGAAACGCAATGAAATATATTTTATCGCTAAGATTCGCATCTCTCATTTCACCTTGCTTTGCACGAGCTTCTTTGCAACTTCACGCTTCACATGCGCCCAAATTTGCTCGTCTGGATTTAGTTGTGGCGAATAGGGTGGTAAATAATAGATCTTCAATTTACCTGCCAATTCATTAAGGTAGTCTTTCACTATGTTTGTCTTGTGAATGGAATGACCATCCACAATTAAAATAACGGGCGTGGTGGCGTCCTGCATGAGTCGTTTTAGAAAATTCAGAAAGACTTCCGAATTAACTGACCCTTCATGCACCATAAAACTAAATTCGCCACGAACACCTACCGCAGAGAGCATATTGAGTGAAAAACGGCTGCCTTTTCATAACGCGGCTGATCGAGGCTTTTGATAGCGATTTATTTAATTAATACTGAATCAATTCACCAATCAGCGCTAAAGGCCATAGGCAAAAATTAAATCGATATTGCTATGGTGTATTATCTTTTACGGCGTGTGCAAACCATTGCATTTCTTCTGCTGTTACTTTAGGCGGACGGCCTGAAATAGGTTTGGCTAATAATGCATTTTGACCACCACTGGCAAAATCAGCGAGCCATCGATAGAGTGAGCGCGTATTAATACCAAAGGCTAATGCAACCACTTCTGGGGATTGTCCTTCTTTAACGGCTTTTACCGCACGCTGGCGCATCACTTGTAAAGTGGCGTGATCAATACTGCGTCCATCTGAGTTTTGTTTACATTTCATTTGATAGTTATATCAAACAATGACACTACTTTCTAAATTGTTAGTAAAAGAAAAGGTGATTTTCATCACCTTTTCTTTTATGCATGGATTGATTGGGCGTGTTGCTGGCGTATGCCTAGTTGATTGACCTCCAAAATAGCGCTATACACCGCCATAGGGTCTATTTTGAACGGCCTATTTTGAATAGTTTCACCTTCTGCGCATGCCGCTTTTGCGATACTCATTAGCGCTTCTTTGCTAATGTCAGCAGCCCCAATGTCAGCAAGGCAAGTAGGTAGACCAACACTACGGCAGAAGCCTAATACTTGATAGATTTCTTCAAGTGGTGCATTTTCTAGCGCCAATTGCATCAGTGCACCAAAGGCTACTTTTTCACCATGAAACAAATGGTGGGATTCGTTAAGTAACGGTAGCCTATTATGTACAGCATGGGCAGCTGCCAATTCATCGCTTTCAAAGCCAACGCCACTCATATTGGCTTCAATGATGTTTTCTACCTCTGGGGTTAGCGTTTTACTCTCAACCGCTAATTTGGCTTTTAGGCCATTTTTTAATAATGTTTGATAACAAAGATCGGCCACAAGCATTGCGGCTTTTGTAGGCATATCGCCAGTCATGCCCGAGCGTAAATTGGCGCGAGCTTCAAAATATGTAGCTAATGCATTACCCATCCCAGACACCAATAAGCGCACAGGGGCTTGAGCAACGATTTGGCTGTCTACGAGCACAACATCTGGTTTTTTAAGTAATCTTAAATAAGATTCAAACTGCCCCGTTTCAGTGTAAATCACCGATAAAGCACTGCTAGGAGCATCAGTGGAAGCAGTCGTGGGAACAATCACCACCGGCACATTAAATAAATGCGCAACCGCTTTGGCGGTATCCAGTGTTTTACCGCCCCCCACACCGATTACCACCTTAATATCTTGAGCCTTACAAATGGTCACCAAGCGATCAATTTCTTTGCGGGAGCATTCGCCTTCACACGTTTCCATATAAAAAACAGCATGTGCATCGCCAAAACTTTTAGCAATAATCGGGCTAACAATATGCTTGACTTTACCTCCGCTGATAATGAGTGCCGAATCGCCTAATTGCAGGCTATGCTTGGCTAAAGAAGATAACACTCCTTGGCCTTGTATATATTTACTGGGGGTTGAGTTAATCTTTTCCATTTCATTTTCTCCTTACTAGCTAGCTCCAATTAGACTTAATTGCTAGCTATTATTTTCAATGTTTTTTCTACGGGTGAATGTGATTGTTTTACAGTTGATAATTAATTTTTTGAAGGGTGAAAAATAGTTATGCCAAAGGCGTATTGCTTGCTTGAGTTTAACAAAGACAGTCATTCTGGCAATCGCCCTGCAAAATTAACTCATCATTAAGAGAGTTTTAATCGTCATATTAAATTAGAGAAACTGCCATGCGAAAGTCGTGGGCAACTTATCACGCAAAACCCTAGCCGAGGCCGGTTCAACCGTGCCTGACTCGCTCCACAAGCAGGGCATGAGTTTTGCCTATACCTACAAGCGCCGCGCTAAGCTTGGCGCAATGGAGGTTTTAACGATGATGCGCAGAAAAACAGAGAATGAGAGCGCACTTTTAAGCGCGCTTAAAAGTAAAGGGAATACCCCCCACTTCGACTCGTTATTGCGATCTAAACCCTGCTGGGACGCCCCATATATATTTAAGGATAATCCCTTTTTGATTCTTATTTGCCGCATAAAAAACAGCTTGATGATAATAAATGTATAAAGCTACCGGGTAAGATAAAAAAGTAGGCAGAAAATTGCCGATAAAATCACTGGCCATCCCAATGTTGCCGTTGTTTATGAAGGTATTTAAATAGTAAACATAACTTGAGCTAAGGTAGAGTTGGTATCCCCACCAATGCCAAGTCACTTTAGTGACGTTACCAGCCGCTTGTGAAGCAGCGTTTTCTGTAAAAACGATCGTGTTTTCGCCAACAAAAGTAACCGTTTTTTCCTCCCCTAAAGAATCAGTAGGAGGACTGGTTAGTACGTGGTCTCTGTATTGTTGTGTAATCGAAACATTTCTATCTTGGTCAATAATAAGATAGCCGGCTTCAACAAGATCCAACATTTCCTGAGGGATTTCTCCATCTTCAGGAATTTCCATATCGTCTGTCGATTGGGAGTTTAGATCTGTTTTACCTGGAACACTGTTTGATCGTGCCAATGCATGCACGCTGTCTACGTATTTTTCCATTTTTTTCTCTATTTAATTATAAATTAAAATAAATTATCGTCACGCTGATGCATTCGCAGCAAATAGGTGTACCCCTGCGTTTTTATTTGAGTCGTTTGCATTAAGCGGCGAATTCCAAAATGAAATGTTTACTTCTTTTACCCCCTTAATGATTAAATTATAAAACATGAGTTTAACTACATTCTTTCTGTAAGTGAAATTATAATATTGGTATTTTGTAATATCGTGGCTCTGTTGAGGTTTGCTGGGTGCACAGAATAGAGTGGAAACTAAAGTGCGGCGTTTCAAACCAGCGGGGGCGTGACTTTAATTGCCACAGGAGGGGGCGGAAATGCACCAATGACTGTGCGTTTAGGGTAAAGACTTGCGCCACAAAACGTGAATACAGTCCGACACATTGGGCCGTAAGCCCGTAGAATCACTGAGGATCTAATAAAAAAGAGTGGAAATCATCCGAAATGCGGACATAAGGCTTTGATTGATTGCCCCGATATCGAATGTTTTTAATGTGTTTTTGGCCTCCATCCTTGACGGTAAAATATTGATTAATAATGAATTTTCTCTAAAGGTTGCAACTTACAATATTCACAAGGGGTTGTCGCTCTTTAACCAGCGATTGGTGGTGCATGATGTACGCGAAGCCTTGCAGTCGCTTGCGCCAGATTTAATTTTTTTGCAAGAAGTGCAAGGTGCGCATAGCCAGCGCGACAAGCGCTTTGCCACTTGGCCTAGCATCCCGCAGCACGAGTTTTTGGCAGGAGATCTTCATACCGCTTATGGCTTAAACGCACGCTATAAGCTGGGCCATCATGGCAATGCTTTGCTTTCGCGTTTTCCTATCGTGCGTTGGCACAATCATGATTTAACCCTGCATCGATTTGAGCAGCGTGGTGTTTTGCACTGTGAATTAGCCGTACCAGGCTGGTCTCAGCCCTTGCATGCGCTGTGCGTGCATCTCAACTTACGCGCAATGGATAGGCGTAAGCAGGTGAAAATACTGATTGAGCGGGTATTGAATGATGTGCCACACGATGCACCTTTGGTTTTGGCGGGGGATTTTAACGACTGGCGTGGCGAAGCCACGATGCAATTTGCCCGAGAGTTGGGCTTAATCGAGGCTTTTAATGCCCTTCACGGCGTATCGGCTAAGAGTTTTCCGGCGCAATTACCAATGTTGTCGCTAGATAGAATCTACTTACGTGGCTTTACCGTGCAAGCGGCCAATGTATTGGGTGGAATACCGTGGTCTAATTTATCGGACCATGTGCCCTTATATACGGTATTACACAGAACCGAAGAGGGAATTTTAGTTCCTAGTCACAATTAATGCCTACCCAGCAAGCAAGCTTGGGGCGATTAGGTGGATATTTTTAAAAAAACATGAGGCTGACTTATGTATGTGGCGGGAAATCGTTTCAAATTGCTTTTTAATGGTGCCGATTATTTTCCTGCGCTCATTGACGCTATCTCAATCGCCAAGCATGAGGTGTTTTTAGAAAGCTATTTATTTGAGGCCGATGAGGTTGGTATTGCGGTGATGCAAGCATTGATGGCCGCGGCACAACGTGGTGTTAGGGTTAATTTACAGCTAGATGGCTTTGGCGCTGGCCATTTAGTAGCAACATGGCAAGAGCAATTAACGCAGTCCGGCGTGCGGCTTTTGTTCTTTAGACCAGAGGTCAAAGCCTTGTCATTCGATAGGCAGCGTTTACGCCGATTGCATCGAAAATTAGCCGTAATTGATGCAACAGTCGCCTTTATTGGGGGGATTAACATCCTTTCGGATGTCGAACCCAATCAAACGGGCTGGGCGCCGCGCTACGATTATGCTGTGCGTATGATTGGGCCTTTGGTGTTGCAATTGCACGAATCGGTAGACCATTTATGGCGACATACCGCATGGGTGCAATTACACCCCGACTGGGCAAAGAAAAGCAGGCTCAAGCCATCCCCCATGATATTAGGGCGTGCCCGTGGGCAATTTTTGTATCGGGATAATCTGCGCCACCGTGGTGATATTGAGCGTGAATACCTACAGGCAATTACGCGGGCAAGGCATGAGATCATTATTGCCAATGCTTATTTTTTGCCTGGCTATCGCTTTCGCCGCGCTTTAATTCAAGCGGCCAAGCGTGGGGTTAGTGTGGTGCTATTGGTGCAAGGCAGGGTGGAGCATCGCTTATTGCATTACGCCAGCCTAGGTTTTTATCAGCAATTTTTAAATGCAGGGATAGAAATCTATGAGTATGAAAAAGGTTTTATGCACGCCAAAGTTGCGACGATTGATAGCATTTGGTCTACGGTAGGCTCTAGTAATTTAGATCCATTTAGCCTCTTGCTCGCGCGCGAGGCAAATATCTTTGTGCGCGAAAAGGCCTTCGCTGCGGAGCTGCGGGCCGATCTGCGCCGCGCCTTACTTGAAGACGCTCGGCAAATTAAAAAAAGCACGGTGGAGCGTGATCGCTGGGTTTACCGCGTAATTCCCTGGCTCTGCCATGCGGTAGTGCGTTTGATGATGGGGATTAGCGGCTATGGTGGGCGACGCTATTTGGAGTAGCACGCTTTGCTTGCTCTCTGAGCATGACGCTGCGAGATCCAAGAGAAGGTGCCGTTTACAAAAAGGGCGGAAAGCACCAGTAGATGCTGCAATATGGATTACGTCGCTTTTTTAGCGGGCTAAAAATGGATATGGCTTAAGCTTGGTCAGTTAATTCATGCTTGGGGAAATGTGAAAGCGGTTTTGTAATTCTTGCAGTAGTGCTTTAGCGTAAGTTTTTACTGCGCCGGATGAGGTACGATCTTTGCGTGGAATATTGCTGCCGGTGACGTATTTTTTTCTTCGTACCCAGCAAGTTGGTTGTCTGGTGTTTTAGTGCTGGCACAAGCGCCAAAAAATAACATTGTAACTGCAGTAGCTTTAAGTATTTACATATGATTTTGTCATTAAACACTACTGATGTTAAGTGAATATGTGCACCGAACATTCATAAAGCAAAGGCTTATGCAGCGCAGGCTGGGCAGCTTTGGTAGAATCGCCCTTTTACGCAAATGAAACCGCTTCCATGTTAAACGTCTACAACACTCTGGCACGCGAAAAACAGCTCTTTCAGCCCATTACAGAGGGCAAGGTGAATATGTATGTCTGCGGCATGACCGTCTATGACTACTGTCATCTTGGGCACGCCCGCATGGTGGTGGTGTTTGATATGGTGGCACGCTGGTTGCGCGCTTCGGGCTATGCGCTCAATTATGTGCGTAATATCACCGATATCGATGACAAAATCATTAAACGTGCGCTAGAAAACGGCGAAGCCATCAATGCGCTAACTGGCCGATTTATTGCAGCAATGAATGAAGATTTTGATGCGTTGGGCGTGATTCGCCCAGACCACGAGCCACGCGCTACCGAGCATGTGCAAGGCATGCACGAGTTGATCGCCAGCCTGATCGCCAAGGGTTTAGCGTATCCCGCACCCAATGGTGACGTGTATTTCGCAGTGCGTAAGTTTGCAGGCTACGGCAAATTATCTGGCAAATCCCTCGATGACTTACGCGCTGGCGAGCGCGTGGATGTCGATGTCAACAAGCAAGATCCGTTGGATTTTGTGTTGTGGAAAGCCGCTAAAACCGATGAGCCGCAAGATGCTAAATGGGCTTCGCCTTGGGGGGAAGGGCGTCCGGGTTGGCATATAGAATGCTCGGCCATGAGTTGCCATCACTTGGGTAGCCATTTTGACATTCATGGTGGCGGCGCAGATTTGCAATTTCCGCATCACGAAAACGAAATCGCCCAATCTGAAGGCGCGCACGGCCATGCTTATGTGAACTACTGGATGCATAACGGCTTTATTCGGGTGGATAACGAGAAAATGTCGAAAAGCCTCAGTAATTTCTTCACCATCCGTGAAGTGCTTGAAAAGTATGATCCTGAAGTAGTGCGCTTCTTTATCTTGCGTGCTCATTACCGCAGTCAGCTTAATTATAGCGATGCCCATCTAGATGATGCGAAAGGAGCATTAAATCGCTTTTACACCACACTAAAAAATGTGCCAGCCGATGATACGACTATCGACTGGAGTAGCAGCTATGCTGAGCGTTTTAAAGTGGCGATGGATGATGACTTTAATACTGTAGAAGCGGTTGCCGTCTTGTTTGAACTGGCTTCAGAGGTAAATAAACAGCAATCAGCAGTCTTGGCGGGCCAGCTTAAAGCACTAGGCGCAATCTTGGGCTTGTTGCAGCGTGATGCCGTTGCTTATTTGCAAGCAGGTATTGGCGAAGACGAATACAGCGCAGAGGCGATTGAAACGCTGATCATCGCCCGTAAGGCGGCCCGTGTTGCTAAAAACTTTGCTGAATCAGACCGCATTCGGGATGCGTTGATTGCGGCGGGCATTGTGCTAGAAGACAACGCGCAGGGCACTACTTGGCGGCGGAGTTAAACCCCTTCGTTATTAAGTTTAAAAAAGAGCACTTGAAGTGTAATGCCTTTGTCATGATGCTTGCTCCCTTCGCCAGAGTGGCGGCTTATGCTTTTGCCTAAGTCGCCTCACTCACTAGCCACCCGCTGCCCCCACCAAACCCCTGCCAGCGCCAGCACTCCGCCTACTGCATGGTAAGCATAGAGCTGTTCGTCCAGTAGGGTGGATGCCGCCAGCGCTACAAATAAAGGGAGTAGGTTCATAAAGAGGCTGGCGCGGGCTGGGCCGAGGATTTTTATGCCGTTCATCCAGAAGAACGGTGCGCCGATTGAGGCGGGAATGCCTGCATACAAAATCAAGGGGATATTTTGTGCAGTAATGGGCGAGACGGGGGCCAGCCACCAGAAGGGCAATAGCATCAGAATGCCAAACCCAACTTGCACATACAGCTGCTGCCAGGTTGATAGCGGCAGTGCCCAACGTTTCAGCAACACGCCGTAGAGCGCATTTGATGCCACAGCGATCAGCATAAGCGCGTCGCCTAGCTGCACTGCGCCGTGAAGCAAAGTGGCGGGCTGGCCGTGGGTGCAGAGGATCAGTAGGCCTAAAAGAGATAATCCCACCCCGCCGAATCGCGCTGCTGTGAGTGCTTCACCCACAAATAAACTGGCTAACAGGGTAGAAAATAGCGGCATTAAAGCCACTACCACGCCCATATGGATGGCCGAGGTGGTTTTTGCCGCTTCATAAGCCAGCCCCTGATACATGCCCATACCTAAACACCCTAGGAAAGCGAGCTTGGGCCAGTGCGCCGCCACAATGGCGCGTTGTTGCCACACGGTGCGTAATACAAACGGTGTTAAAACCAGCCCTGCCAGCAGCCAGCGGTAAAAAGCAATGGCTGCGGGCTCAATCACCACGGCGGCGGCTTTGGTAACAAGGGTGTTGCCTGTCCAGATCAGGATGGCCAGTAGGGGGTAGAAAGAAGAATTGATAGCTACAGGGGCGGCTGGAGTGATGGGTTGCATAATGATTTAGCCCGTCATAAGAAGATAGCCCTATCGTCCAGCAAGCCTTACTATTGTGTAAATTGACATTATTGCAATCCATTGCTGCATTTTTTGCATGTATTTGCACGCTAGCGGTGATGCTTTGAGTATGGTGCCTCACAAAAACACGCTGTATCTCTGATAAAAAACGTTGAGGTAGGGTGTGGCAACGCCGCTAATTAGCTAATTTTTAACGTTCTTTTTGTAAAGCGTCTTGTTTTCTGTGATTTAAGATCTGGATTTTTGCTGTGTTGCAGCATAGGAAAGTTGCCGTGAAATATCTTGATTTCAATTTGTTATTAGATCTGGACGCACTGTTGCGCGAAGGCAGTGTGGTAGGTGCTGCACGGGCATTGCATCTTAGCCCGCCTGCGATGAGCCGCCGTTTAACGCGTTTACGCGAAGCCATTGGCGATCCCTTGTTTGTCCCCGCTGGGCGCGGCCTTGTGCCAACACCACGGGCGCTGGCTTTGCATGCGCGGGTAAGGGCGGCCATTGAAGAAGTGCAGAGCGTGTTTACGCCACAAGAGGTAGATTTTACCCGTCTGCAACGCACGTTTACTTTGCGTGCCAACGATGGTTTTTTAGGGGCGTGGGCCAGTCGGCTGGCTGCGGCCCTGCGGGTTGAAGCGCCTGATATCTCCTTACATTTTGTTTCCCGTGCGGATAAAAATATTGAAGCCTTGCGTAATGGCAGTATCGATCTGGATATCGGTGTGGCGGGGCGAGTAGAGCCGGAGGTTTACAATCAGCCGCTGTTTAGTGCTTCTTTTGTTGGCGTGGTACGGGCAGGCCATCCCCTTGCGGGCCAAGTGGTGAGCGCAGAGGATTTTGTGGCGTGGCCGCATATTTCTGCATCGCGGCGTGGTCAAGAGGCGGGCCGTATGGATGCTGCGCTTAACGCCTTGGGCTTGCAACGGCGCGTGGCGATAGTGGCACCTGGCTTTCAGGCGGCGCTGATGATGGCGGCCAGCTCAGATTTTATTACCGCCATGCCCGAGCCTTTTGTCCGCTGGGCCATGCCGCAGCATCATCTATATTGCTTTGAGCTGCCGGTTATGATGGCGGGCGTGGAGATTAGTCAGAGCTGGCACACCCGCCACCACGCTGATCCGGTCCACCGCTGGCTGCGGGGGCATGTGCAGGCTATTTGTCATGATGAGTAATGATTGGCATGGGGGTTTGCACGATGGGTCGATAAAAATGCTAAGCAAGGCTTTCAAAAGTCAGCGAGCACTCTGTGCATTTAATCCCCTGCGTTCTCTGTGGTGAGTAAATCCCTCTTTGCTCGACGCTCGGCCATTTTATTGTCGTATGTGCTTTTATGTGCAATGTATAAAACACGCTCGACTTCGGCGCAGACATAGCCTTTTTGATCGATCAATTGCACAGGGTAGACGCGGTCTATTTCTGGGGTGAGGGCGAGCAGGTCACGGATTTCTGTAAGTTCAGCTTCGTCGACTCTGAATTCGACCACCAGCGTGCCACGGCCTGGGCGTTTAAAGCGGATGGTGCCGCCTTTATCCCACACTACATAATCGTCCCCCAGATTAAAATACAAGATGCTCATATAAAATGGGTCGGTGGCGGCAAACATGCTGCCGCCAAAAATCGTGCCATTGATATTGCGCGTCTTCCAATTGAGCGGTAGCTCTACGCGGATATAGCGCACATCAGGAGATACGGCGGTCACTTTGCAGCCTGTGCGGCGAATGGCGGGAAACCAGTTCAAGCCAAATTTCATCAGCTTTGCAACAAGGCGCGGGCGGGCGACGATATAGAGGACGATTTTTCTAAAGAAAGGCGACATTCACGAGTCCGGTGGGTGAGGTGTGGATTTTACGTGTGTAAGATATTAGCCTAAATGAGTATGCCGTTCAGGGGTATTGCTGACTTCCATATTGTTTAAACCTTGCACAATGCCGCAGTCTTGCACCGCTTGCTCGCTCTGGCACTGCTGCCTTAGCGTTTTAAGCTGCGTTTCCAGCTTAAGCAGCTCTTGAATCCTGACGCTGACATGCTCTATATGTGCGTCGAGCAGATTATTTACCGAGTGACAGTTGTCTTCAGGCTGGTCCATTAATTGCAATAAGGCTCGGATTTCCTGGTGCGTCATATCCAGTGCACGACAGTTACGAATAAAGCTTAAGCGCTCTAGATGTAGCTCGCTGTAATCACGATAATTGCCGCTGGTGCGGGCAGGCTCGGGCAGCAGAGACTCCTTTTCGTAATACCTTACCGTTTCAACTGTGCATTGTGCAGCTTGGGCGAGCTCACCGATTTTCATAATGCATACTCTTTAATAATGGTTAGGCCGCTTAGGCTTTAGTTTGCTGCTTCAGGATTGCACCGTATTGCTTGCAAGCGTTGGGGGTAAGAGCGCTGAAAATATATAAGTAGTAAATGAGCTGGTGTTGTATTGCGCAAGGGAAAGAATGGCTAATGTAAGAGAGTCTTATGACAAAATCAAATTTACTCTTACTAAATGCCTAAGTATGATGCGGAGCCTTGCTTCAAAAAAACGGAAACAAATTTATGAAACAGCTCAGAGCGATTCCTCTTCTTGCCACCGTAGCTTTATTATCCACATTGGCAGGATGCGCAACAGAAAGCTCGCGTTCTTTGGCTGTACAAAAAGTAGAAAGCGCGGCTAGGCCATACGTCGGTGTACGTACGCCAATTGCGGTAGGTAAGTTTGAAAACCGTTCTAGCTATATGCGAGGTATTTTTTCTGATGGCATTGATCGTATGGGCGGGCAATCTAAAACAATTTTAATTACCCATTTGCAACAAACCAATCGTTTTAATGTGCTGGATCGCGACAATCTGGACGAGATGAAGCAAGAGGCCGCCATTAAAAAGCAGGCCCAGTCTCTGAAGGGGGCTGATTATGTAGTAACGGGAGATGTCACCGAATTTGGCCGTAAGGAAGTGGGCGATCAACAATTGTTTGGGTTGTTAGGCCGTGGAAAATCACAAATTGCATATGCCAAAGTAAACTTAAATATTGTCAACATTGCAACGTCTGAAGTGGTGTTTTCAAGCCAAGGCGCTGGCGAATACAGTTTGTCTAACCGTGAAGTTGTAGGCTTTGGTGGTACGGCTAGCTACGATTCAACGCTTAATGGCAAAGTGCTGGAATTAGCGCTGCGTGAGGCGGTGGATAATTTGGTATTAGCGATTGATACAGGTGCTTGGAAACCATAATGAAAAAAATATTCATAAAAAAAACGATGCTTCCCTTTGCATTGTTGGGCGGCGCTTTGTTGGTGGGATGCAGTACCCCTCCTAAAACGCTTTACCAGTGGGAAGGCTATCAAGCGCAGGTTTATGAGTATTTGAAAGGTGAAGCTGCTGAAGAGCAAATCGCTAAACTTGAGGAGGATCTGCAAAAGATTCAGGCAAAGGGAAATACCCCGCCACCAGGTTATCACGCACATTTAGGCTTGCTGTATTCCTCAGTAGGAAAGCTGGATCAGCTAGAAAAAGAACTATTGGCTGAAAAAACGCTCTTCCCAGAGTCTGCTACTTATATGGATTTTTTGCTGAAAAAACACAAGCTTTAAAGGACGATGATGCTAGAAAAAATATTTAAGCTATGTGCTAGCCTATCTGTTGTGGCTTTAGTTGCAGGATGCGCTACGCCTAAAGCGTATGACTATACGGCGTTAAAAGAAAGCCGACCTCGTTCAATTTTGGTGTTGCCACCTGTGAATGAATCCCCTGATGTTAAGGCGACATATAGCATGCTGTCTCAGGTTTCTTATCCCCTAGCAGAGGCGGGTTACTATGTGTTGCCGGTAACGTTGGTTAATGAAACTTTCAAGCAAAATGGCTTGAATAGTGCGGCTGAGATTCATGCTGTTTCGACAGCTAAGTTAAAAGAAATTTTTGGTGCAGATGCGGCGCTTTACATTACGGTCAATAAATACGGCACGACTTATTTAATTATTGATAGCGTGACCGAAGTGACTGCCAATGCGAAATTAGTTGATTTAAAAACCGGCAAATTGTTGTGGGCAGGTGTTGCTTCGGCATCTAGTAGCGAAAGCGGCAATCCTAATGGTGGCGGTATTATTGGTGCCCTTGTAATGGCGGCAATTAAACAAATTGGCAATTCGGTAACGGATGCGGGCCATCCGATTGCAGGCATAGCAAGTCAGCGGCTTTTATCCGCTGGCCATGCAGGTGGGCTTTTATATGGCCCTCGTTCTGTTTCTTATAATAAAGATGCGGTTCATTAAACGAACGAATTGTGTTTGTAGAGTGATTGAGTCATGCCAATGCCAGTCTGTATTATGCGGACTGGCATTTTTTTAAGTTAAAGCGGTGCGTTTTTTGTAATTAGGCATGAGTTGGGAAGTACATTGTTTTTTTAAGGACTTGAAATGTTGAATTTATTTGAACATAAAGCTTGACCCTAAAGTGGCTTCAGGCTGTGTAATGGTCTGAAGCATATCAGGAGTACGCACCGTGTCCAATTGTTGCAACCATTCTTCCCCCGCCAAACCTCGCTACCGCGTTGTTGGCTCGCCTCCACCGCCTTTGCCTCAAGGCGATGGCGCTGGGGTGTTAAGCCGTATTCATATTCAGCAGATGGATTGCCCGACAGAGGAAGGGCTGATTCGTAAAAAGCTGGGGGCGATGGCAGATGTGAGTGGTTTGCAGTTCAATTTGCTGCAACGCGTGCTCACTGTTTCGCATAGCCAAGCGGCCTTGCCTGCAATTCTGGCTGCGATTGCTGAGCTGGGCTTTACGCCGCGTGTGGATGATGGGACGAAAACGGTGGTTGCCGAAGTGGCTAAACCTTGGTGGCCCTTGGCGCTGGCAGGTGTGCTGGCGGTGGGGGCCGAGGTTTGCGATTGGCTGGCGATGCCGGTGTGGTTAACGGCGGTGCTTGCGATTGCGGCGGTGCTGACTTGTGGTCTGACGACTTACAAAAAAGGCTGGATTGCCGTTTCTAACGGCGATTTAAATATCAATGCGCTGATGAGTATTGCGGTGACGGGTGCGTTGTTAATTGGCCAGTGGCCTGAAGCGGCGATGGTGATGGTGTTGTTTACCCTTGCCGAGTTGATCGAGGCCAAATCTTTGGGCCGCGCCCGAAACGCGATTAGCGGCTTATTACAGTTGACCCCAGAGCGCGCCACGGTGCAGCAGGTGGATGGCAGCTGGCAAGAGCAGGCGGCGGCCAATATTGCACTCGGCAGTATTTTGCGGGTAAAGCCTGGCGAGCGGATTGCGCTGGATGGCGAGGTAATCTTGGGGCAATCGTTTATTAATCAGGCGGCGATTACCGGCGAGAGCCTGCCGATAGAAAAGAATATTGGCGACACGGTGTTTGCCAGCACGATTAATGAAACCGGCTCGTTTGAATATCGGGTTACGGCGGTGGCGGGCAACACCATGCTGGCGCGGATTATCCATGTGGTAGAGGCGGCGCAAGGCGTGCGTGCGCCAACCCAGCGTTTTGTGGATCGCTTTTCTAAAATTTATACCCCCGTTGTTTGCGCGCTGGCCTTGGCTGTGGCGGTGATTCCGCCGCTATTCTTGGGGGGCGCGTGGCAGGAATGGATTTATCGTGCGTTGGCGATGCTGGTGATTGCCTGCCCCTGTGCCTTGGTGATTTCTACTCCGGTAACGATTGTCAGCGGCCTTGCCCGTGCGGCGCGGCTGGGTATTTTAATTAAGGGTGGTACTTATCTAGAAGAAGGGCGCAAGCTAAAAAGCCTAGCGCTGGATAAAACCGGCACGCTCACTTTTGGTAAGCCGGTGCAGACCGATATGGTGGCCTTGGCGGATGTGTCGTCCGATGTTTGCCAGCGTATCGCCGCCAGCCTTGGTGCGCGCTCGGATCACCCTGTTTCTAAAGCGATTGCGGCTCAGATCAATGATTATCTTGAAGTCAGTGATGTGAAAGCGCTGTTGGGACGCGGCATCAGCGGGCAGATTGAGGGCATCTCTTATGCAATGGGTAATCATCGCCTGATCGAAGAGCTGGGCCTTTGCTCGCTCGCGCTGGAAGAAAAGCTGCAAGTGCTGGAAATGCAGGGCAAATCGGTGGTGGTATTGGCCTCTGATCGCGTACTGGCGCTGTTTGCCGTGGCCGATACCGTGCGGCCAAGTAGCCGCGAAGCAATTGCCCAGCTGCAAGCCTTAGGCGTGGAAACAATTGTATTGTCAGGAGATAACGAGCACACCGTGGCGGCGATTGCTAGCGATCTGGGTATCGCCCAAGCGCACGGCAATTTACTACCAGAAGACAAGCTGCGCCTTGTGGAAGGCATGGCCGCATCGTCCGGCATGGTCGGGGACGGCATCAACGATGCACCGGCCTTAGCTCGCGCCGATATTGGCTTTGCCATGGGCGCGGCAGGCACAGACACCGCCATCGAAACCGCCGACGTGGCGCTGATGGACGACGATCTACGCAAAATCCCCGAATTTATCCGCCTGTCTAGTGCCACGCATCGCATCTTGGTGCAAAACATCACGCTGGCGCTGTTAGTGAAAGCGGTGTTTCTAGCGCTCACCTTAGCTGGCCACGGCACGTTATGGATGGCGGTCTTTGCCGATATGGGGGTGAGTTTGTTGGTGGTATTGAATGGTTTGAGGTTGTTGAGGGGGTGAGGGCTTGATGTTACGTTGAGGTCGTTTTTTTAGTGCCTTCGGCACGTTAATTTAGGTGCGGTGTCCCGCGCTTGTGTGGCCAAAAAACGAAGCCAAGCCACAACACCAATAACACGAAGACCCCTTCGCTGCTGACAATCGAGTCGGCGGCGGACGGGATCAGCTCGTTCCTCGCTCCCAAGCGATCCCCCGCCCCGCTTGTTCCTCGCTACGGCGTGTTTCAAGGGGAAATTTAAGCCCCGTGCAACTAGCCGCGATATAAATCCTTATTGCTGGGCATTACAAACACTCAAAACCTGCAAAACAACTTAATTCAAGCTTTGTTTTTCTCCGTGTAACTCCGTGTTCTCGGTACCCTCCGTGGCTCAAGATTTGGATTTTTCTCGCATAGTCTTACACCGCCTCCATTCTGCCATTCATTAAATAATCAATCAGCTCACGCACAGGGCGAATGGCTTCTCCAAATGGGAGAGAGCCATTACCTCTGAAAAACAAGCCTTTATCGACTTCGCCGTGCATGGCGGAGGCCAGTTTGAGATCGATGCAAAATTGGCCGACTTTATTCAGGCCATCACGCAGGCCGCAGTGGCTAAGGCAATCCATGCGCTGGGTGCAGCGGCGTGGATCGGCCTTGGCGAGCGCTTGCAAATGACTTTCGCGGCGTAAGTATTGCTTCAGCCAAGGTGTGGCAACGGCGCGGGCGGGTAGGCCGGCTACGCTAACAAACTCGGCCAGATCGCTGGCTTTGGCGTTGATTAAGGTTTGTTTGAAGTTAATATGCGCATCGCCTTCTTCGCAGACGGCAAAGGCAGTGCCGAGTTGCACTGCATCGGCCCCGTTGCTAAGCCAGCGACTGACTTTTTCATGGCTATCTATGCCTCCCGCCACGATCAATTTAGGCGCGTCGCGGCCTAAGCCCAGTTCGGCAAATAGGGCGTGGCAATCGGCCAGCACTTTAGCAAAATCGAAACGTGCATCGTGTATATCGCTGATGCGCGCCGCGCCCAAGTGGCCGCCGGCGTGGCCGGGGTGCTCGATTACAATCGCGTCAGCTCGGCGGCCTTTTTTTAGCCATTTTTTTAAAATAATCGCCACACCGCGTGCATCAGACAAAATCGGGATGAGTGCCACTTTAGGGTAATCGGCAGTCATTTCTGGGAGATCAATTGGCAAGCCAGCGCCCATGACAATGGCGTTTGCGCCGCTTTCGCAGGCTTGCTTTACCAGAGCCACATGATCTCGCACCGCTTTCATTACATTGACAGCAATCATACCGCAGCCATTGGCGATCTCTTTTGCAGCGCAAATCTCGCGGTCTAGTGCCGTTAGGTTTGCTTTGTCGATTAAATTTGCATCTAGGCAGCGGTGCGTTTGGGCCATTAAATCGGGGTGATGCTGGCGTAAATCCACGCTGGCAATGGTGCCCACGGCATTTTCTTTTGCCACTGCACCCGCTAATTTATGTGCCGAAATGCCGACACCCATGCCGCCCTGCACGATGGGGAGTAATTCTCGCCCAGCAAGCTTTAGTGAGTTGAAGCTCATTTTCTTCTGTTTATCCTTACGAAGTATTCAACAGAGTAGGCGTAGTAGGCTTAAAGGGTATTGCTTAGCGTCAATGCTCGGGCGCTTAGTAAGGAAATGCTGGGCTGCATAATGAATAAAGGTGGCAATCTTCACGTATTCCATTATGATTGCTGTTGATGTTTGTAAGTTTAACCGTCTGGGGAGCATGCAATGTCTGAAGAAGTCGCGGCAACAGGAGGCTCGCAAGATGCCTTTTTGGAAGAAAAAGCGTTTGAATCGCGTTTTGTTTTTATTATCGGCACCATTAACGATGTATTGGCTAAAGACACTGCTAGGCGCTTAATTGCGCTGGCAACAGAATCCGCCAAGCCGATTAATATCCTGATTTCATCGCCTGGCGGCCATGTGGAATCGGGCGATGTAATTCACGACATCATCAAATTTATTCGTGCGCCGGTGAATATGATAGGCAGCGGCTGGGTGGCCAGCGCAGGAGCACATATATTCCTTTCTGTGCCAAAAGAGCGAAGGGTATGCCTGCCAAATACGCGTTTTTTGATTCATCAACCCAGCGGCGGCATGGGTGGGTCGGCATCCGATGTGGAAATCCAAGTTAAAGAAATCATCCGTATGAGGGAGCGAATTGCGGCGGTGATTGCTAAAGAAACCGGGCAAAGCCTAGAAAAAGTACTGAATGATATTGAGCGTGATTACTGGATGAACCCGCAGGAGGCCATTGAATACGGCCTTGTTTCGCGCGTGATTCAAAGCTACGCTGATTTGGAATAAACGTAAGTTTGCCATCAACAGCTCTCAGTAGCTCACTGAGGGCTGTTCTTTTATGCATGGGCAGGAAAATTAATCTGGCTAAACGCTGGGCAGTTTTGCAAGGATTGTTGCAGCGCTGTTTGTGATCTGCGGCAGGTTACGAGATGTATTTGGTTAGCGAATTCCTTGAGCGATTAAATCCTCGTATTGTGGAGTGCAAAGCTCAGTTGGTGGCGTATGCAGATTTACAACAAACAGACTTAATGAGCCACTTTTTTGTGCATGACGATTGGCAGGGCAATGGCTTGGGTAAAGCCCTACTAAGGCATGTGGAAGATCTCAAGCCATGTCTAGTCGATAAAACAGCCCCATTTCCTGCACAATTTTGAACTGTCCCTTAATATGCATGCGCTCAGTGCTGACTTTAATCGGCTGGGGGCTATTCACCAATACCATGGCTTCGCTACCACCAGGCATACAGCTGGCGCAGGTAGGTGGTTTAGCCGATAAAATAAAGCGCCGCACACTACTCCCTGCCTGCAGCGGAAACATATACCCCGCCAAGCTGATGTCTGTTTGATCCAATGCTTTAATGCGAGGGTCAAATGTTGTTTCAGCTTCCCCCAATAAGCCAGGGCTGATTTTAATCTTAGCCAGCAATTGCCAGCTGGTAAGCGGCTCATCAGCATTAGAGGCTAAAGAGCCGATCAGCCCAGTAAGAGTGAGTAAGGCGGCAAGGGGGAGGATCACTTTGCGAATTTGCATTGAGCAGCCTCTTACTTTAAAGCGTCCAAAATAGCCTGCGTATTATGGCTAAACATGGCCAGCCAGCTGGGCGCTTTTTTTGATAAAGCATCGGTATAGAGAGGTGGGCCAACTTTGGCTTGGGTTTCGCTGGCAATTTGTGCAATCAGCTTTGGATTGCTGATGTTTTCTGCAAACACTGCACGAATATTGTTTTTACGAATCTCGCGGATTAGTGCTGCCATTTGTCGGGCGCTGGGCTCGGCTTCAGTAGAAATGCTTTGTAGCGGCAGTAATTGCAGCTGATAGCGTGCACCTAGATAACCCAATGCATCGTGTGAAGTTACTAGCTTTCTGTTAGCTGCTGGAATCGCAGCAAAAGCGGTGCTGGTTTTTTGATCCAGCTCTGCAATCTGGCCTTTAAAGCGACTAGCGTTTTGTGCGTACTGGTTTGCACCGGCGGGGTCGGCTTTTGTTAGTGCGAGCTTGATTTCTTCTACCATCAGCAGCACGGCCTGTGGGTCATGCCAAGCGTGTGGATCGGTGTGGCCGTGGTTATGGCCTTCATGGCCCGCTTCTGCCATCTGTCTTGGCTTGATGTTTTTGCTAACGGTAACCACGTGGCCTTTATAGGCAGAGGCTTGCTCCACGCGCTTTAACCAGCCTTCGAAACCCAGCCCGTTGACAAAAAATATAGAGGTAGCCGAGAGTTTTTTAAGGTCTGCGGGTTTGGCTTGCCAGATGTGTGCGTCTTCATCCATGCCCACTAAGCTGCTGACTTCCACTCGGCTGCCGCCGATTTCCTGTACTAAATTAGCCAGTACGCTAAAGCTAGCCGCTACTTTAAGTGGTGCTGCTTGGGCGACGCTGCTAACGGCCAGTAGCAGGGCGAGTAAATGTTTACGCATGATTAAATCCTGAAAGTCAGCTAGGTTTAAGGTTTAAATCGCATGGTGACGCGATTTGCGCCGCACAAATAAGCCAAAAGGGGCAAGTAGCAGCGATAGGCAGTACAGAGCGCCTGCAATGAGTACAATGGCGGGGCCAGATGGCAAGTCCCATTGGTAAGAGGCAATTAGCCCCGCTACGCAGGCAAATAGGGCAATCGCCCAAGACAGCACAAACAGCATGGAAAGCCTTTCTACCCACAGCCGAGCGGTGGCTGCAGGTAGCATCATTAGCCCCACCGCCATTAGGGTTCCCATAGCCTGAAAGGCTGCCACAAAATTAAGCACGGCAATTACCATAAAGCCAATATGAAAGCGCATGCCATTGCCGCTGGTGGCGGCAATAAAGCCTGAATCAGCGCATTCCAGCACAATGCCTCGGTATTCAATCGCTAGCCAGAGCAGGGTGATCGTGGCTACGCTACTTACAATTAGTAAAGATGGATCATCAATGGCCAGCACTGAGCCAAATAAAAGATGAATCAGATCAACGCTACTGCCCCATTTAGAAACAATCAGCACGCCAATGGCCAGCGCCAATAAATAAAACCCAGCGAAGCTGGCGTCTTCGTTTAATCGGGATTTTCTGGCGGCCACGCTGGCAGCTAAAGCCACCAGTAAGCCTGCCACTAATCCGCCTCCAGCCAGCCAAGGCAAGGTTAAGCCCCCAAGTAAAAAGCCAATGGCAGCCCCAGGTAATACGGCGTGCGATAGGGCATCGCCAAATAAAGACATCCGCCGCAGTAAGAGCAAAATGCCTACTGGTGCGCAGCCTATCGCCAACGCCATGCTGCCGACCAGTGCGCGGCGCATAAAAGCAAATTCTGTCAGTGCGCTGATAATTTCATATTGAGCCATTATTCGCATACCTCACACCATGCAGCATCATTGCGCCAGTGCTGAGCGCGGCGGTTTGCTTCTGCAAGTAATTCATTCGTCAGTACATCAGCGGTATTGCCCCAAGCAATGGCCGATTGCGCTAGGAGCAGGGTTTGCGGATAGTGCGCGCGTACTTGCGAGATATCGTGCAAGACGGTGATTTGGGTTTTTCCTTGGCGATGCCAATCGTCTTGTACTTCTAAAAGCTTATCTACCGTGGTGCTATCCACATTGGCAAAAGGCTCGTCTAGCAGCAACACATCGGCATCTTCAACAATCAGCCGTGCAAAGCGAGCGCGTTGCAGCTGGCCGCCGGATAAATTACTAATCGGTGCATTAGCAAAATCGCTTAAGCCTACACGCTCTAGAGCGGCATCGGCTTGCAAGCGATCTTGCTTAGAGAGGCCGCGCCATGCGCCACGCCGAGACCAAGCCCCTGCCAGAGCCAGCTCTCTTACCATTAAGGGAAATTGCTTGTCTAGGGTAGAAAGCTGGGCTAAAAAAGCCAGTTTGCCATGTGAATGCACATGGCCTTGATCAGCAGATTTAATCCCAGCCAAAGCGGCCAATAGGGTGGATTTTCCTGCGCCATTTGGGCCAACCACGGCAGTATGGCTGCCGGTTTCAAACCGGCCAGACAGCGCATGTACCGCAGTTCTATCGCGGTAGCAGAGTGTGAGGTGGTGTACTTCAATCATGCTTGCATGGCCCAATCGGTCAGTGCCCATAGCAGTAATAATAAAGGCAGCACACACAGCACCCGCTGCCATGCGGCCATTTCAAATAAACCTCTCACGCCAATCTCCGATATTTATGGTGCATCATTACAGCATCAGGGCGAACAATAGCAATTTATCACCCTTTTGTGCAAGTCAGTTGCATTTGATGTGAATATTGGCGTGGCATGATGCGAATACTTCGTAGGGGCACAGCAAGCAGCGCCCCTACGTTTCTTTTGTCTTAGGGTGTTAAGTTGTTTTAGCCGCGTAATAGCATTTCGCGCACATGGCAAGGTAGAGAGAATTGCCGCCAATCACAATTTGCTCGCCAGATACTTCACGTAAGCCTGCGGCATTAAATCTGGCATTCATCGTTGCTTTTTTGCCGCATAGGCAAATGGTTTTCATTTCTTCTAAATCGTCGGCCAGTGCAAGCAAATAGGCAGAGCCAGGAAAGGGCATGCCCAAGAAATCGGCGCGCAGGCCGTAGCAAATCACCGGTAAATTCTTTTGATGCGCCAAGATATGTAGCTGCTTGACTTGCTCTGGGCTTAAAAACTGCGCTTCATCAATCAAAATACAGGCCACAATTCGATTGGAAAATAACTGACTAAAATCGGTATCTACGTTAAAAATCTCTGCCGAGCGCGTCACCCCTAGGCGCGATGCCACTGTGCCCACGCTATGCCTGTCATCAATCGCTGCGGTAAAGAGTGCAATTTGCATATTGCGTTCTTCATAATTGTGAGCAACTTGGAGCATGGCGGTAGATTTCCCCGCATTCATGGCGGAGTAGCGAAAGTAAAGTTTTGCCATAAAATTCTCAAGAAAACACAAAAAACAGCGCATTCTACGCCGCAATGGTCATGCTTGCGATTTTGCGTTGGCGATCTTTTGATGAGTCGTGGCTTATTTTTGCACTGATTTACGCCATTTATAGGGCCATGCTGTTATCAGTGGGCAAGATCGTTTCCAACAACAAAGCTGCCCTGACTTCTGCAAAAGGGTAATCTGCCAGTTTGCCAAAATAAGTCATTTTACTAGCGCGGTATTTGGTGAGGTGGGGCAGGGTGATGCCACAGAGAAAACAGCTAAGTAGATGCGCACTCAGGGGCTTACCTGCTTTGCTGATCAGGTCTTGGCACATAGCGTTTAAATCTAGGCGTTCTAGCTCAACCAGCTCTGGGGCAGGGGGCAAGGTGGCGGGTTTGCCGTGGCATACGCTGCAATGCCCGCATTGTGTGGGTGCCGCGGCATCACCAAAGTAATTGGCAAGTGTATGGCTTAGGCATTCGGTGCTTTCAAATAAGGCCAGCATTTGGCTGAGGCGATTAAGCTCGTTTTGCTCTTTTTGGTTAAACTGCTGATAAAGGCTTAAGGATAATGGCGCTGGATCAATGGGGCTTAGCACTTGAAAAACATCGGTCATTTGCTTGGTTTCTAGGCGCAAAAAACTTGCTTCATCTAGATATTCTAGCGCGGCTACGGCGCGTTGGCGCTGATCGGGGAATTCATTTAAAAAAGAGACAAAATCAAAGCTATACCATGTTCTGGCTAATTTGGAATGCTTGAGCAAGGTGGCAATAAACTCGCGCCGATCACTATTAAAATGCCCCAGCAAATCGGCTTCGCTCATTTGCAATACAAAACGGTATTCGCTGTAATAGCTATACAGCGGTTTAATTTTGCCTTGCATATTTAAATATACCAGCAAGGTTTTTAAAGGCAATTGGCGGATATTGCTTTGGGAAGACAGGCTAAATAACGTCATCTCCCATTGGCCATTCCCGCTTCATCTACAATATTTTTTAATACTTTGGCAATGGATGCTTGCTCTGGCGTATCGCCATAAACAAAGTTTTTTAGCAGATTTAGCCCATCTTGGCTGCCTAATAAAGTACAGAGCGATTTTTTGCCATCCCGCCCAGCGCGACCAATTTCTTGGCTATAGTTTTCTACCGATTTGGGTAAATCGTAATGAATCACTTGGCGAATATCGCTTTTATCAATACCCATGCCAAAGGCAATTGTTGCCACAATCACTTGCGATTTGCCTTGCATAAAATCATCTTGAATCTGCTGGCGTAGCAGATTATCTAAGCCCGCGTGATAAGCCGTGGCGTGGATTCCTGCTGCCTGTAATTTATCAGCTACTGTTTCGGCGGTTTGCTGCTGCGTTACATACACCACACAGGGGGCATTCGGCGTTTTTTCGAGCAGATGAATGAGGGTTGCGTCTTTTTGAGTGCTGTCTACGGGGCGAATATGCAAATGTAAATTGCTGCGGTAAAAGCCCGTTACTGTAACGTGCTCATCGCGAATGGCAAATTTGCTCGCCATATCTTGGATAACGGCTGGCGTGGCTGTCGCTGTAAGGAGTAGGGCTTGCGGGATATTGAGTTCTTTTTTGTAATCGGGCAGCTTTAGGTAATCAGGACGGAAATTATGCCCCCATTCCGAAATGCAGTGGGCTTCGTCAATAACCAGTAATGAAACTGATACTTGGCCTATAAAACGGCGAAAACGCTCGTTTTTTAAACGCTCTACTGAAACCATTAAAATCTTTAGCTCACCCTGCTGTATATCTTGCATCACTTGCTGGGTTTCTTCGCGGCTTTGGCTGGAGTCAATGGCGGCTGCACGAATGCCCTTGCTATGCAAAAACGCCAGTTGATCGCGCATTAAGGCTAATAGCGGAGATATCACCAAAGTAAGGTGTGGCATTTGCAAAGCGGCTAGCTGATAACACAGCGATTTTCCTGATCCTGTTGGAAAAATCGCCATTGCCGAATGCCCATTAACTAATGCTTCAACAACTTCACGCTGCCCATCACGAAATTGGCTAAAACCGAAGTATTGCTGCAGTTGTTCAGAAAGCGGTACGGCGTTAAACATAAGACGTTGATTCCAAAGTGCAAGGTAATAAGGTAAAACAAACGACGTAATACGGGGCTAATATTAACAGAGGTGTAAGATTTCTGCCGGTGTATTACCACGCAGTCCTGTGTTTGTTTAACCTGAACAAATAGGCTGCTTAGATCAGCCTGCTACCGCCAGTAGCAGGCTATTTGCATCGGTTTTGTTTTAAATCTTACTCGAATGGAAGATCTAATGAAAGCGAAATTAAGTTACTTTCGATTAGCTCATCAAGTAAAAAAGTAAAGTCAGCCGCAGCACCAGAGCTGGGGGCAAAATCAAAGATGTTTGATCCGCTACCCACCGCTGCTGAGAGCGCTTCTTGCTCCCGAATCCGCGTTTTAAGTACTTCGCCAGGAAAATGCTTAGTGAGCTGACCCGATACGGTTTCGGCGGTAATTTGGCCTGGGGTGTAGCGGTTAATTAAATACCGGCGTGGTTTACGGGCTTGGAATTTTTCTAATCCTTTTAAAGTTTGCGCAAGTTGCATTGCACCATTAAGGGCTAGGTATTCAGCGGCTACGGGAGCCAGAATAATATCTGCAGCAAATATCGCTGAAAACGACAACACACCAAGGGTAGGGGTGCAATCAATAATAATCGGCAGGCCAAAGCCTGAAAGCATCTCAGCGGTCAGCGCGAGCTTGAGCCGCCAAACGTGATCTTTGTGCCGTGTAAGCTGCGCATCCACCTTGCCAAGTTCTAAATGCGAAGGCACAAAGTTGATGCCGTCGTCTCTGGAAATAATTAAATCTGAAAGGGTACTCGCGCCCTGAAAAAAGCGGTAAATGCTCTGACTACTTTTAGGCTTGATGCCATAAAGTGAGGTGAGGTGAGCTTGCGGGTCTAGATCAATAACAAGGGGTTCTACACCATTTTTGGCGATAGCTGCCGCTAAATTGGCCGTCACCGTGGTTTTACCTACGCCACCTTTTTGATTGAAAACGACAATAACTGTCATAAAACTCACCTAAGGTGATGGATGGAGAACGTGATGCTGCACGGCAGCAAGGTGATTCTAAACGATTCTTTGATATAAAGCAGAGCGACAGTCTTACTTAAGTAAATGTTAAGGTAAGTAAGGAAATAATGGCCTCTATTCTTGTCCTTGGGCTGGCAGCCTGTCGGACTTAAGACTGATCTACTACGGAAAAGCCGGATTTGGTCATATTTCACGCATTTTCTCGTTGAATAGCCAGCTATTCGCCTCAAAAACCCGCGAAATCTGTCTCAAACCGGTCTTTTCCTCGCTACGATCGCTTAAGCCCGACAGGCTGCTAGGCGATTTTAAGCCCTGTTTTTCTGATTGATTTAAACTTCCTTCCCTTTGTCATTTGGAAGTGCCCTATGGCTGGAAAGTCCCTATTCAGCTTGTAAACTACGCTATAGCGTTGGTGTTTTGTGAGTATTTACGCCAATTGCAGCCAATGACCGTGTTTTTTTATGACATGACGCAAAGTTGATGCACGAGGTGTGAAAGTTGCCGACCTAAAAGCAGCGCTTTGTTCTACATTGACGGCCTTTACGGGATGCTTGGCCTGTCTGTCATACAAATTACCGTTTTTTTAGCCGTAACCAAGCTTGCGGCGAGCTTAGGATCAAATTATGCAAACTTTTTTTGTGGCACCTACAAGGCAAAATGTTGGCCTTACTTCGGTCTCTTTAGGCGTTGTTCGCGCCTTACAACGTCAAGGTCTAAAAGTAGGCTTTGTTAAACCGGTGTCACAAGAGCACCACGGTATTGAGCGCTCTACTCATTTTGCCACGCAAATTTGCCAAATTGAATGCCCGCACTCGCTCTCTATCGCCCAAGTGGTTGCTCGCGTTTCTGCGGGGCAAAATGATGAGCTGCTCGAAGACATTGTGAGTCTTTGCATGGGGGCGGTGCAGGGGGTGGATGTGCTGGTGGTTGAAGGGATGCACTTAGATCCAAGTAATGCATTTACTGCCCGCCTCAATAATGAGATTGCCCGTAGCTTGCAAGCCGAAGTGATCTTGGTGGCGAATGCCCGTGCCGTTGGTGCGGTGGCAGAGTCTCGCTTAGCGGCTAGCCAACTAAAAAACGAAGGTTGCAAAGTAGCGGGAGTCATCTTTAATAAAGCCGCTGATAACTTTGATGCAGCATCGGCTCAATATGAATTGGATGGTATTGCGTTATGGGGGGTGATCAAATACGACGCCGCGCTAATGGCACCGCGCACCCTAGATATCGCCCGTCATTTAAATGCAGAAATACTGATTGAAGGCGATATTGCTAACCGCCGTGTATTAGAAACGGTGATTGCTGCGCGCTCTGTACCTGAAGTGATCGAGCGCCTAAAAGCGGGTGCGCTGGTGATTAGTGCCGGAGATCGGGATGACGTCATGCTGGCAACCGCACTAGCCGCCAGTAAGGGCGTGCAGTTAGCAGGCTTATTATTGACGCATTCTAGTAAGCCCGATGACCGTATCTTGGAATTAGCACGTCAAGCTTTAAACAGCGGCATCCCCGTCTTAAGTACGGATAGCGACAGCTTTAATACCGCGATTCGGATCACGCAATTGCCCCCTGCCGTTGCAGAAGACGATAGCGAGCGCATGAATTTGGTACTGGATGCGGTGGCAGAGCAAATTGATATGGGCATGTTGATGAATGCAGTGAAAGTGCCTCCATCGACACGGATGTCGCCCCCTGCCTTTCGCTACCAACTCATCAAAAAAGCACGCTCTTCGCGTAAAACCGTGGTCTTGCCTGAGGGCGAAGAACCACGCACGATTCGCGCTGCGATTATTTGTGAAGAAAAAGGGATTGCTCACTGCGTGTTGCTCGGAAAGCGTGCCACCATCGAAGCAATTGCCGCAGCACAAGGTGTTTCATTGCCCGCTAGCTTAGAAATTCTTGATCCCGATGTTGTTCGTGCTGAGTATGTTGCACCCATGGTTGAGCTGCGTAAGAGCAAAGGGTTGACTGAAGGCCAAGCGTTGCAACAACTTGAAGATTCTGTAGTGCTGGGAACGATGATGTTGGCAGTGAATAAGGTAGATGGCTTGGTATCAGGCGCTATCCACACCACGGCCAGCACGGTGCGTCCCGCTTTACAGCTGATTAAAACTGCGCCAGGCTCGTCTATTGTATCGTCAGTATTTTTTATGCTGATGCCCGAGCAAGTGTTGGTTTATGGCGACTGCGCCATCAACCCTAATCCAAATGCCACTCAGCTTGCAGAAATCGCTAAGCAAAGTGCCGATAGCGCCCGTGCCTTTGGTGTGGATCCTAAGGTGGCAATGATTAGCTACAGTACCGGTATCTCTGGCGCTGGGGCGGATGTTGATAAGGTGCGCGAAGCCACCGAGTTGGCTCGCAGCCTTTACCCTGATTTAGTTTTGGATGGCCCACTGCAGTACGACGCCGCTTCTGTATCCGAAGTGGCCGCACAAAAAGCGCCAAGCAGTGCGGTAGCGGGTAAGGCGACGGTGTTTGTATTTCCTGATCTGAATACCGGCAATACCACGTACAAAGCCGTACAGCGTAGCGCCCATGTCGTCAGCGTTGGCCCGATGTTGCAAGGCTTGCGTAAACCGGTGAATGATTTGTCGCGCGGTGCTTTGGTCGACGATATTGTCTTTACCATTGCCTTGACCGCCATTCAGGCTCAGGACTTGGCTGCGTAGTATGCTTTTTTAAAAAAACCGAGCTTTTGCTCGGTTTTTTTTGGGTCTAAATAGAGGGCCTATTCCAGTCTTATTAACTTTGTTGGCGGATTCAACTCAACCTTGCTGTTAGCCGCTTCAACCCGCGTATTCAACGAGCAAGTGTTGCAGTATGGCAATCAGTGGTTTAGCCATATTCACTAAACCCTATTAAAAGAGAGCAAAAAGCCCTCGCAAGTCGAATGTTTTTCGGATTGCGAGGGCTTTTTTAATGGCTAAAACGAACCAAACATTGTCCCCAGAACAATCACCACCACCAGTGCAATGACCGCGCCGATAATACAACTCATCACGATATCTAGATAGCTTTCGCTATGCGTTGATCCGCATAGCGTCAGCAAAGTCACCACTGCGCCGTTATGCGGCAAACTATCTAATGTACCTGCGCCAATGACCGCCACGCGATGGAGAAGTGCAGGATCCATGCTGATTTCAGTTGCCAATTGCAAATAGCTAGCGCCCAGTGCATCAAGCGCAATCGTCATCCCGCCCGATGCTGAGCCGGTGAGTGCGGCTAAAATATTGGTCGAAACTGCCAAGGAAACCAACGGGCCGCCCTGAATCGACAACACCCATTCAGTAACCAGAGAGAACACAGGCATCGCAGCCACAACGGCCCCAAAACCTACCAAACTGGCAACGCTGAGAATCGGCAAGCTTGATGCATTTGCACCCGCTGCAACGGTTTCGCGCAAATTAAGCAGGCGTTTGCGATTGCCAATAATCAGCACCGTAATTGCAGACAATAGCGCCACAATCACCGACCACACGCCACTAACCGAAGAGAGGCTGATGCCACCCCATTGCGCATTAGCCAAAAAGCTCGTATCCACTCTAGGTAAGATCACCATCGACATGATGAAGTTGACTGCAATGACGACTAACAATGGCAAGACGGCCATGAAGGTGCTCGGCGCTTGGGTGCTATGGCAGCCAGTGTGGATTTCATGCGGGTCAAAAGAATCTGATGTTGAAGCACGTTCACGCGTTAAAGCATTGTCGGCCAGCTCAGCAACTGCAGTGTTCACTTGCTCTATTTGGTCTTCACGACCATAACCCTCACCAGCGCGGCGCGCCGCTGCAGCAGCACGTAGCAGCCACCACATCCCGAAAGAAAACATCACGATAGACGCAATAATGCCTAAACCCGGCGCAGCAAACGGCGTGGTGCCAAAAAATGGCATCGGAATCGCATTTTGCACCGCAGGTGTACCCGGCATCGCCGACATGGTAAAGGTGAACGTACCCAAACCAATCGCCGCGGGCATTAAGCGATAAGGAATATTTGCCGCACGGAACAAACCTTGCGCCATCGGCACAATGACAAAGAAAGCGACAAATAAGCTCACCCCGCCATAAGTGACTAATGCACCGGCCAAAACCACCGCTAAAATCGCGCGCTGAATGCCGAGTTTCTCGGTCATAAAGCGCGTAATTTCGGTGACTGAGCCGCTATCATCCATCAACTTGCCAAATACGGCGCCAATCAAAAATAACGGGAAGAATTGCGCGACAAACCCGCCTGCCGCACCCATAAAAGTTTGCGTCCAATGCGCCAGCATCGGCTCACCCGAGGTAATCGCGACAATGAGTGCTGCTAGTGGGGTAAGTACCAACACGCTCCAGCCACGGAAGGACATCCAGATTAAAAAACCGAGCCCTAATAAAATTCCGAGCAAACCCATTTGCTAAACCTCCGTTAATAGGAAGTCAATATCCAGTGTCGAGCGCACGCCAATGCTGTCGCCATGCGTTGCTAGAAATTGCTCCGCCGCTTTTCGGCCTTCGTCACGCAACATGCAAAAGAACGCCCATTCGGCCAGCATTTTTGACGAATAGCCCAGTTGCAGCATGATGGATCCGCTTTCTACGCGGTGGATTCGCATTTTGGCCCAGTTTGCGCCTTCGCCAATGCTGTTTGGATCTGCCACTTTGCGTAATAGCGCCGCCATGCGAAGTTCTTTTATTAATGGCGAATTAAACGAAATCTCATTTAAGCGATTATTGATTTCATTGGCGGTACGCGGCGTGCCTGGGCGGGAAATCGGATTGATTGAAACTAAAATCGTATCGTCAGATTCGCAATCGCGCACCAAAGGCGTGATCGTTGGGTTGCCCGTAAACCCACCATCCCAGTAAGGCTCGCCATCAATTTCAACGGCTTTAAACATCGTTGGCAAACACGCCGACGCCATCAACACATCCGAGCTAATTTCGGCATTACGAAATACGCGCCCACGGCCCGAATTTACATTGGTTGCGGTGACAAATAGTCGTGGCAATGTGGTTTTTGCTAAGCGTTCAAAGTCGACACATTCATTTAGGATTTTGCTGAGTGGATTTACGCCGCCTATTGAAATGTCATATGGCGAGCAGAGGCGTGCTGATAGATCGGCGGCAACGAATGCCGGGGAATAATCTAGCGTCCATTTGCCCGTGAGCATTTCAATCAGGCCACGGCGAAACGGGCTAAGCAAAGCGGCATCGGCAACGCTGCGCCAGAATTTCTCGAGTGCTTTCTTTGCGCCTTCACGACCGCCAGCGGCTAAGCCATCGGTCATCACTGCTGCGTTCATCGCGCCTGCGGATGTACCCGAAATGCCATCAAATTCCATCCACGTTTCTTCTAAAAATCGATCCAGCACGCCCCAAGTGTAAGCGCCATGCGAGCCGCCGCCTTGCAAAGCCAAATCAACAAGTACCGTTTTACGGGTGCCAGTAGCAGGAACTGCTGGTTTATTTTTTGCAATCGCCATTTTTGAAGCCTTTTTATCAGTCAGTTCGTGGATATGCTGAGGCAGCTTGCCGCACTCAGAGCGATGAGCCCATTGAGTTCATTTTTACTGAATACAGCAGACCTTGTTGTTGCTAGGGTATATGCCTGAAATTCTTTTAATGTAAGGGTTGTAAAATGTATACATCCATATTGCTGCGGTGCAGCACTTTTAGAGGGGTATCTAATCTTAGAGCTTGTGGGAGGTAAGTTAAACCTTGATTTGCTTTTCAAAATATTGGCTCTGCTCGACAAGGGATAGCTTTGGATTTTGCAGTTCCTGCAAAGCCTGCTGGGTTGCTTTATGTATAGAGCTTGATGCGTAGCATTTTGCATCAGTCGTTAAAGGCTTGGTTTTGTGTGGGTTGCAGTTCTCTGTTTGGATGTATTTGAACTGCTTGCATGCGATCAAGTCAGAGTCTTTAATTTCAACAAAAGAAGATAAATGTAATCTACTTAAAAGTAGAATAGATCGACTAGAAAGATTTGTTCGTCTGGTATTTTCAATAAAAAAGCTGGAGGCACCCAATGAGCCGTCGACGTATGCCTTACCTGCCTGAATTTGTTGCTCCAACCCGCCATACCGATCCTGCACAAGCTTTAGCCCAAGTTCGCTTGATTTATGATCGTAGCGTTGCGCATTTGCGCGATGCTATGCAGCGCTTTGTGGACGGTGAAACTTTGCCTGGCCATGTGCGTGCCTATTATCCTTTTGTTCGGATTCAAACTGACACGGCCACGCGCTTAAATGGCAGCGAAGCGCACCTGAGTTATGGCTTTGTGGCGGGGCCAGGAAGTTTTGAAACCACGCTGACTCGCCCAGATTTGTATGAGAAATATTATTTAGAGCAGTTTACTTTGCTCTTACAAAGCCATCGAGATGAGCTAGAAGTGGGAATCAGTACTCAGCCCATTCCTGTGCATTTTTCTTTTGCTGAACATGATCATATTGAAGGCTCGCTCACGGCCGAGCGCCGCCAACTGATGCGCGATATGTTTGATTTGCCGGATTTATCCGCAATGGATGATGGCATTGCCAACGGCACTTACGAGCCTAAGCCGGGCGAGCCAGAGCCGCTGTCTTTGTTTACCGCAGCGCGGGTTGATTACTCCCTACACCGCTTGCGCCATTACACCGGAACCGTGCCTGAGCATTTTCAGAATTTTGTGCTGTTTACCAATTACCAGTTCTATATCGACGAATTTGTGCGCCTTGGGCATGAGTGCATGGAAGACCCAAATAGCGAATATATCGCCTTTGTAGAGCCGGGCAATGTCATTACTCGCCGGGTGGGCCTGAGTACCGAAGCGATTGATGCGCTGGGTGCTGCACCACCGCGCCTGCCGCAAATGCCTGCTTACCATTTGATCCGTGCAGATAACGCGGGGATCACCATGGTGAATATCGGCGTAGGCCCCGCCAATGCCAAAACCATTACCGACCATATCGCCGTCTTGCGCCCTCATGCGTGGATTATGCTGGGCCATTGCGCGGGTCTGCGTAATTCGCAGCAAATGGGCGATTACGTACTGGCGCACGGCTATGTGCGTGAAGATCATGTGCTAGACGAAGATTTGCCACTCTGGGTGCCGGTGCCTGCCTTGGCAGAAATTCAGCTCGCACTGGAGGCAGCCGTGTCGCAAATCACCGAAATGAAAGGGGCCGAACTCAAACGCATTATGCGCACCGGTACCGTGGCAAGTACCGATAATCGCAATTGGGAGCTGCTTCCTGACAATCGCCCGCAAAGGCGCTTTAGCCAAAGCCGTGCCATCGCACTAGATATGGAAAGCGCCACCATCGCCGCCAACGGCTTCAGATTCCGCGTGCCTTACGGTACTTTGCTCTGCGTGAGTGACAAACCCCTGCACGGCGAGATTAAACTCCCCGGCATGGCGAATCACTTCTACCGCGAGCGGGTCGATCAGCATTTACGGATTGGTATTCGAGCGATGGAGTTGCTGCGTGATCAGGGCGAAGGTCAGCTGCATAGCCGGAAGCTAAGGAGCTTTGCTGAGGTGGCGTTTCAATAGAGCGAATTTAGCGTGGGCACGCTTTTGTGCCCACGCTGTTTTAATGTTGCGGGTTACGCCTGTGGCTAGAGTGCAATAGCAAATGGCTAGGCGTGTATTTGCAGGGCCTTTAAATCTTTCTGTGTAAATACCTTTGGAGTGACTGGTGGCCGTTCAGCCGGTCACCAAACTCTATAACGAAACGATTCAGCGCCATCCGCCCGTTTTGAATCGGCATCGTCCCTTAATTTAGTACCCTAAGGTAAAACGCTGGCGGCTGTGCTGAGCGTTTTCTGCTTCATTCAACATCGCTACTGCGTAGTCTTCTACTGAGATACGACTTTCACCTTGGGCATCGAGTAGCAGCTGATCGCCACCTAGGCGGAATACGCCGGTACGGCTGCCTGGCTCTAAATGCGCAGATGGGCTGAGCATGCTCCAATCTAGCGTGCTTTCTTTGCGCAGTAATTCAAGCGCAGTACGTGCACCCAGCGCAGTGCCTTTCCATTCTGCTGGAAAACTAGGGGTGTCCACAACCTGCACGCCCGGTGCTACTTCTAAGCTGCCCGCACCACCAACCACTAAAAAGCGCGCTACCCCTGCGGCTTTTACACTGTTTAAGATGTGGGTGAAACCATCCACAAAATATTGGTAAACATCACCTGCAGCATGGCCGCTGAAGGCGCTGATCACGATGTCGTGGCCAGCAAGTTGAGCGGTCAGCGCAGCTTCGTCATTCACATTGGCCTTAACGGCGGTTAAAGAGGTGTGGCTAGGCAGTTTGTCGATGTTTTGAACGAGGGCGCTAACTTGATGGCCGCGTTCTAGGGCTTCAGCTAATAATTTTGAGCCAACGTAACCGGTTGCGCCGATGATTGCAATTTTCATGATGAGTCCTTTGTGGTGTTTAAAGTATGGATTATTGGTGTTTTGCTACAAAATCGATTAAGGCTTGTGGGTCTTGGTAAAGCAAGGAGCTAGGTACAGCAGAGAACTGATTATCTTTTTGTAATAACAGTGCAGGCACGCCTCGTAAGCCATGCTGTTGCATGATTTTTTGAGCCTTGCTGGTTATCTCGCTTAGCTCTTTTGGCCACCAGCCAGTGGCAAAGTCTTGAGCAAATTGCTGGCCATCTAAACCAAATTCAATTGCTATTTGAATAAATGCGCTGCTTTCTTGTAAGCCATCGTCGTAGCGTAGTTGTTGTATGCGGTGCAAGATATGAATGGCTTGCTCGGGTGCGGCCTGACTAATCAAATAATAGGCTAGTGTGGCGTTGCTGGAGTTAAATGGGGTGAATAGATCACCCAAGATATTGTTTTTGTAAGCTTGGCTAAATACTTGACCCGTCATTTGTGCGATGCGTTGATCATTGCTCCAAAAGTACTGAGCCATTTCTGCGTTCATAGCTTGTGGGCGGGCAAATAGGCCGGTTGGATGGAGTTGCCATGCAATATTGCTATTTTGCTTGAGTGCCGCAAGAGCGGGAGCCGCGCCGTAGCACCAGCCGCAAAGTGGATCAAATAAAAGATGAAGCATTGTGTGTGTCCCAGAGAATATGCTGCTATCTTGCCTGTTATAATTGATGAGATAAATAAGCCAATTAAGAATTGAATGTTTACAAAAACGGAACAATGCCTATGTTGGATTTAAATCGCCTCAGCACCTTTGTGGCCGTGGTGGAGTCGGGCGGTTTTACCGCAGCGGGGGATAGGCTAGGGATGGCGAAATCTTTAGTGAGCCAGCAAATCAGCAAACTTGAATCTCAGCTTGGCGTGGCGCTGTTTACCCGTAGTACGCGCAAAGTATTACTCACTGAGCAGGGCGAACAGCTGTATGCGGATATCTCACCCCTATTATTAGCTGCGCATGAGGCGGTGGATAGACTGGGGCAGGTTAAGGCATCTGGGCTGTTAAGAATCACCGTGCCGGTGGATTACGCCGGTGCGGTGCTTGCCCCCTTGCTGGCCGAGTTTGCCTCTTTGCATCCACAGCTAGAAATTGAATTGCTGGCTACGGATGAAGTATTAGATTTATTGGCCGAGCGTATTGACATTGCCTTTCGCTTAGGGCGCTTACAAGATTCGGCACTGCATGCGATTAAGTTGGCGCAATTTGCAGAGTGCGTTGTGGCCGCACCTACATGCTTGGCGCAGTTTGTTTTGCCCACACATCCTCAAGATTTAGCTCGGCTTCCTTGGGTGACAATGACGCGGCTGCAAGCGCCGTTAACATGGAAATTTAACCAAGCGGGTGAAATGTGTACGGTAAGGATGCGCTCGGTAATGCGTGCAAGCGCGCCTTCTTCGGTATTGGCGTTGGTCAGAAATGGGGCGGGGTTATCGGTTTTGCCTGATTTTATGGTGGCAGAGGATTTGGCCGCAGGACGGTTAGTGCATGTGCTGCCCGAGTGGACGCTATCAGCTGGCGGCATTTACGCTGTTTATCCAAGCGCACGTTATTTACCGGTTAAGGTCAGGATTTTGCTCGATTTTATGCGTTCAAGATCGATGACTTAGTTTAGAGCGGGCATTGGTCACATGATCTAATTCTCTGTTTGCTTATGCTCATTGTTTTCTAGTATAGGAATAGGCAGTAAGCAGTTTGACAATCGGGGATGATCATGTTGGGTAATTTGATTTTTAGCGCCACTGTGGCGTTGGAGTTGCCCCGAATGTGGGCAAGGTGCTCTTGCAGTCGTTGGGTGCTTTAATGTATGGGATGCCTTTTATGCCACTCAAACCATAAAAGGGACTTGCACCTCAAACCATAAAAGGGACTTGCACTATTTGAGTTGGATTTTCGATAAAAAATATTCGGGGATGGCGATTTAATCAAAGCTATCTTGATGCTTTGCTTTTGTCGTGGAGGTGGTCTGGCGTATCAAGATCACTGGTCTAGTGGCGTACTTGGTAATGTTTGCGACTAAAAATCATCGTCCTCAGTACCGCATACCACCTTGTAAATAACCGACACCGAGAAGCCGCGGCTGATCAAGAAGCGCAGTTGTTTGTTTTTTTCTTTTGGGTCTTGGGGCGGGCTGCCAAATCGTTTACGCCAAAGTGCTCGGGCTTGCGCTAGCTCATCGTCGCCATGTTCTTCCATAACTGCAGAGATAATGTCGCTTGCCACGCCTTTTTGCTGTAATTCTGCGCGTAAGCGCTGTGGGCCGTAGCGTGCAGAGCGGTAGAAAACCCATTGCTCTGCAAAGCGTGTATCAGATAGCCAGCCTCGCTCCACAAAGTCGTCTAGCAACGCGTCGACTTCGCTTGAATCTTCAGTAAAAGGTAGTAGTTTCTGCCGCAACTCCCCGCGCGCATGATCACGGCGCGCAAGGTGTTGCAAGGCTTTATTGCGTAATACTGAACTCATACTTATTCGTCAGATTCTTCTTTTGGATCATCTAATAACGCAGCAGGATCAATCGGTAGTAAGCCACCTGCACCAAGTTTTGCGCGGATTTTTTGTTCGATTTCAGCGGCAATTTCTGGGTTGTCTTTCAAATATTGACGTGAGTTTTCAATTCCTTGGCCAATTTTATTGCCGTTGTAGCTATACCAAGCGCCTGACTTTTCGACGATTTTATGCGTAACACCGTGCTCGATGATTTCACCTTCATGGCTAATGCCTTCGCCGTAAAGAATATCAAAGGTCACGATGCGGAACGGTGGTGCCACTTTGTTTTTGGCGATCTTAACCTTGGTTTGATTGCCGATAATCTCATCACCTTTCTTGACCGCGCCAATCCGGCGGATATCAAGGCGCACTGATGCATAAAATTTCAGTGCATTACCACCGGTGGTGGTTTCAGGGCTTTGCCCTGGCATCATGTTGCCGATCTTCATGCGTAGCTGGTTAATAAAGATCACCAGGGTGTTAGTGCGTTTGATATTACCAGTGAGCTTACGTAGGGCTTGGCTCATTAAACGTGCTTGCAGGCCAACGTGCACATCACCCATTTCGCCTTCAATTTCTGCCTTAGGGGTAAGGGCGGCTACGGAGTCAACTACGATAATATCAACGCCGCCAGAACGAACCAACATATCGGCGATTTCAAGGCCTTGTTCGCCGGTGTCTGGCTGGGAAATTAGCATTTCAGACACGTTTACGCCTAGTTTGCTAGCGTAAACAGGATCGAGTGCGTTTTCAGCATCGATATAAGCAGCAACACCACCGAGCTTTTGCACTTCAGCTACAACGTGTAAGCAAAGTGTGGTTTTACCTGATGATTCTGGCCCAAAAATTTCTACAACACGCCCGCGTGGTAAGCCGCCAACGCCAAGGCCTAGATCCAAACCTAATGATCCGGTAGAAACCACTTGTAGATCATTTTGGATTTGGTTCTCCCCCATTTTCATGATGGCGCCTTTGCCGAACTGACGTTCGATTTGCGCGAGTGCCGCGGCGAGTGCCTTGCTCTTGTTGTCGTCCATGTGTGTGTCCCGAGCGCTATGTGAAAGTGACTTGATTATAGAACAATCGTTCTGTAAATGAAAAGGGGTTTACTCACAATTCGTTGAGTAGATGATTATTGAGCTGTGCTTTGTTTGGTAGAGTGAAGTAAAAGAAGGTGTTGCTGCCTGGCTGCGATTTGGTCCAAATACGACCATCATGGCGATGAATGATGCATTGCACAATGGCAAGTCCAATGCCATTGCCGGTGAGCTCGCTTTGCGAGTGTAGGCGTTGAAACGGTGAAAATATTTTATCGGCATGAGCCATATCAAAGCCGCAGCCATTGTCTTGAATATGAAAAACGGTTTGTCCGTTGACTTGGGTAGCGCCAATGCTGATCTTTGCGTGTTCTGTTTGTTCGGTAAATTTCCATGCATTGTCGAGCAGATGCCGCAAGGCGATCAAGATGAGTTTGGGATCGGCATGGGCTTGTAGATGTTCTTCAATATGCACTTCAACTTGGCGCTGTGGTTGAAGGCTACGAAATTCATCGATGATTTCTGCGCTTAATTCGCTAATGTCGATCGCTTGACTGCGCACTTCGATGCGGGTGAGCTTGGATAGGTTGAGTAGATCGTCTATCAAGCTGGCCATATTCTGTATTGTGCTGCGGATACGCGCTAAATAATTACGCGCGTTTACATCTAGCGAGCCAATATAGTCTTCAAGCAATACTTGACTAAAGCCTTCAATGGTGCGTAATGGAATTCGTAAATCATGCGATAGCGAGTAGGAGAATGCTTTTAGCTCGTGATTGGCCGAGGCTAGCGCGCGGGTACGGGCTTCGACAACTTCTTCTAGGTGGTTGCGGTAGTGCTCCATCTCTAGCTCGGCTTGCTTGCGTGCGCTGATATCAATAATAAAGCCTTGTAATGTGCGCTTATTATTGGCATCGCATTGGTTAGATGCAGTAAGCAGTACCCAGATTTCCTTGCCTTCGCTGCTTTGAAAGCGGCACTCAAACTCAGAAGTACCTTCCTTGCTTGTTTCGTTAAATAGGCGATACGCGTGGTGCCTATCATCTGGGTGTAGATAGCTGGAAAGAAAGCCCTCGTGATACCACTGCGCAAGTGGGTAGCCAAGCAGTGCTTCAGCCTGCGGCCCAACATAAGTAAAACGCCATTCATCTGGGTTGGCATCCCAAGGAATGATACGGGTGGATTCTACTAAACGCTGGTAGCGATCTTGACTGGTGCGCAGGGCAAGTTCAATTTGCCTGCGGCCGAGTAAATCGGTTTCGAGTTGCAGGTTTTTCTGCTCAAGCGTCAAAATGAGTTCAGATAAAGACCGGCGTGTTGTGTCTAAGTTTTGCCCAAGCGTACCAATCTCGTCACTACGATGCCAAGTAAAGGCTTCATCTAGCTCGCGGCGAGCCAGTTTAATCGCTTGCCTAGACAGCTCGGCTAATGGACGGATAATGCGCGATTCAAGCAGCAAAAGAATCAGCCCTAAGCTCAAAACAATTTGCAAAAGCACGGCAGCAAGGTAGAGACGTTGCTCACTACTAATACGTGTAGTGGCACTGCCGTCGTCTAATTCAATGGTGATGGTGCCGATATTGCTACCTTGCTTACTCACGACACGGGTGAGTGAGTGCAAATGCCCACGGCGGCGCTCTGGTTTATTGGCTTCTAAAAACAAACCCAGCGTTGAATCATTGACCGTAATTCGCACAATACGCTCGTCGCTGACTACCGAGTCCAGTAGTGGTTTGCCTGCGTCCGGCGATAAATTCCAAAGCGGCTCTTGCATCCCTAGCACTAGGATGTCTGCAATCCGTTGATGATCATTATTGATTTGTCGCTGAGCATTATCGAGTTGACGGGTCAAGCTGATATAGCCATTTACGCCTGAAGGGAGGAGTAAACCTAAAAGCGTGGCAAAAATAATAGAAGTACGAAGCGACAGATTCATAGCGTGGCAGGGCTTGGCTTTAGAGTTAGTGTGTCTGAGATGGTTAGTTTAGATCAAGTCTTGTCTTTCTAGTTAAACCTATGTGTTTTTCATGATACTGAATGCCGTATTATGAATCGCCCTATGGGGGGCATAAAGAAAAAACAATAGATTGATCATGGGTTAAGCAAACAGATTGATCGAGTTAGTATTGAGATTTACGGCTTGGTTTGGTAATCAACAGGGCAAAAAAATTCAATCGTTATTTGATGGGGGGATAAAAATGAAAGTCATTGTATTGGGTGCTGGCGTGATTGGAATTACCTCTGCGTGGTTCTTAAATCAGGCGGGGCATGAGGTTACAGTGATAGAACGGGCCCCAGAGGCGGCAAGGGAAACCAGTTACGCCAATGGAGGGCAAATTTCAGTGTGCCACGCCGAGCCTTGGGCTAATCCCCGGGCACCTTGGAAAGCATTGCAATGGCTGGGGGAGGAGGACGCACCTCTATTGTTTCGTTTTAAGTTGGATTGGCATCAGTGGCGCTGGGGCTTGCGCTTTTTACAACAGTGCACCAAAGAGCGTGCGCGTTATAACCTGCAAAACTTAGTGCGCTTAGGTTTATATAGCCGAGATACCTTGCAAGCGTTACGTGCTAGCACAGGGATTGAATATCACCAGCGTACAGAAGGCATATTGCATTATTACACTGAGCTGTCAGAGTTTGAGGCGGCGATTCCAGCGGCAAAATTAATGGGTGAGTTAGGTTTAGATCGACATGTGAAATCAGTCGCAGAATGCTTATTGATTGAGCCTGCTTTGCAGAGCTCTATGCGGCCAATTGTTGGTGGTACGTATACCCCCAGCGATGAATCTGGGGACGCACGGGTCTTTACCAGCGAGTTAGCGTTGCGCTGTGAGCAGGCGGGGGTGAAGTTTCGCTACGACTGCGAAATAGCGGGCTTTGAGTGTGCTGGAGACGATGTGCAAGCGGTGCGGGTGCAGGGTGATCAGGGTTTGGAAGCCCTCACTGCAGACGCGTTTGTTGTGAGTTTAGGTAGCTATAGCACGCTGCATCTGCGTCCCTTGGGTATTCATTTAGATATTTACCCTGCAAAGGGGTATTCCGCAACGATTCCTGTGCGGGCAGAGCATTGCGCCCCTACGGTAAGCCTGACCGACGATGGTCATAAATTGGTGTTTTCGCGCCTTGGTGATTATTTGCGCGTGGCGGGTACGGTGGAGTTTGATGGCTATAGCTTAGATTTGAACGCAGTACGTTGTAAGGCGATTATTGATCGCGTGAAAGATATTTTCCCTAGTGGTGCAGATTATGCTGCGGCTGAATTTTGGACCGGGCTGCGGCCAGCAACGCCAGGTAACTTACCCTACATTGGCCGCACCCAGTATCCAAGCCTTTGGCTAAATACTGGGCATGGTACTTTAGGTTGGACAGAGTGCTGTGGTTCGGCATTGGCTATTGCTGAACTTATTTCCGGCAAAAAACCTGATGTAGATTATTGTTTTCAGTAAAAATTTTGAGCCGTGTTATGGCTTGCTTATGATTTATTGAGGGGGTGATTGGGGGTGGGGTTTTGATTGAAATGCAACTTGCTAAGTCATGTTGCTTAGCAAATTTTACGCAGATGCCTTTAAAAAGAAGAGACCCTATTTCAAAAAGAAAACGGTCGCATCATTTTGTTGTCAAGCTTGGTCATCTCAATAAACCCCGTGCTAACTCATTTTCATTTGTCATTTTAAAATGACTGAGAGTGGCGTGTTTTTGCTGTTGCCTAGTATAAACAATGACGACCTATTTGCTCTGTACGGATGGTTTGGGGCTTTTTGATTCTGCTGCTTTGAGTAAAAACGATTGCTAGCGATGGAGTACAGCCGGTTTTCCGTTGTATTTTATGCCATTTTATTTTACGTAGATTAGTTGGGGTTATTTACCTGTTTAGGTGTAAGCTTCGCCCCGTATCCATTCACCAAATGCGCTGTATGTGTTTGGTGGGCTTGGATTTATTCCATAAAAGATGAATCGATTACAGTATGCTGCTCAAGGTTTTGACTGGGGCATGAGCCTGCTTAGGAAAAGATTGCCCGTTTGATTTTTGTAGATATCGATTGGATTAATGCTTAATATTTGCTATAGGATTTAAGTGCCTAGCATATATGTAAAAAGAGAGCGATATTTTTTTGTACTGCAGTGTTTTTAGATTGATGGAGCGCTGATTTCTTATTTCTGGTGGTAGGAAACAGAGCTATACGTATTATTTTGCCTTATTTGAAAATCAAGTTTTAACACGTATGCTGTATATAAATTAAGTGAGCGGCTTGCGTCACGCTTGGCGCAAATGTTATGTTCATCAAGAAAGCAATAAGCGCCGAGGTTTCATCCTTGGTTAAAAAACAAAGTGAAGTGTTGGGGGAATTGTGCCGATCAAACCGAAACTCAAGGCTTGTGTCCTTGCTCTTATGTTAGCTGTACCCTTGTCTGCGGGTGCTGTTGGATTAGGTAGGCTAAATGTATTGTCTGGGCTAGGCCAGCCTTTTCGAGCTGAAATTGATTTAGTTTCAGTGCAGCCTGGGGAGGCAGAGGGCTTAGTTATTCGTCTGGCAGCGCCGGAGGCTTTTGCGCAAGCGCAAATCCCATATCCCTCGTCTACGATGGGTTTGCGGCTTGTGATTGATAAACGCGCTAATGGGCAGCAGTTTGTATTGGTGTCCTCAACTCAATCTATTTCTGAACCGTTTTTAGATTTAGTGATTGATTTAAATTGGGCGAACGGAAAAATTCGGCGCGAGTACACCGCGTTGATTGATCCGTTGAGTTATGCGCCATCCGCTATAGCAGGAAACGCATCAAGAGCATCAAGAGAATCATTCGCGCCATCCGTGCTGCCTGGCACCCGCCGCACAGGGGTTATTAAGTCTGCTCCTAGAAAATCAGAAGCTAAGTCTCCAGATGCCGCGGCGACAGATGAGAAATCAGCTGATCAATATAAAGTGAAAGCTGGGGATACGCTGTCTTCGGTGGCACGCCAAACGCAGGCAGAAGGCGTTTCGCTAGAGCAAATGTTGGTGGGCCTGTATCGCAAAAATCCAGACGCTTTTAATGGCAATATGAATCGCTTACGTCGTGGCCGTATCTTAAACGTGCCAAGTAAAGAAGCGTTGCAAGCGACTCCGGCTAAAGAAGCCGCCCAAGAAGTACGCTTGCAATCGAAAGATTGGCAGGCTTATCGCAACAAAGTTGCTGAAGCGGTACAAAAGCGCCAAGCGGTAGCAGGTAATGAGCCGGTCAATGCGGGCAAAATTACGCCTAAAGTTGAAGAAAAAGCCTTGCCTGGTAGCGCAAATCAAGATGTTTTGAAGTTGTCTAAAGGCGAAACGCCTGGCAAAGCGAAGGGCGATGCTACATCGCAAGGCCGTATCCGAGCCTTGGAAGAAGAAGTAACGGCAAGACAAAAAGGGTTGGATGAGTCAAACCAACGCGTGGCCGAGCTGCAAAAAAACATTCAAGACATGGAAAAACTGCTGGCGTTAAAAAGCCGAGCAGGGGCAGAGTTGCAAAGCGCTAGCAAGCCAAGCCCTACCGTTGTTTCTGAAGCTAGTCCAGAGCCTGCCGCTACGCCGCTGCCAATTCCTGTTGCCACAACGGAGCCGTTGGTGGCTAGCGATGTTCCCGCGCTGATGCCGGATACGGCCAGTGTCGCATCGAGCGTTAGCCCAGCAAAGAAAGTACGTCGTTCTTTACCTGCTCCAATGCCTGTTGCTGAACCTAGCACCGTAGATGCGCTAATGGATAATTTATTGCCGTTAGGTGGTGGTTTGGCAGCGATTATTTTGGGTGGTGCTGGCTTTGCTTGGACGCGGAGACGCAGGCAAGGTAGCGCGTTTGCGGATAGCGTATTAACAGGTGGGGATTTAAAATCTAATACTCTGCTTGGCAATACTGGCGGTGCGGTGATTAGCACCCAGCCAACAGAAAACTCATTCCTTACCGATTTTAGCCGCCAAGGTCTAGGCACCATTGATACGGATGAGGTTGATCCGATTGCTGAAGCTGAAGTGTATATGGCTTACGATCGAAACGAGCAGGCTGAGGAAATCCTACGTGATGCCTTGGTTAAAGATCCAAATCGCCACGAAATTCGCCTGAAGCTACTGGAAATATTGGCAGCCAAAAAAGACAAAACGTCTTTTGAAGAATTGGCGGCAGATCTCTTTGCTATGACGTCAGGTAAAGGCGCGCATTGGGAGCAGGCGGCGTATCAAGGTCGTGAAATTGACCCAGAAAATCCGCTTTATACCCAAGCACCCGTAAATACGGCCTTTGCCTCAACTACGGCCGCTAGCGTGTTTGAAAATATGTCTATGCCTGCTGATGAGTTTGACTTGCCGCTTGATGAGCTGCCAGTATCCTCGTCAGCAAGTAGCGTCAGTGATTTTGATGAAATGATGAGTGTAGAGGCCGCTGCACCAAACGTTGATCATCAAGCTAGCCTCACAGATCTAGATTTGTCGCTTGATTTTGATTCAAATACGCTTGATATGACTGCGTCAGTAGATAAAAAAAAAACCGCCATCGATGATTTAGCCAGTCTTGATTTTGGCATGGATGACTTCTTGGTGGCAGGAGATGCGGCAAAACTTGTCGACGCGCCTAGCGACAATGAAATGCTTGATTTGAACTTGCCCGTTGATTTTACTTCATCAGTAGCAAAAGCATCGGCTGAAACGGTCGCTTCCCTAGAGCCTATTGCGGATGATTCATTTGGTTTGAATTTTGATCTTGATGCCATGCCAGAAGCTGCTACCGATATCACGGCTACTTTGCCTGATTTAGATTTGAATGATGCACCAAATCAACCCGTGCCGCCTAACGGCGGGGCCGATGAGGTCTTGGAAGCCGTTAGCCCGGATGATGGTTTAGGTTTGGATTTTGATTTCTCTCTTGATACGCCTCTTGAAATCACTACATCCAGCTTGCCAATGGAAGGATCCATTGATTTGGGTGATTTAGGACTTAACTTTGAGTCGGATTCTGCGTTTTCGACAACAGAATCAAGTTTAGATTTTGCAGGGGATGATCCTGTGCAAACTAAAATTGATCTGGCAAAAGCGTATGTGGATATGGGGGATGTCGAAGGTGCAAGGGAAATCTTACAAGAGGCTCTTGGTGAAGGCAACCCTGATCAGCAGAAGCAGGCGCAAGCTTTGTTAGGTAATCTTTGATTAGAATACATTCTGCAAATCAAATTGTAGTTTGGCTTTGGGTGGCGTGTATCTTGCAATTCTTGCAGGGTACCCCACTCATTGTCTTTTCTGCGCTATGTGTTTTACTTGCCCTAAGTTATTGTGCTAAGCGCTGCCGCTTAACTTTAAAACGCTGCCGCTATTTATTGTTGGCGATTGCGCTGGTGTATGGCTGGGCTACGCCAGGGCAGTATCTTTGGCCAAGCCGCTACTCACCCACGATAGAGGGCTTGGCTTTGGGTGGGCTGCAAGCCGTGCGTTTAATCGGTGCACTAGCGGCCTTGCAATTACTGCTGTGGAGGTTAAGCTCGACGCAGATTTTTTCTGGGCTGTATGTTTTATTGCGACCACTTGCATATTTGGGGTTGAATCGGCAACGCTGGGCTTTGCGCTTGAGCTTAACAATGCGTTTCTCGGTCGAGTTTTTATCCCAAGCAGAGCCACTAACGTGGAGCACATTTGTGCAGCGATTGGCGCTTGCGGAGCAGCCTTGTGAGTTGCAGGAAGTCTCGATTCTGGTAGAGTCGCTGTCTTTTTTTGATTGGCTGTTGCTTGTGTTCTTGTGTGCAGCGGCATTGAGCACTTTGCTAATGCTTCATTAGATATTTTTTTGTAGATGGCTTCTTTGTAGATGACGATGTTAATGAAATACGCGCTCGCAGTGGAATACGATGGCCGAGCCTTTTATGGCTGGCAAGTCCAAAAAGATTTGCCGACCGTACAGGCGGCTTTAGAGCTGGCGCTCAGCCAAATGGCGGGTGAGCCCATCCGCGTGCATGCCGCTGGCCGTACGGATACCGGCGTACATGGTGCGAGGCAGATTGTTCACTTTGAAACGCAGGTGAATCGCCCGCTCACCGCGTGGGTGAGGGGGGTGAATAGCTTTCTGCCTGATTCGGTAGCCGTATTATGGGCCAAGCCTGTTTCGGATGGGTTTCATGCGCGGTTCTCGGCGTTTGCTCGGCATTATCGCTATTTATTGCTCAATCATCCGGTGCGCCCCGCACTTTGGTCAGGGCGTATGGGCTGGACTTTTAATGATTTAGATTTTGAAGCGATGCAGGCTGGGATAGCGTATTTGCTTGGGCAGCATGATTTTACAAGCTTTAGGGCCGCGGAGTGCCAAGCTAAATCTCCGATCAAAACCATGACGCGGGCGAATATACAAAAAGAAGGTCATCTTATTATTTGTGATTTCTCTGCCGATGCTTTCTTGCACCATATGGTACGTAATATGATTGGAGCCTTATTGCATATCGGCAAGGGCAACGATAAGCCCGAGTGGATGGCCGAATTAATCCTTGCAAAAGATAGAACAGCCGCGCCACCAACCTTTATGCCAGACGGACTATACCTCGCTGGTGTAAGCTATCCACCTGAATTCGATTTGGCAAGCGAGCCAGAATCACGCCATGGTTTAATTTAACGGGCAGATGGATGAAAACACGGATTAAAATTTGCGGTCTGCGTGACCCAGAAATGGCAAGACGCTCCGCCGATTTAGGCGCAGATGCTATTGGCTTGGTGTTTTATCCGCCTAGCCCACGCTATGTGGAAACCGCCATGGCTGAGCAGATTGTTGCGGCCTTGCCTGCCTTTGTCAGTAGCGTGGGTTTGTTTGTGAATGCTGAGGCGGCCTTTGTGCGTGGCGTACTGGATCGCGTGCCTTTGGATCTATTGCAATTTCATGGTGATGAGTCGCCGGAATATTGCCAGAAATTTGGCCGCCCTTATTTGAAAGCACTAAGGGTAAAGCCTGATCTAAATTTGTTAGAATATGCGCAGCGCTTTGTAGGGCCACTCTGTAAAGGGATATTGGTTGATGCCTTTGTAGATGGCGTGCCAGGTGGTACAGGCGAGGCTTTTGATTGGGATTTGATCCCAGAAAAGCTACCTTTGCCCCTGATTTTGTCAGGTGGCTTACATTCAGAAAATGTTTTTGAAGCGATTTGCAAGGTCAAACCTTGGGCCGTGGATGTATCGAGCGGTGTAGAAAGTAGCAAGGGTGTAAAAGATGTAGCAAAAATTGCTGCGTTTATTAATCAAGCAGAGAGAAATGCGCATGACTGAGACAACACACGGCCAGCAATCCTATCAGCAGCCCGATTCCCACGGTCATTTTGGCCAGTTTGGCGGTATTTTTGTTGCCGAAACTTTGATTCCCGCACTTGATGAGCTACGTATTGAGTACGAAAAAGCCCTGCAAGATCCTGAGTTTGTTGCTGAATACCATAGCGAGCTCAAGCACTATGTTGGCCGCCCTAGCCCGATTTACCACGCCAAGCGTTGGTCTGAAATACTCGGCGGCGCGCAAATTTATCTAAAACGCGAAGACTTAAACCATACCGGCGCACACAAAGTAAACAACACCATCGGCCAAGCGCTGCTTGCTCGCCGCATGGGTAAAAAACGGGTGATTGCCGAAACGGGAGCGGGCCAGCACGGCGTGGCATCCGCTACGGTTGCGGCGCGGTATGGTTTGGAATGCATCGTGTATATGGGTGCTGAAGACGTGAAGCGCCAAGCCCCCAATGTCTATCGTATGAAGCTCTTGGGCGCTAAAGTTGTTGCCGTAGAATCTGGTACCAAAACGCTGAAAGACGCCATGAATGAAGCGATGCGTGATTGGGTGACTAATGTCGATTCAACCTATTACATCATCGGCACTTGTGCTGGCCCTCATCCTTATCCGCAGTTGGTGCGTGATTTCCAACGGGTGATTGGCGATGAATGCAAGGTGCAAATGCCAGAAATGATAGGTCGCCAGCCAGATGCCGTGGTGGCCTGTGTGGGCGGTGGCTCTAATGCAATTGGAATTTTCTATCCCTACGTCGATGATTTATCTGTACGTTTGATTGGTGTAGAGGCGGGCGGGGATGGTATTGAAACCGGCCGTCACGCGGCTCCCCTTACTACCAACGCAAAAGTAGGCGTATTGCACGGCAATCGTACCTTCTTGATGCAAGATGAAAATGGGCAGATTAGCGATACCCATTCTGTGTCTGCGGGCTTGGATTACCCGGGGGTTGGGCCTGAGCATAGCTACCTAAAAGACATCGGTCGCGCAGAGTATGTGGCGATTAATGATGATGAAGCGATTGCAGCTTTTCACGATCTTTGTCATTTTGAGGGTATCATTCCGGCCCTTGAGTCGAGTCATGCATTAGCGCATGCGGCCAAGATGGCTAAAACGATGTCAAAAGATCAAGTGATTTTGGTGAATTTGTCGGGTCGTGGTGATAAAGATATCCCAACATTGGCCCGCCTTACTGGTATCGAACTTTAATAACACCCCTGGATAGACCTATGTCCCGAATTCAAGCAACGTTTGCGCGTTTGCAAGGCCAGAATCGCCAGGCCTTGATCCCTTTTGTGACTGCAGGAGATCCGCATCCACGTATTACGGTTGGTGTAATGCATGCGCTGGTGGCGGGTGGCGCTGATATTTTAGAGCTGGGCGTGCCGTTTTCTGACCCGATGGCCGATGGCCCTGTGATTCAGCGAGCATCAGAGCGGGCGCTTTTGCATGGCGTTTCCCTGCGTCAAGTGCTGGGCATGGTCGCTGAGTTTCGCCAGACCAATACAGAAACACCGGTGGTATTGATGGGCTACGCTAATCCGATGGAAGCGATGGGCTATGAAGCATTCTCTAAGGCGGCGGTATTGGCAGGCGTAGACGGGGTATTAACCGTTGATTTGCCACCTGAAGAAGCCAAGGAGCGCGTCGACATCCTTAAATCACACGGCATCGACCCCATCTTTTTGCTGGCCCCCACCACGCATGCATCCCGAATTAAAGCGGTTGCAGAGATGGCGGCAGGTTACGTGTACTATGTTTCGCTGAAGGGTGTAACAGGTTCGGCCAATCTTGATATTAAAGATGTCACTGAAAAACTCAGTGTTATCAAAGAATATCTCAATATTCCCGTAGGCGTGGGTTTTGGGATTAGTGATGCAGCAACGGCAAAAGCCGTGGCTGGTGTGGCCGATGCGGTTGTGATTGGCTCACGTTTAGTAAAAGAAGCTGAGGCGGGCGAAGAAGGCCTAGCTGATCGATTAACAGACTTTCTTACCGGCATTCGTGCCGCGATGGACACCGCACGCGCTTAAACAAGTGTTGATGGCCAGCGCAGAATACGGAGAACAGCATGCTGTTCTCCGTATATCTACAAGGCCTCATTTGCTAGTTTATTAAAGTGCTGCTGATGGAGAAATAACAATGAGCTGGCTGCAAAAACTGCTTCCGCCGAAGATTAAGATTCGCACTACGGTGACCAAGTCAGGTGTGCCTGAGGGCTTATGGCATAAATGCCCTGCTTGCAGCGCGGTTTTATACCGTACTGATTTAGAAAACAACTTAGAAGTATGCCCAAAGTGTGATTACCACAATGCGGTAGCCGCACGCCGCCGTTTGGATATCTTGCTCGATCAAGAAGGCCGGTTTGAAATTGGAGCTGAAGTCAAGCCGCTGGACGTGCTGAAATTTAAAGATAGCAAAAAATATAGCGATAGGCTGAGTGCGGCACAAGAAGCAACGGGCGAAGACGATGCACTGGTTGTAATGCAGGGCGCTATTTTAAATGTGCCGGTTGTGATGGCTGCATTTGAGTTTAAGTTTATTGGTGGTTCGATGGGCTCGGTGGTTGGCGAGCGCTTTGTTCGTGGCGTGCGGGTGGCTATCGAAAACAATATCCCTTTTATTTGTGTGTCGGCTTCAGGTGGCGCACGGATGCAAGAAGGCTTGAATTCGCTGATGCAGATGACCAAAACCAGCGCAATTTTAACCAAGCTGGCCGATAAAAAACTGCCTTTTATTTCTATTCTAACCGACCCAACAATGGGTGGTGTTTCAGCCTCCTTTGCCTTTTTAGGTGACGTTGTGATGGCAGAGCCTGGCGCGTTGATTGGTTTTGCCGGCCAGCGTGTGATCGAGCAAACCGTTCGTGAAACCCTGCCAGAGGGCTTTCAACGCGCAGAATTCTTGCTGGAAAAAGGCGCTTTAGATATGGTGGTTGACCGTCGTGAAATGCGCCAGAAATTAGCCCAATTAATGACACTCCTTTCTAAACAGCCTGCCCTTAACTGATGCCTACTCCGTTTGATTCCCTCTCTCTTGATGCGTGGCTTTCCTATTTAGAACAGCTTCACCCCAGTGCGATTGATATGGGGCTAACGCGCGTTGCCAGCGTGCGTGATGCGATGGGCTTAAAGCCTAATTTCCCTGTGTTATTGGTGGGGGGAACCAACGGTAAAGGCTCGGTGTGCACAATGTTATCGAGCATTTTACACGCGGCTGGATACAAAGTCGGCACTTACACCTCGCCGCATTTATTGCATTACCATGAGCGGGTGGCTATTAATTTGCAGCCTGCAAGTGACGCCGATATTGTGGCTAGTTTTCAAGCGATTGAAGCGGCACGTGGTGAAATATCCCTGACCTACTTTGAGTTTGGCACGCTCGCCGCAGTGCAGCAATTTATGGCTGCAGGCGTGGACGTGGCGGTATTAGAAGTGGGTTTGGGCGGGCGCTTAGATGCGGTCAATGTTTTTGAGCCCCTTGCTTCGGCGGTTGTGAACGTTGGCTTAGACCATCAATCCTACTTAGGCGACACGCGCGAGGCGATTGGCTTTGAAAAAGCAGGTATTTATCGAGCCAATAAAATTGCAATTTGTGCTGATCCTGAGCCGCCGCTGAGTTTGATGAATGAAGCACGGCGTATTGGCGCAAACTTGCAGCTTATCGGGCAAGATTTTGGTTTTGAAAAGCAGGCAGAAGGGCAGCAATGGACGTGGTGGAATAAAAACGGTGTGCGCCGCCATGCGCTGCCATTTCCCGCGCTGCGTGGGCAATATCAATTAGGTAATGCTGCGGTTGTGTTGGCCCTACTTGATGCCGTAAAAGATGTACTGCCGATCGGTATCGGTGATATAAAGCGCGGCTTGCTTGAAGTTGAGTTGGCCGCTCGTTTCCAAGTATTACCTGGCCGGCCTGCGGTGGTGCTCGATGTAGGGCATAATCCGCACGCGGCTAAAGTCTTACGGGCTAATTTAGATAGTATGGGTTTTTATCCAGTCACGCATGCGGTGATGGGGATGATGGCCGATAAGGATATTGCAGGTGTAGTGGCCTTGTTGGCAGATCGTATCGATGTATGGCATTTAGCGGCACCACAATTGCCGCGTGCGGCGAGTCCTGAGCAATTGGCAAAGATTGTCAGTAGCCTTACTCCTCGTGCACAGATAAATATTTATGAGAATATCGAACTTGCTTTCACGGCGGCCTGTAAGCTGGCTACAGAAAGTGATAGAATTCTCGCCTTTGGATCCTTTTACACAGTTGCTGAAGTTATGGCGACGCATGAGCGCTGAATATGCTTAACCGAAACACCAGCGAAGATTTGCTACAGCTTAAAAAACGTGCCCGTCGCCGCTTGGTGGGCGCTATTACCTTAGTGGTTTTTGCCCTGATTGTGTTGTGGACGGCACTTGATAGCACTCCACCACGCAATATCGCTGGTAGTAACAGCATAGAAATCATCTCTAGCTCTCCCGCTCTGCTGCAGCCTGTTGTAAAGGCTGCGCCTGAAGTGGCTTTAGTGGACACTGCAGAGGTGCCCGTTATTTTAACACCGCAGCCCGAGCTAGACCCCCCGCTTCAAGAATCAACGCCAACACCGGCCCCTCAGTATCGGGTGTCTAGTAGCACTCAGTCTGTTTTGCCTGGTAAGTTGGTGAGTCATCAAAAAAAAATAGTGATAACACCCGTCCCAACGCCTAAACCAACGCCTATTGCCGTGGCTGATCCCCAAAAAATATTAGATGGGCTGGATGCCATGCCTAGTAAGTCAGCGGCCCCTGCTGAAAAAACCCTACGTGATAAACGTTACTTTATTCAAATTGGCGCTTATGCCGATGGCGATAAAGCAGCACAAGTCGTCAGTAAGCTTAAAGCTGAAGGCATACCTGCCTATTCTGAAAAGGTAACAACAGAAAAAGGTGCATTAATGCGGGTTAGAGTCGGGCCAGTCAAAGACGAGGCGAAAGCACAAAGCTATCTTAAAAAAATGGGAGTGCTTGGCTTAAGCGGGCACCTATCTAGCAAATAGGTTGAACGATGACAGGTTTTGATTACACAGTATTAGGCATTATGGGCTTATCCATGCTGCTGTCAGTGATGCGGGGCTTGGTGCAAGAAGTGCTGGCTTTGGCGGCTTGGGTGCTGGCATTTTGGCTGGCGAGTCATTACGCCAGCGTGGTCGCTGTATGGATGCCGCAAAGTTTACCCAATGATGAGCTGCGTTATTTGGCGGGGTTTATCTTGATCTTCTTTGTGACTTGGGTGGCTTCCGCCATGTTGCGAGTGACGTTCAATCAATTTTTGCAAGCTACCGGCTTAAAACCGATGGATCGCTTGTTTGGTGCCGGTTTTGGCCTATTACGTGGCTTTTTATTATGCTTAACCCTGGTTTTAGCTGCTGGCTTTACCAGCCTACCTAAGCAAATGATTTGGCGAAATGCCATGTTTAGCCCCTTATTTGAAGAAGCAGCCGTGATGGCCAAGGTTTGGCTGCCAGAAGCGCTGTCTGCGCGCATTCATTACGATTGATTTTGGGTCGGTGCTTACCACCACTCTGTTTAAAGATACTGCCGTGATGGCCATTTTGGCTGCTATGCGTGCATTTGTTAGATTAAAGAACTAAAGGGGCACTCCGATGTGTGGCATTGTAGGTATCGTCGCCAAGACACCCGTTAATCAGTTGTTATACGATGGTTTGCTGGTTTTGCAGCATCGTGGTCAAGATGCTGCAGGAATCGTTACTGCGGAGGGGCTCACGCTCCATATGCACAAAGGGCAGGGCTTAGTGAGTGATGTATTCCGCACTCGCAATATGCGCTCTTTGATGGGGAACGCTGGGATTGGCCATGTGCGCTATCCAACGGCAGGCTCTGCCTCTAGCCTTGCAGAATCGCAGCCTTTTTATGTAAATAGCCCATTTGGTATTGTGCTGGCGCATAACGGCAACCTGACCAACGATAAACAGTTGAAAGAAGATATGTACCGCACTGATCTGCGCCATATCAACACCAACTCCGATTCTGAAGCGCTGCTCAATGTGTTTGCGCATGAGCTGTCACGCCGTGTCACAGGGCCTCACCTGGATGCAGGCACTGTATTTGATGCGATCACCGCTGTGCACGAGCGGGTAAAAGGCGCTTATGCAGTTGTGGCAATGATTGCTGGCTTTGGCTTGGTGGCTTTCCGTGATCCTTATGGTATTCGCCCGCTGTGCTTAGGCACGCACGAAACACCAGAAGGCCTTGAATATATTGTTGCCTCAGAATCTGTGGCACATGATGTATTGGGCTTTAAATTTGAGCGTGACATTGCGCCAGGCGAAGCGGTATATGTGACTTTTGAAGGCGAATTCCATAGCAAGCAATGCCATGCCAATCCTGTGCTTGTGCCTTGCATCTTTGAACATGTTTATTTCGCCCGCCCAGATACCGTTATCGATGGTATTTCGGTGCACGAAGCGCGATTAAATATGGGTGAGAATCTAGCCGATAAAGTCGCCGCTGTGATTCCAAAACTTGATATCGACGTAGTTATTCCTATTCCGGATACCAGCCGTGATTCAGCCTTGCAATTAGCCAATAAATTAGGTTTGCCATATCGCGAAGGCTTTATGAAAAACCGCTATATTGGCCGCACTTTTATTATGCCAGGCCAAGCTAGCCGTAAAAAATCAGTGCGCCAAAAGCTTAACCCAATTGCGGTTGAGTTTCGAGGCAAGAATGTATTACTGGTGGATGATTCAATTGTGCGTGGTACAACCAGCCGCCAAATTGTACAAATGGTGAGGGATTGCGGGGCAACTAAAGTTTATTTAGCCTCCGCTGCGCCGCCAGTGATGTATCCGCATGTTTATGGTATTGATATGCCTACGCGTGCAGAGCTGATTGCAACGGGCCGTACTGATCAGCAAATCGCTGATGAAATTGGCGTGGATGCGATTATCTATCAAGAATTAGATGCTTTAATTGATGCGTGTAGCAAGGCCAGTGCAGGCAAGATTACTTCATTTGAAACATCCTGTTTTGATGGCAAATATATTACTGGCGATATTACGCCAAAATATTTGGATGAATTAGAAGCCAAACGTCTATCGCCTTTATCCGCTAAAGCGGGGGACGTTGCAGAAAGCCGTTTATTAGATATGAATATTGGCGTGGGTGAGCAGAATCTGCTTTAAGCAATTTCATATTTAAAACGCCAACCCTAGGGTTGGCGTTTTTTTGCTGAAGAGTAGAGGTACTTACAATATTAGAATTTTGCCAAATAAGAAAAACTGCCGTGGATAAGCGAGCCAAGAATCCCTTTTCGCTCATACTTTAATGGCCTTTGGGTTTGCTTGAACCAGCACGTTAAATTCACGGAAGCCTTTGGTAAAAAGCACGTTTTCTTTTTGTTTGACTATGGCTACTGGGTTGAAGGGCGAGCATCGTTGATGATCTCGTTGCTGTGTTTTACTCTTGAGATCAGCGCAAGTAATTTTTCTTGTAACTGATCCTCTTCGCGCTTGCCATCGCGGTACATGATAATGGGGCTAAAGATGGGCATCTCGCCCATAGCCAGTTGGGCTACATTATCTGGGCTAATGGTGTAGCGGCCCAGTGTTTGGGCCAGCGGCCAATCAAGATCTGGAAAGACCACGTAGGCCAGCTCAGAACAAACGATGCGCTCGTGCGTCATTACGTCAAAATTAAAATCGTATTCTTTGCCCAGCTGCTGCACTGCGGTGATTGCGGCATTGCGCTGGTAATCTTTACTTAATATGCGTTGATCGCGCAGCACGAGCAGATCATCAATATTCATAAAGTGATCGAGCGTACTCAGGGTGACGCCAGAGCGCAGCGCTTCTACGATGCGTTTCCCTTTACGTACTTGCTCTTGCCACTGAGCTGGGATGTCATCCCATGCCCCCATTTCTTTTAGCTCGGCTTCAGAGCCTAGCCACAGCGCCATATGGCCGTAGTGGCCGGGAATCATTTTATCGGTGAGGCGAAACGGTGTTTTTTCCAGCAAGATATCCAGTGGGCGCATTTCGCTTTCTAGCTGGATTAGTGTGCTGGGATCAGGGCGATTTAACTTGCCATTACGCGTTTGCACTAGGCCCACCATTTGGCCAAAGCCAAAGCTTAGACCAAAGCTAAGGATGTTCTGTGCTACTTTTCTCTGCTGATTAAAGTCTTCAAGAATGAATTGTGTGATTTCTAGTGGATTACCTCTGGTGCTTTTTCGCTGATTCACATACCAAACCGTACTTTGGCTCAGGGCATATAAATATTGCTCATTAGCATCAGGTGTTTGGCTGCTTTCACTCCGCATTTTAAAGTATTGATCGACCAGATTACTGGCGAGGAGTAGCTGAGCGTGTACCTCGCCTGAGCGGTACTGGCGGATCAATTCATCCAGTTGTATGGTGTTTTTTACATCGTAATTAAGTAGGTAGCGAAGTTCTGCGTTCTGCGCGTAGGGCGCAATGGCAATTTGGTAGCTATCCATCAGCACGAGCGCCGCGGCTAGCCCGCGTTCAAGATCGAGCAGTGTTTTTTTACCTACCTCGTCATATGGGTTTAGCGATGGCGCCCACATTCGGCTTTTTGCAGTGGTGCACAGCTCCGGCAAGCCGGTTGTGCTGGGCTTTTGTATGTTTAGGCGGATGGGGGCGCTCAGGGCAAAGCAGGGGGCGATATGCTCTACTTCGGGTAGTAGGCGGGCGCGTACAGCAAAATACTGCTGAATAATGCCGCGTAATTGCTCGCTTTGCTGGCGGTTTAATTTGGGGGTGGCGCTATTGCCGATGATCTGATGCTGCTCGGCAAAGCGGTAAGCTTCGGTGCGGATGCTGATCAGCTCAGCAATGCTGGTCTGGAATTCTTGCAGGCTACTTACCGCCTGAGCAGGGCTGGTCAGCGTGAGCAATAGCAGCAGGCTGGCAAAACGGCGAAATAACAAGTCAGGCAGTTTCATGGGGGCTCGCAAATAAAATAAATAGGCAGGCAAGGCTGGCTAAAAGATGTTTTAAAGTATGGCCGGATAAATACTGCTGCAGGGTATTAAAAAGCATTAGATCCTGTAATTCGGCAGTTTTGGCCAAAATATAGCAAAGGCTAGCCGCCAGCATCAGCCAAAAAGGGCGCTGCCTGCCGCAAAGCTGCCACTGCCATAGCGGCAATAAAATCAGCGGTAAAGCCTGTAGTAATAAATAGGGGCGCAAATCTTGTGTGACGGCCCAATAGCCCACAGACAAAACGGCCCAGCAGGCTAAGGGAACAATAAACCATGTGCTGTTGAGCCTGCCATGCAGCTGGCTAGCCAGTGCCGATAAAAATCCCGCGCAAGCAAGGGCAATGGGGATCCGATCCCAAATCAGCCGCACATCATCAGGCGCAAGATGATACCAAACCGAGCCTACCGCAGTGAGCAGCAGGCTGAAAAATCCAAACATCCAGCCTGCTTTGGCGATGCCCTGCTGTGAGCCGCTGCGCTGTAAGCCCCATGCCCCGATCAGTGCAAAACCGAGGTTGGATAATACATCGCGTAGATTCGCGATGCCTAAGCCCGCACGTTGATCCGCAAAATCATGATAATGCGCCTGCTGAGCAATCGGGCCGTACCACAGCATGAGCAGAGCGAGAATGATAAAAAGGTAGAGTGCAGGCTTTAGAGCGGGCCAGCCAGTGTAAGAAGTGTGGGCCATATGGTTTCTTGTGAAAAATATAAAAGAGTACAAGGCTAACTGCCCGCCTTGTTTTGACTCGTAGGCCAGTTGGGCAATAAAACGTGCTCGCAAAGCTTGAATAAAAGGTAAGCGGCCATTACCTCCAATGCCCCGAGTATCAGGAGGGTTTTCCAAAGCTTTGAAAGCGTATTGCTAGCAACTTAGACGGTCGAAGCGAAAAATCGCATGGTCGAGACCGGATTTTGCCGGATTTGCAGCGCCAATAACGAGTTATTGGTCAAAAATCTGGTGAAATATAGGCCGATCAGGTGATTTTGCAGCTGACTGATGCGAAGTCCGACAGGCTGCTAGGATCTGTTGACGTTTTATACACGGCTGCGTTTGGCACTTTTTTGGGGGGGGCTGATCAAGGAGAAAATTGCAACATGGTACAAGTACCATGAGCGATTTTTAACTTTAGTTCCGCCCCCAAAGGGGCTAAACCGCGAGGGGCGGGGCCGGAAATGCGTGATGCTCCTCGACAATAACCCGTTATTGCCTTTGTTACATGCCTTGTGCCTGGCCGTTTCTCGGCTCAGCACTATTGTAAATGAAACGTCAACAGACCCTAGCTTGGCGATGGAAATTAAGCGTTGCTAGCTCAGTCATTGATAAAGTGGGCTAGGCGCAGATTTAAGTTAAACAAAGCTCCCCACAAGTGTTAGAGCCCTTATTTTACGCATAGGCACGTTGAATAGTTGCTGTTTCTCGTGCAGGGTATTTTTGCTATTAATAATGCTGAGTTGGGTGATGGCCATCGCGGGTTTGACGACGCTTTCGTATCTAAGCGTGGTACTCAACTCCTTAGGCGCTTACATTAAATGCGCAAAAAATAGATAACCAAGCGGGCCATATTCAGGCGGCGGATCTGACGGTTAAAACACCCAACCAACTGGATAATCGCCAAGGCACTTTGCAATGCGTGCAAAAGCTACAAAACAGCCAAGGAAAAATCGCCAGTGCCGCAGGCAAAGTCACGCTGAATATGCCCCTAAACAGCAAAAAATGCCCCTATGAAAGCTTGCACTATTTGCGGATTCCTTGTCGTTTATTGCAAGGTGCACAAGATTTACCATCAGAAGGATTGCGTAATATTATGATGATTTTTAGGGAGGATTACTGTTTGCAAAGCAGGCTAAATTTATAATAATTATGTCAAATGTAATACTTAATTTCTTAGGCTTAAGTTTGAAAGTTGGAAATGTACTACTTATTCAGGGAATGAAGCTATGGAAATAGATTACGAAAAAACTGTACGATATATAAATACAGATTTGGTGCTCACGGCTCCAGTCGATTTGACTTCACTCGCGGAAGTTATCTCTCCTGAAAGTGAATCTCCTGACACTGCGACTATTACTCGTTTGCATGTTGGCTATATTGATGGCATTGGTTATCAAGCTACTTTTGAAGCGTTTGATCAGTATGGTAATTTTAAAACGCCTGAAGAAAGTATCAATTGTTTACTTAATTGCATTGAGCAGCTTCCGGTAGCACTGCAATCACTGTGGCGAGCATGCTCTAAAAAAACATTAGATATTGGATACAGTAGCGGGGTTAGTCCGCGTTACGTTATTAATCCCATATCTATTCACACTCTTGCGCGTATGCAATCGTTAGGAGTTGATATTTCTATTACGATATATTCGATGACCGAATGAAATTTAGGAAGGAGAAATATGGGGCTAGGCCTTATATTTTGCACAAGATATAATTTATAGTGGTTTGCAAGGCTGATAAATTAATTACATTCATGTCAAATGCAAGACCTGACCCTATAGGTTTCAACCAAAGACAGATCATGCTCCATATGACGAACAACATTATCAACACCAATCTCATTTAGCGAACCTTCCAAAGGTAATCCGTCCCCCTTGCCACGCAGCCCCTCAACATAGCCATGACGGATTAATTGATTCACAACCTTCATCATATGGCTGCGTGAAACGTCAAATCTCGTCGATCTTTCATGGATCGTTGCTAAGCGATGCTGGTTCGCCACCAAGTAAATCAAAACCATCAGCACATAATCAGCATGTTGAGTAATGTGTGTCAGTACCTCAACTCATGACAAAGATATAAATACCATAACTAAAAGATGAATATATTTTGACTATTTTAAATATGTATTTTATAGTCACATTTAACAACTGAGACTTAAGGAGATCAAGATGCGACGTGATGAGAAACTAATCAAGCTTTCTCGCGAGCATTATGCCTCGCTAAAGCTGGCGAACAGCCTAGCTTCTGCCCCAGTGCATACCATCTCTGAAAGTCTTAGTCAGCAGGTTAAAACTGCAAGAATTGAACTGAGTGCGCATTTTAAGGAAGAGGAAGAAACCTTAATTCCTCAGTTATTAAGTTATGGCGAATTTGCACTTACAAACCGGCTGAAAATAGAACATCAGCAATTGCTTAGCCTGAGTGGAGATGAGACCAACTCAAATGCACTCAAACAATTTGGTTTGCTACTGAAAGCACATGTTCGCTTTGAAGAGCGTGAATTATTTACCGTTTTACAAGCGCATTGGGAAGCACAACCGTGAGGAGAAGAACCGTGACGACGAACGAAGACCTGCAACGAATTGGATTTCTGCCATTTGATACGGTGCGATCCGCTTTCAATCATCAATATGAAGTGAGCAAAATGAATGCAATCACCGCATGGCAAGGCGTAGAGCGCACGCAAAATTGGCAATTTATTTCAAATATCAAGCCGCAAACTGCGCTCAATCTAGGCCGCGCGATAATATCGCTCGCTATTTTTTGCATGCTGGCGGCGATTGCAATTGCTTATTTTTACGATGCATATTTCAGCATCAGCGAGCAAACCTGCGCCCATTTAACCGTGCTGATTTCAGCTGCTTTTTTTAAATTAGGCTATGTAGTTCGCTTAGCCGCCCACCATGCTCTGGGAAACTATAACGCAGGTTGATTGGGCTTTTACCAAAAATATGTACTTTTAATGAATATTAATACTTATTCCTAATTGTAAAAACACGAAACTCATAGTCTTCAATGGCGGATACCGTATATGGCTATACAGCAAATCTAAATCGATCTGAAATCGCCAAGCCTAACCTTAGCCGAATTGCACATAAGTACGCCAGCCTTGGTATTACATTAGGCCAGGACACGACCGTTGATTGTCACTCGATCGCCTCAATTGGTGAAGTGCTGGGTGAAGGAGTAAACAAAGAGGCTCTAGCCGCATGGAATGAGGCTTACTAGCTAATTGCAGCAGATTTAATAGCTCGCAAAAGCTGCGTCTATCACAGCACTTGGAAAACGGGGCAAGCATGGGAAAACATCATAGTGGTTGTTAAACAATTAGTCGTTCAAGCGCATCAAATTTGAGTCGGATGGATGGATGGACTTAGGGCCACTGAATACGCTTTTTGTTGTCGCCAATTATTGTTTATGCAGCCCACTCACACTCATGAAAGGACAACATCAGTGGCTAATTTTCGCAGGTGTGAGCCCAAAGTGGATCCGATACGAACCCTTTTTCACTGATGTATTTGGTGATGCATAAAGATATCACACGCGTAGCGATATTTTGTGCAGCCGCTCTACCGGCTGCTGCGTACTGGCATAGCCCAGCAGGGGGATTCCCCCTGGCCATTACGGTATTAATGTCAACAAGCCATCAAGTATCCTTTTACCGCAGCTTCAACGGTAAATTATTGGCTCATTTGTTATCCGCCATCGGGGAGGCCTTGCTGCTCTTTTTCATCACTCAAATGAAATTGACTCATTTTTACGAACAGACCTGCACCTGGATAATCGGATGTATTTTCTTACTCATTATTCAATCTTCATCAATACGCCATCCACCTGCACTCGCCACAGGCGGGGGTATCTTAGCGAGGGAGTCACTCATCGCCATTCTGTTAAGTTGCCTTTTTGCAGCATTAATTTTTGGCTTAGATCATGCCATATACAAACATTACAACCATAGGTCCAAATAAATGACAAATAGCCGCAATGTTAGAAACTATAAATGGCTCTGCCGAACTAGCTCAGGCTGACCATCAGGCTCTGTGGATAAGGAAGTGCCTATCGTGGTGCGGAAAATCAAGTATTTGAATAGCATTATTAATGCAATTCAGCGAATCACGCAGCCAATACTCACAGCATTTCACTCGGTGTAACGTGAGCTCGCTGGCATTAAGCAATACACACAATCTGCTAAGTGCAGAGGCTTCAGGATGAAGCCTAACCCACTACTGTTTGTCGACCAGCTTTGCACCTCGGCAGGAAAAATTCAACAAATTTTGAAATAGGGTGACAGGTCGACTTAGACTAAGCTTGTCCCCATGCAGTTAATGCGGCAGAACCAATTCACTTCATCAATAACATATAAGGAAAGTCATAATGAAATTCAAATCAACGATAGCCCTTGGTACGCTCACTAGCCTGTGTATAGGCGCTGCACTTGCCGACGAACCCAGCCCCGCAGCCTTGGTTGACGCATTGAATGGTGTGTTTGGCCGCCATGCCCATATGCGTGCCTCACATGCCAAGGGATTCTGTATCAGTGGCGAGTTTATTTCTAGTGGCGCTGGTGCTAAATTGTCTTCAGCCAAGCATCTGCAAGCTAATACCATTACCCCTATGATAGGCCGTTTTTCAATTGGTGGTGGCAACCCAAATGCGCCAGATAATGCCCGTAATTTGCGCGGCCTAACGCTTAGGTTCGACATTGCGGGTGGTGAGCGGCATGATCTCCTGATGATTTCATCACCGATGTTTTTTGCCCGCACGCCCAGCGAGTTTGTAGAATTCTTGGCGGTTCGCAAACCAGATCCAGCTACAGGCAAGCCCATCAAAGAAAAGTTGGATGCATTTAATGCAGCAAATCCGCATACATTGTTGCAAGCCAAGTATGTTGCCAGCCAGCCAGTTCCGGCCAGTTACGCAACCATACCCTATTGGGCAGTAAGTACTTTCTACCTGGAAAACAGCGCACACAAGAAAACAGCAATTCGCTGGCGCGCAGAGCCTGTGGCTAATCAACAGGGCTTGAGTGATGAAGAAGCCGCAGCACGCAGCAAGGCGTTCTTGGCAGATGAATTGACCAGCCGACTGGAAAATGGACCCGTCGAGTTCCAGTTGTATGCAATGCTTGCCCAAAAGGAAGACAACTTAATTGATCCAACAGAAGTCTGGCCTACAACACGCAAAGAAGTATTGGTGGGGAACATTCGCATCAAAGCGCAAACAGCCCAAGCTTGTGATACGACTACCTTCATTCCTACTGTCTTACCTGCGGGCATGCTGCCAAGCGCCGATCCAACACTACCAGTACGCGCGGCAGCCTATGCGACTTCATTGGGGCATCGCCTGAGTAGCCCCAAGTAAGCCTTCGTGCCTATGCTGAATTCAGAGGGAGCAACGGGGTCAGGCCTTACATTTTACGTCAGATAAAATGTACAGTAGTTTGTAAATCAGATTGAATTGATAGCTTCTCGTCAAATGTAAGCCATGACACTTTAGGTTCTATGTTAAGCGCTATAACGCGGATTGCTCATTGTGCACAGGCTTGAAGCCCCAGGTTTGGAACAAGAGGCTGTAGACAACGAAAGTATCGCGATGGCTCAGGTGATCGCTTAAGACGTGCATCAAGTCGGTGAGCTCGTCTTCCGTGCACAGCCTGTCCTCGATAATCTGCTCCTTGTGGATGCCAGCAAAGACGATGGGGAGGTTCTGATGCAGGTCGCCGGACCTCCATATTGGTGCGAACGCCTTCATCTGCACATCGACGAGTCCCAATTTGTGGAGCATACCCGGTACGCGGCGGCCGATGAAAACGTCGAGCCCACGTGCGCGTCGAACCGCTGTCAGTATCGAAATCAGCCGATCCCATTTCGGATGAGGTGGCTCGCACGTCCAGGAGATCCAATCGACATCCTGAATAGCGACCACGCCCCCCGGACGAACGAGTGCCGCCGTCTCGCGGAGCACCTCTTCGGGGTTCGGCACGTTGATAAGCACAAGGCGAGCGTGGGCAAAATCGAAGTATGACCTCGGAAGACCGCTTGAGGCCGCTTCCCCTAGCATTAGCTGCACATTCTGCAGACCGAGTTCGGCAACAGAATGTCGCCCCATCTCCAGCATGCGCGGCTCGTTGTCCAAACCTACGACCGCTCCACTCGGACCCACCCGATCAGAGAGGAGGTTGAGGATTCCAAGCGGTCCGCATCCAACGTCGACCGCGCGCCAGCCCGGTTGCACTCCGATTTGGTCCAGCAGCCAGACCGCCTCGGGTTCGTGCGCTGCACTCTGTCTGATTAACCGCTCACGTTCCGAATCACTAGAGCCTAGGATGTATTTCGGTTGTTCAGGCATGCGCGCTTTTGCGCAGCCCCTCTCCACTGACGGGTTATGCGGCATTTGGTGCACTATGCCTCATGCGAATTGCCATATGGACTGTGGTCAATTTTGTTACTCCGAAGGTGCCAGTTATTAATTGATTGGTTAATTGATTGCTTCATGTCAAATGTAAGACCTGACCTTGTAGGTTTTTTTAAGACTGACTCTGTAGGTTTTTTCTGGCCCCAGTTATTTTTAAAGCATCAACATCGATACTCATTTGGAATGACGTAGTGACTGGGCCGTCCATTCTCTCGGACCAGATTGCCAATCTGTTTCGCTTCGCGATGCTTCATCAACAAAGTACTATTGCCACTATCTACAAGCACTGCGTGCCATGGGGTTACCCAAGTATCGGTGGCGTTGAGCAGCATGATGCCTAATTTGGCCGAACCCGGCGGTTGCGGATGAATTGAAAGTCGCACGGTGCATGGGTGATGATGCGCAATTAAATTGCCCCACGCTTCCGAGCGCTGCATGACGGCCAGTGCTCGTGTCTTGCTAAGGCGTTGTAAGGCAGATTTGCTCATGCCGACTGATAAACACGCATCCTCCAGTAGGAATCGCGTTATGCCGCGGTACAGTTTGTTTTGGTACTCGTTAGATGTTACTTCCTCGCGCAGAACAGGAAGCGGTCGCGCCCATTCTTCGACAAGCAATGCGCGCTGCGTATCAAAATCAACTTGATGGTATACATGACCTAACTGGAATATGTCGATGCATGAAATCTGCTCTGTATTGATCATATCGATCAATCCAGCGGTGTAGCCATTAATCGTGGAATCATTCACTTGGATCAGATCACCAAAAACATGACCATCTGAACAGATCAACACACGAGCGCCAGCCACATAAACCTTTTCAATTTCATCGCACAGTTGTTTTAAGAACCGCAATGACATGCGTTCGGCCATATCTGGCAAATCACCCAGCACCTTGTCGGAATTGGGTGATTTGCAGGGAAATGCCGGCAATGTCAGTTGTATTGTCTCGCCGGTTTGTACCAACCTGCGTATCTGTTCCTGTTGCGGTAAATATTGATGCCGCGCATTGGGATAAAGTTCGCGTCGGTGCCGTAGCAAGATATTCAGAATGGCTTTGGTTGTGTTGGCAACGGAGTCGTGTTTGAGTGGAGGTATCATGATCTTGATGCTCCAAGAGTATATCTCACCGGCAGTGCCAACAGTCCACGTGCCAACACCGCATTAATCCAGCGCAATTCTCTGTCGGTGCAGGCCAGTTGGATGTTGGGCAGGTATTCTAAAATTGCTTGAATGCTGACTTCGAGCTCCAACCGTGCTAATGCAGAGGCAGGGCAGTAGTGATGGTCATAGCCAAATGAAAGTGGCTTGTTTGGTTCACGCGCAAAATCAAGCTTGTGAGGACAACCGAACTGCGCCGAATCGTGATTGGCCGCGTTGAGCCCGACGATCACCGAGTCGCCCGCAAAAACAGTTGCGCCCAACCATTGAGTTGTTTCGGTAAAAAATCGCCATGTGCTTAATGCAAACGCGCCATCGTACCGAAGCAACTCGGTCATTGCTCGGTCAATACGTGTTGAATCCTCCCGTATTTGTTTGAGTTGCTCGGGATGCTGCAGCAATGCCAGCATGGCATTGCCGATTTGATTGGTCATCGGCTCCTGACCAGCAACCAGTAATTGAAATAACACCGAAGTGAGCTCGTCACGGCTTATCTTTTTCCCGTCATAGGCGGCGATAAGTTGAACGATCAGTCGATCGGAATCACCGCCACGTGACTCAACAATGACGGTGTCAATATAGGATTGCAACTCAGTTAATAATCCAATGTACGCTGCTCGCCCGACGTCGTTAGGGCCAACAGGCTGCACTACCTTACACCAGACAGGTTTGAATTGTATGCGGTGCTTGTCAGAAAGCCCGATTACTTCGCTCAATACCAGCAAGGGCAGTTGCGATGCAAAATCGGCGATCAAGTCACATTCCCCAGCTCTTTGGAGCGGCTCAAGCAAGCGCTGTGCTATCAGCGCGATTCGCTCACGAAATCGATCAATCCGCGAAGCGGAGAACGCCTCCATGATTAAAGCGCGCAGAGCTGTGTGTCTGGGCGGATCCTGATGTAACAGGTGCGACTGTAGGGTGGTGTGCTGCGGCTCTGGCATGATTGACGCGAGTGAGCGCCAATGAGCATTGCCCAGTTTGTGGTTTTTACCTATGTTTGGGTGCGTGAGCGTTTTCATCGCCGCATCGTAACCGGTGACTAGCCAGCCGCATACTCCGCTGGGGAACTTGACGTAGTGGATTTCGCCCTTCTCCATGAGCCGTTGAAAGCTGGCATAAGGATTTTGATAGAAGGCAGGGTCGTAGAACGAGAGTGGTTTAGTCGTGATCATTTTTAATTTCAACATGGTATGGTCGAACAAAGCGGCAGCTACCCGATTTGGATTTCAAGCCAGCGACAATGTTCTCTTGATAGTAAAGTGATGGCTATATTCAATTTAAGCGCTGACAGACTGTCTTACTTATGAAAGGATGGAAAGTAAATGGGTTGAAACTTACATTTTACATAAGATTAATCGGAAGACAATGTGGTAAATCCTTACGTTTTATACAAGATTTCGCGTGAATTTCATTTGAATTGGATATTTTGCAAGCAAATGCAATATGGAGTGATGGGGCAGGTCTTCTTGAGTTATTTCTTCTGCGGTATTTTTGCGGGGCAGGGGGATCATCTGTTGCGACTTGTGGTGATGACCTTCAGTGGGGCTTAGTGGATAGATTTAAGCCCCTCACGCATGGGGTGCAAGGCTGAAGAAATTAAAGGGTTAAGTGGACGTTTAATTGTTTAGTCGAGAATTCTGTTTTTTAGAAATGCGTTGTGTTTTTTATGCCAATGAGTAACTGGGGTTAGAGCAAACTTAAATCCTACTATGGTTCATACCCTCAGCGCCGGAGAAAGCAGATTTAACTTTACTCTGACCCCAGTTATTATTCATGCGCTCAATGTCTTTAACGATAAAGGTGATATGACTTAATCCCTGAACAGATAATTTTGGTCCCTAAGTAAATGAATAGGTGGAGGTGTGGTGCATAACTGGAAAGAGATGGTAAGGCATTGGCTAAAGCGCGCTGTTGTCTTGTTGGGGATTTTTGGTAATGCGCTGATTAGGCTTGTTCCCAGTATTGGGGGTAGTCCAAATACTGGGTTTTTGTACGGGATTAACAAAACAATCAGCGTTTCTTTATTTAATTAAGTTTATCCGGAGCATAGCGCCTTAAAAGAGAAAACCATCTCTGGTTTTCTCTTTTTTAATTAAAGACTCATCCTGGAATCATGCCGGTCAGGTAATAGGCTTGGATATAGGTCATGATGCAGAGTAGTAGCAAAAACATAAAACTCCATTTAATGGTAAAGCGAAATAAATCTGACTCGCGACCAACCAACCCGACTGCGGCGCACGCTACGGCGATGGATTGAGGGGAGATCATTTTTCCAGTTACGCCACCGGTGGTATTGGCAGCGACTAGCAAGACTTCGCTCACCCCAATTTGTTGGGCGGTAATGGATTGCAGACTGGAAAACAATGCGTTGCTAGAGGTGTCCGATCCGGTTAAAAATACGCCTAACCAGCCCAGTACTGGTGAAAAAAATGGGAAGAACTTTCCAGTGGAAGCCAATGCCAACGCAAGGGTGGAGGATAGACCAGAATAATTGGCTAGATAAGCAAAGCCCAGCACGCAGGCAATAGAAAATATCGGACGGAGCAGCTCTTGCAAGGTTTCTGCAAAGACGCTGATACCATCGCTAATACGGATACGCAGTAAGGCCATCGTGATTAATGCTGCGAGTAAAATGCCTGATCCTGTGGCTGAAATCAGATCAAATTTATACTCGGCAGCATAGGGCGTATCACTAGTGACAATCGGGGTGGTTTTAATTACTAGGTTATCCAGCCCCGGCACATGAAAACTGAATACCAAGCTGTATAGAGCGCCGCCTTTGGCAAACAGCGCTTTAAATTGCGGCAGGCTCCAGATAATGACAATGATGGTTAAGACAATAAAGGGCGACCATGCTTTCAGGATTTGGCTGAGGCTGTAATGGGTTGGGGGTGATTTTTTTCTGGGCTGGCAGCGATCAATGCCAAAAGTAAACGCCTCTTTGGGTTGCCAAAATTTGAGGAATACCGAAAGCGCCAGCATGCTGACCAAGGCTGAAGTGATGTCAGGTAGTTCTGGGCCGATATAGTTTGAGGTGTAGTACTGTGCAAGGGCAAAGGACAGGCCGGCAACCAATACCGCAGGCCAGGTTTGACGTACGCCGCGGTAGCCATCCATTAACCAGACGAGGAAAAATGGCACAAACATAGAGAGCAGTGGCAATTGACGTCCGGCCATCATGCCAATCAGCATCGGGTCAATTCCCGTTGTTTTTCCTGCAACCAGAATAGGAATGCCCAATGCGCCAAACGCCACAGGTGCAGTATTGGCAATTAAACATAAGCCTGCGGCATATAATGGCTGCAAACCTAAAGCAACCAAAATCCCAGCGGTAATAGCCACTGGTGCGCCAAAGCCTGCCGAGCCTTCTAGAAAGGCTCCAAATGAAAAGCCAATTAAAATAACCTGCAAACGCTGGTCGTCAGTCACCGATATGACTGAATCTCGGATAATCTCAAATTGTCCAGATTTTACCGATAATTTGTATAAAAATACGGCCGTGATAATAATCCATGAAATAGGCCATAGCCCATACCACATGCCATTAAAAGTGGCCATTAAAGCCATTCCTATCGGCATTTTATAAAAGAATAAAGCGACGGCTAAAGTCGAGATAATGGTGCCTAAACCGGCAATATGCCCTTTAAGCCTGAAAACCGTTAGCGCTAAAAAGAAAAAGATAATAGGAATCGCGGCAATTAGTGCCGATAAGCCGATATTGCCCAATGGATCATATGTCTGAGTCCAAGTCATGATGAATACTCCTTGATACGTCGATGAACCTAGCCACAGCGATTTCTGTAGCTAGGTGTTTTTACAGGTAGGCAATCGTTAAACCATAATCAGCAAAACCAGCTCCTTAGGGCCGTGTGCGCCATAAGCGAGGGTTTGTTGAATATCTGCGGTTTTGGATGGGCCGGAGATCAGCAAAGCATTGCTGGGCATAGCGGCGGCCCAGTTTTCTGCCTGCATCACTTCGGTGAGAGAAGGGTAAATATTATGGGCATCCAGTAACACAAAGTGCACCGGTGGCACCAAGCTCATTAGCCTAGGCTCGGCAGGAGATGGCCACAGTACCAAGGAGCCGGTTTCAGCAATGGCCGAGCGGCAGCTAGTTAAAGCCGCATCAACAGAAAAAAACAGCTCTTCTTTTCCGCCGGAATGGTGTAAATCGTATTTCAAAGTTACACCATCTACTGGCCACTGCGCTTGCAATTGCTTGCCCAGCGCAGTTTTTGGGGCAATTAGCAAATTGTTTAGATTTTTGGCCTGAGTAAGTTCTGCCACTTTCTCAGGCCAGTTCTCGCTACTGACTTCATGGATTTCGGTATGTGCGGCTGCCATCATTGTTTTTAGCTGGGCCAGTTGGTCTGCCGCGTTGATAGTGCGTGGCGGATTGGTTTTTAGAGCAACTGGAGCGGGCCAGCCTGGTTGATCATGGCTAGCCGTGAGTTTGGCGAGAATATGGGCGCGGGCGCTCATGATTTTTGCTCCTGATGGGCTTTGATGAGCTCATGCAAGGATTGCGGTGCGATTTTTGGCATGACTCGCGCCTGTGTCCAAGCTTTAACGGAAGGGATTAGATGCCGCAAACCCGCAGCGCTGCGACGGGATGCCAAATACAGCGCTGGCGTAGTATTGAGTAAGCTCCATGCCTGCCAAGCTAATTTTTCACTTAAGCGATATTTGGCTCCCTGACCACGCATCACTGCTGGGTGATCTTTTGTTCCCGCGCGAGTTACGTTTTCAACCCGTAGGCGCAGCAACAGTTCAGGAATCGGTATTTTGACGGGGCACACATCGCCGCAGGCCCCGCACAGCGTAGAGGCCGATGGCAAATCGCGTGTTTCTGCTAAGCCGAGTAAATGGGGCGAGATAATCGAGCCAATCGGCCCAGGATAAGTGGTGCCATAGGCATGGCCGCCAATCCGCGTGTAAACCGGGCAGTGGTTCATGCAGGCCCCACAGCGTATACATTGCAGCGTTTGCCGTAGCTGTACATCGGCATAGGCTTGGCTGCGGCCATTATCCAACAGCACAATATGTACTTCCTCTGGGCCGTCTTGTTCATCGGCGCGGCGCGGGCCAGAAATCAAATTCACATAAGTGGTAATGGGTTGCCCAGTAGCAGATCGGGTTAGCAAAGTGAGTAAAGTCGGCAGGTCGGCGAGGTTTTCTAACATCTTTTCAATGCCGGTAATGGCAATATGCACGCGGGGGCAACTGGTGCTTAAGCGGCCATTGCCTTCATTTTCAACGAGGCAAAGCGTGCCGGTTTCGGCGATTGCAAAGTTCACGCCAGATAAGCCCGCATCGGCATTAAAAAACTGCTGGCGCAATGCCTGTCTGCCAATTTGGATGAGTTCGTCCACGTCTTCGGTATAGGGGGTGTCGTCTATTTCTGCGGCAAATAGCGCAGCAATTTCTTGTTTGGATTTATGGATCGCAGGCATGATGATGTGTGACGGTTTTTCATCCGCCATCTGGACAATAAATTCACCCATATCCGATTCCAGAGCCTGAATACTGTGGGCCTGTAGGTATTGATTTAGTTCGATTTCTTCGCTGACCATGGATTTGCCCTTGATCAGTGTGCGCACCTGTTGTCGCTGCAAAATGCCATGAATAATCTGATTGGCTTCTAGCGGTGTTTCTGCCCAATGTACGGTCATGCCATTTTGCTGTGCTTTTTGCTCGAATTGAACGAGTAGTTTGGGTAGATAGGCGAGAGCGCGCTGGCGAATTTGCTGGCCAGATTCACGTAGCTCCGCCCATTCGGTGGGGTCGGGAAACTGAGCTGCACGCTTGGCAATTAGAAAATCCATTGCTGAGCGAAATTTGCCCCTTTGTGCTTCATCGGCTGTAGCTGCGCGGCTACGCGACGTAAAATTATGCAAGATTTCAGTTTTCATTGTGACTTGCCACCTGTGCGCTGCCAGATTAATTCGGCGATATGCAGGCCAGCAAAGGCTGTTTTGTTTTCGGGGTGAGCTTGCTGTTTTTGCAGTGCGCCGGTGATATTTAGTAAACAGCCGCAATCTGCGCTAATGACTTTGCTTGCGCCACATTGGCGCAGGGCTGCCGTTTTATCTTGCACCATGGCTGCCGAAATATCGGGGTGGCGCACGGAAAAAGTTCCGCCAAAACCGCAGCATTCGGATTCGTGATCGTGTGTTTTTAAGTCGATTTTATCGAGACGTCGCAGTAGCTCGCGGCCATTTTGCAAAGTGCCCATCTCACGGCGAGCCGTGCAAGAGGTATGCAAAGCAACGCTTTCGGCGGGGCCAAGATCATGAAGCTCAATATTCAACACCTCAAGCAGATAGGCCGTGAATTCAATAATCCGTTTAGAAAACTGCCGCACGATTTCTTCTTCGGGCATTCCTTGGAACAAGGTAGGGTAATGGTGTTTCATCATGCCGGCACAGGAGCCGGATAAAACCACAATCGGGTCTTCGCCCGGAAATGCCGCAATTTGTGCGAGAGCCACGCGGCGCGCTTCATCCGAATAGCCCGAGGTATACGCGGGTTGACCACAGCAGCTTTGCGCTTGTGGATAATTCACTTGAATGCCTTCGCGCTCTAAAATTTTTAGCGCGCTCATTCCGGCTTGTGGAAAAAAAAGATCCACTACACAAGTGCCAAACAGAGAGATCGATGAGTTGCTATGCATATGTCCGCCATGAAATTGGTAAGACCAAGATAAATCTTGCTCTTACTAAGGTACTACCAAGTTTATGAGGGTCAATATGTGGGTAATCCGCAGGTAAATTGAACTGGTATGCATTGCAATGCAGTAAATTTTCACCAAAAATAAAGGTATTTGTTGGTGTTTATGCTTTTTTTCGTGATTATAGTGCGAATGACAATGCTGCGATGAGCGGATAACTGGTCTGGTTTATGCTGAAATAAACATGCTTACAGTATCAATACACTATGATTAAATAAATTGGTCATACCAAATAGAGGCTGGAATAATGCGAAAAACACCAAGGGTTGCAGATCTAGTGATGCAAGAATTGGAGGCCATGATGCTCGATGGACAACTTAAAGCCGGAGAAAAACTACCGCCGGAACGCACCTTGGCCGAGCGGTTTCAGGTCTCTCGACCTAGTATTCGCGAGGTGATTCAAAAATTATCGGCCAAAGGTTTAATTGATAGTCGACAAGGGGGGGGGCACTATATTTGCCACAATATGGGGGTTTCGTTTTCTGATCCCTTGCATACCTTGTTGGAAGGGCACCCAGAGGCTCGGCAGGATTTGCTGGAATATCGCACCACGATTGAAGGTGCCTGTGCTTGGTTTGCCGCTTTACGTGCCGATGAACATGATTTGGCTCGACTGACTGAATGTTTTACGGCGCTGAGTTTGGCGCATGAAAAAGACGATAGGCAGGATGAGGCTGAAGCCGATGTGCAGTTCCATTTGGCGATTGCTCAGGCCAGCCATAATGTGGTGTTTTATCAGATGATGAAGGGCTTATGTGTCTTGCTAGAGCGCAGTTTATTGCTGAATATCAGCGGCCTTTATCAACGGCAAGAGACGCGCAATCATATTTTTGAACAGCATAAGGGCATTTATGAGGCGATTTGTGCCGCCAAGCCGGAGGCTGCAAAATTAGCCAGTGAACAACATTTGGGTTTTGTGGGCATCAGTCTGAGTGAAATGCAACGCGAAAAAAACCGACTGGCTCGAGCTATATTAGTTTGATAACAGAAAAGTAGGTTTGAGTAGCGTTTTTTTGAGGACTGCGATGATGTTTGTCCACGTGGGGCCACTTGCGAAGTTGATTACGCCAATGATAGCAACGGTAGTTTTATAGAATAGTTTGCCGGTTCGTTTATTTACCCCATTAAGAATGCGGCCTCGAAGGCCGCATTCTTAATGGGGTTTACTAACAGCCTGTCGGACTTAAGACTGATCTGCTACGGAAAAGCCGGATTTGGCCATGTTTCACGCATTTTCTCGTTGAATAGCCAGCTATTCGTCTCAAAAACCCGCGAAATCTGTCTCAAACCGGTCTTTCCCTCGCTACGATCGCTTAAGTCCGACAGGCTGCTAGGGTGTGCGTGACTTTTCTTATACAAGTACGCGGGAATTAATTAACCAATTCACGCGCTGCAGCAACTTGATCTTTGTAAGCATCAAAAATGCCGCGCAAGGAGTCTTCCATAGTGGTGCTTGGAGCCCAATTCAGGTCGGCCTTGGTATTGTCGATTTTAGGCACACGGTTTTGTACGTCTTGGTAACCCTTGCCGTAGTACTCGCCAGAGGTCGTTTCTAGAACAGTCACTTTGGCAGCCATTTCTGCGTATTCAGGATAGGTTTTAGCCAGATCCAGCATCATGGTTGAAAGCTCACGTACTGAGTAGTTGTTGACTGGGTTACCGATGTTGTAAATCTGGCGGGTGGCTTTGCCGTCTTTATTATCGATAATCTTAACCAGCGCTTCGATGCCGTCGGTGATGTAGGTGAACGCCCGTTTTTGTGCGCCGCCATCCACCAGTTTGATTGGCTCGCCACGAACGATATGACCCAAGAATTGGGTAATCACACGGCTAGAGCCTTCTTTTGGGGTGTGGATGCTATCTAAGCCTGCGCCAATCCAGTTAAATGGGCGGAATAGGGTGTAATCCAAGCCTTCTTGCTGGCCGTAAGCTGCAATTACACGATCCATTAGCTGCTTAGAGCAAGCGTAGATCCAACGTGGTTTGCTGATCGGGCCGTACACCATATTGGATTCTTCTGGGTCAAACGCTTCGTCTTCACACATGCCGTAAACTTCAGATGTAGAAGGGAATACCACGCGTTTTTTGTACTTTACACACCATTTGATAATTGGCAGATTCGCTTCAAAATCCAATTCAAATACGCGCAGTGGCGCTTGTACATAGGTCGCAGGTGTTGCAATAGCGACTAATGGCAGAACCACATCACATTTTTTAACGTGGTATTCAATCCATTCTTGATTAATGGTGATATCGCCTTCAAAAAAGTGAAAGCGTTTGTTATCCATAAATTCAGAAACTTTATCGCTGTACATATCCATCCCAAAAATTTCCCAATCGGTATTTTCAAGGATATGTTTGGATAAGTGATGGCCGATAAAACCATTTACGCCAAGGATGAGGACTTTTTTCATTTTGTTTTCCCGGAGGTATTAATGTAAATCTATTGAAGATGCGCCAAAGTGATGAATGAAATTCTCACCCGTTAGCGTTTCCCCTGCGAACTCTGCATGCAGCACTAAAAGTGCCGCACCATCGCTGCAAAGCAGGATGATTTGTTTGCCATCAGCATACATGAGCGGCGTAATGGGTTCGATCTCTGTCGTCTGGCTTGTGAATATTTGCCGTGTACGCCAGACAATCAACCTTTTTCCACCAATGTCACTAAATGCACCCGGATAAGGCACGGTTACCGCACGCACCAAATTATGGATGTCTTTTGCGTTTTTTTGCCAGTCTATCTGCCCGTCTTTGGCTGTACGGCCACCATAGTAAGCGCCCTGACTTAAATCTTGCTGCTTAAAATCAGTGTTTCCAGCAATAAGCCTAGGCAACGCATGGCTTAGGCACATTTCCGCAGCCACGGTGACTTTTTCAAATACTTCTTGTGCCGTATCGTCAGGAAAAATTGGCACGGCTTGTTGCGCTACAATCGGGCCGTTATCTGGCTTGATATTCATTACATGCAGCGTTGCGCCGGTTTGGGTTTCACCATTGATAATTGCCCAGTTGATCGGCACGCGGCCACGGTATTTTGGCAGCAAAGAGCCGTGCATATTAAACGCACCGCTTTTGGGCGCGGCAAGTAAAGCTTCTTTTAGCATATTGCGATAATAAAACGAGAACAGAAAATCAACGTTTAGTGCCGCAATCTTTGCCTCAACTTCCACCGTGTTTGGGTCATCTGGTGTGATGTAGGGGATGGCGTAATCTGCCGCTAATTGTGCGACCGAGCTAAACCAGATGTTCTCATTTGGATTGTCTTGATGCGTCACAATGAGCTTGATTTCAATGCCTGCGGCGAGTAGTGCCTTGATGCAGCGCACGCCAACATTGTGATAGGCAAAAACAACGGCAGATTTCACGCTTCATCCTTTTTTTCTAGCGGGTCTTTTTGCAATATCGACGCGATCAAATAACGTGGGCGCTGGCGTACTTCATGATAAATACGGCCGATATATTCGCCAAGCAAACCAATGCCAAATAGGGCGATGCCGATCAGGAAGAAGACAATGGCGAATAAGGTAAACAGCCCACCCACTTCTGGCCCCATAAAAATACGACGTAAGACCAGCAATAAGAACAGCGCGCCAGAGCCCAGCGATACAGAAATCCCCAACATAGAGAATAACTGTAGAGGCAAGATTGAGAAGCCGGTCATCAAGTCAAAATTAAGGCGAATCAAGCTGTACAGTGAATATTTAGATTCACCGGCAAAGCGCTCTTCGTGCCCAACTACTACTTCAGTTGGGTTCTGCGAGAAAGAGTAAGCCAGCGCAGGGATAAAGGTATGCATTTCTTGACACTGATTAATGGTGTCGATAATACGGCGGCTGTAGGCGCGCAGCATGCAGCCCTGATCGGTCATTTTTATTTTGGTCAGCTTTTCGCGCAGATTGTTCATGCTGCGGCTGGCAATGTGTCGCCACCAGCTGTCATTGCGCTGACGACGAATCGAGCCAACATAGTCGTGGCCCTTATCCATTTCTACTAGCAAAGTGCCGATATCTTCGGGTGGGTTTTGTAAGTCGGCATCCAGCGTAACGATGCGCTCGCCGCGTGAATGCTCAAACCCAGCCAAAATGGCGCGATGTTGGCCAAAATTGCCATTAAACAGAATGACGCGGGTTACATCTGGGCGCTTGTCGTATTGGCTGCTTAAGATGCCTGCTGAGCGATCGCGGCTGCCATCATTAATAAATAGAATTTCGTAAGGCGTGTTTAATGCGTCAAGTGCAGGATACAGTCGATCAAACAGCGCTTGTAAGCCGTCTTCTTCATTGTAAACAGGGATTACTACTGAAACGATGGGATTCATTGATCTCTCTGGCTAAAAACCTGCCAACAGCCAGCAGGCTTTGTTGCAAATAAATATTTAAAGCGGGCGGGCTGCGCGGATCACTTCACTGAGTGCTTTGCATACACGCTCAACATCGGCGATTTCCATGGCGGGGAAGAGCGGTAGCGTAATAGTGGCTGCGCCAATATGCTCCGCGTGCGGATACATGCCTTCCGTGTAACCTAAGTTTCGGTAATAGCTAAATAGATGCAGCACTGGGTAATGCACACCAATGCCTATGCCTTTTTCTTTCATCTGCGCGATAAATTCACCACGGCTGATTTCCATTTCTGCCAATGGCAGTAGCGGCTGGAACATATGCCAGTTACTGTCTTCAAAGTTGGCGGGCGGCAATTCTAAGCCTAATTCAGGATCTAGCAAACGGAAATACGCTTTTGCTAACTCTTTACGCTTGAAATTAAATCCATCCAGCTGCTTTAATTGTCCCAGTCCGATGGCTGCTGCTACGTCGGTCATATTGAATTTTCCGCCGAGTAAATCCACATCCATGCTGCCGTCGGGGAAGCGCGTGACCCCTTGCAAGCGCCACTTTTCAAATAACGCCGCCTCGGCTTCGTTATTCATCACCAAAGCGCCACCTTCGGTGGTGGTCATGTTTTTATTGGCATGAAAAGAAATCGAGCATAGATCGCCAAAGCTGCCGATTTTTTGCCCTTTCCAAGTTGCGCCCTGTGCCTGTGCTGCGTCTTCTATTACGCGTAAGCCGTGTTTATTCGCAATGGCATAGAGGCGATCACGATCGACCGGTAAGCCCGCTAAATCAATCGGGATGATCGCTTTGGTGCGTGGTGTAATAGCGGCTTCGACTAAATCTAAATCAATATTGCGGGTCAGCGGATCTACATCTACTAGCACCAGCTTGCCACCGGTATTGAGTACAACATTTGTGGTTGAAACCCAAGTCATTGGGGTGGTAATGACCTCATCGCCCGGCTGTAGATCAATTAAACGCAGGGCGATTTCCTGACCGCCAGTTGCAGAGTTAACCACACGCACAGGTCGGCCACCAAAGTAGCTGGATAGCTCCGCTTCAAAGGCTTTGACCTTTGGGCCGCTGGTAATCCAGCCAGAACGCAGCACATTGGCTACGTCGTTAATGGTTTCTTCGTCAATGCTTGGGCGGGTAAAAGGGAGAAAAGCGCTCATGTTTTGTCCGTTTTTTTTCTTAAAATAGAAGGCAAAAATCGCAGTAAGGCCAGCGCTAGTAGTGTGCCCAGTAGCGCACCACAGGCATTGGCTAGCATGTCATGGGGGTCAAAACTACGGTAGGGCGTTAATGCTTGGGCAAATTCAATCGTCACGCCCATCAGGCTGGCTAGCAAGAAGATCAGGCTTGGTTTTTTTTGACATGCCAACCCAAACCATAGTGTTAATAAGCCATAGGCCAGAAAGTGGCCTATTTTGTCGCTATTAGGCACGTCTGGTAGGGTGATCGGAATCAAAGACATGATCCAGATAAACGCCACATAGGCCCAGCCAAGGCGTGCTAAATAAATGCGCAACATTAGCTTTTTGCCACCAGCAGTACGCCCAGCATAATAATGCCGATTCCAATCAGGCGCATGGGCGTAACCGCTTCGCCAAATAGCCACCAAGCGAGGCCAGCATTGACAACGTAACCGATTGATAGCATCGGGTAGGCAATACTGACTTCAACGCGGGATAGTGCCAAAATCCAGACCACTACGCTGATCACATAGCAGGATAGCCCGCCAATAATGTGTGGGTTGCTGGCTACTTTTAGCCCAATAGGCCATGCGTTGGCCATGGAGAAATCGAATTGTCCAATGGTACGGGTGCCTGCTTTTAATAAAAGCTGCGCACCGGCATTGAGCAATACGCCAAATAATATTAATCCAAATTCAATGGCTTTCATGGTTTAGTGATCACCAATCTACGAGCGTCTTGGGCAATAATTTTCATTTTTAGCCCACGTTCTTGTAGTTTTTTGAAGGTATCGCTTTCTGCTTCGCTATCGATAAAAGCCACGGGATGACTGTCCATTTCCCATTGAAGGACAAAGTTATCCATGCTCATAAATTTATCGGGCTCGACTTGTTGGCCCATTTTAAATTCATCGACATATTCAACAAATTGCAGGGTTTGTTTTAAATAAAAGGGCAGGGATTGGTCGTAGTAATGCACGGCATAAAGCTTGCTATCTGGCTTAAGCAGTGGTTTTACTGTGGCAACGATATGGTAGCTAGAATTGGTATAAGCATAAGACTCATGCCCAACCATTGGTAGCTGCCCACCAATTAAGCCTGCCAGAGCCATCGTCGCAATGGCGGCTTCTTTTTTGCCTTTGCCCGCCAAAATAAAGCCAAATACAGCACCCGCAGTTAACACGACACCCGCTGCAACTAACCAGAGCGCATAGGCTGCGTTATAGATTTGCGGGGTGCCACTGCTCTCCATTGTGCTCACCCAAGGGTAAGCGCCAATCAAAATTAGCCCAGGGATAGCAATCCAAAGCAAGTGCCAGCGCAGGGCCTTGCCGCTGATATCCATCAGCGTTTGCGCCATCAACATCGCTAATGCTGGGAAAATCGGCAAAATATATGAAGGCAGTTTGGAGCCTGATTTAGAAAAGAAGGCAAAAATAAACACGGCCCAAATCAACAAAAAGCGATTTACTTTAAATTGACCGTCTGCTTTCCAGCTCTTTTTAAGTGCTTGCGGCAAGAGGCTAGTCCACGGCAATAGGCCAATGGCTAAAATGGGGAGAAAGTAGTAAATCGGGCCTTCACGGCGGTGTTCCGTGCTTAAAAAACGCTCAAAGTGTTCATGAATAAAGAAAAACTGCGCGAATTCTGGATTGGCTTTAGATACGGTCAAGAACCAAGGCACGGTAATCAGTAAGGCCAGTGCTAAGCCTTTAAATAGATGGAGTTTGGTCCACAGCTTAAGATCTCGACAAATAATGGAATACGCCACGATGGCGATACCAGGGAGAACCAGCCCGATCAAGCCTTTGGATAAAACGGCCAGACCAATCGCAGCCCAAGCCATCAGCATGCCATTACGGTTTTCTTTGGCACTGGCGCCATCACGCTGGGCGAGTAAGAAACCGCATAGGCTAAACGTTAGAAATGCACTGACGCCCATATCCAGCGTTAAAAAGTGGCCATTGCCTATCCACCATGCGCTACTGGCCAAAATGCCGCCCGCCAACCAAGCAGTGGCTTCGCCCCAGAGTTTGCGGCTGGTAAAAAATACGGCTAACAGCCCTAAAAAGCCGGTAATACCTGGCCAGATGCGCGCTGCAAAATCTGATTCGCCAAGAATCTCAAAGCTGGCCGCCGTGGCCCAGTATTGTAGCGCGGGCTTTTCAAAGTATTTGATGCCATTTAGGCGAGGCGTATTCCAATCACCACTGACTACCATTTCGCGGGCGATTTCAGCGTAGCGACCCTCATCTGGCGTAATGAGCTTGCGATAGCCCAAGGTGCCAAACCAAAGTACGGCAAGAAGTAGGAGTGCCAGCCATTTAGCTGCGGGACGATTAATCAGACTATTCATGCGAGATTTTCATGGGGGATTGAGCGGTGCGGCATTGTACATTAAGCCGCATGGATGGGTGAAACGCTGAGGTGTATAGAATTTGTAGGTAAAGATTTGGCTTGTTCTAATCTTTGCGTGTGCGAATCAAAACCAGTACCGCACCACCCCCTCCTTCATGCTGTGGCGCTTGGCAAAAGGCCAGCACTTCGTCTCTTTGCGCCAGCCAGTTTTTAAGTTTTTGTTTCAAAATGGGTTCGCCATTTTTTGAGCCCATTCCTTTTCCATGCACGATGCGCACGCAGCGTAAGCCGGCAGCATTAGCTCTTTGTAAAAAATGCGTGACGCTGACCCGCGCTTCATCGCTACTTAAGCCGTGTAAATCTAAGTGCCCCGTAGTGGGCCACTGACCTTTGCGCAGGCGTTTAAGCGTGTCGAGCTTTTGCCCAGGCTTGCTATACAGCAGCTCTTCTCCGGGGGCTAGCTCATCCCATGGCCAAAAATCAGTCATATCATCAAGCGGGCTCATATGCTCGGCCTGTTGTTTGCGTGGCCAAGGGCTAATAACAGGGCTGGGGTGGATATATTGCTGGATTTTAAGTGGCTTAGTGCCTTTTACTGCCCGCATAAAGAGCGTGTGATCGTCGAGTGTCTCTGCTGGAGGATGACTGGCGGGTTTGCTCGCTTGCGGTGCTTGATTTTTGAGTGCTTTTCGCAGCTGGCGGAGCTTATCCATCGTGCTTACCTAAGGAATAAAAAAGGGCGCTGTGCGCCCTTTCTAAAAACATCTGATTAATTCAAAATCTTAACGTAGCGAATCTAAATATTTATCTGCATCTAACGCGGCTTGGCAGCCGGAAGCGGCAGAAGTCACGGCTTGGCGATAAATATGGTCTTGCACGTCACCAGCAGCAAATACACCAGGGATGCTGGTGGCTGTTGCGCCACCATCACGGCCGCCCTTGGTAATAATGTAGCCTGTGGCATCCATGTCGAGCTGGCCCTTGAAAATATCGGTGTTCGGCTTGTGGCCAATCGCAATAAAGACGCCGGTTAGCTCTAAATCACGCGTCGTACCGTCTTCTGTTGATTTGAGTCGAGCGCCCGTTACACCACTTGCGTCACCCAGTACTTCATCAAGCGTGCTATTTAAGGCGAGGGTGATTTTACCGGCTTCTACTTTTTCCATTAGATGATTAATCAGGATTTTTTCTGAGCGGAAAGTGTCGCGACGGTGCACCAGTGTAACGTGTGAAGCAATATTAGATAGATAAAGCGCTTCTTCAACTGCCGTATTGCCGCCGCCCACTACGGCTACTTTTTGGCCTCGGTAGAAAAAACCATCGCAGGTTGCGCAGGCAGAAACACCACGGCCAGCAAAGGTTTCTTCACTTGGTAGGCCAATGTATTGCGCGGATGCACCTGTCGAAACAATCAGTGCATCACAAGTGTATTCACCCGAATCACCCACTAAGCGAATTGGTTTTTCATTGAGGTGGGTGGTGTGGATATGATCAAACAGCATCTCTGTGCCAAAACGCTCGGCATGCTTTTGAAAGCGCGCCATCAGTTCTGGTCCTTGTACGCCATCTGCATCTGCTGGCCAGTTGTCTACATCAGTCGTTGTCATTAGCTGGCCGCCTTGAGCAAGGCCCGTAATCATGACCGGATTAAGATTGGCACGTGCGGCATAAATAGCGGCAGTATAACCAGCAGGGCCAGAGCCAAGAATCAGTAAACGAGCGTGTTGAGTAGCCATTGCGTAGCTTCCTATGTGGATGGGCGAATAGAGTAAAGTATGAATTGGGCAGAGTTTACGTCTTTCGCACGCAGCTTTCTAATCAAAAATGCCTATTGGAGCGATTGATAGACGTTCCATTGTAGTGACTGAATTGATTTTTATGGCGAAACGGGAGCGCAAGCGTATCCATCTTTGTTGTGTGTGTTGCACTCAATATATACGCAATGATGTTGCGTTATCTTTGGCTTGTCGTTGCTTGCGCTTGGGGTGGGTAGTGCGGAGAGAGGTATTCATTTAGGGGTAACCGACCCACGCGTGCGACTGTAAAGGCGGTTTTTTAGGATTTAAAATGTATTGCGGATTTGTTTTATTGCCATAAGCAAGACTTTACCTTGAATAAATAGTCATGAAGCGGCTATAATCTTGCGTTCTGTGGGCATGGTGCCTGCAGATAATTTTGGTGCTCACCCCGTTAAGGGTGCTCAAAATCCGTGATTTTGAGTGTCGTGTGAGTGCTAGATGTAACCCTTAGCTTGGAGTTTTACTATGTCCGTTAGCATGCGCGATATGCTTGAAGCCGGTGTCCACTTCGGTCACCAAACTCGTTACTGGCACCCAAAGATGGGTCAATATATTTTTGGCGCACGTAACAAGATTCATATTATCAACCTCGAAAAAACACTGCCATTGTTTGAAGAAGCGGTTAAATACGCTCGTCGTATTGCTGCAAACAAAGGGACTGTTCTGTTCGTAGGTACAAAGCGTCAAGCTCGTGAAATCGTTGCTGAAGAAGCAGCGCGTTGCGGCATGCCTTTCGTTGATCACCGCTGGTTGGGCGGTATGCTGACTAACTACAAAACAGTTAAGCAGTCAATCAAACGTCTGGAAGAGTTACAAGTTATCGTTGCTAATGAAAACAGCGGCTACGGTAAAAAAGAATTGCTGGACATGAACCGTGAAGTTGAAAAGCTCAATCGTAGCCTAGGCGGTATCAAGGATATGAAGGGTCTGCCAGACGTGATTTTCGTAATCGACACGGGTTACCAAAAGGGTACTTTGGTTGAAGCTAAGAAACTGGGCATCCCAGTTATCGGCGTGGTTGATACCAACAACAACCCAGAAGGTATTGATTTCGTTATCCCTGGTAACGATGATTCAAGCCGCGCAATTCGTTTGTACGCTCAAGGTATGGCTGATGCTGTGCTTGAAGGTAAAAACCAATCAGCACAAGAACTTGTCGAAGCAGCTGCTGCAGCAACTGCACAGTAATATCGTAAAGTTAATATGCGAAAAAGGGGCGTTTAGCCCCTTTTTTGTAAATGATAGATAAGTCCCTCGGCTATATTTTTCAGAACGCGCCTATTTGCTAGGGCAAAATGAAAAAACCGTGTGACTTCTTACTCAGTTTCAGGAGAAATAATCATGGCGGAAATTACCGCGAAGATGGTTGCCCAGCTGCGCGAGCTGACTGGCCTTGGCATGATGGAATGCAAAAAAGCTTTGGTTGAAGCTGATGGCGACATCAAAAAAGCTGAAGAAGTAATGCGAATCAAATCCGGCAACAAGGCGTCCAAGCTGGCTGGCCGTACTGCTGCTGAAGGTATTATTGCTTCATTTATTTCCGCAGATAAAAAAATCGGCGCGGTACTTGAAGTGAACTGTGAAACAGACTTTTTGGCTAAAGACGAAGGTTTTATCGCGTTTGCTAAGCTAGCGGCTCAAGCCGTCGCGGATGCTAATCCAAGCGATGTGGATGCCTTGTCTCAGGTTGTGGTTGACGGCAAAACTGTTGAAGAAATTCGTAAAGATGCTGTGGCCAAACTGGGTGAAAACGTTACATTGCGTCGCTTTGCGCGCTTTGAAACAGAAGGTCAAGTTGCAGTTTATCTGCACGGCAACAAATTAGGCGTGATGCTGGATCTTATCGGTGGTGATGAGCAACTGGGTAAGCAAATTGCCATGCACATTGCGGCAACTAAGCCTAAGTCACTCGATGCAAGCGGTGTGCCTGCTGAATTGATCGAAACTGAGCGTCGTGTTGCAACTGAGCGTGCTAAAGAAGCGGGCAAGCCAGAAGCAATGCTGGAAAAAATCGTTGAAGGTACTGTTCAAAAGTACCTGAAAGATGTTGTTTTGCTGAGCCAGCCATTTGTAATGGATGACAAAGTAACCATCGAGCAGTTGCTCAAAACCAATTCTGCAACAGTAAAAGCATTTAATCTGTTCGTCGTTGGTGAAGGCATTGAAAAAGCAGTGGTTGATTACGCTGCTGAAGTGGCTGCTGCTGCAAAGATTTAAGCATTAAAAGTATTACACTTATCTTGCTTGGCTCACCCTGGGCTGGGTAAGTTGCAAGATAAGTTGTATTATGCGCCGCACGGTAACGTGCGGCGTTTCCACAATTCGCCCCTCCATGGATAAGGAATCCTCGCATGAGCCAAGCACCCAAATATAAACGCATTTTGCTGAAACTCTCCGGCGAAGCCCTCATGGGTGAGGATAGCTACGGCATTAATCGCGTTACAATTGATCGTATTGTTGGTGAAATTAAAGCAGTATTAGATCTTGGTGTTCAAGTTGGTGTCGTTATTGGTGGTGGTAATATTTTCCGTGGCGTAGCGCCCGCCGCTGCAGGTATGGATCGTGCTACTGCTGATTACATGGGGATGTTGGCCACGGTGATGAATGCGTTAGCCTTGCAAGATGCCATGAAGCGCGCTGGTATTGTAAGCCGTGTTCAATCCGCACTGACAATTCAACAAGTTGCTGAGCCTTATGTACGTGGCAAAGCGATTCGCTATCTTGAAGAAAACAAAGTGGTTATTTTTGGCGCGGGAACAGGCAACCCTTTCTTTACAACCGATACTGCTGCGGCCTTGCGCGGCATGGAAATGGGTGCGGATATTGTACTGAAAGCCACCAAGGTGGATGGTGTTTACACCGATGATCCAAAGAAAAACCCAGATGCCGTACGTTATCAAACACTGACCTTTGATGAGGCCATTGGCCGCAATCTAAAGGTGATGGACGCCACCGCATTCGCGCTGTGTCGCGATCAAAATATGAATTTAAGTGTCTTTAGTATCTTCAAAGCAGGCGCATTAAAGCGTGTAGTTCTTGGGGAAGACGAAGGGACGCTGGTACACTGCTAAGCCTTCTTAAGCAGTGGCGGTCATTGGGCTTAGGTTTGATGGCTGTTAGGCGCTTACTTACGTTTTTTATGGAGGCCTGCATGGCCAGTAGTAAGTGCCGCACCATTAATAGTATGAGTTAAAAAGACGAGTGCATACTTGTCGTTTGAGCAAATAAGGGGATGCATTATGATTGCAGATATTAAAAGCAATACCGAAACAAAGATGCAAAAGTCCGTAGAAGCTTTACGCGTGAATTTAGCAAAGGTTCGTACTGGCCGTGCGCATGTTGGTTTATTGGATCACATCAATGTTGATTACTATGGCTCACCTACTGCGATTAATCAGGTTGCCAATGTAACTTTGATTGATTCAAGGACTATTGGCGTTCAAGCTTGGGAAAAAACCATGCTTTCCAAGATTGAAAAAGCGATTCGTGATAGTGATTTGGGCTTGAATCCATCTACCAATGGTGATGTGATTCGCGTGCCAATGCCTGCACTCACGGAAGAGCGCCGTAAAGATTTAACCAAAATTGTGCGTAATGAGGCAGATGACGCCAAAGTGGCGGTTCGTAATGTACGCCGCGACGCAAACGAGCAATTAAAGCGTTTGGTTAAAGACAAAGACATCTCTGAAGACGATGAGCGTCGTGGTACGGATGATGTGCAAAAACTAACTGACCGCTATGTTGTTGAAGTAGATCGTTTGTTGGCAGAAAAAGAAAAAGAACTCATGACGATGTAATCATTTATTGGCCAATACAATCTTTGTATTGGCCAATAAACGCAAGGGGTTGGGTGTGGCCATATTCAGTAGTTCGACCAAAGAAATACCGCAAGAAATTGCAACGGTTCCACGTCATATTGCCGTGATTATGGATGGCAATGGTCGTTGGGCTAAAAAACGCATGATGCCACGTATTTTTGGTCACAAACGTGGCGTTGAAGCGTTACGTGAAACGGTGCGCGCATGTGATGCTTTAGGTGTAGGTTACTTAACCGTATTCGCATTTAGCAATGAAAATTGGCGCCGCCCGCAAGACGAAGTTTCTTTTCTAATGGGCTTGTTTCTTAAGGTGTTAAGCGGTGAAATCACACGCATGCACGATAATAATATTCGGTTAAAAATTATTGGTAATCGGGAACACTTTAGTCCTGAATTAATTGCTTTGATTGATGCTGCAGAAGTAAAAACAGCAGAAAATACTGGCTTAACGTTATCCATTGCCGCTGATTATGGTGGCCGTTGGGATGTCATGCATGCCACGCATTGCTTATTGGCAGATCACCCAGAATTATCGACTACCTTTGCCGAGGAAGATTTAACCCCTTATTTAGCAATGGCCTATGCGCCAGAGCCAGATTTGTTTATCCGGACCGGTGGCGAGCAGCGAATTAGTAATTTCCTACTCTGGCAATTGGCCTACACCGAATTATATTTCAGCGATATGTTATGGCCCGATTTCGATCGCCATGCATTAGCTGCGGCCATTGATTGGTATCACGGGCGTGAACGCCGCTTTGGTCGCATCAGCGAACAACTTCAGTCCTCATGCTAAAAACACGTGTTATTACCGTCTTATTGCTGCTGCCGTTAGTATTGGCTGCTATTTTCTATTTACCCCAGTCAGGATCAATTGGCTACCTAGCATGGATCTCATTTTGCGGGCTGATTATGGTTGCCGCTAGTTGGGAATGGCAGCGTTTATCCGGCATGCAAGGGCTTGTTGCTAAAATATACCCAATATTAACTGCAGTGCTGTTTGCCGTGCTTTGCCAGTTGATGTATGCCTCGGTTTTGCTTGGCTTAATGCTAGCGGCAAGCTGTTTTTGGATATTTATTAATCCCGTATGGTTAAATAAAAAATGGCCATTAGCTGCTGCGGGTAATTTAAATGCTTTGTTGGGTTGGGCATTATTATTACCCGCTGGCTTGGCAATGATTGTGCTTCGTAGCGCTGGCCCTTGGGCTTTGCTGGCCGTATTGGCTATTGCATGGGTCGCGGATTCCGCCGCTTATTTTTCTGGCAAGGCCTTTGGTAAGCATAAATTAGCACCCAAAATTAGCCCAGGAAAAAGCTGGGAAGGGGTGGTCGGCGGGGTAGTTGGCGTAATGATTTATGTTTATTTCTTGCCTAAACATATATTTACACATGGTGAATCGTTGCCTTTAGTATATTGGCTATTTATTGCGGTGGTATTAACCGCAGCAAGCGTGATGGGTGATTTATTAGAATCCCTATTTAAGCGACAAATTGGCATGAAAGACAGTAGCAATTTATTGCCGGGCCACGGCGGAGTAATGGATAGAGTTGACAGTTTATTGGCCATCTTGCCGGTAGCTGCTGCGATCTATCTTGCTTTCTATTTGTTCTAAATTCAAACGAATGACACGCTTTTTTTGGTAATCTGAATGATCGTTATTCGTTCGGCGTTTTATGTACGTATTGAATTCACTATATGCTGAGTGGCATTTCTTATTGCTAAGTCATTAGACAATTATTTCCAGTCTGGCTGAGCTGTCTTACTATGATCGGGTGCACATAAAGCCGATTGGGCTGGTTGGAAATAACTATTCTCTAGCAAATAAGTGTTGTTAGCTTATGTATATGTCTTAGGTGGCTTCGGTTTTTCTTTTTAACCGACCAATAAAGCGCAAGGCCATATCAACATGTCCTCTAAACAAATTATCACTATTCTTGGCGCAACAGGCAGCATTGGAGTGAGCACGCTCGATGTGCTGGCGCGCTATCCAGAGCGTTATGAAGTTTTTGCTCTCACCGGGGCAAGCCAGTTAGAAAAACTTGCTGAGCAATGTGTGCAATTTAAACCACGTTATGCCGTGGTTTTAGATGCTTCCTCGGCTCAGCAGCTGTCCACTATGCTCAAAGATCATGGCTCGGCAACTGAAGTTTTATGGGGCGAAGCAGCGCTTAGTGATGTTTCAACGGCTCGTGAAGTAGATTTCGTCATGGCAGCCATCGTTGGCGCTGCAGGTATGCGCCCAACGTTGAATGCTGCCAAGGCAGGAAAACGTGTTTTACTCGCCAATAAAGAAACCTTGGTCTTGGCGGGCGCTTTGTTTATGGATGCGGTGCGCGAATCTGGTGCAGTGCTTTTGCCCATTGATAGCGAGCACAATGCCATCTATCAAGTATTGCCTCAGGCCTATCGCGAAAACCCATATGCAGATCGCCTGCAAAACGTTGGAGTAAAACGCATCTTACTCACTGCATCTGGTGGACCATTTCGCAAGATGGCGGCGCAAGACTTGGTCTTTGTCACGCCAGAACAGGCATGTAAACATCCTAATTGGTCTATGGGCCGCAAGATATCTGTTGATTCTGCGTCGCTGATGAATAAAGGCCTTGAGGTTATTGAGGCCCGCTGGTTGTTTAATGCGGCCGACAAAAATGATATTGCTGTCATCGTACACCCACAAAGTGTGGTGCATTCCATGGTGGAATACATGGATGGCTCGGTACTGGCGCAGCTAGGAAACCCTGATATGCGCACACCGATCAGCTATGGTTTGGCTTACCCGGAGCGTATCGAGGCTGGGGTAAAATCGTTGGACTTCTTTAGTGTTGGTCGCCTAGATTTTGAGTCGCCAGATCTTACTCGCTTCCCTTGTTTGCAACTGGCTTTTGATGCCTTAGCAGCAGGAGGCGCTGCCCCTGCTATTTTAAATGCTGCAAATGAAGTGGCTGTCGACGGTTTTTTAAATAAAGCGCTACGATTTACGGATATCCCTGTTTTGATTGAGTCCGTTTTGGAGCAGTGCGTTGCGACTAGTTCGACTGAATCGCTTGAGGCCTTGCTTGGGGCAGATCAGGCGGCGCGACAGGCTGCTCGAGCTTGGCTGCAGGGGCATTCATGCTAATTACTTTGCTGGCCTTTGTGATTGCGATGGGCTTATTGGTGTCTGTCCATGAGTACGGGCATTATCGCGTTGCTAAAAGCTGCGGTGTAAAAGTGTTGGTGTTTTCCATTGGTTTTGGCAAAACGCTTTGGCAGTGGCAGCGTGGGGAAACGCTGTGGAAAATCGGCATGTTTCCACTCGGTGGTTACGTCAGTATGCTCGATGAGCGGGAAGGCGAACCTATTGCCGCTGCAGAGCTACATCGCGCGTTTAATCGTCGTCCTCCCTTGGCCAAAATGGCGATTGTCATTGCCGGCCCGTTGGCTAATTTTTTGCTCGCAATTTTGATTTATTGGGGGCTCTCTTTGTCTGGTGTTGAGGCATTAAAGCCGGTGATCGGCTTTGTTAGCCCTGCATCTACGGCTGAAAAAGCAGGCTTTGCCAAGGGTGATGAAGTTATTTCATTGTCTGGCGCGCCCATTTTTAGCTGGGATGAGCTGCAATTAGGGTTGTTAGAGCACAGCGGTAACGCGGTAACAGTACCCTTGCAGCTTCGATCCATTAATGGGTCAGCGCGTGATATTTCCCTGGATTTAAGCCGTTTAAGTAAAGATGAAATTGATCAGCAGTTGTTGGCGCGCATCGGGATCTCCCCAGTTCCTTTGAGCTTGCGTATTGCTCAAGTCGTCGCTAAAAGTGCAGCGGACCAAGCTGGCATTATGGTGGGTGATGTGCTGCTGGCTATTAATGGCGTACCGCTGCGAGGCTGGGGTGATGTGCAGGCCAAGGTGTCGGGCTCAGCGAAGCAAACCCTCGTGATAAGTTGGAAACGTAATGGGCAAGTACTTGAACAAACAGTCTTTCCTCAGGCGGTCGTTGAAAAGGGCCGTACCGTTGGCAAGCTTGGACTGGCTCCATTTCCGGATGTAGACGCGTGGCAAAACCAAAAAATAGTGCGTCAATTTGGACTGGTTGAAGGCCTGCAATATGCGGTAGATAAAACATGGCAGGGTAGCCGGCTTACGGTGATTATGTTCTGGAAAATGCTTACTGGTTTGGTTTCGGTTAAGCAAGTGAGCGGCCCGATTACTATCGCAACGTATGCTGGAGATAGTGCTCGTTTGGGGGTAAATGCTTTTCTTGAATATCTATGCATTATTAGTATTAGTTTGGGGGTTTTAAACCTACTCCCCTTGCCGGTGCTTGATGGTGGGCATTTGATGTATCATACGGTAGAATTTTTGACGGGGCGGCGTTTGCCGCTTCAGGCTGAAGAATTTGGCCAGCGCGTCGGCATAGCGTTATTACTGGGTTTAATGTCCCTAGCGCTTTACAACGACATCTACCGACTTTTTCCCAGCCAATAGCAGCTCGCAGCTCGCAAATCGCAGTGATAAGTCCTATTGAAGCCCAGTTTTACAATTGTAAATCGGGTTTTTAATCTTTTTAACGTCGTGTGGGCTGAGCTTGTGTCATGCCTGCTAACTCATTAGTGACTCTTCAGAATAATGAAATTAAAATCGATAAACTTGTTGTTAGCGGCGGCGCTTGCCGGTGTTGCCTTACCTAGTTGGGCGGTTGAGCCATTCGTGATTCGCGATATTCGCGTTGAGGGCTTGCAGCGTACCGATGCAGGTACGATTTTCAATTACCTACCCGTCAAGGTAGGGGATCGCTTTGATGATGATCGCGCCCAAGAAGCGATCAAGGCTCTATTTGCCACGGGCTTTTTTAATGACGTGCGGGTTGAGTCAAATGGCCAGATTTTAATTGTTACCGTAGATGAGCGCCCAACCATTGCACAGATTAATGTCAATGGTTCCAAAATGCTGGAAAAAGACCAGATCAAAACTGCCCTTAAAAGTCAAAGTTTTGCTGAAGGGCGAATTTTTGACCAGAGTGTTTTAGACGCGGCCGTTCAAGAAATTAAACAGCAATATTATTCGCGTGGTCGCTATTCTGTGGTGGTAAAAACAGAAGTGACTAAATTAGAGCGCAACCGTGTTGGCGTGCAGTTAGATATATCTGAAGGCGAAGTCGCACGCATTCAGCAAATTAATATTGTGGGCAACAATGCTTTTTCTGAAGGTGATTTGCTGGACATGATGACGCAAACCACCGGTGGTTGGATGACTTGGTACACCAAGGCTGACCAATATTCCAAACAAAAACTATCTGCCGATCTAGAGCGCCTTCGTTCTTGGTATATGGATCGCGGCTATATTGAATTTAATGTTGAATCCACCCAAGTGGCTATTTCAGAAGATCGGGAAGGTATTTTCCTGACACTGAATATCTCTGAAGGCAAGCAATATGAAGTAAGTGACGTTAAAGTAATTGGCGACACGGTGCTTGATCCTGCCATCTTGAAGAAAATGATCACCTTGAATGCGGGTGAAACCTTTTCGCGCGAAAGTTTAAATCAATCTACAGCGGCCATAACGGATGCCTTGGGTAATGAGGGTTATGCCTTTGCCAACGTTAATGCAGTGCCGGAAATTGATCAAAAAAATAATAAAGTTGCGTTCACTTTTTATATTGATCCGGGCAAAAAAACCTATGTACGCCGGATTAATGTGAGTGGCAATTCTCAGACCCGCGATGTGGTGGTGCGCCGAGAATTACGCCAATTAGAATCTGCCGCTTACGATGGCTCAAAAATTAAACGCTCAAAACAGCGCCTAGAGCAATTAGATTATTTCGGTGAAGTTGTGGTTGATACCCCCTTGGTGCCCGATACGGCAGATCAAGTGGATATGAATGTGACGGTCACTGAGAAAAAATCAGGTAACTTTAATATTGGTGCAGGTTACGGCCAGAGTGAAGGGATTGTTTTAGTGTTGTCACTATCCCAAAATAACTTCTTAGGTAGCGGTAAGCAATTCGCCGTTGAAGTGAATTCAAGCTCATCTAATAAAGTGTATTCTCTGGGGGTCACTAATCCCTATGCCACGCCAGACGGCGTATCTGTAGGTTGGAATCTGTACCGCCGCGATACCGATCCTTCTAAGGTTGATTTGGGCAATTACACCACATCCTCTTATGGTTTTAATTCAAGAATTAGTTTGCCTTTAACTGAAACCAATCGAGTCGGTCTTGGTTTGGGTTTTGAAAGCCTTGCTATTCAAGCTGATGCGACTGCACCTCAGCATGTGCTTGATTTTGTAAATAACCAAGGAGCAAGAAATAAAACTTTCCCTGTCTCTGTGGATTGGGGGCGGGACACGCGTAATAGCGGTTCGTACCCAACATCAGGCTGGTTGCTGAGCTTGAACGGTGAAGTGACTGCGCCGTTCTCAGATGTCGACTACTACAAGCTGTCCACACGCAGCCAATACTTTATACCCTTTGGCAAAGAAATGAGCCTGATGTGGAATGTGGAGGGCGGCTATGGTCACTCTTATGGGGATAGCTTATATCCGTTTTATAAGAATTTTTACGCTGGTGGCGTAGGCTCTATTCGCGGCTTCCGTTCTGGCTCAGTTGGCCCTGTCGATAGCAAGGGCGATGGGATGGGGGGCGATAAGCGCATTATTAATAACTTTGAATTCTTCTTTCCAATCCCTGGTTTAAAAAATGATCGTTCAACGCGTTTAAGCGTGTTTGCTGATTCAGGTGCGGTATGGGGCGCAGGTAGCCGCCCACGTCTTGAAGAAATGCGTTATTCAGCAGGGGTTGCGTTCACTTGGGTTTCGCCAGTTGGACCGATCAAATTAAGCTGGGCAGCACCATTTAATGCTCAGCCAAATGATCGCGTTGAGCGCGGATTACAGTTCCAACTGGGTCAAGTATTCTGATTTTAGGAGTGTCTACATATGTTGAAATGGCCACGTGCGTTATTGTTTGGAATGGGCTTGGCATTCGTGTCCAGCGCGTTTGCTGCTGAAGTGAGAATTGGCTTTGTTGAGCCAGATCGTATTTTGCGTGAATCAGCGCCTGGCTTAAGGGCTGGCAAAAAACTAGACAAAGAGTTCGACGCCCGAAAAAACGAGGTGCAAAGACTTGCAACTCTAGGCAAAGCATTGCAACAATTGATGGACAAAGGTGCGATTGCTGAAGTTGATCGGCGTATAAAAGAGCGCGAGCTGATCAAAATGAATCAAGATTATCAGCGCATGATGCGTGAGCTAAATGAAGATATGAATACCCGTCGTAATGAAGAGTATTCAGGTTTGCAAGAGCGCGTAAGAACTGCAATTGAACAAATTGCTAAAAATGAAAAATACGATTTAATCGTACAAGATGCGGCTTGGTTTAACCCTAAAATTGATATCACCGATAAGGTGATAAAGCTTTTGGCGGATAAATAGACGCATGGCGCTTTCTTTGTCTTCTTTTATTGAATTGTTGGGTGGTGAGCTTCATGGTGCCGATGTCGCCATTTTGGGCGTTGCCTCTTTAGATCAAGCGGGTGAGGGGCAAATTAGCTTTTTAGCTAACCCTCGTTTGCGCGCCCAGTTGCAAAGCAGCTTGGCGGCGGCGTTTATTGTTCGCCCTACCGAAAGCGCTGCACTTGATCGCCCGCATATTACAACCCGTGATCCCCAGCTTTATTTTGCTAAAGTGGCTCAGCTGCTATACCCACAGCCTGTTGCCGTAGCGGGCATTCATCCGCGTGCGGTAGTGGATGAGTTCGCTATTGTTGCGGCTAGTGCACAAATTGGTCCAGGTGCCGTGATTGCTGCGGGTGCAAAGATTGGCGAGCGAACCATCGTGATGGCCAATGCCTATATTGGCGAGCAGGTTGAGATTGGGGGTGATTGTTTAATCCATCCTAATAGCAGTATTCATCATGGTGCTTTTATTGGGGACCGGGTCATTGTGCATAGCAATGCCGTGATTGCAGGGGATGGTTTTGGTAATGCGTGGGCTGGGGATCATTGGGAAAAAATCCCGCAACTTGGGCGTGTTTTGATCGGCAATGACGTAGAAATTGGTTCTTGCACTACGGTGGATCGTGGTGCGCTCAGTGATACTGTGATTGGCAATGGTGCACGTATTGATAACTTGATCCAAGTCGCCCATAACGTTGAAATCGGTGAGCACACCGCCATGGCCGCGTGCGTTGGGATTGCAGGCTCTACTAAGATCGGTGCGCGTTGCCAAATTGGCGGCGCAGTGATGATTTCTGGTCATTTAGAAATCTGCGATGGCACCACCGTATTGGGCGGCACTTTGGTGGCTAAAACAATTCGTGAACCAGGCGTTTATTCTGGCTCTTACCCGATGCAAACTCACGATGAATGGCGACATAATGCTGCACATTTGCGGCATTTGGACGATTTAGCTAAACGTATTAAGCAACTTGAAAAAGAACTACGGCATACTCAGTTGCCGGTTGGAGAATAAGAGTAATGAATCAAATTATGGATGTTTTAGAAATTGCTAAATGCTTACCACATCGCTATCCGTTTTTATTAATTGATCGCGTAGTTGAAATGGAGCTGGGTGTCTCTATTAAAGCAATTAAAAACGTTAGTATTAATGAGCCATTTTTTCAGGGCCATTTTCCAAACTATCCGGTTATGCCTGGTGTGTTGATTATGGAAGCGCTGGCACAAGCCGCGGGTGTTTTATCGTATAAAAGTTTAAAAGTACCTCCTTCGGAAGATTCGTTGTATTTCTTTGCAGGCATTGATAATGCGCGTTTTAAGCGCCAAGTGGTGCCCGGTGATCAATTGACTTTATGCGTACAAATCACGGCCAATAAGCGCGGTATTTGGAAATACAAAGCGCAAGCTTTTGTAGGCGACGAGCTGGCTGCTGAGGCCGATTTGATGTGTGCTCAACGCGACGTTAAGCGCTAATTATCAGAAGAATAAAATGCCTAAAATTCATCCTTCCGCCATTATCCATGACGGCGCAACGCTGGCAGATAATGTAGAGATCGGCCCATATTGCGTGATTGGCGAGCATGTCTCAATTGGAGCGGGTACACGCTTAGAGGCGCATGTTGTCATTAGTGGGCATACCCACATTGGCTGCAATAACCGCATCTATCCTTTTGCGAGTATCGGCTGCGATCCTCAAGATAAAAAATATGCGGGTGAACCTACACAGCTGCTCATTGGTGATGGTAATACCATTTTTCAAAATGTCACGATTTCTACGGGTACGTCTCAGGATAAGGGCATCACCCAAATAGGTAATGATAATTGGATCATGGCCTATGTGCATATTGCGCATGATTGCAAAATTGGCAATCACACCATTTTCGCCAATAACACGACCTTAGCGGGGCATGTGGAGATCGGTGATTGGGTCATTTTGGGTGGGTTTACCACCGTGCATCAATTCTGCAAAATTGCGCAACACGCAATGACGGCCTTTACTGCGGCGGTGGCGCAAGATGTGCCGCCTTTTGTATTGGCGGCGGGTAATCGCGCGGTGCCAAATGGCATTAATAGTGAGGGATTAAAACGCCGTGGTTTTAGTAGTGAGCAAATTACTAATATTAAACGCGCCTATAAAACGTTGTATCGCAAAAACATTCCTTTTGTAGATGCACGCCAAATGCTTGAGGAGCAGAGCTTGATTCAACCTGAGCTCCAGCCCTTTGTCGATTTCTTTGCAGCATCTACACGCGGAATTATCCGTTAATATGCAGCTATCCCATATTCAAGGTCGCCCGCGCATTGCGGTGGTGGCAGGTGAAGCCTCGGGCGATTTATTAGGCAGCCAGCTTATTTTGGCACTTAAAAAACGCCTCCCTCATGCCGAATTCTTTGGTATTGCCGGCCCTAAGATGCAAAGCGCAGGTTGTGCAACCGTTGTTCCAATGGAAAAACTGGCTGTGCGTGGCTATTTAGAAGTGATTCGGCATTTGCCTGAATTACTGAGAATTCGGCGGCAATTAAAAAAACAATTGCTCGCGAATAAGCCAGATTTATTTATTGGCATTGACGCGCCTGATTTTAATTTCTCTTTAGAAAAAGCCCTGAAACAAGCAGGCGTGCCCACTATTCATTATGTGGGCCCATCTGTTTGGGCTTGGCGCTCTGAACGGCTAAAAAAAATCGGCCAATGCGTTTCTCATATGTTGTTGCTATTTCCCTTTGAAGAGCAAATTTACCGAGATGCGCGTATTCCTGCCAGCTATGTTGGGCATCCGTTAGCTGAAATTTTTCCAGCAGAACCTAATCAGCTTGCTGTGCGTGAAGCATTAGAAATCCCCGATCAGCGTGCTGTATTTACTTTGTTGCCAGGTAGTCGGCAAAGCGAAGTAGAAATGCTGGCTACACTTTTTGTTGAAACTGCACAAAAACTTCTTGAACGCTATCCAAATGCGCTGTTTCTAGTGCCTTTTGTGACGCGCGAAACCCGCTTATTGTTTGAAAGAGCAATCTGGAAGCAGGGCGCGCAAGAGCTGCCGTTTCGCTTGATGTTTGGTCATGCACATGAGGCTATGCAGGCGGCGGATGTGATTTTGCTGGCTTCGGGCACCGCCACTCTGGAAGCGATGCTGGCCAGACGCCCGATGGTGGTGACTTATCGCCTATCGCCATTAACTTATCGCATAGTTAAAAGAAAATTACGCCTACCTTATGTTAGCTTGCCTAATGTATTGGCAGGGCAGTTTATTGTGCCAGAGCTATTACAAGACGATGCAACTTCTGACAACTTAGCGCAAGCGATGGCAAATTTATTTGATGATAAGCGTTTATCTAATGCATTAAGTGCCCGTTTTGCTGATTTGCACCATAGCCTGCGTTGTGATGCCGCCGAACGTGCTGCCGATGCAGTTTGCGCTGTATTAGGGGTGAAAATTTGAAGTTGATTTGTGGTGTGGATGAAGCGGGGCGAGGCCCTTTGGCTGGGGCGGTTTATGCGGCAGCGGTTATTTTGCCGCAACACTATGATTTACCAGGCTTAAATGACTCTAAAAAGTTGAGTGCTAAGCGCCGCGATGTGTTGTTTGATGCCATTAAATCTTGTGCGATTGCATGGTCGGTGGCGCAGGCCTCAATCGAAGAAATCGATGAATTAAACATTCTGCACGCCTCTATGTTAGCCATGCAGCGCGCCGTTGCTGGTCTTTCTGTTGTGCCTACGGAGGCTTTAATTGATGGCAATCGAGTGCCTAAGGGGTTAACCGTGGCGGGGCGGGCTATTGTGGGGGGGACGCGCTGGAGGCGTGTATCTCTGCTGCTTCAATTTTAGCCAAAGTGAGCCGTGATCGAGAGATCGAATCCCTTGAGGCTTTATATCCCGGTTATGGTTTTGCCCAGCACAAGGGTTACCCCACCGCACAGCATTTAGAGGCGCTAAAACGCCTTGGCCCTTGCCCCGTACATAGAAAAAGCTTTGGTCCGGTTATAAAGGCCAGCGCACAAGCTACACTTTGGTAAAAATCGATTAAATTTCATTCATTTCGTTTTAATCCATCTCATTGGTTGTAGCGCACTAATCAATATTCTAATATGCATCTTAAGTAAGTTATTTTATTAAGTCATCACAGGGAAGCTGACGCATGTTCGTCATTATTGGCTATATTTTCATGTGTGTTTGTATTCTGGGCGCTTACGCAGCACACGGCGGGCACTTGGGGACATTCTGGCAACCCTCCGAGTTGATTATTATTTTCGGCGGTGCGATTGGCGCGATGATTGCAGCGCAAGGCGCTAAGGGGATGAAGTCTACGATTGCGGCTTTGCCTCTTATGTTTAAAAGCTCACCATATAACAAGCCGTTTTATATGGATCTCTTTGCCATGATGTTTGAGATTCTCTCAAAAGTGCGTAAAGAAGGTTTAATGTCGATCGAAACTGACATTGAAGATCCCCATTCCAGCCCGATTATTTCCAAATATGCTTCCGTTTCACACGATCACCACTTAACCGAATTTCTGTGTGATTACCTACGCTTAATGGTGGGGGTAATCTTAATTCTATGGAAATTGAAAACTTAATGGATGTGGAACTAGAGGCGCACCACGCCGATGCGCATGTGGCCGTAGATGCGGTAACCAAACTTGCCGATGGTCTGCCTGCGTTCGGTATTGTGGCGGCGGTTATGGGGGTGGTTCACGTGATGGGTTCTTTACACTTACCTCCACCTGCCTTGGGTGAATTGATTGGTGCCGCTTTGGTGGGTACCTTTATGGGGATTTGGCTGGCTTATGGCTTTTTTGGCCCATTGGCAACCGTGCTAGAGAAGCAGGGGGCTGCCACTAGCATTGCTTTCCAAGCGGTAAAAGTGACTTTGCTGGCGAGTTTGAATGGTTATGCGCCGCAAGTTGCGGTTGAATTTGGCCGTAAAGCATTAAGTATTCACGAGCGTCCTAGTTTTAAAGAATTGGAAGAGCATGTTAAGAGTGCTAAAGGTAAGTAATCACAGATAGGTTGAGTGCAAAATGAGCGATGATTCACAACGCCCCATAGTTGTAAAACGCATCAAAAAAGGTGGGCATGGCCATCATGGCGGCGCTTGGAAAATTGCCTATGCCGACTTTGTAACGGCAATGATGGCGTTTTTCTTATTGATGTGGTTGCTGGGTTCGGTATCCAAAGGAACCATGAAAGGGATTACCAGCTATTTTGCCAACCCATTGAAAGTGTCGATGTCGGGGGAGATGGTGCAGGGGATGCTACGTCTTTGATTAAAGGGGGTGGCAATGATCTTACCCAGCAAGCAGGGCAAGTTAAGAAGGGCGATGTGGTTAGTGAATCCACTAAAGATAAAAAGCGCCTCTCCGAATTAAAACAAAAAATTGAAGCGTTGATTGATAGTAAAGTCAAAGAAAACTCTGCTTTGGCTAAGTTTAAAGATCAATTGAAGCTAGATATGGTGTCAGAAGGCTTAAGAATTCAAATTGTGGATGAGCAAAATCGGCCGATGTTTAAATCGGGCAGCTCAGAGCTTGAATCCTTTAGCCGTGGCATGCTGCAAGAAATCGCCCAGTTTTTGAATGAAGTGCCTAATTCGGTGTCTTTATCTGGGCATACTGATTCATCTAAATTTGCTGGTGGCGATAATGGTTATAGCAATTGGGAGCTCTCTGCTGATCGTGCCAATTCGTCGCGCCGTGAATTAGTAGCTGGCGGTCTGCCTGATAATAAAATATTGCGCGTCAATGGTTATGGTGACGTTGTGCCGCTAGACACGGGCAATATTTATAACCCTATTAATCGTCGAATCAGCATCGTGGTTTTGAATCACGATGCAGAAGATAATATTCGTGAGCAGGCGGGTAAAGGCCAAGAAGAAAAAGCCGAGCCTATTGCCACCATTCCAAAGCCGAGTAAATGACGCAGGCCGCTCGTTTTGCACTGATTCAATTAGGTGCAATATTAGGTGCTTCAGTATGCGTATTTTTTTTGCGGTTGCCCGCCTTATATTGGGCACTTATTGCGGGGGCTTTTTCTACTTTTGCGGCAATGCGTTGGCATGATAGAAAATGGTGGTGTCTAATTCACACGGCATTTCCCTTGTTTATCTTGCTGGCGATTAGTTTTTCAATTGACCCCCGCTGGTATTTGGCAGCATTTCTATTGTGTTGGATGGTTTTTGGTGGCGTATTACGCAACCGTGTGCCGTTATATTTGAGTAATAGCCAAGCCTTAGAACAGCTGGCCGAGCAAGTGCCACAAGGTGCACGCTTACTGGATATTGGCGCGGGTACGGGCACGGTATTAGCTTGGTTTATGCGCTATAGGCCCGATGTGCAAGCCGATGGGATTGAGTTTGCTTGGCTGCCTTGGTTGCTGGGTAGAATTCGTTTAGCCAATAGCGCAGCTGGCTGGCAACATGGTGATGCTTTTGCTGCCGATTTAGCAGAATACGATGTGGTTTATGCTTATTTATCCCCTGAGCCAATGGGTTTGTTATGGGAAAAAGCGCAAAAAGAAATGCGTCCTGGCAGCCTATTAATTAGCAATAGCTTTGATATTCCCAATGTGCCTCCACAGCGCGTCTGTAATATTGGAGACTGGAAAGGCAGCCGACTTTTAGTATGGAAAATCTAGCTCAAACTACTGCAAAAAGTAATGTTGCATGGCTTGCCTATTGGGCGCGTCGTGGCTTGCCTATTTTGCAATCTAGCAAAGAGCAATTGCAGGTGGCTTTGCGTCGTGCAGATCGGCTCCATCCTTCAGATTTGGCGGATATTGTTTTAAAGGATCCTTTGCTGACTGCGCAAGCGTTGCGCTATATTAATCTGCGGCAAAAAAATAGCTTGTCTGCGGATATCACCACTATCAATGGCATTGCGATGCTGATGGGTGTTGCGCCATTTATAGAGCATTTTATGAAAATGCCTATTTTAGAGGATATATTACAAGCCCATCCGCGCAGCATCGCCCGAATTCATAAGCTGATTGGCGACAGTCGCTTTATGGCTAAAATGGCGCGTGAGTTTGGTGGTGAGCGCTATGACGCGCATTTGGATGAAATTTTTATCTCTGCCTTGCTCAGCCGCATCCCTGAGATGCTAGAGCTAATTGCGCATGATACAGATGCAGCTGCCCCACCTGGACGAGATCACGCCTCTGCATTGTTCGCGGCGTGGTCATTACCCCCAACCTTAAGTCTTTTGCTAGCAGAGCCATCAGCGGACGCCTTGCCGCGGCAGGTGTTACAGCATGCTACTTTGCGCGTGGCTAGCTTGCTTGATCGAGGCTGGTGGCAAGCAGAGGCGAGGGGCTTATTGCAGCAGATGGCGGATGTGTTAAATACCAGTGTGGATGACGTTTGGCAGCGTACTAATCGCTTGATGCTGGTTTACGCACGTAATGAGCCACAAAAACAAGGTTGGCCTGCTGCACGTTGGTTGCCGATGTTACCAGGTGAGTGGCCTCTACCTGTTGCAGCTACACCTGCGGTGGCAACTCCCGTCGTTGCTGAGATAAAAGTTGAAAAAGATATTCTTGCGGAACGAATGCAAGCCTTGCATTTGGCTGGCGCTCAAGGTGCACCGGCTAATCAAATTATGACTTTAGCGGTGCGTGCGCTTGCTGAAGGGCTGGGCATGCGGCGGATTTTATTTGCACTCCTTGTGGCGGGCGAAAACGCGATTAAAGCGCGTTTTGCCCATGGTATCGATGCGACAGACCCAGCTCGCCAGCTGCATATCAAGTTGGATGAGCCGCATTTGTTGACGCGGCTTATGCTTAAACAACAAAGCATTTGGTTTAACCTTGGCAATGCCGCAACGCTAGCGCCGATGCTGCCCGTTGGTTTTCGTGAACAGGTTGGTAATAATGATTTTTGCGCCATGTCTATTTTTGTTGGGGACAAGGCGGTAGGGATTATCTATGCCGATCGGCAGGGTGGCGATAGCATCGCTGAAACCCACTATCAGCACTTTAAACAAATTGGCTTGCTTACTAGCCGTGCTTTATCTCATCATCCTGCACAGTCACGATGATTTTGTCTTAGGTTATCTATGCTTCTTATTTCTTCACGTCAAAATTCCTTTTTTAAAACGCTTTTAAAACTGGCTACAAGCCGCAAAGAGCGGCGTAAAACCCGACAAACCCTGTTGGATGGCACTCATTTATTGTTGGCATTGGCTGATGTGGGAGGTCAGCTTGAAAAAATTATTGTAACCCCCGCTGCCTTAGAAAGCCCTGAAGTGCAATCCTTATTGCAACGGTTTGCTGTGGCGCAAATCGTGTTAGATGAAGCCTTGTTTGCCGAATTAAGTGATTTACCCAGCACCACAGGTATTATGGGGCTATATGCCATTCCTGTAGCAATGGCCGCAAGGAAAGAGGGCTTTTGCCTGTTGCTAGATGGCGTGCAAGATCCAGGTAATGTGGGCACCATCTTGCGTACCGCGGCCGCCTTTGGCGTAGATCAAGTGCTGCTTGCGGATGAATGTGCGGATATTTGGTCGCCCAAAGTATTGCGTGCAGGCATGGGGGCGCATTTTGTTTTGGATATGCTTGAGCACATTGCCTTGCCTGCCTTTGCCGCTGATTTTAACGGCGCGGTCGCGGTAACGGTGCTCGAGCAGGCTGTGCCGCCTTACACTGTTCATCTTGCACAAAATTTAGCCTTGGTGCTTGGTTCAGAAGGGGCTGGGGTTTCAGCTGCCATGCAGGAGGTCGCCAACTTACGCCTAACCATCCCAATGGAGGGGCAAATTGAGTCGCTTAATGTGGCTGCTGCTGCTGCGATCCTTTGCTACGAGCGGCAAAGGCAGGTAAGCCTAGCTTAAGGGGTGTTATATTAAACTGTATTGTTAACCCACAAAAAGCCCTAAGCATATAAAACACCTAATGTAATGCTTAGGTTTTTTTATGAGGTCGTAGTGCCACATTTGCTCGTGACTTGTGTGCGTTTCTTTGGCAACGTATTTCTCAAGCCTGCAGAGTAACTACATTCCTTCCATCACATTTCGAGCATTAATCGATTGAATTGGGCGGGCGTTCATTGGGAATTCTTTTCTAAATCGGGCAATTTGACGGGCTGAAATACTCAAAGGGTTTTTCATCACTAGCCAGCGTACACCTTCAGAGCAAGGCGGGGTGGTGAGTGAACCCATAAAAGTATAAAAAGATTGATCGAGGGGCAGCAATGCAGCGGGGCTATAAGTAAGCTTATCAAATGTGCGGGTCTCATTATGCTCGCTTGGCATTTTGTCCCACAGCGCTTCGACTAAAGGATTGTCTTGCCCGCCTTGCTGAATCAGCGCAGCGACTACGGCAAGCTTGCCGTCTTCACTTTTGTGTACCAAGTGGGCGACCATCGGGTAGCGAATCCCACCGATTGCTTCTTCACTAGGGGTATGAAAGTGGAACTGTAAGAGTTGATATTTAGTCCCTAGGGCTTCAATAAAACTACCTGGATCAATGTTTAGCTGGATGGTGTGGCCGTTGTTAACCACCGTAATCTTAGTCATGCCATAGTTGAATTTTATCTTCTCCATTTCTTGCGCATAGCTGGTCGTAATATTAATAGGGGATTGCTCACGACCTTCTTTACATAGGGAAAAAGAGGGGCTCATCCCTCCCCAGTTTTCTGGTCCTGTACTTCCTTCATAGGCCCAGTGCCCGCCTGCATGCCGCGATGATGCATGGGCCGTACCATGAGCGGGGGCATGGCTTGATCGTTTTTTTGGGGCATGGCTAACGCTTGGATTGGGGATACCATGCCTACCTAGTGGGGGAGCTGCGTGAACGGGGGGGGTAAGTATTTCGCGGGCTGGCGGCTCTGCAGCGCTGGCCTTTGGTGCTTCTTTAGCCACTGCTTCATGGCTGGTTTTGGGGGGCTCATGACTAGGCTTACTCTCTGCTTTGCTTGGCGCGGCGTGGCTAGGCTCATTGCCCTGAGCGGAAGAAAAGATCAAACACAAAAACAGTGCGAAGTGGCGCATAACATCAGTTCCAAGTCAATATTGCTCATGTTTTTATAGGCTCTTTTGCAAGGAACTGTTAACGTTTGATGCAAATAAGCTAACAAAATGGCAAGATTGCCGCGTTATAATTTGTAAAACAACATTTGGGTTGAAATTTTATGAGTCAGCTTCCTATTCCTGATGGCGTACATTTTTTTGCTCACTTGCCGCTAGCTTGGCATGCCACTTTGCAGCAAAGCACATTTGAGGCCACTCGCTATCTGGCCGTGCTGGCTGAGTTTGAAGCCAGCAGCGACGAGCGTAATCATGCTCAAGAGGCGTTACATGCCAAGCTGGATTTGATGTTGCTTTGGACTGCCAAGCACCTAAGCCAAGATTTGCCTCCGGCTAAAGACGCTGTTATTGCTTTGGAAACGATTTCTTGGCTGGATGCAACGGCTTTGCCGATGGGCGCTCATGGCGCGCTGACGCTAAGCCTTTCGCGTATCTTTCCTTTTTCCCTGCAATTACCTGCTGAAATTATTTCATGTGCAGTGAGTGGGCAAGGCTATGCCATCACTGCTCGCTTGCAGTTAAAAGAAGAAGCCTTGCGCGATTGGTTTGAGCGCACCGTCTTTAGAAATCACCGTCGCATCGTGCATTCGGAACGCGGAGCCGCCGCATGATGCGTTTGCCGGATAAATGGCAGGATTTGGCGGGTGAGGTGTTGGTCAGTGCTAAATGGCAGCAGCTGAATGCGTTTTTAGCGGCAGAGCTTGCTGCCGAAAAAACCGTCTATCCACCGCGGCCTCTTTGGTTTGCGGCGCTCAATAGCGTCGCGCCTGAGGACGTTAAAGTAGTGATCTTGGGGCAAGATCCTTATCACGGCGCTGGGGAGGCGCATGGTTTGAGTTTTTCGGTGCCTATTGGTGTAAAAACGCCACCATCTTTAGTCAATATTTTTAAAGAAATTGCGCGAGATTTGGGGCACAGCCCACCACAGCATGGCAACCTAGAAAGCTGGGCGCAGCAGGGTGTTTTGCTCTTGAACTGTGTATTAACGGTGGAGGCGGATCAAGCCGCATCGCATGCGAAGCAGGGCTGGGAAAGTTTAAGCGATGCATTGATCAAATCGCTGGCCAAACGCTACCCGCATTTGGTGTTTATGCTATGGGGTGCTTACGCACAAAAAAAACAAGCGCTCATCGATAGTAGCCAGCATTGCATCTTATGCTCCGCCCACCCATCGCCACTATCGGTATATCGAGGGTTTATTGGTAATGGGCATTTCTCTGCGGCTAATCAGTATTTAATCGCGCAGGGTAAAAGTGCGATTGATTGGGAAATAAAAAATTAAGCCATTACTTGGCTCCAAGCTACGCTTCCTCTTTATTTTTAACAAAAATGTCTCATTGATGGATCAATGTTATGCCCTTGCCATCAGCAGCTTTGGGCTGATTGAGACAGATTTCGTGGGTTTTTGAGGCGAATAGCTAGCTATTCAACGAGAAAATGCGTGAAATGAGCCGGTGCTGTGCCCGTTACGGCGGAGGATAATGTCAATTGTGTGGTCTTGGCCGAAGACTGGGCGGGAGTGGCACAGGGTGTGTAAAATTTTTAGCTTTGGCTATTGGTGCGGGCATTGGTGGCCAGCAGCTATGGCCAGACTTTCAATCTATGACGCAAATAGGATTAGCTGCCGTGGCCAAATCCGGCTTTTCCGTAGTAGATCAGTCTTAAGTCCGACAGGTTGCTAGGAGCAGCACGAAACTGGCTGAATTCTAATTCTATTTAAGCGTCAAAAAAGAGAGTCGATAAAAAAATGAAAATACTTTTAAACCATCTTGGTTTTGAATTGGTAGGGCAAAAAAAAGCCATTATTGATGCGCCTGCTGATTTAATAGCTCGCCGTTTCAGTATCTACCTTGCTGGATCGCGCGAGCTGGCGTTTGCTGGGGAATTACAAAAAAGCGGTGGGGTGGATAATTGGGGAGCAGGAACTTGGCACTATTGGATTGCCGATTTTTCTGAATTAGCCGTTGAAGGTGAGTACTTTCTACTTATTGATGAGATCAGCCCGCCATTCGTGTCCGCCATGTTTGCCATAGCAAAGCGCCTATTTTCTGAGCAGATTCTGTCTGATCTTGTGCATTACATCAAAGGCCAGCGCTGCACGGGCCTGTATGATCAGGCCGATAAAAACCGCCCAAAGTGGGGGGGGAAGAGCGCCGTGATGTGCATGGAGGCTGGTACGACGCTTCGGGCGACTGCTCTAAATATTTAAGCCATTTGTCTTACGCTAACTTTATGAATCCACAGCAAACGCCGCAGGTGGTGTGGAATTTGATTGATGGTCACGCACAATTACCGCAGCAATCCAAATGGTTTAACGAAAGAATCGTCGATGAGGCGCTGCACGGCGCAGATTACCTGCTGCGTATGCAAGACCCCTTAGGCTATTTCTATATGACGGTGTTTGATCAGTGGTCTAAAGACGAAAATCGCCGTGATATTTGCGAGTATAAAACGCAAACAGGCGAGAAGTTTGATAGTTACCAAGCTGCATTTCGCCAAGGTGGTGGCATGGCGATTGCGGCGCTAGCGCGGGCTTCTGCGCTGCACCGCGACGGTGAATTTACCCGTGAGCAATATCTGCAAGCCGCCGAGTTGGGCTTTTACCATCTTGAGCAGCACAATATCGAGTACTTAAGTGATGGCACAGAAAATATAATTGACGATTACTGCGCCTTGCTTGCTGCTTGCGAGTTACTGTCTGAAAGCGGCAGCGCTAGCTACGCAGACGCCGCTGCACGGCGGGTTTTAAATCTGTTGGAACGACAAACGGTAGAAGGATGGTTTAAAGCCGATGCAATTGGCGAGCGTAGCTACTTTCATGCCGCCGAAGCGGGGCTGCCTTATATTGCCTTGATGCGTTTTATCGAAGTCGTTCCATCTTCGCCCTTAGTTGGGCGCATTAGAGAAGCACTACGGTTGGCTTACCAGTTTGAGTTCGCTATTACCTTTAACAGCGTGAATAACCCTTTTGGCTATCCACGGCAATTTGTAAAACAAGGGAATATTGGACAAGCGCAGTTTTTTATTCCACACGATAATGGTACAGGTTATTGGTGGCAAGGTGAGAATGCCCGTTTAGGCTCGATTGCTGCTGCGGCAGCAAGGGCGCAGCGTGTATTTTTTACAGAATTGCCCCTAGTCACACAATTGGCGCAATACGAGCAAGCTTGTTTGGATTGGATCTTAGGAGCAAACCCCTTTGATGCCTGCATGCTGCAGGGCTGGGGGCGTAATAATCCACGTTACGAAGTGGGCTTTTATAATGCGCCAGGCGGCGTATGTAATGGCATTACCAGTGGATTAGATGATCAAAGCGACATTGATTTTAAAACATCAGAGCTTGCCACCATGGCAAATAGCTGGCGCTGGACAGAACAATGGATGCCGCATGGGGCATGGCTATTCTTGGCGTTGAGTACACGAATTGGCAAAGATTAAATGTAGGGTGGGTACGCTTTTATGCCCACGCACCAATATATATACGACACATTATATTTAAAAAGGAATATGAAATGGCGATTGTAGTCACCGGAGCCGCAGGATTTATTGGCTCAAATATTATTAAGGGTCTGAATGCTCGTGGTGAAACCGATATTATTGCGGTGGATGATTTAAGCCTGCCCGATCAATTTAAAAATTTAGTGGATTGCCAAATTAGCCACTATGCCGATAAAGAAGATTTTATTGCGGATTTAAGCGATGGCCATTATGACGACGAAATCACCGCTATTTTCCACCAAGGGGCGTGCTCGGACACAATGGAGCATAATGGCAAGTATATGATGGATAATAACTATCAATATACGCTAGCCTTGTTCGATTGGTGTCAGATTGAGGAAGTACAGTTTTTATACGCTTCTAGCGCAGCAACTTATGGTAATGGCGATCATGGCTTTATTGAAACGCCTGATTGCGAAGCGCCATTGAATGTATATGGTTATTCTAAATTGCTATTCGATCAAGTATTACGCCAGCGGATGAATGAGTTAACTGCGCAGGCTGTTGGTTTTAGATACTTCAATGTTTACGGTCCGCGTGAACAGCATAAAGGCCGTATGGCTTCGGTGGCGTTTCATCACTTTAATCAATATAAAGAGAGCGGTAAGGTTAAATTATTTGGCGAATACGCTGGTTATGCCAATGGTGGACACACCCGTGATTTTATTTCGGTTGAAGACGTGGTGAAAGCCAATTTATGGTTTATGGATAACCCAGAAATATGCGGCATTTATAATCTAGGTACAGGTAAATCCCAGCCATTTAATGATGTGGCATTGGCGGTGGTGAATACTTGTCGTGTGCATGAAGGTAAAGCAGCTTTAACTTTAGAAGAAATGGTGACCCAGGGCGTGCTGGAATATATCGAATTTCCTGATGCTTTAAAGGGTAAGTACCAGAGTTTTACTGAGGCGGACACCACGCTATTGAGGGAGTCTGGCTACGATGAAGATTTCTTAACGGTAGCAGAAGGTGTAGGCCGTTATGTGGGCGTTTTACTGCATAAGTAGCAACTCAAATAAACTCAAAAGCCGGGCCATTTGCTCGGCTTTTCCCTTCTATATAGCACTTCGGGTCGCGTTTTTCGCGCTTGATTCCTCAGCTTTTACATTTTGTCGCTTACACCTACTCAACCCTGCTTTTGCCTATTACATTGCCATTGTCAACACAGTGTAATGGAGTAAAAATCATGCGGCTCACTTCACATTTACTTGTTTTGTTTATTGTTGCTTTGGTGCACATTGCCATCTATATGGCCATTGTTAATGCGCATGAAGAAAACATGAGAGACGCTCAGGCTTCTACTAATCCTGCTCAGTCTTATCAAGTTGCTTGGCATAAATAAAGGGCTCAATGTAGGCTGATGCACTCGCGTGCATAAGTCTATTTGGCGAGCGCTTAAGGCGCATTCTCAGGTTATGGATTACATCAGTTTGGTTGCCAGCAGGGAGGCAAAAAATATACGGCTCCGCTCGCCAAGAGTGGGATGCTTGCTTGCTGTCAGAGCCATCCAAGGATTGTACCCATAAAAAATGCCGCACTTTATAGGGTGCGGCATTCGTTTTCCTCACAGTTTGTTAGGCGCTGGCGCTAGCCAATGTTGGTTTGAGCATTTTCTCTTCACGTTTGGTTTTGTTGGCGGGTGTGTCGTTCAACATAGTCAGTGCCAGTAAAACCATGGCTGCGACACATGAGCCGATCAGCAGCATAAAGCCGCCATCCCAACCAAAATGATCCACTGTGTAGCCAACTACTGCGCTGGCTGCTACCGATCCGCCAAGGTAGCCAAATAGACCGGTGAATCCAGCGGCTGTTCCCGCTGCTTTTTTGGGGGCTAGCTCTAAAGCATGCAGGCCAATGAGCATGACTGGGCCATAGATAAAGAAGCCAATGGCAATCAGGGCGAGCATATCAACTGTTGGGTTACCCGCTGGGTTTAGCCAGTAAACAATGGTGGCTACGGTGACTAAACCCATAAAGAACAGGCCAGTTGCACCGCGGTTACCTTTAAATACTTTATCGGACATCCAGCCGCAAAGTAGCGTACCTGGAATGCCTGCCCATTCAAACAGAAAATATGCCCATGATGATTTATCTACTGAAAACTGCTTGGCTTCTTTTAAGTAAGTTGGGGCCCAATCTAATACGCCGTAGCGAAGTAAATAGACAAATACATTTGCAAAGGCGATATACCAGAGCAGTTTATTAGGCAGGATGTATTTTTTAAAAATCTCTTTGGCGCTCAGCTCAACTTCATGCTCAGCGTTATAGTCTTTTGGATAGTCGTTTTTATATTCTTCAACCGGAGGTAGGCCGCAGGATTGCGGCGTATCACGCATCACCACAAAAACCAATACGGCAATGGCGATGGCCGCAGCAGCAGGCACATAAAATGCCGAGCGCCAATCGTTGAACCAGCCCATGCCTAAAATAAACAGCGGGCCTATCATGCCGCCGCCCACGTTATGCGCGCAGTTCCATACCGAAACAACCGAGCCACGTTCTTTTTGGCTCCACCAGTGCACCATCGTGCGCCCACACGGTGGCCAGCCCATGCCTTGTACCCAGCCATTCAAAAATAGCAGGACAAACATAATCGTGACGCTGGACGTAGCCCACGGCACAAAACCCATAAATAGAAAAATAGCCGCAGAAAGGAGCAAGCCCAAGCATAAAAAGACGCGGGGGTTAGAGCGATCAGAAACCGCACCCATTAGGAATTTAGATACTCCATAAGCAATGGCGACGCCCGACATGGCAACGCCTAAATCGCCACGAGAAAACCCTTGCTCAACTAAATAAGGCATGGCAAGTGAGAAGTTTTTACGTACTAAGTAATAACCAGCGTAACCCAAAAAAATACCGAGGAAGAGTTGCCAGCGCAGCCTTTTATAGCTGCTATCGATTTTTTCTTCATCCATACGTGAGATATGGGGGGCGGGCTTTAAAAATTTAAACATTTGAGCGCTCCTTGTTCATTTGTCATGAAAGCCACATTGCTTAAGCGAGGAGTGGGCCAGCCAAGCAGCTGGCTGGAAAATTTAGTGAATACCGTGAGCCAGTGCAGCAAGTACCGCACCGGTGATTGAGCCCACTACAGGCACCCATGCGTAGCCCCAGTCGCTGTTTCTTTTTCCGGAAATAGGCAGTAGCGCGTGCATGATACGTGGGCCTAAATCACGGGCTGGGCTCATGGCATAGCCCGTTGTTCCGCCGAGTGATACACCAATTCCCAGTACCAATAAGGCAACGGGCAGGGCATCCATCGCACCGAGGGACATTTTTGGTGAAACCATGCTTAAAATCGCAAATACCAAGACAAATGTCGCGACGATTTCAGAAACTAAATTACCCGGTAGGCTGCGAATGGCTGGGCCGGTGCAAAATACGGCTAGTTTTAGATCGCTGTCTTCGGTGCTTTCAAAATGCTTGCGGTACATTAGCCACATCACCAATGCACCGGCCATGCCGCCTAACATTTGCGCGATGATATAACCCGTTACATCGTTCCAAGCAAACTTGCCCGCTACCGCTAAGGCAATCGTTACGGCTGGGTTTAAGTGTGCGCCGCTAATGGCTGCAACGCTAAATACACCAATAAACACGGCCATCGCCCAACCAAAGGCAATCACGATTAAGCCGCTGTTTTGCCCTTTGGTTTTATTCAGTAGTACATTGGCCACGACGCCGTTGCCTAATAAAACGAGTAGAGCGGTGCCAATAAACTCGGCAATTAATGGAGTCATTTTGCATATCCTTAGTATCTTGCCCGCAGGGCAGAGCTCGAATAAGTAGATTAAATCGCTTCGTGATTGGCCCAAGTTTTGGTTGCTTCAACCGCGCGATGCCAGCCTTTTAGGTATTGCTCGGCTTTTTCTGTTGGCATTTCGGCGCTAAAACGCTTGTCTAATTGCCACTGGCTTTGTACATCGTCAATGCTTTTCCAGTAACCCACGGCAAGGCCGGCTAGGTAAGCCGCGCCTAGTGCGGTGGTTTCGGTGATTTTTGGGCGAATCACGTCTGTGCCCAAAATGTCGGCTTGAAATTGCATTAACAGTGGGTTGACGCTGGCACCACCGTCGACGCGTAATTCTGGAATGCTAATGCCTGCATCGGCTTCCATTGCTTTCAGGACGTCAGCGGTTTGGTAGGCAATGCTATCTAGCGCAGCGCGCGCGATATGAGCGGATTGAGTGCCCAGTGTTGCGCCAAACAGAGAGCCGCGAGCGTCTTGATTCCAATGTGGCGCACCAAGCCCCGCGAATGCAGGTACTAAATACACGCCATCGCTATCACTGACTTGGCCCGCCAGTTCATTAACTTCGGATGATTTGCTGATCATGCCAAGGCCGTCACGCAGCCATTGCACCACTGCGCCGCCAATAAAAATACTGCCTTCTAATGCGTATTCCACACGGCCGCCAATTTGCCAAGCGATGGTGGTGATTAGGTTGTTGTTAGAAATAATCGGGGTTACACCGGTGTTCATCATCATAAAGCAGCCCGTACCGTAGGTGTTTTTAACCATGCCGGGGCGGGTGCATTGCTGACCAAATAGCGCCGCTTGTTGATCGCCTGCGATGCCAGATAAAGGCACGCGGCTGCCTAGTGTGGATTCATGGGTGTAGCCGTAAATTTCACTGGAAGAGCGGACTTCTGGCAGCATGCTGGCGGGGATATCCATCAACTCCAATAGGTCTTTATCCCAAGCTAGGGTTTGGATGTTAAATAGCATGGTGCGGGAAGCATTCGATACATCGGTCACGTGTACTTCGCCGTGGGTGTAGTTCCAGATCAGCCAGCTATCTATCGTGCCAAACGCCAGCTTGCCCGCATTGGCCAGCTCGCGTGCGCCTTCTACATTATCTAGAATCCACTTGATTTTGCTGCCAGAGAAATAAGCATCAACCGGCAGGCCAGTTTTGCTGCGGATGGAGGCTTCTAAGCCTTGGGCCTTGATCTCGTCGCAATAATGCGCGGTGCGGCGGTCTTGCCAAACAATGGCGTTGTATACCGGCAGGCCAGTTTCGCGATTCCACACCACGGTGGTTTCGCGTTGGTTGGTGATGCCGATACCTGCCAGCTGAGCGCTATCAATATTGGCGCGGGTAATGGCTTCGTGTGCCACGGTAGATTGACCGACCCAAATCTCAAGTGCGTCGTGTTCAACCCAGCCCGGCTGGGGATAGATTTGTTTGAATTCTTTTTGCGCCATCGAGATGATGTCGCCTGCCTGATTAAACAAAATTGCGCGTGAACTGGTTGTACCTTGGTCAAGCGCTAAAATGTATTTTTCTTTCACTTTTATCCCCTTTATAACTGTGCGGCAAGCGATGAGCGGTCGGTGTGTGCTTGTTGTTTAAATGCCCCCGTATCTCTGGCGGACGAGTGGGCGAAAGGCAAGGAAATTGGCTTTGACTGATAAATGTTACTTTTTGATTGTTTTTGATTTTAATCGTTGCAACGGTGATTAAAATTAGGGAATGCCGCAGCTTGTAATCAATTTTTTTTGACTACAAAAGAACTAGTACGCGTGTTTTCAACGGTGTGCGGATCTGGGGCGTGTTTTTTGTTTGTTGCATATTTATGCAAAGTGAGAGAAATTAATTAAAAAAAATGGCTGAAATCGTGTTTAGCATGAGTGGAAAAAGGGTTGGCGCTGGGTCTTGCCGAGGCGCACGGAGGAATATGACTGCTTTTTGGTGTCATATGAAGCCTGATACCCTTGAAAAAGTGATGGGTATCTTGTAAAGCCACAATTCAAGAGGGGTGTTTTATGGAGCGCTCTAGCTGAATGGGTTTTGCAAGTTTGATGAAAAAGTCATCAATAAAAACTAGCTGACATTTGGCTCTGCCGAGGCAACGTAGAGTTGGGTTTTTGATTCTTTAATCACGTTTTCCATCGCTATATCGACGGGCTTATCGGTAAATAACGCGGTAATTTGGGATAGGTGGCCTTGGCGTGCCAAAGCTGGGCGGCCAAATTTGGAGTGATCGGCCACCAAAAACACGTGGCGCGATTGCTTAATTATCGCCTCGGCGGTACGTACCTCTCTAAAATCAAAATCGCGCAGCGTGCCATCGGCCTCAATGCTAGAAATGCCGATAATGCCGTAATCCACTTTAAATTGATTAATAAAGTCGATGGTGGCCTCGCCAGTAATGCCACGATCTCGCCCCCGCACCATACCGCCCGCAATAATCACCTCGCAATCGTGATAAGTGCACATCATCGCCGCAACATTCAAATTATTGGTAATCACATGTAGACCGTGATGATGGCGCAATGCTTTGGCTACTTCCTCTGTTGTGGTGCCTAAATTAATGAATAAAGAGGCGTTGTTAGGAATGTGGGCGGCAACTTGTTCGGCAATGCGTTGTTTTTCTTCGATTAGCAACACTTGGCGTGCGGCATAGGCCACGTTTTCTACGCTGGAGAGTGTGCTGACACCTCCGTGTAGTTTTTGCACTAGCTTGTTTTCAACCAGCTGATGAATGTCACGGCGGATGGTTTGCTGGGTGACATTAAAGTGCTCTGCCAGCTTGTCTACGCTGACATACGCTTCTCTTTGCACCCATTTTAAAAGTTCTTGTTGGCGTAAATTAAGAATCATACAGGGGTCTCAGTGGCAAGGCGGTGTGAGTGATAGGGGGTAATCGTTTTTTGCTAGTTTATCAAGCCCACGCAAGCTGCGCGATGAGAAAGTGTTTTTGGGTATAGGGGTTTTCCATAAAAACATTTGCGAAAAAATAATGTTAGTATTTTGTTGTTTTGTATTTGTTTGTGTATAAATTCAGCTAATAATTAATAGAGTTCATCGCATCTGGGGCAAAAGCGTGGAAGAGAAAATTTACGATGTACTGGTGGTTGGCGGGGGGATTAATGGGGTCGGGATCGCGCGGGATGCGGCTGGCCGTGGTCTTTCTGTTTGCCTGTGCGAAAAAGACGATCTGGCGCAGCATACGTCCTCCGCCAGCTCTAAGCTCATTCATGGTGGCTTACGCTATCTGGAATATTACGAATTTGGCTTGGTGCGCAAAGCGTTGCAAGAACGCGAAGTGCTGCTTGATTTAGCGCCGCACATTATTTGGCCTCTGCGTTTTGTGATGCCTCACGATCCTGAAGGTCGCCCTAAGTGGCTGATTCGTACTGGATTGTTTCTTTATGATCATTTAGCCAGCCGAAAAATATTAAAGGGCACTGAAACCATACGCTTTGATCGCCACGCTTCGGGCAAGCCATTAAAAACAGGGTATACCCATGGTTTTGCTTACTCAGATGGCTGGGTGCAAGATGCGCGTTTAGTGGTGCTTAATGCCATGGACGCCGAAGAGCGGGGTGCGGTGGTTTATACCCAAACGGCTTGTGTGGCAGCTAAGCGCGAGCAAGATTTATGGCACTGCACCTTACAAGGCGGGAGCGGTGTGCGGACGGTAAAAGCCCGCACCGTAGTGAATGCGGCAGGGGCCTGGGTGGAGTCCGTACTCAAAAATGTAGTTGGGCAAAGATCAGTACATGCGCTGCGTTTGGTAAAAGGCAGCCATATTGTGGTAAAAAAACTCTTTGATCATGCCGATGCGTATATTTTTCAGAACCCAGATAAGCGCATTATCTTTGCGATTCCTTATGAAAAAGACTTCACTCTCATCGGCACAACCGACGTTGAGTACAGTGCCGACCCAGGTAAGGTAAGTATTGATAAAGACGAAATTGCCTACCTTTGCCAGATGAGTAATCGCTACTTTGCGCAGCAAATCAGCCCCCATGATGTGGTAGCCACCTTTTCTGGCGTGCGCCCTTTGCTGGATGATGCCTCCGGCGATGCCGCTAGCGTGACCCGTGATTACTCTTTGGAATTCGATGAAAGCCAAGGTTTGCTCTCGGTGTTTGGTGGCAAGATTACAACTTATCGTAAGCTGGCAGAGCAAGCAGTTGATTTGCTTGCACCTCATTTGGGCAATCAGCATCCGTCATGGAGCGCCAGCAAACCCTTGCCAGGTGGCGATCTAAATGGGCCTATCGAGGCCTTTATGCAAAAGCTAGCGCAGGAATACGCATGGCTCCCTCGTGATTTATTGCAACGCTATGCCCGCACTTATGGATCGCGCACGGCAGTATTGCTTAAGGGTAAAAGCTGTGTGGCCGATTTAGGTGAAGCGATATTGCCGCAACTCTATGAGGTGGAAGTACGCTATTTAATGCAATTTGAGTGGGCAAAAAGCGCTGAAGATATTCTATGGCGTCGAACCAAATTGAAACTTCATCTGCCGCTGGGTGCAGAGGAAACACTTAAGCAATGGTTGAGCCGTCAAACCAGCCGCACGGCAGCGCTAGTTTAATCAAGGAAACATAATGCAAGTGATGGATACGCTAGATGCAACAATAAGCTGCCCTGTAAATATGGCAGCAAAGCGCGCCAGAATGGTTGTGGCTAATTGGAAGATGTTTGGCAATCTTGCGCTGTGCCGAGAAAGCTTGCCGCTCCTTGCAAAAGCGGCTGATGTCAGCGTTGAGCTTGTGGTATGCCCACCTGCGCCTTATTTGGGCGAGGTGGGGCGCTTAGCCAATCGCTCTGGTGTGCATTACGGCGCGCAGGATGTGGCTGAAGTGACGCACGGGGCACGCACCGGCGAATGGTCTGCCGATATGCTGGCTGAGCTAGGCTGCCGCTACGCCATTGTAGGGCATTCAGAGCGCCGCGATCGCCATCGCGAATGCAATCAGACTGTGGCCGTAAAAGCCGCCATGTGCATTGCCGCCGGTGTTATTCCGATTGTTTGCGTGGGTGAAACGATGGAGGATCGAGAATCCGGCAAAACCGAAGTCGTATTGGCTGAACAGCTCAAAGCCATTTTGCAACGCATGCAAAAAAAGGCGGTGTTTGTGCTGGCTTACGAGCCGGTTTGGGCGATTGGTACCGGCCTTGCGGCAACGCCTGAAATGGCACAGGACGTACATGCTTTTTTACGCCACCAACTGGCATTGTTTGTACCGGCATGGGGTGACTCGGTCACCATTTTATACGGTGGCAGCGTAAAAGCAGACAATGCTGCATCGCTTTTTGCTATGCCAGATATTGACGGTGGCCTAATCGGCGGTGCCTCTTTGAATGTGTTGGATTTGCTGAGTATTTACCGATCTGCCATGATTTAAAGCCTTAGTACGCCTTGCTTTGCGCATATAAAAATCCCGTTAGCTTAATGGCTAGCGGGTTTTTTTATGCGCAAAGCCAATAAATTTCAGCCGTTAAATTACAGAATCTGGCTGTAAAATTTTTACAAGCTTTCTTTTTGTTTTTTATTGACCTTATAGAACTAAAAAATCATTGAAATGCCCAGCTTTCAATCTATATTATTTTTTTGGTAAGTATTTTTTTGATCTTTGAAATTTCTTGGTAATTATTGTGTAATTTTATGCAGGGTGATGCGAGGGTTTGTACTGCATGCCATATTTGGCGGTTCGGTTTTTCAATGGTCGCTGGGCTTTAGGCTTGGCGCGCTACGCTTGTTTTCTAATGAGTCAATGGAGTGAGTCATGCAAAATACGTGGATAGAGAAAAACAATGTTGCCCAGTTTCAAGGGGCAAACTGGGATAACTGGATCGGTACCAAGGCGTGCGGTAGCGTGGAGACGGCCAGAGAGTATGCCGACCTGAATGCAGAAATTAGCTTTTTTTTCTATTGCCGCCAAGGCATGGTGCTTACGAATGGCCGCAGTTTTAACCCAGGTGATGCCGCTTTTTTCTCTGGTCAGCCTTGGTATGGCAGTGCACCACAGTGTGATTCATATCAAAAAGTAGTCTTTAACACCCCTGCATTTATTAATGATTTCCCCGTGGATTCGGCTCAGGATGATGCCACAAGCTTGCAGTGGAATACTAATATCAGCGGGTTTACCACTCAGGCGATTTTGGGTGATCCATGGAACTTGCTTTATGCCAGCAATCAGACTTCGTATTTTGACACTAATTTAACCACGATTCCCAGTACGGCAACGGCCGTTTTAATTGACTGGCATGCTTTCCCAAACCGCCTTGGCCAGTATTTGGGCAACAACGCTTATCCTGCCAATCCTTATAAATATTCAGATGAGCAATTGCTTGCTATTGCCGATCAACACGCAAGTGCAGCAGTGCCGATCCCCGCTTTTCAGCAAATACCGACTCAGCTTTGTCCACAAGCCACATGGAATAATGATCTACATATGTATGGCCCTTACGGCCCCCGTGGCTGGCAGGATGAGTATTGTGAGTGGAGTGTCGTGCGTGATTCGCAGAGCGATAAAATTACCCGCATTGATATGACCTGCGAAAACCCAGAATATTGGAACACGCTATGGATGATAGATCCGCAAAAAGTCGCCGATGTATATTCATCCACATTAAGTTTTGGCGCGCCAGCGTCAGCACAAATTGTAGTGCCTGTTAGCGATTTGTACTTGCTTGATCCGGCAACTAAGGCCGCTGTGATTGATCCATCAACAGGCCGCCCTGCTTACAACCCGCTCAATAAATGGAATAGCGGCCCCGTTGCTGTACGGGGAAGTAGCCGCAATTATGGTGGGGCGATGCACTTAACCAGCACACCCAATACGTTGCAAACCGAAATGGCACTGGCAGGTGGAGCAACCATTCAGCGTAATTGTGGCAATAGCGTGCCGCAAACACTGATTTGCTGCGCGCAATACGGGCAGGCTTATCGCAATAGCGACCCGCACATTGGGCAATTGGTCAATCAGGTAGTGGGCGGGCAGGCAACACTCGGCGTGCCATCTAGAGCTGCGTTAGCCAACCCAACGGGCCTGTATATCCAAGTGCCTGATTTAAGCGGCTTTACTCTGCCGGCAGATCCCAAATTACCTGCTCATGCCTGCGCTCAGGATTGCTGGCAGATTGTTCGTGGCGCGGCAGCATTAACCGATCCAGTGACCGGCATGCTGTTTGGAGCCACCACCGCATCGCCACAAAATGGCGGCAATTTTGTACTGCATGCCGTGTTTCAGTTGCCCGCATCTTGGGTGGCTGCTGGGGTGTCGTTTACGATCGGCGATATTACCGATGACACTGGTTTGCCTATTCAGTGGGGCGGTCAACTGATAAAGAAAATGTCGATTGGTTTATGGGCGCGGCCAGTGCCTGTTTCGGCGGTGCCCGCGAGTGAAGCTTGCGTCTTGCCCCCACCTACAGGTGTTACCCCGCCAGCCTCTCCTGTGCCGCCGGATTACGCTCAACCCTTGCAGCTTTTTCATTCTGCCATCTGGAATGCTAGCTTTAACACGATGGTTAGCAATCCAATGAATGCACCTATTCCGCTGGTTAGTAATTCAACCTTGATTGCGCCGATCGTGCGCCTTGGGCAAAGCAATATTTCGATGGTGCTGACCTGCTCCGCTAAATTGGGGCCGCAGGGGCAATTGCCTGTGGCAGATTTTGGCCCAGATGTAACCGTGGTTGTTAGCCACTTTAACGACAATATTAACTACGCCGTGCCGGGTAATTCTTATCCCTCTCAATGCGCTTCAGTGAATCTGCAGCTAAGCATTGGGGCCAATGCTGCACTTGGGTTACGTGGCCTTACGCTCACTAATTACGGCGATCCGGTACAAGCCGCTATGCCTGCCTTGCTTAATATTGTTCCTGCTTAAGAGGGGGTTGCCGTGCTGAGATTAAATCGTACTGATTGCCTAGTCGTTTGCCTTGCGTTGGGGGCAAAAACGGCGGCTGCGGCTTGCCCAGCTTGGGCGGGTGTGCCCGTGATGCAGCCTATTATTCCTTGCGATTCGCAGGGCACCAATCAGAACGCGTTTAATAACTTGGCATGGCAGCAATTTATTACGCTTAACTGGGCGGCTGATCCCAATCTACCGGGGCAGCCTGATACTAGCGTGCCTGCATCTTCTTTTGGCGTGGCAGGCACGGCCAGCCCCGTGGTTTGGGAAAGTTATAAAGAGTCATCAGAGGTTTTTCGCCCCGACGGAAAGCCGCCGGTGCCTTGGCAAACGATGCAAGCGCTGCCGCTGGCGATGCGCTCGCTGATGAAAAGCAAAACGCTGAAGGCAACCTCATCTTTTGGTATAAAAGGTTTATATCTAACGTCTAAATTTGGCGCGTCCTCTGTGCCTGCTTTAAAAGACATTGCCGAGGCGGGTACCAATGGCGCGTGGCTCACTGCGCAGCCTAAAATGAATAATTACCTCACCCTGTTTGAAAAGCGGCTTAATCAGGATGAGTACAATTATATCAACCAGAATCAGCTGTATATCGCCGATAAACAAGCCCCGTTTGCCACCACGCAGGGGCTGAATTTGCCTGATGGCTCGGCGATGTTTTCAACTTACGGCACGGTGGGGGCGATTGAAATTAAGGCTGCATGGATAGAGCTGGATGACCCCACGATCTGGCCGATGTTTAAAACATCTAAGGCGTGGGTGAGTTATCCGATCGCAGGCGGCGGCAGCACCACGCCCAAGCAAGTCACCGTGGGCCTTGTGGCCTTACACATTATTCGCAAAACACCCAATGCCCAGCAGTTTATGTGGAGCACGTTTGAGCATGTTTATAACGCGCCCAGCAAAACCGAGCTGACTGCGCCACCCTTGCCTTGGTACACTTATTTCAATCTAAACTGTGATCCAGCAACGGATTACTACAAATGTGCGCAGAATAAAATGCCGGTAGCGGGTAAAGACCCGTATAACGCCGCCGTACAGGTGGTGCGTACTACGCCCATCAGCAACACCACCGCTAATAATATCGCAGCCCTTAACACCAATACGTGGGCCACAATTAAAGCGGCCAACCCCAGCTCAGTGTTTTTAAATTATCAGCTGGTGAATGTACTTTGGCCCAATAACAACACCCCAATCGGCCCAGGCTCCCTTGCTCCGCTGTACGATGGTAATGCCCAGCCCACCGTGGCACAGCAGCCCGTGGCCAATACCATTTTGGAGACATACCACCAGGATATTAACTGTTTGAGTTGCCACACGGGGGCAACAGTCGCGGGGCAAAAGCAAACCCTTGCCAGTGACTATTCCTTTTTGTTTGGAGAGGCCAGCAATCCGGCGGCTCAATCAAAAAAGAGCAAAAGTAAACTGATGCGGGTGAAGTTGCCTTAAATCGTCATCACCGCATGCAAGCCGTCTTCCCCGAATGCTTTGACCGGGCTGGATTCCCGCCTGCGCGGGAATGACGACTCGAAATGGAGCTCGCTATACGGGATTGACAGGTGCTGCTGTACTAGCCCGCTCAAACATCTGGCGCATGCTTCCACCACCACCGGCAGTGGTATCAAAGCCCTCGCTTAGCAAAAAATGCCCGCCTTTTTTTACCGCTCAAAACTGTGCACCTAGCGGCCAGTGCATAAAGGGTAAGGCGGTCCATGCTCATTCCTGCAAAGGCACGTTTAATTAGCTAAATAGAGATTTTCAAACAGGCTATTAAGAATGTTTGCTGCATTTACGTGACTAGGCACTATAAATTTAGCCATATCACCAAAAAATACGCTGGGGGCAAGGTGTTGCTCAACAAGATGGTATTCCGCCCGCTGGGCGTAGTCATCCCATAGGATTACGGCGCCTGGCTTAAGTCTCAGCAATGAATACAAAAAACACGGCACCCTAAATCGACCATCAATGAGCACTAAGTCTGGCTCTGCCGCCGTAGCCCACGGTAGTGCGTAGTAATCTGGCCAGCGGCACTGTGTTTTCATATCCTCAGGGTAGCCCCAATCACCGGTTGGGCCGATGTTGGCAAAAAGCAGCGTGACTTGGCTGGCGGTTTGAATCTCCGATATTTGCCCCGCTACTTTGTCTACCCACGCTTGACTGGAATCTATGGCAATAATTTGCGGCACGCTAAGCCACGCTGCCAACAGGGTGCTGCCACCCATGCCAAACTCTAAATAGCTCTGGGCTTGCTGCAATGCCGCTGTTAGCGCCTCACACTCAGCTTTTGGCATATGGGGCTGCGGGGGTGTGATTATGCCGCTGGCCTGATTAGGGGGTGGGCTTATTCTGACCATACGGCAAACTCGTTTCCCGCAGGATCTTTAAACTGAAAACGCCGCCCACCAGGGAAAGAAAAAATGGTTTTGATAAGCTCACCACCCGCAGCCAATACGGCGGTTTGCGTGGTTTCAAGTTGATTGCTATATAAAATAATTAAAGGCGCACTGCTTTGGCTAGAAATCGCTAAATCAGCGTAGTAAAAGCCCCCATCAATCCCCCCGTTAGAAAAAGCGCAATATTCTGGCCCATAATCCACAAAAGCCCAGCCAAATACCTTGGTAAAAAAGGCTTTGCTTAGATTTAAGTCTCTGGAAGGCATTTCAATATAATTCACTTTGTGATGCTGATGCATGGCGCGGCTCCGAGTGAATCATGTTTTAGGTGGTGGGGCTTTATAATAAAAAATGCACCTGCGTTGTTGGGCTACCGCTGGCTTTCCATGCATGCCAATGGCGCTGCAAGCGGTGAATTTTTTGCGCTAAGATTGCGCTGCTTACGTATTGGCTAGTTTGATTGGTGCGAAGTATTTCATTGCCCCAATGGCTGACCGCTTGAGGGCAAAGCTCCCACGCTTGCGCAATATCAGAAAGCTGCCAAAGCCAATAGGGGGATAAATGACCATGCACTTGTAGTAGTGCGGGGTTGGTATCGGCCCCTAAATGGACAAGTTGTTTTTTCCAAATGCCACGAACATGAATATTGGCAAATTCGCCATTAATTTCGGCACTACGCTGCCGCATATGCTGGCGATAACGCACCAGCGGCAAGCCTAAATTAGCCAATTGCCCGTGTTGGCTTAGGCGGATGACAAAATCCCAATCTTGGGCCATGTCCATTTTTTCAGTGTATTGAATACCACTGGCTAACCAAAGTACACGATTAAGCATAAGTGCGGGTTGAGCCATGGCACAATAAAATAAATTATCTACGCAGATATCTTGATGTAATAAAGGGAATAAGCGCATTAACTCATCTTTGCCGCCCTGATTAAATACCAGCATATCGCCTGATACGGCAATGACTTCTGGGTGGCGCTGCAAAAATTGCGCACTTTGTATGAAACGCTGTGGCAGGCTAATATCATCCGCATCATGCAGGGCAATCCAATCCCCTGTTGCTGCGGCCATGCCGATATTTCGCGCATAAGATACCCCGTGATTACAGGGTAATACAATAAGTTGGATTGATAGCAAGGCACTGGCGGTGGTTATTTCTTTTTGGTAATCATCTTGGCTGCCGTCGTTGACCAAAATAACTTCTACGGTACTAAATATAGAAAATTGGCAGGCAGCTAAGCCCATTAACATTTCAGAGAAATGCTGATGATCTGGATTCATAAAAGGAATAACAATGCTGAGTTTCATTTTTGGTTCGCTGCGTAATTTAAGATTCTGTGGCCAAAATACTCATGATATTCCGCCAGCCTACTTCTGATTCCGGGCTTTTTGCGAAGGCTCGGCTGAGTAGGTCACGCTGGCTATTGGATAGTTTTTCTTCTAAATCCATGCCGCTTGGGGTGAGCGCAAGACACTTCACCCTTTTGTCATAGGTGGCCATGCTGGCAATAATAAGCTCTTTTTCTTGCAGTTCTCTTAAAGGTTTATTCAGTGCCTGTTTGGATGTCCCCAGCTTAGCAAGCAGACCGTTTACTGACAGGCCTGCTTCGCGCCCAACAAAATAAAGAATGCGGTGGTGTACTCGGGCCAGTTGTAAGGGGCTAAGCATTTCGTCTGGTAGTGATGTAAAGGTGCGATAGCCATAAAAAAATCGCTCTAAGTCAGCGCTTAGTAAGTCTGTGTTTGTTTTGGTCATGGATGCGCGTGCTTGGGCGTGGTTGCTTGACATAGTAGCGGAGTATAGTGCATATATAGGTCATATATATTGACCTATAGGCGTTGGGCTATGTTTGCAACACGGATTAACCGGCTTACTTCCTCACTGGTGAGGGATATTTTAGCTGCAGCCTCGCTGCCCGGTATTATTTCTTTTGCAGGGGGCTTGCCTGCGAGTGAGGCTCTATTTAAAGCAGATCAAAATGTCTTAAGTCAGTTGCCAGATGATATTTGGCAATACGGGCAAACCGAAGGTGAGCCTGCGCTACGTCAGCAAGTGGCTTTGCGTGCCAAGGCAATGGATGCGCGTGCTTGGGCGTGGTTGCTTGACATAGTAGCGGAGTATAGTGCATATATAGGTCATATATATTGACCTATAGGCGTTGGGCTATGTTTGCAACACGGATTAACCGGCTTACTTCCTCACTGGTGAGGGATATTTTAGCTGCAGCCTCGCTGCCCGGTATTATTTCTTTTGCAGGGGGCTTGCCTGCGAGTGAGGCTCTATTTAAAGCAGATCAAAATGTCTTAAGTCAGTTGCCAGATGATATTTGGCAATACGGGCAAACCGAAGGTGAGCCTGCGCTACGTCAGCAAGTGGCTTTGCGTGCCAAGGCAATGGGCATTGACTGTACTGCGGCGCAAGTGTTGATTGTAAACGGTTCGCAGCAGGGGATTGATCTAGTTAGTAAGCTCATGGTGAGTGAAGGCACACGCATACTGACCGAATCCCCCACCTATCTGGCGGCCCTACAGGTATTCCGTTTGTTTGGTGGCGAATTTGTAGGCACTCAGCAAGATGAGCAAGGCATTTTGCCGGAAGCCCTAGCGGGGTGTGATGCACGCTTGGCTTATTTGGTGCCTACATTTCAAAATCCAACAGGGCGTTGTTATTCCAAGGAACGGCGTCAGGCTTTGGCAGAGGCTTTTGATCGGCACTCTATGCTGGTGTTTGAGGATGATCCTTACCGTGATCTTGCTTTTGATAGCCCAGCACCTGAGCCTATCGTTTCTCAGCTAAATAAAGCGCTTTGGGTATATCAAGGGTCGTTTTCTAAAACATTGGCACCAGGGTTGCGGCTTGGTTATCTCATTATGCATCCTGAGCTTATGTTGCCCCTTACACGGCTTAAGCAAGCTGCCGATTTGCATAGCAACCGCCTTAGTCAAGCCATTGTGGCGCAAGTATTGGCCGATGGTAGTTTAGATCGGCATGTCAGCCGTATTTTGCCCTTGTATCGGCAAAAGCGTGATTTTATGCATGCCTGCTTACAACGGCATTTGGCTGATAAAGCACATTGGGAAAAACCGGTTGGTGGTTTGTTTTTTTGGCTAACACTCCATGCCCAGCAAGATACGATGCTCTTGATGCGCACCGCCTTAGCAGCAGGTTTGGCGATTATGCCTGGCGCAGCTTTTGATCCAGTGCCCCAGCCATCCGCAACGCTCAGACTCAATTTTAGTCACGCCAGTATGGCGCAGATTGAGCAGGGTGTTTGCTTACTAGCTAAGTTGCTAGATTAAGTAAAGCCTAGCAGCCTGTCGGACTTAAGACTGATCTACTACGGAAAAGCCGGATTTGGCCATATTTCACGCATTTTCTCGTTAAATAGCCAGCTATTCGCCTCAAAAACCCGCGAAATCTGTCTCAAACCGGTCTTTCCCTCGCTACGATCGCTTAAGTCCGACAGGCTGCTAGTGAATTGGGTCAATGGCAGATCGGTGTGTGTATTGTAGGGGCAAGAAAGGCAATTCAATACTACTGTGTAAACGTACGGTATTGTTATTGAAGCTTGCTTTGGAGTCTAAACAATGAAACGAGCACTCTGGTTTGCTATCTGCTGTTTTTGTGGCTCAGTATTTGCATTAGAGATCCCCAATGGCGTTGTTGTGCTCACTATATATGGAAGTGTAAGTCCGTCCAATCAGGGTAAAGTTACCGTGTTTACGATGGATCAGCTAACAAAATTCCCCCAAACCACGTTTACTACGCAAACGCCTTGGTATGACAAGCCCGTTAAGTTTACAGGGCCGCTATTAAAGGATGTATTGGCCGCAGCAGGTGTAAAAGGGGGGGATATCACCTTAGTTGCCTTAAATGACTATCGCGTTGAAATGCCTTACTCTGATGTAACCCGTTATCCCGTGTTATTAGCGCGGCTAATGAATAACAAGCCGATGACTATTCGTGAAAAAGGCCCGCTATTTGTTGTGTATCCTTATGATAAGCATGCGGAGCTAAAAAAAGATCTGTATTACACACGATCTATTTGGCAGCTCTCAAAAATACATATGCAATAAGGGGGCGCTATGGATCACAGCAAGCGGTTGTTATGGCTCATCATTAGTAGTTTGATAGCCGTCTATGCCGCGGTTGCTGTTTTGCAAGTGATTCAATTTAAAAGTTTAAATTCAGCATTAGGGCGGGCCGATGATAATGCGCTTTGGGCCCTGATTCAATTGCATGTGGATTATCAGCGCTTTGAAAGAACCTTTGAATTATATTTGTTAGATGAAAATAAAATACCGCTAGATGAATTAAAATTACGCTATGAAATATTTGTTAGCCGAGTAATAAACTGTCAAGCAGGTGCGCCAAAAGAGTTAATGCGTGGATTTCCTATTTTTTCTAAAGCAGTCAATGAGCTAAGTCAGTTTGTTATCGAGGCAGATCATTATTTAGGCGCCAATCCAGATCGGGCTGTACCCTCTACTCAGTTTGCTGAGTTATTCAAGAAATTTCTATTGTTAGAAGATTTAATTCAAGAATTGGGCTTAAAGTCGGCCATTGCTTCTGCTAATATAGTGGACGCACGGGGTTCGGAAGTAAAAAAACAAATTATTTTCACCAGTACACTTACTATTTTTCAGTGCTTACTCACCTTATTATTGGCGTTAGCAATGCTACGCCAGCACCGTCAGCGGGCTAAGGCGCAGGCCGATGTTTTGCAAAGCCAGACTGAATTGGTTTATGCATTAAAACGTAATGAAGAAGCGCTAGAAATCAAAGTATCGGAGCGAACTTCGGCATTGGCCTTGGCTAATGATGCATTGCAAAGTCAGCAAATAGAGCTAGAGCGTGCGCGTAACCATGCTGATCAAGCCTCACAATTAAAATCAGAGTTTTTAGCTAATATGAGCCATGAAATACGTACGCCAATGAATGCGGTGATTGGTATGTCGTATTTGGTACTTAAATCTAATTTAACATTTAAACAGCGAGATTATATTGAAAAGATTCAAAAGTCAGGGCAGCATTTATTGGGGATCATTAATGATATTCTGGATTTTTCTAAAATAGAGTCTGGAAAGTTGAAAATTGAAATGCTGGATTTTGAGTTGGATCAAGTGCTGGACAATGTGGCCAATTTATTAATTGATAAAGTTAATAATAAAGGGTTAGAGCTGGTGTTTGATATCGAGCCTGAAGTGCCTAGGACATTGTGTGGCGATTCATTAAGAATTGAGCAAATTCTGATTAATTACATGAATAATTCGGTTAAGTTTACGCAAGAAGGGTATATAAAATTAAATTGCAAAGTTGTAGAAAAAAATGATGAGAGTATTTTGCTTTATTGGGCGGTAAGCGATACAGGAATTGGGATTGAGCCTAAGCAAATTGAGCGTTTATTTCAATCATTTCAGCAAGCCGATGCCTCAACCACCCGTAAATACGGTGGCAGCGGGCTGGGTTTGGCGATTTCTAAACAGCTGGCTCAGTTAATGGGGGCGAAGTAGGGTTAAGTAGTGTTTGGGGCGAAGGCAGCCTGTTTTGGTTTACCACTCGCTTACAAATAAGTGGTTTGGTGCCCCGCCCCTTAGTGCCTAACATTGATTTACGTGATAAAGCTGTGCTGGTGGTGGATGATCAAGAAGAAGCCGCGCGTGTTTTGGCGGCTTTATTGCGCACCATGACTTTTAGGCCGACTGTGGTGACCTCTGGGCAAGCCGCCGTGGTCGAGGTGGCACGGGCCGATGCAGCTGGCTTGCCTTTCGCTGTGGTGTTTTTAGATTGGCGTATGCCCCAGATGGATGGAGGCGAAACGGCTAGAGCTATTCAAGCATTAGCTATACAAGCTCCGCCTCAATTAGTGGTGGTCACCGCTTATGGGCGGGATGAGGTATTCAGTGAAAGCCCCATTAATTTGATCGATGATGTATTAATTAAGCCAGTAAGCGCATCGCAATTATTTGATACCACCATGCGGGTTTTGGGCGGTGCTAACGATAATGTTTCTTTTTCTATATTAAATACGCATACGCTAGAAATTGATTTATCTAGCATTCAAGGTGCGCGTATTTTATTGGTAGAAGACAACGATTTAAATCAACAGGTTGCAATCGATTTATTGCAAGACGCGGGCTTTATCGTTGATTTGGCCGAAAACGGCCAACAAGCATTGCAAAAGATTCAACAAGCTAGTTTCGACTTGGTTTTAATGGATATGCAAATGCCGGTTATGGATGGGTTAGAGGCCACGATGCAAATTAGGCTATGCCCGCAACATGCCAATTTACCCATTGTGGCGATGACCGCTAATGCGATGAAAATAGATCAAGAGCGTTGTTTTTCTGCAGGAATGAATGATCATGTTTCTAAACCCATCGAGCCTAATTATTTATGGTCGGCTTTATTGCGCTGGATAAAGCCACGCCCTGAAAATGCAAATAAAATAAATGCGCCTATGGCACTGGAAAACAAACCCTTTATATTAAAAAGCAAATTAGAGTTGCTCAATGTTGCAGGCCTTGATGTAAGTAATGGCCTGCGCCGGGTGCTAGGAAAAGAGTCTTTGTATTTGGAAATGCTCAGGAAATTTATTCATGGTCAATCCGCCATTGTTGCAGAGGTGAGCCTCGCTTTAGAGGAGAAAGACTACAGCACCGCCGAGCGTTTATTACATAGCAGTAAATCCGTAGCGGGCAGTATTGGTGCAGCAGAATTAGCCGAGTTGGCCGCTGAATTAGAAAATGTTATCCGCTATCGTCCAACAGATCCAATGTGTAAGCCTATGTTAGAAGCATTTTCTTCGACTTTAGTGAGCTTTCTAGTGGATTTAATAGTGGCTTTAGATGGGGTAAAACCAAGTAGTGATGAGGTAGAGCTTCAGGTGAATAACGCCTCTACGGTGATGGCGGTCGATGATACGCCCATGAATTTGTTGTTGATTGATCGTATGTTAAAAAATGAATTTCAGGTAATTACTGCTCAAAATGGCGTAGAGGCGCTAAAAATATTGGCTAATGCACCGCTGCCCCAGCTAATTTTATTGGATATTTTGATGCCAGAAATGGATGGTTATGAAACCTGCCGGCAAATCAAGGCCAATCCAGCGCTTTGCCATATTCCTATCATCTTTATGTCGGCTCGTAATGAAGCAGAAGATGAGATCTTAGGCATGGAATTGGGCGCAGTAGACTATATGACCAAGCCATTATGCCTGCCCTTGGTGTTAAGTCGCGTTAAAGCGCATTTGGCAATGCACCTGAGTCATCAGGCGGCATTACAAGACAAAAAGTAGCCCGATTTACTTAGTGTCTGTTGACGTTTCATTCACGGCTGCGTTTGGCCCGGTTTTGGGGCTGAACAAGGAGAAAATGGCGGCATGGTACGAGTGCCATGAGCGATTTTTAACTTTCGTTCCGCCCCAAAAATGGGCTAATAAAACGTCAACAGGCCCTAGTATCTATAGGTTTTGTGCGGCACTTTTGTTGCAAGTTTGATCTTTTACGCTTGTTTGTCATTGGCTTTATGCGCAAAATGACTGTCTGACTCGGGGTGCCGTAAGTAAATGCGGCTGAGAAATACCCGTGACCTGATCTGGATAATGCCAGCGTAGGGATGTCGGCCATTCTTGATGGGCCGCCTGCGCCTGCCAAGGAACTTAAATGTCTGACTTGCACACCATCTCTCTTATTCCCCAATTTCCTTTGCGCCGCGTTGGCGAAGAGCTAGAACGCCTGCGCGCCTCAGCACCCTTGGTGCACTGCCTGACCAATGAAGTGGTGCAATCAATCACGGCAAATGTATTGCTCGCACTTGGTGCATCCCCCGCAATGATCGTAGCCGAAGCAGAAGTTGCCGACTTTGCATCGATGGCCGATGCGCTATTGATTAATGTCGGCACGCTTTATCCTGCGCGACTAGCGGTGATGCAAGCTGCGGTAGTCGCAGCCAATGCAGCAGATACGCCTTGGGTGTTAGACCCTGTGGCGGCAGGCGTTTTGGCTTACCGAACCGATGCTTTGCACGTTTTAATGCAACAAAAGCCAGCGGCAATTAGGGGCAATGCCTCAGAAATTATGTGCTTGGCAGGTGAGTTCGCTAGCGGTAAGGGTGTAGATAGCACGGCGCAATCTGCATCTGCCATTGCTGCTGCAAAGCGGCTGGCCCAGCAAACCGGCGCGATTGTGGTGGTAACGGGCGAGGTGGATTATGTAAGCGATGGTGAAGTCACTTGGGCGGTTCCTTGGGGCCATGTTTTGATGACCTACGTGGTAGGTACGGGCTGCGCCTTGTCTGCCGTTGTTGCTGCTTTTGTAGCTGGCGCGTCAGACCGGCTTGCTGCGGTTGCTGCTGCCTGCGCCGTGATGGCGATCGCTGGAGAGCGCGCTGAATCGGCTTGTGATGGCCCAGGTACCTTTCTCCCCGCGTTTTTAGACGCGTTATATATCATGCAACCTGCCATGTTAAAGGCGGCTGATGAATGAAACATCCTTTTAATTTGTCGCTTTATTTAGTGTTAGATCCTGATTTATGTGGTGGCGAACAGGGCATGGTAGCAACTGCCTTAGCCGCCGTGGCGGGCGGGGTTAGTATCGTGCAGCTGCGCGCGCCTAGATGGAAAAAACGTCAGTGGGTGGTGGCGGCTCAAGCGCTTAAGAATGCGCTGGAACCATTGAATATACCCTTGATTATTAATGACCATATCGATGTAGCGCTGTTGGTGGATGCAGCCGGAGTGCATGTGGGCCAGCAAGATATTGCGCCAGAGATGGCCCGGCAGTTAATTGGGCCAAATAAAATTTTGGGTTTGTCGGCCTCAAATGCCGCGCATATCCACGCCGTGCCGCAGGGCTTAGTTGATTACATCGGTGTAGGGCCGGTGTATGCCACCGGCACCAAATTAGACGCGTCCCCAGTCATTGGCTTAAATGAGTTTGCCAAGCTGATGCAGGGTAAAACCCTGCCTGCCGTGGCGATTGGCGGTATTGGCTTGGGGCAAGTAGCCGGTTTGCGTGCGGCGGGTGCCGATGGCGTGGCCGTGGTTTCGGCCATTTGTGGCCAAGCTAATCCGCGGCAGGCGGCGCGTGCTTTGCGGCGGGAGGGCGCGACATATGATCGTTAATGCACTGACAATTGCTGGCTCTGATTCTGGCGGCGGAGCGGGGATTCAAGCCGATTTAAAAACTTTTTCAGCACTAGGCGCTTACGGCATGAGCGTGATTACGGCGCTAACCGCACAAAACACCCAAGGTGTGCACGCCGTTCTTGCCGTGCCGCCTGACTTTGTGCTGGCGCAGCTCGATGCCGTTCTGGCAGATATCCGCGTAAATAGCGTAAAGATTGGCATGCTGGCCAATGCAGAAATTGTCGCTGCAGTGGCGCGTGGCTTACGCCAGCATCGCCCTGCCTGCGTGGTGCTTGATACCGTGATGATCGCCAAAGGCGGCCATCCGTTGCTTTTACCTGAAGCGATAGCAGGGATCCGAGATGAGTTGCTGCCGCTAGCCGACTTAATTACCCCCAACTTACCAGAAGCCGCCGCGCTGCTGGGTGGCACGCAAGCGCAAACCGAGCAGCAAATGCAAGACCAAGGCCGCGCCTTGCTGCAAATGGGCGCACAAGCCGTGCTCATGAAAGGGGGGCATTTAGGTGGCAATGAGAGTCCTGATTGGCTTATCACCCCTGCAGGATTTACCCGCTTTGCCGCGCAGCGTATCCCGACCCAGCACACCCACGGCACCGGCTGCACTCTATCTGCCGCATTGGCTGCTCTGCGGCCCAAGCACCCAGACTGGCCCAGCACCATGCAAGCCGCAAAAAACTACCTACTGGCTGCGATTGCCGCTGCAGATCAATTACAAGTAGGACAGGGAATAGGACCAGTACAGCATTTTCATGCGTTGTGGTGACATTTGAAGTAACGAGAAAACTCACTATTTTATTTGCGGTGGCTAAATTAATGGCGGTAGACATGTTAGGTGAGGTGCTAAATATGGATGCCTTCACATGAGATAAAATCGTGGCACAGTTTCGAGCATTCATAAACACGTTTAGTCAATCATTCAGGTTGAGTTTGTATCCGTACTTCTATAGCGATACTGCCCGCGCGGCACCTTCTCTTTGCTGGTAAAACGATCCGTAAATTGGCTGTTAATGTCCGTCAAAATCGTTTTGATTTTAACTGGGCAAACACGATGTAGTGCGTGAAAACAGTGTGCCGCACTTTCTTCCGTTTGGTTGGGGTAGATGAGCGAATTGAAACCAGTAATCGAGCATTAAAGCAGTCCTTGTTGGACGATGAGCGGGACACCTGCCACTGTGTGGCAAGAAGTTTTTTTGGGGGGCGTATTGGCTTACAACTTGGTTCGTTTGGAGAGGTCAGAGGTGGTTAAATAGGCGGGCGCAGCGGCCGACTTGAGCTTTCAAATGGCGCTGGGTTATTTGCAATATGAGTAGGGTTGGCTGTCGACGAATAGCCCGTGCACAATTCCGAAATAATTCCTCCCGAAACAACGATTAGGGCGTGAAAGCCCTTTCCCAGCGCTATCCCGCTCTAAAAATCTATAAATCTGATCTTAAGTGAACGGAATTAGCGCTTGGAGCGCTCTTTTTTATTGTGCGGAATTTGATTTGAACGATTTTTCTTAACATGGTCTTACAATACCACCCATACCTCACAACGTATCTTGCAGAGAAAACCATGAAACTTATCCTGCTTTTATTGCTGATTTTTGCCGTACTGATGGCTTTGTCGTACTTAAAGGCCAAGGGCGCAAACGAGGAGGGCGTTTGGCCGTTTTATGCCAAAAGCCCACTCTCCAAGCCAGAGCAAGTACTGTACTTTCGCATCTTGCAAGCCATGCCCGAACATATTGTACTGGCTCAGGTGCAGCTCTCTTGCTTGCTTGGGGTTAAAAAAGGCCATAACTATCGCGCTTGGCTCAATCGTATTAATCGCATGAGTGCTGATTTTGTGGTGTGCAATCAAGATTCCAGTATTGTGGCGGTGATCGAGCTGGATGATGCTACGCATCAGCGACAGGATCGCATCATTGCAGATACAAAAAAAGATCGCGCACTGACCGCCGCAGGCATTCGTGTGATTCGCTGGCAGGCCAACTCTATGCCTGATGTCGCTACAATTCGCGCCACACTGCGGCCGGTGATTACCTTGGATGCTGAATAGGGCGTGAGGTTGTCTGGCGGCCGCCCCATTTGTTTGCTTAATGGCCGCTTCAGTGTGATAGCCATCGAGGCCTAGCATAAAGGCTACCACTCTATGATCCGTTTCAAGCATTCACTGCCGCTTTGTTTGGAGCCAAGGCCAACTTAAACCCCGCGTGAGAGGTGGGGTTTATCTGATCATCAATTCATCTCTACGCTTACCATGCCGTAGCCTATGAGTGCATTTTGCCTGCAAAAGCCGCCGTAGCGCGCATATAGGCAAGCATTGCGTGCTCCGCATCAAAAAAAAGCCTAGCACTGAATATTGCAGCCTCCAAATAATGGGTGATACGGCATCTCTATGTTTAAAGCGGTTGGTTTTATGCGCAAGAATTGAATTTCTTGGTGCGCTCCCTAATCGATATTGCCTTGCCCATTACGATATAAGGCAGGGTGGATATACATTGGCGGCGAAATAACATCTCATAAAACAAAAAAAATAGTTGAATAGCTTTGCCAATATATGAATATACCACTCAATGGCTTTGCTTCGGCGGGATAATGAATAAAGCCAGTAGAGGTGTAATTGTGTACTGATAAAAACAAGTAGAACCTCTGCACTAATCAATTCCGTTAATAGCAAAAACGCTCTTATTTCTAGGTTAATAATCAGCATCAAAAAAAGCAAAATACTGGCGGAGCATAGCTGGGGGTTTCGGTTTAATTTTCGCATGTTGCCGATTTTAATAAAGGCACGACAATGCCTTTGTCGTAATTACAAAGCGTTTATGAGGCTAAATGCATTGCTTTTGTAATGCCAAAAAAAGTATGTGCAATAATTTTTGTAAGCGTTCATATGATTACTACAGGCTGCTTTCTTACGGGGTTTGAACGCAGCTAATTTTTACTTTTTTTTTGCTATTTTTATGCTTTTTTCCTATGTTACCTGTAGTGGTATTAGTGCACATTTTTCAATCGACTCCGAGTATTTCCATCTACTTTGTATGTTTTTTTAGCGCTTAGACATGTTTATATACCTTTTTATCCAAGATCATGTAAGAGAATTAATGCTCATTTTTCTTGTAAGCTTGTTGGTATATTGACCCTGTATCTTTCGTCCAAAAGAAATGTAAACAAGGAATTGCACGATGAAAAACCGTAGCAGCATTTTAGCCGTAACACTGGCGCTAGCACTGAGCGGCGTAACGCAGGCGAGAGATTTATTTAAGCAATCCGATGTCGAAGCAGCACTTAATGCCGCTTATGATAATTACAAAGGTTTGCAAGAAGGCAAAAATGCTGACTATATCCCTGCTTTAGCTAAAGTCGATTCCAAAATTTATGGCATTGTTTTAGTGACTGCAGATGGGAAGGTTTATACCAAGGGCGATGTAACAACTGAAGTTTCTATTCAATCGATTTCTAAAGTGTTTACTATGGCAAAGGTAATTGAAGAATCGGGGGCTGATTCCATTTTTAATAACCAAGGTGTAGATGCCACGGGCCAAGCGTTTAATTCTATTGTTGCTATTGAGCAAAACAAAGGCGCAGAAATGAATGCCATGGTTAATCCCGGTGCCATCACTGCAACCAGCATGGTAAAGGGTGAAACTTATGATGAAATCTGGGGCAAAATTTCTGGATTTTATAATGACTTCGCAGGCCGGCAGCTAACGGTACTCAGCGACGTTTACCAATCAGAGGCCGAAAGCAACCAGCGCAACCAAGCAATTGGTCGTTTAATGTACGCTTACGGCAAGATCAAGTCCAACCCAGATCGCGCCACTGACATCTATACACGCCAATGCTCTGTTGGCGTTAATGCCAAAGACTTGGCGATAATGGCGGGTACACTGGCAAATGGGGGTAAAAATCCACTCACTGGCAAGCAAGTCGTTAAAACTGAAAACGTGCCAGAGATTTTAGCCGTCATGGCGACTGCCGGCCTGTATGACGACTCTGGAAAATGGCTGTATAGAACCGGCTTGCCGGCAAAAAGTGGCGTAGGCGGCGGCATTATGGCCGTCTCCCCAGGTAAGTTTGGCATTGCGGTAATCTCCCCACCTTTGGATAGCGCAGGCAATAGCGTGCGTGCGCAAAAGGCGATTGCTGATATTTCTAATGCATTGGGTGGCAACCCATTGGCCTCTAAACCTCTAAAGTAATTCAATTGGGTAGTACCCCGTTTAATGAAAAACGCCGTTTATCCTGCAATGGGTAGCGGCGTTTTTACGTAAAGACGCGCGTGGCAAAAGCCACTTCACGGTAGGCAACCCACTCGTAGTCTATTTGGCACTGCAAACAAACGGCCACTCCTTCTTAAAACGCTACATATTTCCCAAAAAAAGTCATTGCTCAGTTTTTACCAGGCATGATTGTTTATGCCTGACGTAAGAGATTTAATGCTGACACTTACCTAAGCGCCAGCTCTGTGATCAGGATCAAGCGGCACCCTGCTAAATCGTCCTACATTATGTAGCTTCAGGTTTTATTCGCTGAGGCGTAAGCGGGAGTGGTATGCGGGTATATAAAGCGGATGTGGTGATTGTGGGTGCGGGCGGGGCGGGTTTGCGGGCAGCCATTGCTGCTGCCGAGGCTAATCCAAGTCAAACGGTGGCTTTGCTTTCTAAGGTTTACCCAATGCGTAGCCACACGGTGGCCGCAGAGGGTGGCTCGGCTGGTGTGGTACAGGCACATGACAGCTTAGAGCATCACTTTAATGACACGGTATCTGGCGGCGACTGGCTGTGCGAGCAGGATGTGGTCGACTATTTTGTTGGCGAATGCACCAACGAAATGGTGCAACTGGAGCATTGGGGATGCCCGTGGAGCCGTAAGGAAGACGGCCACATCAATGTGCGCCCCTTTGGCGGCATGAAGATTGAGCGCACTTGGTTTGCAGCCGATAAAACCGGCTTTCATATACTGCACACGCTGTTTCAAACCTCGATCAAATACCCTTCGATTCGCCGCTTTGACGAATATTTCATGCTGGACCTCATCGTGGCCGATGGTCGTGTACAAGGTGTACTGGCGATCGAAATTGCCAGCGGCGAATTTATTCTGATCGAAGCCGGAGCCGTGGTCATGGCAACGGGCGGCGCGGGGCGAGTGTTTCGCGAAAACACCAATGGTGGCATTGTGACCGGTGATGGCATGGCGGTGGCTTATCGCCACGGCGTGCCGCTGCGCGATATGGAGTTCGTGCAATACCACCCTACCTGCATGCCCGGCACTGGATTGCTGTTTACTGAAGCTTGCCGGGGTGAGGGAGGCTTTCTACTCAATAAAGAGGGCTATCGCTATCTACAGGATTACGGGCTAGGCCCTTGTAGCGACAAGCCGCGTAATAAAGCCATGGAGCTGGGCCCGCGTGATCGCTTATCACAGGCCTTTTGGCATGAGATGCAAAAAAATCGCACCATTGATGGCCGCTATGGCGCGGTGGTGCATCTAGATTTACGCCATTTAGGTGCCAAAGTGCTGCACGAGCGCTTGCCGCAGATTTGCGAGTTGGCTCGTGAGTTTATGGGGGTAGACCCAGTAACTACCCCCATCCCAGTTCGCCCTGCGGTGCATTACACCATGGGCGGCATTCCGGTGGATATTCATTGCGCAGCGCCACTGGCGGGGCTATTTGCTGCCGGTGAATGCTCTAGCGTAGGGATACACGGGGCGAATCGCCTTGGATCTAATTCTTTGGCCGAATTATCTGTATTTGGCAAAGTGGCAGGCGAATCAGCCACACATTTTGCCCGCTCGACCCCGCCGCACGATAGCGCGGCTTTACTCAAGCTCGCTGAAGCTGCTGCTTTGCCCGCGCAGCAGCTCAGAGCTCAAGCTGGCAGTGAGCGCGTTGCAGATATCCGCCGCGAAATGGCAATGACGATGGAAGAGGGCTGCGGCATTTATCGTCTGCACGACAGTATGCAAGCCACTTGCGACAAACTGGCTGAGCTAAAGATCCGTTTTCAGCAGGTTCATATCGAAGATAAATCTACCGTTTGGAATAGCGAGTGGCTGCTAGCAATTGAGCTTGGCTATCAGCTAGACGTAGCCGAGGCCATTGCCCATTCGGCACTACATCGCCGTGAATCACGCGGTGCACATCAGCGCTTGGATGGTTTTGAAGAACGCGACGATGTGAATTTTCTTAAGCATTCGCTGGCGCATTATCAGGGAGGCGCAGCCCCTACCATGACTTATGGCGACGTAAAAATCACCCGTTCACCGCCCAGAGTGCGGGCTTATGGCGCAGCAGGTGAAGCGGCCGAATTGCAGGAGAAAGAAACATGAGTGAGGCAAGCATTAAAGTATCGGTACTTCGCTACCGGCCCGAGCAAGACCAGCAGCCCGTCTGGCAAGACTATAGCGTTCCTTACACGGACGATTTATCGCTATTGACCGCGTTGAACTATATCAAGGACGAGCTGGATGGCACGCTGAGTTTTCGCTGGTCTTGCCGTCAGGCCATATGTGGTAGTTGCGGCATGATGGTGGATGGCAAGCCTCAACTCGCCTGTAAAACTTTCCTGCGGGATTATCCAAGCGGCGTAAAGGTTGAGGCGCTGGCGCATTTTCCGATCGAGCGCGACTTGGTGGTGGTGATGGACAGCTTTATTGAAAAGCTGGAAAGCGTAAAACCCTATCTCATCCCCAAAGACGCCCGTGCACTGGAGCAAGGCGAATATCTGCAAACACCTGCCGAAATGGATGTCTATTCGCAATTTGCAGGCTGTATCAACTGCATGTTGTGCTACGCCGCATGCCCGCAGGTGGGCTTAAACCCCGACTTTATTGGCCCTGGTGCGATCGCGCTTTTACAGCGTTATAACTTGGACTCCAGAGATGGCGGCGCAGACGTGCGCAAAGCGTTGATTAATTCTGAAGTAGGGGTGTTTAACTGCACCGCCGTTGGCTACTGCTCTGAGGTCTGCCCAAAGATGGTAGACCCTGCCAATGCGGTTAACATCAACAAAATGGCCAGTGCGAAGGATTTTTTCTTTCGGTTTTTGCCAATTAATGACAAAGAGGGCTGCAAATGAGCGCCAGAAAACCCTACATCCGCCCCATGACTGGTTGGTGGCGGCGCGATCCTTTCTTTGTTGAATACATGGTGCACGAGGGCACTGCATTTTTTGTTTTGGCTTACGCGCTAGAGCTACTCGCGGGTGTGCTGTGCTTAGCCAGTGGCGAGAGTACATGGAATGCCTATCGGGCGTTTAGTGGCAGTGCAGTGATGCTGCTGATTAACTTCGCCATTTTGCTGATGATGTTTTACCACGGCTATACTTGGTTCAAAATCATGCCGCGCACTTTGCCTCCGATCATCATTTCTGGTCAGCGGCTTAATGCGCCTATCATTACGATTGCGGGCATTGTTGTTGCTGTACTGGCGAGTAGCTTACTCCTTGCTGTGATCTACTTTTTAGCTAGGGGAGTGTGATGAAAGCGAATCTAAAACCAATAGATGCACCTATTTTTTGCTTAGCTGCCAGCAGCACGTGCCCTACTTCGGATGATGGCCCACTAACGAGGAGGGCGCTGTGATGAAGGTAAATCTAAAACGAACAAATGAGCCTATTTTTTGGTTGCTATTTGGCGCAGGAGGCATGCTGTCTGCATTGGTTGGTGCCATGCTGGTGTTCATCACTTGTTTTGCCGTGCCACTAGGCATCTTACCTGCCGAAGCATTTTCTTACGCTAGCATGCATGGCTTTACTCAGTATTTTATGGGGAAGGCCTTTTTGTTTGCCATTATTGTGCTGTTTTTATGGCACGCAGTACACCGCATTTTTCATAGCCTGCACGATGTAGGTATCCACGCCGGCCCTTTGGCAAGATGGCTTTGCTACGGCCTTGCTTTTATGGGGACCGTAGCCACAGCGGGCGCGTTACTAGCCATGGTTTGAGTTTTTTCTTGGCTGGGGATACTCAGCCAAGCCCCATTGTGTGTCTACCATTACGCCGCCCCCAGTGGGGGCAGCAGCGAAAACCATTCTGTTATGCTCCAGTATTTTGCTTTAGATCTCGAATGTATTATTTTTGGCCAATTGAAAACCCCACACAAAATAAAAAAATTATTATTTTTTACCTTCACACAGAATAAATGGCTTGCAGTGCTTTCGTAAGGAAATACACAACAAACTCCAATTTTCATTGAAAACTAAATTAAAATACTTCTACTATGATGATAGTTGATATTGCATGCGGCCTATTTTAAGGTTGATATTTATTTGGAGCCTCTTTATGAAAACATTGTTTATATTTTTGGCACTTCTTTCCTGCTCCGTATTTGCCGCGAACAAACAAATTGTTGTGGTGGAGAGTTATCATAAAGAATATAAATGGGATGCAGAATATAGAAAACAAATAATGGATAAGCTGGGGCGGAAATATCAATTGACTTTTTTTGAGATGAATACAAAAAGACTATCTGGCCCAGAAGTGGTAGCTATGGCTGATAAAGCGCTAAAGCTTATTGATGAGGTAAAGCCTGCCTTGGTTATCTTAGGTGATGATGCCGCACTGGAGTTTTTAGGGGAGAAAATGGAGGCAAGGGCCATTCCCACTGTATATCTAGGCATCAATAAAAACCCGCGCACATACTTCAAGAAAGACCCTAAATACATTAGTGGGATATTGGAGCGCCCATTGTTTCAACGCTCTTCGTATTTTATTAAATCGTTATTGCCTCATGCAAAAAAAGTTTTGATCCTTTTTGATGGTGATCGTACCTCTACAATTATATTTAATGATTCCTTTATGGGCCATTCTTCACTTGTTTTAAATAATGTTATTTTTGATGTAAAGCTTTGTAAAACATTGGAAGATTGGCAAAAAGAAATTAGGGATGCAGGGAAGAATAATTATGACGCTGTTGTTATTGGTTTATACCAAAGTTTAAAAAATGAAAGAGGCCTAAATGCTGATTCTGAAGAGGTGATTACTTGGACCAGTAGTTATTTAAATTTGCCTTTATTTGCGTTTTGGGATTTTGCCGTCGGCAAGGGCAAATCAGTCGGTGGGTTTGTACTACAAGGTGCGTCTCAAGGAAAAGCGGCCGCAGAGATGGCTGAAAAGATATTGCAAAACCCTAGTCGCTTACCCAGCTCGTATTGGCCCATTTCCTTGCAAGAAGGTGTGTTTGTCTTTAGCCGATATGAGTTGGCACGCTGGAAAATTCAGCCTCCTGACGATATGAATCAAAACGCCGTTTTTGTCGATTAATATACTGCGGATAAATCAAAAACTGGCTGAGGTTGCCGTTTAAGATGGCTAATTTTGAACTGGGTTATGGCAAGCAAATCCACCATCATGTTTGTGAATAACCTTGTAATAGGATGCAAGAGGTGAATGCCTAAGCCGCAAAAGCCAAGCATCGGGCTGAGCCATACAAACCCATGCCAAATACAGCATGCGTCATTAGGCTGCGTAAGCGGACTTGCTTGGGATTGAGAGTTTTTGATGCGGCAACTCCCGCACCCATGTCTCGTAATGGGCTAGCCAGCCTGTCGGACTTAAGCGATCGTAGCGAGGGAAAGACCGGTTTGAGACAGATTTCGCGGGTTTTTGAGGCGAATAACTGGCTATTCAACGAGAAAATACGTGAAATATGGCCAAATCCGGCTTTTCCGTAGTAGATCAGTCTTAAGTCCGACAGGCTGCTAGCCAGCCAATTTGCAGCTCACCCTTAATCGGCGAGGCCTTTACAATGCTCACATGCGTAAAACGCCCGTCACGCATATGACCAATCCAGCGTCCCGCTATCGCCCTGTTAAGCGGCTGAATACTAAAAACACGTTTTAGTAGCATTGCCCACAAATCCATGAGCAAAGTTGCGCCTACTAAGGCAAAATCGCCACTTTGCTTAACTCTGCTGGCTTAAACCATCACTCAGCGACATTCGGTAGGCACGCCAGGCTGGAACTGCACCGATTAAAGCGCCAGCGATTAGGGTGGCGAGCAACATCAATAGCTCTGCAGAACTGGGTGGATTGATGGCGATACTCATGCCGTAAAATTCGCGCAAGACGGGGCGGAAGGTGACAAGGATGAGGTAAAGTAAACTCACCCCTGCGGCAATACCCACGCCAACTAAAAGCAACGTTTCGCCCATCACCAGCACAAATATTTGCCATGCCCTTGCGCCAACCGAGCGCAAAATTGCCATTTCACGTCGGCGCTCATTCAGCCCAGTTAACAGCGCCGTCAGCATCCCCAACAGGCCAATAATCATCACAAAGCCGGATACCACCAACAGCGCTTGTTCGGCGATTTTCATTAGTTGCCACAGCTCAGACAAAGCCACACCAGGCATGATCGCCATCAGCGTTTCTTCGCGATACTGGTTTACCGCGCGCTGGTAACTAAATAACGAGGTGCGCGATTTTAAGCCGACGTAAAAGGCAGTAATGGTGACGGGGCGTGGCACGGCGCGGTTTTCATCTGCAGCCAGTACGCCAGCAGTAGAGAGCAAAGATGCGCTTCCAGACTCCCAACCTTCATGAATGGCGGTTAAACCATCTAAACTGACATGTACGGTGTCGTCCACCGGCGTGCCGGTTGGCGCTAAAATGCCGACAATAGTAAAAGGCTGGTCAGCATGCTCGCTCATCGCACCCTCGCCACTGCCGTGGGTGAGGACAATTTTCCCGCCCAATAGATAACCAGATTTTTTGGCCACATTGGCACCCAGTACCGCCTCATGGGTGCGGGAAAACACTTTGCCCTGCGCCAGTTGCAGGTGCTGATCTTCAGCATATTTTAGATGCTTAAAGTAATCAGTACTGGTACCTAAAACAGGGAAGCCTTTATGGCTATCGCCTAAAGAAACAGGAATGGTCCACTCCACTCGCTCATCTTTTGCCCATTTTTGATAGCTGTCCCAACCAATATTATTGGTGGCATTGCCCACCCGAAAAACACTGTAAAGCAAAAGCTGTACCGAGCCCGTACGTGCACCAATGATTAAATCAGTGCCGCTCACGGTATTGGAGAAACTATTTCTGGCTTCGGTACGCAGCCTTTCTACTCCAATAAGGAGTAGTACAGATAAAGCAACGGTAAGGATCGATAGTGCAACTGTTAGTTTGCGGTTTAGCAAACTTTTAAAGGCAATTTTATACATCCTCAGCCTCCATCGCGGCGTGATTGAGCGTGGGTAAGTTAACGCTGCGATCAAACTGTGTCGCCAACTGTGGGTCATGGCTGACTAATAAAATAGCAGTTCCATGCTCGGCCGCACATTCAAACAGCAGTTCAATAAACGCACCGCGCCGCTCAGCATCCAGAGCAGAAGTGGGCTCATCGGCAATTAAAATCTCTGGCGCACCAATCAGTGCGCGGGCCAAGGCTACGCGCTGCTGCTGACCAACCGAAAGGGCATTCACAGGCTGATGCAAGTGGCGGTGCAGATCGAGGCGATCTAATAGATGCAAGGCCTGCATCTTTGGGTTGCCCGCCCGCTGAGTGCGTAATTGGGAAAACTGGCAAGGTAGCAGTACATTATCGAGTACGGATAAATAGCTCAGTAAGTTAAATTGCTGAAATACGTAACCCAAATGATCCGCGCGGAAGCGATCACGTTTAGTGCCGGAAAGCTGTGCTAGATTTTGCCCAAGAATGCGGATGCTGCCGCTTTGTGCTAAGTGAATGCCTGTTAATAAAGAAAGTAGGGTGCTTTTGCCGCTACCACTTGGGCCATGTAAAAATAATCGTTCCCCCTGGGAGAGACTAAATGAGGGGATATTAAGGGTAGGGCGCGGATTGCCCGGCCAAGTAAACTGTAAGTCGTTGATATCGATCAGCAAGATGGCTTTCCGATTTAACCCTTAGCCATCGGCCAAGGCTAATGATGAATAACAGGGGCTGTGCTGTTTTTTAAAAAAGCTAGTCCACGAAGCGCGAAGCACACCAAATTACTTAGTTTCTTTGTGCGTTTCGCACACTTCGTGGACTTAAATCATCCTAAATAGCCGCTGGCTATTATTTGAGATTTAATACTTGCACAGCTTTTAATTTGATTTGCTTTTGGCCTTTTGCAGTGGCTAGGTTGGCGTTGATGATCTTAAAACCTCCGAAATTTTTCCATAGCGTAAGGCTAATGCTATTAGGAGGGGTGGCGCACTCAAAACGATATTCCGCATCGATATCGCTATGGCCCCCTTTGCTAAAATCAGGCATTTTAACCACTGGCGCGGCGGCTTTACACTGGGCGGCGGCATCAGGAACAAACAAGACAGATGCATTTTGTAATTGCTCACTTACTTTTTTAAACGTAGCTTTTTCTGCGTCAGTTTTAGGACTGTGTTCAAAACCAAGGAAATTGTCCGCGGGGCTTTCTAAAGTAATTAACAATTGCCTCCCCTCGATTGCTATGTTCATTTCAGCAACGCCATGCGCATGCGCACCATGAGCAGCGGCAACATGACTTAAGCCCAAAGAGAGTAGAGCGGCAATGAGTAGTTTATTCATAGTAAAAATCCTTAAGCTATTTAACTATTTAACAAAAGATCAGCAACCAATTGCCATCCGAAAAAAATGCTGAATTGAAGTTGTGCATGCCGTAAGCTGAATCATTGCTTATTTACTGGCTTGATATTCACGAACTTCATTCGCAGTCATGGCATAGCCCACATCAACCTTGCTGCTGCCATCTGCTAGAGCCAAATCAGATTTACTTGATTTAACTAATAACTTGCCAGTTACGGTGACCGGCGCAAACAAACTGCTGGCAGGGAAGCCCTTAGGGTATTGCACCACCACCATTTGATTAGCAGGTGGCGCAGGGACATGGATGCACGCACCAATAACCGGCACAAGGATAAATTCGGTTACTTTTTTATTGCCTTGTTTTAATGGCAATAAATAACCATCTAATTGCACAACTTGATTGTTTAGACTGGTTTGTGTTTCGGTGGTGCGTTTTTTCTCGAAAGCTTCAATTTTTGTAACTAAAGGCTCTAAATCGTTAAAGTCTTCTTTTAGCAAGGTATTGATATCAATACTTAAATCAGCAGGTTTAAGCTTGCCCGCGGCTACAATCGCTTTTTGCTGGCGCTGCTGGAATGCACGCATTAAACGTGTTTTTTGTTCCTGATTTAAATTACCCACGGCGGAGCGTAAAGCGCTGGAATCGGGCTGAAGATCACTCCATTTAATCGGCCGAGCGTCGGCAGCATATAGTGGGGCGCAAATCAATGCGCTTAAAAAGATCGAAATTAGGCGATGAATCACGTTCAGTCCTTAAAGGTGAATTACAGTCAATTGTAACTGAGTTGCATTTGGCTGTGTATAGCTCCACAAATAATTAATGGGAAGTGCGGCTTATTTACACATAGCGCAAAGGTGGCTTAATGAAGGACGCTCAAGGGAGATCTGCCAACACAGGAAAAAGGAAGGGGGTGCTAAAACTGGGTTTGCTCGCTTGCCGCACAAACAAAACAAGAGGGCTGGGTGGCGCATTAAGGATCATTTGACAGCCCTGATACAGTGCCTAACCCCCAATGCCTCATTTAAACCGTGCTCTCAATTGAGCGATGTTTTCTTTATTACGCTATGTGCCATCATCTGCGGTACAGATAACTGGGTGGCCATTGAAGCTTATGGTAAAGCCAAAAAAGAATGGTTTGTTGGCGTGCTGAACTTGAAACACGGCATTCCTTCACACGATACTATGGGCAAGGTCTTTGCCGCGATTGATCATGAATTTTTCAGTGAATTCGGCGCTAAATTTGGTTCGGGCGGAGAAAACATCCAAGATTGGAGTCAAAACCAAACAACTATAAGCTGGCTGGAATGATGATGATTTGCTGCAAGTTGTGACTGGCCAAGCACCTGCTGGTGAATAAAAAAACTTAGGTAGGCGATTGCCCTAGACTGAGGAGCTAGAGTTGTTCAATCAAACGATCCAAAAGCTGGCCCATAGTGAGGCCACGCTCGGCCGCCACACGCTTTAATTTTTCACGTGTTGCAATATCCACCATGGCATTAAATTGCACGGGTGTTGTTAAACTCATGTTTTTTAAGCCCGCTTGAAAGCGGGCTTTCCTACTGGCTCTTTGGCGTTCAGCAGCCGTCATCGCACGCTCGCCCAATGGCGGTCGACCGCGTCGTTTCGCTGCGGGCATTCCAGGGAGTTCGGCTGTTTTTGTATCTTCGATCTGACGCATATTACTTTGTAAATATTTAAGGCGGACGCCATTTTAGTGACTGAATGATGGTTCTGTCACGTTATGAATTTGTGGCGTCCCCCTCCATAAGCAGTTGACAAGAAAAAAAGCCAGTAGAACAAAGGCATTGCAACCCATAGTGGGCGATTTAATAATGCAAGTACGGTTACTCAGAGTGAGCGAGAATTATCACGGGATCAATGGATTGAAAAGCAAAATCCAAGGATTCCAACATTGGCATATACCGCACCGATATATGACAAATTAACAGAGCCTGTTTCGGTGCATGCGCCTCAAGCTTGCATGCAAACCGCTTTAGCGCTGCAAGCAAGCAACAGGTCTGGCGCTTGAGCAGGCGCACGAAATCACATAAAAAAACGCCAGTCTTGAGAGCTGGCGTTTTTATTTTTTCCTATGTTACTGGCGTGGCGTTTTCTGCGGCAGATTAGCTTGTTTAACTTTACATAATATACATTATGCGAATCAATTTATAACAATTAAATCCACCTTGATCTAGATCAAGTAACGCCAGCTAACAAGGTATATCCTGTGTGTATTCCTTTTTACTAAACGAACTAGCAATTCAAGCGTCAGTCCTATTTAATTAATACGACGCATCTTACTTATAATACTTCCGGAGATCAGAAAATGACCGTTTCTAACATTCAAGAACTTGATGCGCTGATGGTACGAGTTAAAAAAGCCCAACAGCTTTTTGCCACTTACTCACAAGAACAAGTCGATAAGATTTTCCGTGCAGCTGCACTGGCTGCTGCCGATGCGCGTTTGCCTCTGGCAAAGTTGGCGGTTGCAGAAACGGGCATGGGCGTACTTGAAGATAAAGTAATCAAAAATCACTTTGCCTCTGAATATATCTATAACGCGTACAAAGATGAAAAAACCTGTGGCATCCTGACGCAGGATGACGCCTACGGCATTATCACGATTGCTGAGCCTATCGGGATTATCTGCGGGATTGTGCCAACGACCAACCCTACTTCCACCGCGATTTTTAAAGCACTGATTGCACTTAAAACCCGTAACGGTATTGTTTTTAGTCCGCACCCTCGTGCAAAAGGCTCCACCTGTGAAGCGGCACGTATTGTATTGGATGCTGCCGTAGCGGCTGGCGCACCGCGCGATATCATTGGCTGGATTGATCAACCAACCGTTGAGCTTTCTAATCAACTGATGAAACACAAAGACATCAATCTGATTCTGGCAACCGGCGGCCCAGGCATGGTTCGTGCGGCCTACTCTTCAGGCAAGCCTGCCATTGGTGTGGGCGCTGGCAATACACCCGTTGTGATTGATGAAACTGCCGATATTAAACGTGCTGTAGCGTCTATTTTGATGTCTAAAACCTTTGATAACGGTGTGGTTTGCGCATCCGAGCAATCAGTTATTGTCGTTGACAGTATTTATGAAGCGATGAAAGCCCGTTTTGCTCAAAGCGGCGGCCATATTTTAAGCAAAAAAGAAGCCGAAGCAGTTCGTAAGGTTATCTTGATTGATGGCAATTTAAATGCAGGCGTTGTAGGCCAAGCGGCCGTCAAGATTGCCGAGATGGCTGGCATTAAAGTGCCTAGTTACACAAAGATTTTGATTGCGGAAGTCACCTCCACCGGCGAAGAAGAAGCTTTTGCTCACGAAAAACTCTCCCCAACACTGGCCATGTACCGCGCTAAAGATTTTTATGAAGCTGTCACTAAGGCTGAAGCTTTAGTTGCGCTGGGCGGGATTGGCCATACATCTGCGCTGTATACAGATCAAGATCAGCAGCATGAGCGGATTGCTTATTTTGGCGACAAAATGAAAACCGCCCGTATTCTAATCAACTCCCCTGCTTCGCAAGGCGGGATTGGTGACCTTTATAACTTTAAATTGGCTCCGTCCTTAACTCTGGGTTGTGGTTCATGGGGTGGTAACTCTATCTCAGAAAACGTGGGTCCAAAACACCTGATCAACACCAAAACTGTCGCTAAACGGGCCGAAAACATGTTATGGCACAAACTACCTAAAAACATTTACTTCCGTCGCGGTTGCTTGCCGTTTGCACTGGCTGATTTGTCTAGCAAAAAACGCGCGACTATCGTTACTGGCCCTTACTTGTTTGCCAATGGCTACTGCGATGAAACCATCAAAGTACTGAAACAAATGGGCATGGAAGTTGAAGTGTTCCACGAAGTAGAAGCCGATCCAACCTTAGAAGTGGTTCGTAAAGGGGTGCATTCCTTAAACATGTTCAAACCTGACGTGATTATTGCGTTAGGTGGCGGCTCGCCAATGGATGCCGCCAAGATTATGTGGGTGATGTACGAGCATCCAGAAGTCCATTTCGAAGACTTAGCACTGCGCTTTATGGATATCACCAAGCGTATTTATAAGTTCCCAAAAATGGGCATTAAAGCCGAATTGGTTGCGATTCCAACCACATCGGGCACAGGTTCAGAAGTAACCCCATTTGCGGTAGTGACTGATGAAAAAACCGGCATGAAATACCCAATTGCCGATTATGAGCTCACACCAAATATGGCGATTATTGATGCCGATTTAGTGATGAATATGCCAAAAAGCCTCACTGCTTTCGGTGGGATTGATGCGGTAACGCACGCTTTAGAAGCCTATGTATCCGTATTGGCGAATGAGTATTCTGACCCGCAAGCCTTGCAAGCATTGAAGTTGCTTAAAGAAAACCTACCATCGTCTTACTTAAATGGTGCAAAAGATCCTAAAGCGCGCGAATTAGTTCACAACGCTTCAACGATTGCTGGGATTGCCTTTGCCAATGCATTCCTTGGGGTGTGTCACTCCATGGCGCACAAACTAGGTGCTGAATTCCACTTGGCGCACGGCTTGGCCAATGCCCTGCTGATTTCTAATGTAATTCGCTTTAACTCAGCAGATATCCCAACCAAGCAAACTGCATTTAGCCAATACGATCGCCCACAAGCGCGTTGCCGTTATGCTGATGTTGCAGAGCATTTGGGCCTTGGCGGCAAAAATGACGAGCAAAAAGTGCAGAACCTGATCGCTTGGATAGAAGAGCTTAAAACAACGATCCAGATCCCTGCCTCTATCAAAGAAGCAGGTGTACCTGAAGCGCTGTTCCTCTCCAAACTAGATCAATTAGCAGAAGAAGCATTTGATGACCAGTGTACCGGTGCCAACCCACGTTACCCATTGATTTCAGAGCTAAAACAGCTACTGCTAGATAGTTATTATGGCAATGCATATGTGGAAAACCATTTGCGTGAAGAAGCGCTTGCTAAGTAATCATTAGCAAATACAAAAAACAAACCCCATCTTGCATGGGGTTTGTTTTTGTCTGCTATGAGCTATAGCCATTATTCCGCAGCAGATAAATTCCAGAACGCCTGTTTTACATAAGGGCGTTTTTGGATTTGCATAATTAATGCATCCAACTTACCAGAATCAACCTTGCTAGAAAGTAGTGTTGCAGTGATTTCCACATCATCATCCCCAAACGGTTCCACATTTAAATCACCCAAGGGGTATTCAATTTGCGTTAGCATTGATTCCAAGACATTAAGCGCATGTTTTTGCCGGTCACCATCCACAATCATGCAAATCTGATAGCTTACTTCGCCGGTCTGATCATTAATGGGCGAGCGGTTAATTGCATTCACCACAGGGCGCAATAAAGTATTTGCAGCCAATACAAAAATAGCGGCAAGCAAGGCCTCTGCAATTAAACCTGCTCCAGAACAAGCCCCCACTGCTGCAGAGCCCCAAAGCGTGGCGGCAGTATTTAGCCCGCGTACATTCAGGCCCTCTTTCATAATGGTACCCGCACCTAAAAAACCTACACCAGACACCACATAAGAGATTACGCGTGCCGCGCCATCTGGCCCGTGAACACGGTAAGCGAGCCCCACAAAAATAGCGGCCGCTAAAGAAACCAGCGCATTGGTTCTAAGCCCGGCAGTGCGTTGCCGATATTGGCGCTCATAGCCAATGATAGAACCCAAAATAAATGCGGTGGTTAAACTAACCAAGGAATTAAGTAGCCATATTAAATCAAAGCTTTGTATAAAGAGCATTTAACTCCCCTTGTTATTAATAAAGCCTAGGGCAAGATCGTCAAGTGAATTGGCTATCGTGCACGCAAGGTCATAACAAAATGACCTACAAACAAATAGGGTTGGTGCTGCAAAGTCTAGAAACAGACCAAATAGACACCACCGTCACAGCCAGGCGGCATGACAAAGGCAGATGAGGGTCCGCAGTAGTGCCATGCCACTATCGAACGATAGCAATTTGACAACCAAAACTTTCCACTAGGAACCCCCATAAAATAATGACGCTAAACGATACCCCTTCAGAGTGGGGGCGTCTATCTGACTTAAGGTGCTTGTAAATTTTGCATGCAAAGTAAAGTGGGGCCTTGCTTGCACTGCACCTCGATAAGTTAAATGGCATTTAAGAAATTAGCCATCTCCAGTAAATTACACGCAGTAAGAATTGTGTTAGCTTTTATTTTTATTTATTTCGTATATTGTATATTATGTAAAGTTAAACAAGCTAAAAATAGAAAACTTACAAGTATGCTTGTGTGTAAAAACCACGCCAAAACGCCTTTAAAACAGCATTTCAAATAATGGATTTATGCGTGCTAGCAGCCGCTTTTTTCTGTGCACAGGGCTATTTTATGGCTAATTTCTTGCCCCAAAAGATCCAAGCCATTGCCCAAAGCTACAACCAAAGCGGCATAACCTTCACCTTGCTGGGCTAGTTCGATATGAAAAGGAGCTTGCATTACAAGGGTTTGCTGCGCGTTTCTTAAGAACCAATGCCCTGCCAAGATAGCTTGGCCGTCATCGCGACCGTTAAATTGGGTGAGCGATACGCTTAGCGTGCTGATGCGCCCATCAGGTACAGAGCCTAGCCATAGTTTATTGGGTACTTGCTGCTGCATTCTGGAGAGCAGCACCCGCTTTACGCCCTCTGGGAGCTGCTCTGCCCATAGGTTTTGTTGAGCTAAACGCAGCCCAACATCCCCTTGCAAGTAGGCTATTCCACCTGCAGACAAAAAATCGGCCACTTTAATATCTAGCAAGATGGCCGGCTCTACGGACGATACAGCCACAGCTTTAGGTGCTACATCAGCTAAACGATAATACTGCGTAATCGGCGCGCTAACGCATGCACTCAAAAAACCTGTTACCGACAATAAACCCCAGTATTTTTTCATGGCGACTTAGCCCCTTTGGGTTGGAGATCTTCTTGCGTACGATCGAACAAGAGCGCATTCGGTTTTTCATTGAGCGTACGAATAACCGGCCTTACCTCTTGCAAAATTTGGTTTAGATTTCCCAATGCGCGGTTTAATTCACCGTAAGCAGGGGATTGCCCAGAGTAATTATCTAAAGTGCTGCCAAGGGTGTTTAATGTGACTTGCAGCTGGCTTAATGTTTGTTGTAATTCTGCGGGCAAATGTTGGACCTGCGGCTGCTGAGCAAAATCGTCTAGGGTTTTAACCAGCCCGCGCACATCGCTGGCGAGCCTGCCCGTTTCATCTAGCGTTTTATTGCCTTGAGCCAGTACACCTTCAATTTTTAACCCATTTAACTTATCTAGTAACGCAATCACTTTGTTTTCGATTTGCGCTAAGCCGCCGTCACTTGTTGGCAATACCGCAATGTTGGCATAAGACTCTAACGGCTTTTGTAATGATTTACCGCTAAAATCTACATCTACATACAAAGCACCCGTCAGTAAGTTTCCATTTCTAAGCTTCAGTACCATGCCGGTGCGAACTTGGGTAGCGATTACTTTGCGCCAATAATCATCACTCTCCTTTTCTGCACCAGCGGCTAAGCGTCCTAGTTCCAAATAGATTAACACGGGGATGCCATGATTTTTACGGGTTTTGTTTTCCAGCTTGGGGGTAGCGTAAGGCACGGCACCTACGGTGCCAATTCTTAGTCCACGCAGCTCAACGGGTGCTCCCGGTTTTAAGCCACGTACAGATTCTTTAAATATTGCGATGTAAGGAAGACGACGTTCAAATTGACGCTCTAGCGAGCTAGCCTCGTCCGCAAATAGCGTAAAACTGGTTTGATCACTTACCTGCTCGCCCAAGGGCATACTTTCTGGTACGCCAAAAGCAATGCCGCCTGAAAGCATGGATTCCATTGAGCCGGTATTGAGCTTGATTCCATCCGAATTAAGCGCGAGCTGTATGCCGCTGGCCACCCAAAATCGAGCATTCATCGTCACTAAACGATCATAAGGGCGCTGAATAAACAAGCGGTAATTCATTTCTCTAAGCGATGGATCAAAGTCCGCTTTTTCTACTCGGCCCACTTCAAAGTTTTGATACAGCACGGGGTCGCCCACTCTTAAGACCTTAACGCCGCGCCCAGATAGCGATAAGCGCAGACCCGGCACCTCGAGTGAGGTGATGGGCGGCTCGCTCAACATATTAAACTCATTGCTCATACTGCTAGATTTTCCGGGATTGAGCTGGATAAAAGACCCTGAGAGTAATGTAGATAAACCGCTAATTCCACTGCGATCAACCCGTGGTTTTACTACCCAAAACTGGCTGTCTTTATTGAGCAAGCTACGCGCATTCACATCAAGCTTGGCCGTGATACGCACTCGATGCTCCGCCACATCTAGCTGTACCCCGCTCACCTTCCCCACATTGACAGAAAGCACTTTTACAGTGGTTTTGCCCACTTCAATGCCCTCGGCGTTGGGTAAATACAAGACCACCTCGGGGCCTTGCTGCCGCCAAGTATCAAAAATCATCCAAGCCCCAACAAGTAAGGCGGCCAAAGGCACTAGCCAAACTAAGGAAACACGTCGTAGCCAGCCTATTTTTGCATGGGGTAACTCGTTTTCATTTTCCATCGATTGGATCCTGTGCATCATGTACATCCCAAATCAGACGCACATCAAAACTTAAAGCTGCCAACATGGTAAATACCACCATCCCAGCAAAGGAAACCGCAGCAATGCCAGGAAAAACCGACATCAATTGCCCCATATGAATCAGCGCCACTAAAATAACCACCACAAATACATCGACCATAGACCAGCGCCCTATTAGCTCGGTTATGCGATACAGGCGTGTGTAATGCAAAGCGCTATGATTGGGTTTGCTTTGAGCGGAGATGCAAAGTAAACCAAGTGAAATAAACTTCACTAGCGGCACAACTACACTGGCGATAAAAATAATCAATGCCACAGGGTAGGAGCCCATACTCCATAGCAACAAAACCCCTTCCAAAATAGTGGAAGGGGTTTTATCCCCTAATGACTGGGTAATCATCATCGGGTAAAGGTTGGCTGGAACATATAGCAAGATTGCCGTCAGCAATAAAGCCCACGTCATGGATAAGCTATGCGGCTTACGCAGATGCAGCCGCGCATAGCATCGCCCACACTTTAAGCTGTGCAACGGATTAAAAAAACCACAAACAGCGCAGGAAACAGCCCCCTTCCCTCGCAATTTTTGGGCTAGGAAGCCCTCTAGATGGTCAAGCTGAAAGCCAAACCAATGCGCATCAAACACGGCTACTGTTTTAGTTAAGACAATAGAGAACAGCAACATGGCCCAAAAAGATAAGCCCAGTGTGATTTGCGCCAAAGAAGCCAGCTTAATTAAGCTCACCAAGATACCTATTACAAAAACATCGGCCATCATCCAAGGCTCAAGTAAAACGGCAAGTCTGAGTACGCTCCGCAACCCCGGCCAGCGCTGGCTATACTTTAATGCCAGTGCTAAATACACAATGGCGCATAAAAAAACGCCTGGGGTAAACAACACACAGCTTAAAAGCACATTCGCGACAAGGCCAAAATCTGCATCAACCAAAGCTTTGGCGCTACTTAAAAAAGTCATTTCGCTAGCGCTACCGGCAATTTTTAGCTGCAGCAATGGAAATAAACAGCTTAAGGCAAGCAGTATCAATGCCGCCAAGGCATAGGCTAAGGATGCATCAAAAGGATAACGATGGATTCGAATTAAATGATGGCCGCAACGAACGCAGCTCGCTTGTTGGCCCGGCAGAAGTTCACCCATTACTTGCAGTAAATCACACTGTGTGCAACGAACTTCATGCGCAGGCAAGGCCGCTGATCTTTGCGACGCATTGCTGCTAAAGCGCAAAAAAACGGGGCTTTTCAGTGCGGGTTTAAAGTGGAATTTTATTCGCAAGCTAAATAAACATCCTAAGTGCAGCGATGGTTAAAGCAAAGTGGCTTACTCACTATAGAGATGAAGCCAGTAAATCACAAAAAAGCCAAGCCCGATATCAGCCCGCCCTGAATATCGCATGTAAATATTTAGTAATTAACCTTTATTAACTGACGTTACGCACCCGTTATAAAAAATCAATGGGTTAGGATATTCTCAATCAGCTGCAGAGCGCATTTCACCTAAAGGCCTGCGTAACATCAGTTATTAATAAAAAATGCCGTTTGGTATGCGTCTTGCCTCGGTCATTCTATTTGGGTTTTGTTGTCGTTGTGCTCAAATCAAAAAGAGACCATTTATCGCCCACAATAAAAAACCCCAAAAACATAGACCGATATCCAGCTTTTGGGGTGGCCGCAGAAAGTATTCTTGAATAAGATCTTTTCTTAACGTAGCGCTTCCAGCTCATCAGAAATCTCTAACCACTGTGCTTCTAATGGCTCTAGTTTCTTTTTAAGCTCTGCTTCTTTATTGCGCGCCGCGTCTAAATCATTTTTCTTTTCTGGAAGATAGATGTGCTCTTCTGCAAGCAAGGTCGTGATTTTAGCTAGCTCTGCGGTAAAGCCCGCCATGTCTTTTTCGACTTTAGCCAACTTCTTTTCTACAGGTTTACGCAAGCCCGCATTACGCTGACGAGCATCGGCTTCAAGTTTCTTTTGTGCCTTACGATCTACAGCACTACTGGAATTACGCAAGGCGCTGTTTTCTTCGCTACGCTTTTGCTGACTGTATTTGGTGTACTCATCCAAATCGCCATCAAATGGGCGTACTGTGCCGTCTTCAATTAGCCAAAAATCATCCACCGTAGCGCGTAGCAAATGCCTGTCGTGGGAAACCACAATAATGGCACCTTCGAAATCTTGCAGCGCCATAGTCAACGCTTGACGCATTTCGATATCTAAGTGATTGGTTGGCTCATCCAATAGCAGTAAATTAGGCTTTTGCCAAATCAGCAATGCCAAGGCTAGACGCGCTTTTTCGCCACCAGAGAAAGGTTCGATCTTGCCGGTGGCCATGCTGCCGTTAAAGTCAAAACCACCCAAGAAATTACGGTGCTCTTGCTCACGCGTATGCGGATCAATCTTTTGCATGTGCCAGAGTGGTGATTCATCTAGACGTAAATGCTCAAGCTGGTGCTGGGCAAAGTAACCAATCTTTAAGCCTTTACCCTCTTCACGCTCGCCTAGCAAGAGTGGATTTTCGCCCGCCAATGCTTTAATAAAGGTCGATTTACCCGCGCCGTTGACACCCAGCAAACCTAAACGCGCTTCGTTTTCTAAGCTCAGCGTCAGGTTTTTTAGAATAGGACGATTAATATCGTAACCGGCTTGACCGTTTTCTAATTTAACCAAGGGGTTAGGGCTGTTTTCTGGCTCGCGGAAGCTAAAAGTAAACGGGGAATCAACGTGCGCGGCAGAAATGCGCTCCATTTTTTCCAGCGCTTTAACGCGGCTCTGTGCCTGACGCGCCTTACTGGCTTTGGCTTTAAAACGGGTAATAAATGATTCAAGATGGTTAATAGTACGTTGCTGCTTATCAAACGCCAGTTGTTGCAGAGACAAACGCTCTGCACGCTGGTTTTCAAAATCTTCGTAAGTACCGGTGTAAAGCGTCAGCGCTCCACCCTCTACGTGCAAGATTTGCTTGATAGTATTGTCAAGAAAATCGCGATCGTGCGAAATCACCAACAGCATGCCTTGGTAAGTCTTGAGCCATTGCTCAAGCCAAACCACGGTTTCCAAATCCAAGTGATTGGTTGGCTCATCCAGTAGCAACAAATCTGAACGGCACATCAGCGCCTGCGCCAGATTTAGCCGCATGCGCCATCCACCAGAAAAGCTCGATACCGGATGGCTGAGTTCTTCAGTAGAAAAACCTAAACCTGCCAGTAATTTTGATCCGCGTGATGCTGCGGTATAACCATCAATGGCATCAAATTCGCCAAGTAATTCACCGTGGCGAATGCCATCGTCGTGTGAGACATGCTCTAACTCATGCTCCAAACGGCGCAATTCTCTATCGCCATCAAGCACATAATCGAGCGCCGAGCATTCCAGCGCAGGTGTTTCCTGCGCCACATGGCTGATCGTGATGCGTGGCGGCATTTCAATATCGCCAGCATCTGGGTGTAATTCGCCGCGCATCAGCGCAAAGAAGCTAGATTTACCTGCGCCATTAGCCCCTACCACACCGGTTTTGCTACCCGGTTGTAGAGTTAAATCGGCAGAATTAAGCAGCACCTTAGTGCCGCGTCTTAGAGTGAGGGATTTAAGTCGTATCATGGGGCAGGATTCTAACAGAGACAAGACGATGAAAAAGCCAAATCTTAAACAAGCGGCTAAAAGCGAATGCAATGATCTGAGGTAAACTCGCCTTGCTGGGTTTTTTGCTGATTTTTACGCCATTGCCCGTGTTTTATATAAAACTAAAATAAGCAATCTACAATGCTCAGCCAGATTGTAATCAACAAGCCATAATGGTCTACCCGCTTGGGTACGGTTTGATCCTGCAAGTGCCTTCTTTTTTTACGCCTGGGCGAGCCATGCTTTCGTGCCAAGCAGCGTCATCACCTCAGATCAGATCAGATACAAGAGTGAGGTACCGACTTAACCGGCGAGCTGATTTATACATGATGATCCCTCGACTTCTTAAAGCGATCCTTTTGGCAAAACCCATGCCCGCATGGGGAAATTATGATGAAATTGAGCAAGAGGCCTAATTAAGTAAAAATAAGTATTAATATCTCTTTATCAAAAAATCTTCTATTTTTCAGTGTGTGCTAGTCGCATGAAATGGCATTTTTGAAGAGATTTGGCTACCATTAAATAATTTGAAAAAATGAGGGTGGGATGCAAAAAAAACGCTACCTATTCAATATTTTTATTGGATTAATTATGATGTTTGTTGTCGCTACGGCTGCCAAACCATGGAGTGGCCCAATAGCAGGGCCAACAGCTCAAAAAGGAAAGACCGTCATTTTTATTGCTTCGGATCTTAAAAATGGTGGCGTTGTCAGTGTGTATCGCGGCCTAGAAAACGCCTGCCAAAAACTGGGATGGACGCTTGTTTTATTTAATGGAGAGGGAAAAAAAGACAAGCTACAGTCTTTATTGGCGCAGAGCATTACTCGGCAACCTGATGGCATTGTGTTTGGAGGCTTTGAACCCGACGATTTCCCTGATCAACTCATAATTGCCAAACAGAGGAAAATAAAGCTGGTTGGCTGGCATGCCGCAAAAAAGCCAGGAGCCTCACCCCATTTGTTTGCTAATGTAACAACAGATACCATTGAAGTCGCAGAAATGGCAGCCAATTTTGTGCTGACAGACGCAATAAAAAATAAACGCCCTCTTGGGGTAATCATCTTTAATGACAATCAGTTTGCAGTTGCCAATAATAAAACTAATAAAATGAAACAGGTTATCGAGTTGTGCATTGGACATACAGATTGCAAAGTGCTTGCAATTGAAAACGTTAAGATATCTGATTCAGCCTATTCTATTCCAAAGTTGGTACCTAAGCTTTTAAATCGCCATGGGGAAAATTGGACTTACAGCCTAGCAATTAATGACATCTACTTTGACAGTATTAACTATCCCCTTATTCAAGCGGGGGCTAAAGATATGCGGCTTGTCTCTGCTGGAGATGGCTCTACTTTGGCTTTAAGCCGAATTGCTTCATGTCGCTCTCAACAAGTAGCAACCATTGCGGAACCCTTGACGATGCAAGGTTACCAATTAGCTGACGAGCTTAATCGTGCATTTGCCGCAAGCCCCCCGAGTGGCTACATATCTAAGCCGATATTAGTTACGTGTAATTCCCTTAATAAAATAGGCAATCTCAGCATTGAGTCCGATTTAGGATTTGATAGCGCGTATACCAAAATTTGGCATAATAAGTAGGCATCCATTACATGGAAAAACGCATCCCTTAGATTTAGGAATGCGCCGATGAAAACTTTTAGTGTCCGCTCCAGAAAATAAAAATGAATCACCGAATACATTGAACTATTTCAACCGATATCATCGGCATTCGCGCATGAATGATGAATCACCAGTCGTATTTGCAAAGCAGTTTAAACAGTTAAATATAGAGCGGCCCCAAAGCCCACCAAGGCACTTACCTTGCATTATCTACCTCAAGACATAAACACAGAAAAAATATGCGCACTCTATTAAATGAGAGGGGGCTAACATGAATTAAGGGCATTGCAATGCCCTTAATGCCATTGCGCTTACTTCGGGATTAAATTGTGCGAGTGGCCCTGTTGCGGTATTTAATAATCGCTTGGTTTCAGGTTTACATAAATCCGCTTGCACCGTTTTTATCTTCATCAGCAATTGCGGGGTTAGTGCATCCAATACGGGGCGTACATCCTTGGCTAAATCGGGGGCTGGCAAAAAGGGGGCTTGTTTTTGCAATCGCCATTGTTGATGTAGCTGGCTTTGTATTAATTTGCCAGCATCAAATTGATTTTGAAAAAATGCAGCGGCAAATCGAGGATCAAGCTCAATTGCGATGGCCCGTTTTTGCACATCTGCCAAGATGGATTGCTCACGGGCGGGGTCATTAATTGCACCGCCAGAATTCCATTTACTTTGAGCCACTATAGGTGCAACGGCCAAACGTTGAGCGACTAAGCTTAATAATTCTTGTGTTTGCTGTGTTTGCTGTGTTTGCTGTGTTTTGGCCGTGGAATCGACGGCTGGCGTTTGCGCGCAGGCAGCGATAAAGATCATTGGGCAGAAAGAAACAAATAACTTAATCAATGTTTTACTCATGTGTTTTCCTGTTTTATAAAGCCTGTTTATATAAGGCTGCAAATATTATGCAGCCCATGCCAACTTTACAGGAATTGATGCTTACGCTGCTACCACTCCGATGTAAATATGCACTTCATTTGGCCCAAGATAGGCTTCGTAATCACTGATGAAACTACGCTTAATCTGTATATTTTGCTCAAAATACGCCCAAACTTGGCCCCAAGCTTGGATCACCGCTGCAGGCATGGCGCCGCGCACTTCAAAAACCAAGTACTGCCCAGCTTGAATGACAGCGTGGCTAAAATCGCCACTTGGAGCGGATGTGGCAACGCCAGCGGTTAAATCATATTGGCCGTTAGCATCTGATTCATAGCTCGAATACACCCCGTAAATAGGTGAGTTGGCGATGCGCTCTGGGATTTTATCCATCAGCCCTTCAGAAAAAAAACGTCCCCATAGCCTTGGGATTTGCGCCGTAGTGGGATTGAATTCATCGCTATTTTTTGTTCTTGCACGTAAACCAGAAACTAAAAAACTTTCAACATATTTTGCTTGCATATAAAGCCTTTAAAAAAGTGAAATCTGTGTGTCTTGGGAGAGGTGAAAAGTAATGCTACTAGCAGCCATCGCCTCCGCAATGGTTTGGATATCATGCTGGCTAATTGCAAATAAGCCGAATCTAAATGGAGCACCCCAATTGCGTATGCCACGGGAAAAATCTAATTGTTCGAGCAATGGCAAAATAGCGGCGGGCTGTGCGGGCAGCCAATCTACATCTCGGCGATAGGGAATAAAGCCACCACCCATATCAAAAAGATAAGGAGCCCCTGCTCTTGCTATGCCGATGGCGGTAAAGGATTGCAACTTATCTTTGCCGCCCATTTGCGTAGTGGGCGAGTAATACACCACCCAATCACCGGGCTGGATGCGTTTTAAAGGCCCGCACTTGCCGTGGCAAACCTGCATATAACTTCCCGCCACGCCCCGAGCAACGTGCTCGCTAGAAGCCACAGCAATCCAGCTCTTCATTCTAGGGTGTATATGCGTAAGCGATGCGAGTCAGGATCGAGCGCCACAAAGGTGTAACCAAAATCCATAGCGGTAGGTTCTTGTGCGATAACAAGGCCCAGCTTGCTCCAAACCTCGTACTGAGCTTGCACGGCTTCCCGCCCTTGCAGCATAAACGCTAGTTCACCCCCACCGCCCGTTGTGCCAGTCGCAGGCTCTACCGTATGTTTTGACCACAGGCCAAGCTTAAGGCCGGATGCCAATTTAAACAGTGCAAAGGTTGCTGAAAGCTCAATGGGTGCATGACCCAGTATGCGCTGGTAAAACGTGGCACTGGCTGCGGGGCTATCTACATACAGCAGTATAAAATCTGGATTAAACATGGTAAGGCTCCATCGCTTTAGTCATACCTGAAGTTTAGCAGGGGCTAGTGTCAGTTTTTGTCAGTAGTGACAAGCCGTAATTTAAATAATGACAAGGATTTTAAGGCCACTGAAAGCTGGCTTTTTATCTTTGCCTAACAAGCCTGCGTGTTAGCGAATAAGCTCTCCGTAGATAATTTTGAGTATTTCAAGGTCTAGCAGCCTGTCGGACTTAGCATCAGTCAGCTGCAAAATCACCTGATCGGCCTATATTTCACCAGCTTTTTGACCAATAACTCGTTATTGGCGCTGCAAATCCGGCAAAATCTGGTCTCGACCAAGCGATTTTTCGCTTCGACCGTCTAAGTCCGACAGGCTGCTAGCTATGCAGCAAGATCAAGGCCTTTGCTCCATAATCCCTTCCGCCAGTCGCCACGCTTTTAGTAAGGCTTGACGGTGCTTGGGGTAGCGCAACTCTTGTGACAGCAGTGATTTAATTCTATCCACTCTAAAGTGGCGAAAAGCTTGGCGTGTCTCGCACCATGCAATCACTACTCTGGCATGATCAAAAAATGCCAAGGCGCAGGGCCAGATAACGCGGGTGGATTCTTTGCCCTGTGCATCTAAATAATGTAGCTCTAGCTTACATTCTTGGCGAATCGCCTCTCTAATTAAACCAAGTATTTCGTCAGAATCATTTGGCTGTTGGCTAGGGCCGATGAGTAAGGCTGCCGTATCTAATTCTAAGCGCAGCTCCGTGGGCAATACCGCTGCAATCTTACTTAAAGCGTGGCTGGCCGCAGCGCCTAAGCGGGCATCGGTGCGCTGGGCTACCCATTTGGCACCAAGGGCCAATGCTTCAATTTCTTCAACGCTGAACATCAGCGGCGGCAAAGTAAATCCAGGCTTTAAGACAAAGCCAAGCCCTGCCTCACCCTCAATCTGCGCGCCTTGCGATTGTAAGCTGGCGATATCGCGGTAGAGCGTTCGCAGGCTAATTCCTAGCTCACCCGCTAAAACAGCGCCGCTAATAGGGTAATGATACAAACGTAGTTTTTGCATTAAGGCAAGTAAGCGCTCTGCTCTAGACAAGTCTATTCCTTGTGGCGGGGCCGTATTTACGGAGATATATATTTGCGATTTTTTGAGCTTTCTTTAATCGCTAAAACGATGCCATTTTTTAAAAAAATTTTAAAACACACGTTTAAAAAATACAGCGAGGTATTATTTCAGTAAGCCAATAAAAGCACGATTTTTTTAAGCATTAATTTTCATAAAACCTAATCATAGGTGTTTTTACCTACAAAAAAACACGAGATTTTTAAAACCATTCATAAATTAAACATTCTTGAAATTTACAATCTACCCTATTGTTAAAAATAACATGCTGTCAGGCTTATTCATTAACAACAACAACTTGGCTGCAATATTCTTACTATTGTAATCCTGCTATTAGTGAAAATCATGATGCGCCAAAGCTGGCAATGCCTGAAAGGTGGGTATAGAGTCATGGCACACTGAACCGGAGCTTCTGTTATGACCGTTTTGTCCACACTCAAAGCACTAGGTGAACTTGTTGCGGCGAGTGACCAGCCGATCACCCAAGATTTTCTCTCTGCTTACTTCGCCCACATTTCTGAAGACGATTTAATAGAAAAAACGCCGGAAGATTGGTTTGGCGCGGTACTTGCGCATTGGCGTATGGCGCGCAACCGCGTGGCCAATACACGCAAATTACGCATTTATAATCCAAGCGTACCTGACCACGGCTGGCAAAGTAGCCATACCGTGATCGAAATCGTCCAACCTGATCGCCCTTTCTTAGTTGACACCATCGGCATGTCGGTAGCGCGCCTTGGCTACGGCGTTCATCAGGTGGTACACCCTGTATTGCAAGTCACACGTCAGGAAAATGGTGATTGGCAAGAGATGGATGAGGCTGGCGCAGCCGAATCATGGATGCATATTGAGATTGATCGCATCACCTCTAGCGACGCCATTACCCAGCTAGAAAACGATCTAAATAATGCTTTAGATATGCTGGATGCGTGTGTTACCGATTGGCCAGCGATGGCAGATCGCGTCACTACCGCGCTAGAAGGTCTGCGCCATCGTCCGCCTCCACTCGATATTGTATTGGTGCGTGAAACAAGCTCGTTTTTAGAATGGATGTTGGCGGGGCACTTTATTTTCCTAGGTGTGCGTGATTACCGCTTTGCTGAAAATGGTGACTTACACTTTGTTGGCGGCTCTGGTCACGGCCTGCTGCGCGATGCGGGCGACTCTGGCCTATCGCACACTTGGGCGGCCCTGCCGGTTGACCTGCGCGAACGCGCTTATTCTGCCGATCAGCTTATTTTGATGACCAAGGCCGATACCCGCTCCCTCATTCACCGCCCTGCATATCTGGATATGGTGAGCCTGCGTGAAGTAGACGCCACGGGCAAAGTCATCGGTGAGTTACGTATCCTTGGTTTATATACTGCCAGCGCTTACACCTCACCACCACGAAACATTCCGCTGCTGCGCAAAAAAATTAACGCCGTCTTACTAGCTAGCGATGCCGATGTAGGCGGCTACCGTGGTAAAGCGCTGCTAAATGTTATCGACACCTATCCGCGCGATGAGCTGCTAGAAATCGGCATTGATGATTTGGCACGTATTGCTCAGGGCGTAGTTAGCCTGCACGAGCGCAGCCGTGTGCGTACTTTCTTCCGCGAAGATCTATATCGCCGTTATGTATCGGTGATGCTATTTGTGCCGCGAGATAACTACACCACGGAAGTGCGCGTTAAAGTAGAAAAAATCCTCATGGAGCGCCTTGGTGGTTATGAAGCTGAATTCAATGTGTTGCTGGCTGACAGCCCGTTGGCACGGATCCACTTCCTGATTCACCTACCGGTTGGTGAGCGCATTGTTTATGACGTTAAAGAAATCGAAGACGAAATCGCCCGCGCCGCACAACGCTGGCAAGATGATTTACGTAATCAGCTAAGCCATGTACGCGGTGAAGAAACTGGCGCAGCACTATATCAGCGTTATCAGCGTGCCTTCTCCCCCGCTTACTGCGCAGATTTCACTGGCCGCGTGGCGGTTTACGATATCGAAGCGCTAGAAGCCAGCTTAAAGAATGACAAGATCGCCATTACCCTTTCACCAGGTAGCGTGGTTGATCCTACTCTATGGCGTTTGAAACTCTACCGTGGCAAGCCAATTGAACTATCCGATTGCCTGCCGCTCTTAGAAAACCTCGGCGTGCGCGTATTGGATGAGCGCCCATATGCGTTGACTTTCGATCAAACCGAACACGCTTGGATTATTGATATTGGCTTGCGCCTACCTACAGGCACTTCGCTAGAAAACAGTATCGATCGTGAACGCTTGATCGCCGCGTTTACCGCTATTTTTGAAGGCGCTTGCGAAAACGATAGCTTTAACCGCTTGATCTTAGGCGCAGGCCTAGCATGGCGTGAAGTACTGATTCTCCGTGCCTATGCTTGCTATATGCGTCAAGTCAACCTCAAGTACGGCATTGAAATTATTGCCGATTGCTTGCTGCGCCATGGCAAGCTCAGTGGGCAGCTTGCTGCGCTATTTGTGCTAGCACATGATCCTGTCAGTAACTCGGCGGGAGTGGCTGAAATCTTAGCAGAAGAAATTCGTCAGGCTTGCGCCAACCAATCGAGCGTGGACGAAGAAAAAATCCTCTCCAGCCTACTGGCCGCGATTTTAGCAACGGTGCGTACCAATTTCTTCCAGCTCGATAACGATGGCAAGATCAAATCGTATATGTCGTTCAAGGTGGAATCGGCGCGCATTCCAAATATGCCGCAGCCAGTGCCGTTGTTTGAAATCTTTGTCTACTCGCCAGAAATGGAAGGTGTGCATTTGCGCGGCGGTAAGGTTGCTCGCGGAGGTTTGCGCTGGTCTGATCGCCGTGAAGACTTCCGTACCGAAGTCTTGGGTCTAGTCAAGGCACAGATGGTCAAAAATACCGTGATTGTACCGGTTGGCTCCAAAGGTGGCTTTGTGGTGAAAAACCCACCAAGCGATCGCGAAATGCTAATGGCACGCGGCATTGAATGCTACAAAAACTTTATTCGCGGTCTGCTTGATCTAACCGACAATTTGGTGGCGGGCCAAGTGGTTCACCCATCGCAAGTGCGCCGTTTAGATGAAGATGATCCTTATCTGGTGGTGGCGGCCGACAAAGGCACGGCGACTTTCTCTGACATCGCCAACGGTATTTCCCGCGACTATGGTTTCTGGCTAGACGACGCCTTTGCTTCGGGCGGCTCGGTAGGCTACGACCACAAGAAAATGGGGATTACCGCTAAAGGTGCATGGGTTTCGGTAGAGCGCCAATTCCGTGAGTTAGGCATCAACACCCGTACCGATGAATTTACCGTGATCGGCGTTGGGGATATGTCCGGCGACGTGTTTGGTAACGGCCTCTTACGCAGCGAGCACACTAAGTTACTCGGCGCATTTGATCACCGCCATATTTTCCTTGATCCAAATCCGGATCCTGCCGCGTCGTTTAAAGAGCGCGCGCGATTATTTGATTTGCCTCGCTCTTCATGGGCCGATTACAGCGCTGAGCTGATCTCTGCAGGGGGCGGCATTTGGCCACGCAATGCCAAGACCATTCCGCTGTCTGCCGAAGTAAAAGCCATTCTTGATATCGAAGACGACGAACTAGAGCCAAGCGAGTTGATCCGTGCCATGTTGAAAGCGCCGGTTGATCTGTTCTACAACGGAGGGATTGGTACATACGGCAAGGCATCGACTCAAACGCCAGCCGAAGCAAACGATAGGGGCACCGACGCGCTGCGTATCGACGGTAAGGAATTCCGCTGCAAAGTGATCGCCGAAGGCGGCAATTTAGGCTTCACCCAATTAGGCCGAATCGAATACGCAGCAAATGGTGGCCGCGTGCATACCGATGCGATTGATAACTCTGCCGGCGTGGATTGCTCCGACCACGAAGTCAATATCAAGATTCTGCTGGGCCGCATTATGGCCGGTGGCGATCTCACCATGAAGCAGCGTAATGACCTGCTGGCATCGATGACCGATGAAGTGGGCCATTTGGTGCTGCGTGATAACTATCTGCAAACCGAAGCCATCAGCCTTGAATACCAGCAAACCGCTTCACTTTTGCCGGTGCATCAACGCTTTATGCAGTCGCTAGAAAAAAATGGCCGTCTATCGCGCCGTATTGAATTCTTGCCAACTGATACACAAATCGCCGTGCGTCAGCAAGAAGGCAAGGGTTTAGAGCGCCCAGAGCTAGCCGTACTACTGGCTTACGCAAAAATGGCGCTGTTCCAAGACTTGCTCGCGAGCGATTTGCCAGATAGCTTGGATTGGGATGGCCTACTTGCCGCTTACTTCCCTAAGCCGCTAGTAGATCGCTTTGGTGATCGCCTTGGCGAGCACCCATTACGACGCGAAATTGTAGCCAATGAGCTGACCAACCGCACCATCAACCGCATGGGCATTAGCTTTGTCTTCCGTCTTTCTGAAGAGACCGAGCTACCTCCAGCCACGATTGTGCGCGCTTGGTACGATGCCACCGAGCTACTCGATAGCGAAGCCCGCTTTGTTGCTATCGAATCCCTCGACAACAGCATTCCGGCCACCATGCAATACACCATGCTGCTGCGCGAGCGTCGTCAGCTAGAGCACGCCACACGTTGGTTACTGCAAAACCAAGACACGCTGCCAGATTACGCAGAGCTGATCCGTGACTTAAAAAGCAAAATCCCTGCACTGCTGCCGCAATTGCCTGAATGGTATGCAGGCTCAGCCAAGCAAGTAGACGTCACCCAAAGCTGGTTAGCTGCGGGCGTGCCTGCCGCTCTGGCCAAGCAAAGTGCTTGCCTTGATGGGGCAACGCAACTGCTTAATATCGCGCTGCTCACCAAAAAACAAGCCGCTGATGTGGATACCGTTGCCACGATTCACTTTGCTTTGGGTGATGCACTAGAGCTAGATTGGCTGCATGGCTTAATCGAGCAATTGCCACGCGCCAATCATTGGCAAACCCTAGCCCGCCTAGCTTGCCGCGATGATCTGCAACGCGCCCACATCGCGTTAACCAGCGCAGCACTCGATCTTAGCCCGGGAGCAGCACCTAGTGTGCGGGTTGAATCATGGCTACAAAGCCAAGAAACAGCCATCGCCCACTGCCGCAGAATGTTTGAAGAAATGAAAACACTCGCGCCGGATCTGGCCATGATGTCGGCCGCTTTACGTGAGATTAGGCATCGTTTAGCGGTGTAAGAAAGAGAGGCTGAGTTTAGGCTCAATTCGATAGTCAATGCGGCCTTGAAAAGGGGCCGCATTTTTCTTTGGGAGAGAAGATTAAAGTTTATCACCCACAGCAAAATCAACAGGATAATTTGTAGTGCGGGTGCAACCCGCATATTTTTCAGCATTGCTCGCGGCTTGCACCCGCTCTACGATTTAAATAAACAGAAGGCGTATTTAACAATGCTGACAAAAAACCAACTAAATCATCTCTTCGAACACCTCCGCCCAAGCTTCCCGCGCAATAAATAACATTAAAGATTCATGGGTTTTCTTCGATATACCTGTAATTAGACTGACTACCCGCTTCAAACTCAAGGTTTGCTCCATGAAAATCACCGCTGACGTAATGCAAACCACCGTGCAAAACCTTATACGGCAAGGTATTAGCAATAAGCCAGAAGAAAGCGCTCCCAAAAGCGCTTCGTTTGAATTCAAAATGCCAAAGCTCGATCTAATTGCAAGCCGAAAAAGCGCGGCAAAAAGCAAATTAGATATGCTGAAGCGGCAATTAGAAGGCATGTTGAAGTTCGCGGGCATAGGTAAAAGCAATGTGGCCGCTGCGGCACGCTTGGCCAAGCAAATTGCTGCGGCTGTGGCCGAATATGCTGGTCTTAATAGCGGCGGCGCGGTGCAGTCCCCTAACATTGCGGGTGCGAGCAATCCGCCTTCTGCCGAAGCCACCAAAGAAAACACAGGGCAAAGCACTGAACACGCGAGACAAGAGGCGGCGCAAGCCGTACAAAAAGCAGAGCAAGAAGCCAAGGCGCAGGAAGAGAAACAATCAAAATCATCAGAGCTAGTTAGCACAAAAAGCAATATGAGTACTGAAGATCGTACTTTTTTGAATGAGGCCAAAAAGGTCATGCAAAAAGCCAAGCTACTGCTGGCTTTAGAAATACAAAATAGCAAAAAAGACATCAAAACAGATAAAGAACTCTATAAAGATGCCTTAAACAGCATGGACAATGCGCTCAAAAATGCCACCGCCGCCTTAGAACAGGACGGCAAAGCACAAGCCTCCGATAGCCCTGCTTTATATAGTGCCGATGGCAATACCAGCCCAATTCAAGTCAGCCTGCCGCAGATCTCTGTTCAGGTATAAGGCCGCCCCTTTCTCAATAAGGACTCTAAAAACTATTTTCTCTGTAAAACTCTGCCTTCATTGCGCCCTTCGTATTTCAAGATTTGGGTTTTATCTTGGTAAGCATCCGCAAATAAATCGTACTTTTAGCATTTTCTCATCTGAGACTCCCCTTGAGAGCCACTCTCACGGTATAATTTCGCGCTTTAGTGTCTGCAGCCTGCCAGACTTAAGACTGATCTACTGCGGAAAAGCCGGATTTGGCCACATTTCACGCATTTTTTCGTTGAATAGCCCGCTATTCGCCTCAAAAATTCGCGAAATGTGTCTCAAACCGAACTTCCCCTCGCAACGATCGCTTAAATCCGACAGGCTGCAAGCCGCCTTTATGGGACAAAGCCACAGGCATGGAAGCAGAACAGCTTAATCAGATCGAGAACCGGATTGAAGATTTGGTCTCTCGCAGCGAAGAACTCCGCAAATACTTAGATTACCCCGGCAAAAGCGATCGACTTGAAGAAGTTGTGCGTCTGACGGAAGACCCAGACATCTGGAATGATCAGAAAAAAGCACAAGAGCTAGGTCGAGAAAAAAAAGCACTTGAAGGCGTGGTTGTGGTGCTGGATGAAGTATTGGCAGGTCTTACTGACGCTAAAGATTTATTCGACATGGGCAAGGAAGAAGGCGACTTCGATACTTTGCAAGCAGTGTCTGATGACGTAGATGCCATTTCTACCCACGTAGAAGAGCTAGAATTTCGCCGGATGTTTAATCATCCGATGGATCCAATGCCGTGCTTTATCGACATTCAATCCGGCGCTGGCGGTACTGAAGCGCAAGACTGGGCGGGCATGTTGCTACGCATGTATGTCCGTTATGGCGAGCGTAAAGGCTTTACCGTTGAAGTGATGGAGCAGTCAGACGGCGACATCGTGGGTATTAGCCAAGCGACGATCAAACTTACCGGCGACTACGCTTACGGCTTTTTGCGTACAGAAACAGGCGTTCATCGCTTGGTTCGTTGCTCGCCTTACGACTCAAACAATCGTCGCCACACCTCGTTTGCCTCAGTGTTTGTCTACCCGGAAGTGGACGACAGTTTCGAGATTGAAATCAATCCGGCTGATGTACGTACCGATACTTACCGCGCTTCTGGCGCGGGTGGTCAGCACATTAATAAAACCGACTCTGCGGTTCGCTTGACGCACATCCCGACCAATACCGTCGTGCAATGCCAGAATGACCGCTCTCAGCACAAAAACCGTGACGAAGCATGGAAAATGCTGCGTGCCAAATTGTATGAGCTGGAATTGCGTAAACGTATGGAAGCACAGCAATCGCTGGAAGCGACCAAAGCTGACATCGGCTGGGGTCATCAAATTCGCTCTTATGTGTTTGACCAAAGCCGCATCAAAGACCTGCGTACTAGCTATGAAGTCGGCAACATCAAGGGCGTGATGGACGGCGACCTAGAAGGCTTCATCGCCGCCAGCTTGAAACACGGTGTTTAAGGATTTTAGAAGCCCCCAAGGTCTGTAGACACAGAGATCTGTGAGCACACTGAGAACACAGAGAAAATCGAGTAAAGGCAGGAACCCTGCTGATTATGTGTACTACAGACCTTTGGGGGGTGCTTTAAATGCTGAGCAAAATTGTCATTGGTGCAGCGCTTGAAGCGCATAAATCGCTTGGGCCGGGTTTACTTGAAAGCACTTATGAAGAGTGCCTTGATTATGAATTGCGTTTATGCGGCTTAAGAACCGAGCGACAGTGTTTTGTGGCATTGGATTATAAAATATCCATATTGAAAACGCTTTCAAAATGGATATTTGGGTAAATAAAGAATTAATTACTGAGCTTAAAGCGGTTGAAAATTTTCTGCCATTGCATCAGGCCCAGTTACTCACTTATATGCGATTAACTCAATGCAAAATCGGATTATTAATCAACTTTAATAGCAAATTACTAAAAGACGGGATTCGCAGACTCACACTGTGATTTTCTCAGTGTGCTCTGTGTTCTTCCTGTTCTCTGTGTCTACAGACTTGGGGTTTAAATTAAATGTCCGAAGAACAAATTATCCAGCAAGATGAAAACCAAATTATCGCGGAACGCCGCGCCAAGTTGACCGCCTTACGCGCAGCTGGCGTGGCTTACCCGAATGATTTTAAACGGGAAAACATGGCGGGCGATTTGCAAGCTAAGTATGGCGAGCTTGAAAAAGCCGACATGGAAGCCGCTCAAGTCAGCGTAGCGGTTGCTGGCCGCATGATGCTCAAACGCGTGATGGGTAAAGCCAGCTTTGCCACCGTGCAAGATTCCACCGGCCGCATTCAGTTTTTCATCAGCAAAGATAAAGTGGGCGAAGATCTTTACGACAGCTTTAAGACATGGGATATGGGCGATATTATCGCTGCCCGTGGCACGCTAATGAAAACCAATACTGGCGAGCTGTCGATCCAAGTCACAGAATTGCGTTTACTGACTAAATCTTTACGCCCTCTTCCAGACAAACACCATGGCCTTGCAGACCAAGAGCAAATCTATCGTCAGCGCCATTTAGATTTGATTACTAATGATTTAAGCCGCGCTACTTTTATTAAGCGCTCTAAAATCGTTCAATGCATCCGCGATTACATGGTTGCTGAAAGCTACTTGGAAGTTGAAACCCCAATGATGCATGGCATCCCTGGTGGCGCAACAGCCAAGCCATTTGTAACGCATCACAATGCGCTGGATATGCCACTTTACCTGCGCATCGCCCCAGAGCTTTACCTCAAACGCCTGATCGTTGGCGGCATGGAGCGCGTATTTGAAATTAACCGCTCTTTCCGTAACGAAGGCATGAGCACACGCCATAACCCAGAATTCACCATGATCGAATTCTACGAAGCGTATTCTGACTACCAACGCATGATGGAAATGTCTGAAGGCATTATCCGCGCTTGCGCCCAGCTTGCTACGGGTAGCACGGTCATTACCTACCAAGGTAAAGAAGTCGATCTATCTAAGCCCTTTGCCCGCTACACCATTGCAGGCTCGATCAAAGCTTACAACCCAGAATACACAGACGAGCAACTGAACGATCAAGCTTTCTTAGCGGCTGAGGTAGTTCGTTTAGGCGGTAAGCCGATGCCAATCGCAGGCGTAGGTGCATTGCAACTGGCCCTGTTTGAAGAAAACACCGAAGCCAAGCTGTGGGAGCCAACCTTTATTATCGACTACCCAGCCGAAGTCTCCCCGCTGGCCCGCGCCAATGACAGCAAGCCAGGCATTACCGAGCGCTTCGAGCTGTTTATGGTTGGCCGTGAACACGCCAATGGTTACTCTGAGTTGAATGACCCAGAAGATCAAGCCGAACGCTTTATGGCCCAAGTTGAGCAAAAAGACGCTGGGGACGATGAGGCCATGCATTTCGATGCAGACTACATCCGCACCCTAGAATCCGGCATGCCCCCAACCGGCGGCTGCGGCATTGGTATCGATCGCCTTGTGATGTTGCTAACCGACTCACCAAGCATTCGCGACGTTATCCTCTTTCCGCAAATGCGTCCTGAGTAAGTTTTACAATCAAAAAACCAACACAACTCCATATATGTATTTGCATATGTGGAGTTTTTAGTTTTTATGGGTTTGTTTGGTTATTTTTTTATACTACGCCCTAACCACAGCAACTCGCCGCCTAACTTCATTATTAAATGCCATTTGGGATAAAATACACCTATAGAAAGCCATTCATACCCTGCCAATACCCGCGCTTAACACCTAACTATTTAATCTTCTTAATGACATAGAAAATAGGCCATTTCCTATATACTTTTCAGATTAATCCTATATCTTAATATAGGAACACCCATTTATAATGCAAAAGCATAAAGGAATCATACGCATGGCAATATTAACTGGTCAAATCGTTGTTTTTTGCTTACAAAGCACCCTATAATAAAATTCAAAAATGTTTAAAAAAAGGAATGCCATACCATGGGAATATTTAGTTATTTTTTCGGAAAAGAAAAATCAAAAATAGATACCTACGAACCTTGGGAACTTGGCCTTGATTTAGACGCTGCAATAAATGCCCACCAAAATTGGAAGAATAGGCTTGAACTTTATTTATCAGAAAACTCAACAGAAAATCTTGATCCAGACATTATCTCATGCGATGACAAATGTGATCTTGGTAAGTGGATTTACAGCGATAAAACATCAAGCATTCGAAGTACGGAACAATACAAAACATTATTAGCCGCACATAAAAAATTTCATTACTCCGCGGGCAATGTTGTTATCTTAAGCAGGCTTGGAAAAAAAGAACAGGCCAACTCTGCATTTGAAAATGAATATAAACTTATTTCAGAAAAAGTCGTTTTTATCCTTGATTCGATGAAGCGGCATACATCATTTTAAAAATATATTAGCCTAGAAAATAATAGCCAGCACAATACAGGTATTGCAACGCAGCTAAACCTCCAAATTAAAGTATGTTGGTTTAGCTTATTCATGTACCTGATTATGTCTCTTGCTCAACCCAGCTTCCGCACGCGCATGATCCGGGCAGAGTAAGATACGTGCGAAATAAGGGCGCTCCATGCCAAAACCAATTGAATCGTCTGAAGTTAGCAATGCCGCGCAGGTCACTAAATCAAGGGTTCCGAAGCAAGAGATATAATTAGGTTAATTTAACAAATAACCATTAGCTAACTGAGTTATTTACTCAGCGAGTTTATGACCACTCGAGACTTGGCGCTTTAAGCTCGAATAGATGCAAGTTAGTGCAGAGTAAAGCAAAGCCCTGTTATTATATAACGCCCATAAAAAAGCCGCTCTCTATATAATAGAGAGCGGCTTTTTTATTTAATAATTTAAGCAGTTGCTTTGGTGTTGACTACTTTCGCGCCAGCTTCAGCGGCATTTACAGTTGCACTTACTAATTCTGATGCAATTTTTTGGCTGGTTTTAGATACTGCATCGTATGTATTACTTGCAGTTTCAACCACGTTGCGTAGTGCATTTACAGCAACGCCAGAGCCAGCAGGTGCATTTGCAGTGGCTTTATCTAGAGTAGCAAGTAAGTTTTTATTAAATTCTAAAACTTGCTCTTCGATTAGGCTGTTCAGCTCTTGCTGAGTTGCGCTCGCCGCATCAAATACATTACGAGCTACAGACAGGCTTTTTTCAACAGATGGCTGAGCCAGTTGACGTTGAAACGCTACCAAACCTTGAACATCTTTTACACCAGACAATGCTTTAGTTGTTTCTGCGTGCTCAGCGATCAAATCACGAGTGATACCAATTTGCAGATTAACCAAACGCTCTACGCTGCTTAAAGCGATATTGGTAAAGCGAAGTGATTTGTCCAAATTGGCTTGGCCAAAGTCAGCAAATTGTGAGGGATTGAATTGTGGGGCTTTAAATAGGTCTTTGAACATGGTGATCTCTCCGGTTGTGCAGTGCAACAATGCAATTCATTATGCGAGCAATAAACACGGAGAGTCAAACCATTTTGTGCGGTGCAGCAAAATATTCTATTTGTTAGCAAAAAACCCAGCTAAGCTCTTGTATCTACGCTATTTCCTAGACCTGATGGATTGTTGTATTTAGGTGCATCAGGTACGGCAGCAAGCAAACTGAGCGCAGATTGCGCCTGAATATCGTTTGATTTTTTGGCCATGAGCAAGGCCGCTGCATTTTGAGTGGTGGCACTAGCGCCAGCGCTTACGGTTGAAACATCCATAGGTCACCTATTTGAAAAATGATTTGGAGTTCCGTCACTATAGTCTTTGTTAGCCGCATTGGCGGTTTGTTTTACAGTTAGCACTGCATGCTTTACAAACATCAATAATCTCCAGTATTTGCGCTTTAATCTCCAAAAAATGTCAACCGAGTTTTGGTTTATAGCTCGCCGTTTAGAGCGTGAAATAATCTACTTCATCTTTGAGTGGCGATATGGCTTTTGAGTGATAAAATGCACGGATGAATTTGCCCTCCTTTATCCATTTACGCCTCCACTCCGAGTTTTCAGTTACCGACGGCATCGTACGCCTAGATGATGCGGTTAAAGCCGCTAAATCTGGAGGTATGCCTGCGCTTGGGGTTTCGGATTTAATGAACCTCTTTGGCATCGTCAAACACTATAAGGCTTGCCGCGAAGCGGGGATCAAGCCCATTGTGGGGATTGATGCTTGGGTAGAGAACCCCGACGAGAGAGATGCGCCCTTTCGCGTCCTATTAATTTGTAAAAACCGAGCAGGTTATGGTCGCCTTTGCGATCTATTATCTAACGCCTTTCGCAACAATCAATATCGTGGCCGTGCTGAGCTTAAAAAAGAATGGCTAACGGAAGGCGATAATAGCCCGCTCATCTGCTTATCTGGTGCTGCTTTAGGTGAAATTGGCCAACTATTAATCGGCGGCCAATACGATGCGGCGCTAGCCGCTGCGCGCTGGTGGGCAGATACATTCCCCGATAGTTTTTATCTTGAGCTACAACGCACGGGCTTCCCTAGTGCCGAACCGAGCTTGCAAGGTCATTTAGATTTAGCCTCTGATCTTGACCTGCCGGTGGTTGCCACCCATCCCGTGCAATTTATGGATAGGGATGACTACAAAGCGCACGAAGCCCGCGTTTGTATTGCCGAGGGCAATATGGTGTCGGATAAACGCCGCCCGCGCTTGTTTACCGAAGAGCAATACTTTAAATCTGCCGCAGAAATGGCCAAGTTATTCGCAGATATTCCAGAGGCATTACTTAATTCGGTTGCCATTGCCGAGCGTTGTAATTTAACCATTGTCTTGGGTAAGAACTATCTACCGGATTTCCCAACACCAGAAGGGATGACGCTTGATGACTTCCTGATTTTTGAGGCCAAACGTGGCTTAGAAGAGCGGCTACTGCTGCTCTATCCAGATCAGGCAAAACGTGATTCAGAGCGCCCGCGCTATCTAGAGCGGCTTAAGTTTGAAACCGACACCATCGTACAAATGGGCTTCCCTGGCTACTTTTTGATCGTGGCCGATTTTATTTACTGGGGAAAACGCAACGGCTGTCCAGTTGGCCCTGGCCGCGGCTCGGGTGCAGGCTCTTTAGTGGCTTACAGCCTTGGCATTACGGATATCGACCCCACCGCCTACGCCCTGCTGTTCGAGCGTTTTTTGAACCCAGAACGCGTTTCCATGCCCGATTTCGACATCGACTTTTGCCAAGAAAACCGCTGGCGAGTGATCGAATACGTGCGTGAAAAATACGGCGTTGAGGCGGTCAGCCAAATTGCCACTTTCGGGACGATGGCCGCCAAAGCCGTCGTGCGCGATGTTGGCCGCGTATTAGATCTGCCGTATATGTTTTGTGATGGCTTATCCAAGCTCATCCCTGCCGCGCCTGGCAAACAGTACAGCCTTGATGACGCGCTAGAAATGGAACCGATCTTAAAGCAGCGCGTAGAAAACGAAGACGAAGTCAAAGAGCTGTGGGTCTTAGCCAAAAAACTTGAAGGCCTAACGCGTAATATCGGCATGCACGCTGGGGGCGTCTTGATTGCGCCTGGTAAAATCACCGATTTTTGCCCGATTTACCTCGCATCCGGTGCGGATTCCGCGCCGGTTTCGATGCTAGATAAAGACGACGTTGAAAAAGTAGGCTTGGTCAAGTTCGACTTTTTGGGCTTACGCAACTTAACCATTATCGAGCTAGCGCTCAATTACATTCGCACCATGGAAGGCAGCGCGCCCGACTTAATGCTCTTGGGCTTTGAAGACCCCGCTGCTTACAAAATATTTAGGGATGCCAATACCACCGCCGTATTTCAGGTGGAATCGGACGGTATGAAGCGCCTTTTGGCCAAGCTAAAACCCGATCGTTTTGAAGATATTATTGCGGTATTGGCGCTCTATCGCCCTGGCCCACTGGGCTCAGGCATGGTTGATACTTTTATCAACCGTAAGAATAAACTTGAAGAAGTTGATTACTTCCACCCCGACCTAACGGCGTGCCTCGATCCAACTTACGGCGTGATCGTGTATCAAGAACAGGTAATGCAGATCTCGCAGATTATCGGCGGCTACACCCTCGGTGGCGCGGATATGTTACGCCGCGCAATGGGGAAGAAAAAAGCAGAGGAGATGGCCGAGCACCGCGAGAAAATCGCTCAAGGTGCGGCGCTAAAAGGCTACGATCCGAAGCTTGCAGAGCAGCTGTTTGATTTGATGGCTAAATTTGCCGAGTATGGGTTTAATAAATCCCACACGGCAGCCTATGCGGTGGTTTCCTACCACACCGCATGGTTAAAAGCGCATCATTGCGCGGCCTTTATGGCCGCCACCATGAGCTCGGAACTCGACAACACCGATCAGCTCAAAGTGTTTTATGACGATAGTGTTGAAACTAATAAGCTGATTTTATTGCCGCCCGATGTTAACCATAGTTTTCATAAGTTTGTACCGGTTTCACGCAAGGAAATCCGCTACGCACTCGGTGCGATCAAGGGTGTAGGGGAATCCGCCGTACAGATGATTGTACGTGAGCGCGAGGCCAACGGCCCCTTCACCAATTTATATGATTTTTGCCGTCGCACTGAAAAGCGCGAAGTCAACAAACGCACCTTAGAAGCCCTGATCCGTGCCGGGGCCTTCGATAAAATCGACCCGCACCGCGCTCGCCTGATGGCCAATGTAGAACAAGCCATGGCTTTGGCCGAAAGTGAAGCGGCCAACAAAAATCAATCTAGCCTGTTTGACATGCTAGAAGCGGTTGATGTGCCGCAAGTGGCCATGCTTGAAGTGCCAGAGTGGGATGAGCGAGTAAAGTTTGCCGAAGAAAAAAATGCCGTTGGTTTTTATATCTCCGGCCACCCTTTTGATGCGCACGCCAAAGGGATTCGTCAATTCATTAAATCGTCTTTAGAGCGTTTAGAGCCAAGCCGTACGCCACAAATGATTACTGGCATTGTAAGTGCCTTGCGGATTAAAAATGGTGATCGTGGCCGCATGGCTTTTGTGACTTTAGATGATGGAAAGTCGCGCCGAGATGTGACGGTTTACTCCGAGGTTTTTGAAGCCAACCGGAACAAAATCAAAGAAGACACACTCTTAGTGATCGAGGGCAAGGTTTCAGAAGATCGCTTTTCAGGAGGCTTACGAATCATTGCCGATACCATCTATGATATTGCCGAAGCACGTAGCCGTTTTGCACGCAGCATGACATTAGCCATGCGGCAAGGCATGGATGCTCAGCGCCTTAAAAGCTTGCTAACATTACATCGCGGCGGCGAATGCCCGGTTGAAGTGGATTACCAAAATACCGATGCTGCGTGCATCATGTCTTTGGGTGAAAGCTGGCGAATAACATTGCGCGATGAATTGCTGGCAGAATTGAAAAGCTGGCTAGGCAATGAAGGCGTTTCTATTAAGTTTTAAACTTAATTATAACAACTACTGAAACTCCTGATTACAACATGCTTAAAGAAAGCATCTACTTAGAAGCGTGCATAGAACAAGACCTAATAAGCATTGATGCGAGAGCATACACACGTTCTACAGAACAACACTTTTGACAAGGGATACAAATATGGACGAAGAAATTCGCAAGAAAGCCCTCGAATATCACCGCTTTCCTAAGCCAGGTAAAATTCAGGTTATGCCAACCAAGGCATTATCTAGCCAACGTGATCTAGCACTGGCTTACTCACCTGGTGTTGCGGCTGCATGCGATGCCATCGTTGAAGACCCTAGCGAAGCTCGCAACCTGACCGCGCGCGGCAATTTAGTTGCGGTCATCACCAATGGCACTGCAGTACTTGGCTTGGGTGATATTGGCCCGTTAGCCAGCAAGCCGGTCATGGAAGGCAAAGGCGTTTTATTTAAAAAATTTGCCGGCATTGATGTTTTTGATATTGAAATTGAAGAAAAAGACCCTGTAAAGCTCGTTGAAATCATTGCATCATTAGAGCCAACTTTCGGTGGGATTAATTTAGAAGATATTAAAGCGCCTGAGTGCTTTTACGTAGAAAAAATGCTACGTGAACGGATGAATATCCCCGTTTTCCACGATGATCAGCACGGCACGGCCATTATTGTTGGCGCGGCAGTTAAAAACGGCCTGCGCTTAATTGGCAAGAAGATTTCAGACGTAAAGCTGGTCGCTTCAGGCGCTGGTGCAGCTGCGATTGCTTGTCTGGATCTACTGGTTTCACTCGGTGTGACACGTAGCAATGTGACGGTTTGCGATTCTAAAGGCGTGATCTATGTTGGACGCGGCCCCTTGGATGAAACCAAGCAGCGCTATGCCCAAACCACCGAAGCCCGCACCTTAAAAGAAGCGCTTGTTGGCGCAGATATTTTCTTAGGTCTGTCTGGCGCTGGCCTAGTGACGGGCGACATGATACAGCGGATGTCTGCTACACCGCTGATCTTGGCTTTAGCCAATCCTGACCCAGAAATCACCCCGCCTGATGCGCGCGCTGCGCGTAGCGATGCCATTGTGTGTACTGGCCGCTCAGATTATCCAAATCAAGTAAACAATGTACTTTGTTTCCCGTTTATTTTCCGTGGTGCACTCGATGTTGGCGCAACCACCATCAACGAAGAAATGAAGCACGCGGCCGTCAACGCCATTGCAGAACTCGCCCATGCGGAGCAATCTGATGTGGTAGCGGATGCTTACGGCGGGCAAAATCTGAGCTTTGGCCCAGATTATTTGATTCCAAAACCTTTCGACCCTCGCTTAATTATCAAAATTGCACCTGCGGTTGCCCGTGCAGCAATGGAATCTGGCGTGGCGACTCGCCCGATTGAAGATTGGAGCGTGTACATCGAAGAATTGACGCAGTTTGTTTATAAGTCTAACTTATTTATGCGTCCCGTATTTACTGCTGCGAAAAAAGCCAATAAACGAGTTATTTTCTGCGAAGGTGAAGACGAACGCGTCTTGCATGCGGTACAAGAAGTGGTAGATATGGGCGTTTGCCGCCCTATTATCATTGGACGGCCTGCAATTATTGAAAACCGTATTGAAAAACTCGGTTTACGTATCAAGGCTGGCGTTGATTTTGAGTTGTGCAATCAAGAAGACGACCCGCGCTATCGCGAATATTGGATGCAATATCACTCTATTATGGAGCGTCGCGGTGTTGCTGAAGAGTTAGCAAAAGCAGAAGTTCGCCGCAAAACCACACTGATTGGCGCTTTAATGCTCAAGCGTGGCGAAGCCGATGCAATGATTTGCGGTACTTACGGCCAATATCAACGCCATCACTGGTATGTTAGCAATGTTCTTGGCTTGCAAAGTGGCGCAAAAGTTACTGCGGCAATGAATGCCCTATTACTGCCTACCGGCAATGTATTCATTACTGACACCTACGTTAACCACGATCCAAACCCTGAAGAACTTGCTGAAATTACGATCATGGCGGCGGATACGGTGCGTAAATTTGGCATACAGCCTAAGGTGGCGCTCTTAAGCCACTCTAACTTTGGCAGTATGGATACGCCTTCGTCCCGTAAGATGCGTGCAACTTTAGCCATCTTGCGCGAGCGTGCGCCTGATTTAGAAGTGGACGGGGAAATGCACGGCGATGCGGCGCTTTCTGGCACTGTGCGCCAACAGGTTTTCCCAAACTCCACGCTTAAAGGTGAGGCGAATCTATTGATTATGCCTAATCTCGACTCCGCAAATATCTCTTTCAATTTGTTGAAAATGACTTGTGGGGATGGCGTGACGATTGGGCCGATGTTAATGGGTTTAGCCGCTCCGGTGCATATTCTCACACCAACGGCGTCGGTACGTCGTATCGTTAATATGGCAGCCTTAGCTGCGGTTGAAGCTGCGGCAAAAGACTAAACAACGCACGGTAATGTGGGGTGGGTGAGGTGTTTTTTGCCTTAGCCCCCCCTCTATCTAAGCGGCCCCGCATAAAGGAAACACAATGAGCGAATACAACCCAAACGATCCTTTTGCTTTGTTTTCCCAGTTTTTTAAACCTACCTCAGGGAACCCTTTTTCACCCCCCATGTCTATCGAAGAGATAGATAAAAAAATTGCAGAATGTCGTACCGTAGAGCAGTGGCTCTCTATGCAAGTGGGTATGCTGCAAATGACCGTCAAAGCCTTAGAAATACAAAAAGCAGGCATTACCGCTTTTAAACAAGGACTCGATCCCAAGGAACCATGATTTATTTTCGCTCCACCCGTATCCTTTGCCTTGCGGCATTTGTTGCGGGGCTTTTTACTGCCTGCGCAACGCCCGTTCCAGCCCCCACCACCGCGCCGGAACAAACCGTACCCACTACAACGACTAGCCCATATCAGCGCAATGATTGGCAGGCCTTGCCCAATTGGCCTGGTGATGATTTAGCCACCAGCTTTGCAACATGGCAAAAATCTTGCGCCAAACTTAAAAATGAACCTTGGCTTGGCTTATGCGAAGAAGCTAAAAACCTCCCCGCCTCTGCCGCGCTCGCTTTTATTGAATCCCGCTTTACGCCTTATCAATTAAGCAATCCAGATGGCAGTCAAACTGGCCTAATTACTGGTTATTACGAGCCAATTTATCCAGGCAGCTTGCTGCAGAGCACTCAAGCACGCTACCCCGTTTATGCCACCCCCAAAGACATGATTACGGTAGAGCTGGCCGAGCTTTATCCGGAGCTTAAAGGTAAGCGTTTACGTGGCCGTCTTGTCGGCAATAAATTACAGCCCTACTACAGCCGCGCTGACATTGTTCAAAAAAATATCGATGCACCAGTATTAGCATGGTTAGAAAGCTCAATGGATGTGCAGTTTTTACAAATTCAAGGCTCTGGCAGAGTGCGCCTTAGTGATAACAAAGAGCTGCGACTTGGTTACGCGGATCAAAATGGCCATCCTTACAAGCCCGTTGGCCGCTGGTTGGTTGAACAAGGCGAATTAAAAGCTGCTGATGTTTCAATGCAAACCATCAGAAGCTGGGCCGATAGCCATCCAAACCGCGTAGAAACCTTGCTCAATAGCAACCCCAGTTATGTTTTTTTCCGTATATTACCTGCCTCTAATGACGGGCCGATTGGCGCGCAAAATATCCCGCTAACAGCAGGCTTTAGCATTGCCGTGGATAAAAATACAATTCCGCTTGGAAGCATGGCTTTTATTGCCACCGATAGACCAGATAATGGCGGAGGAATACACCGCCTTGTTGCCGCCCAAGATACGGGCGGAGCGATTCGAGGCTCGGTACGTGCTGATTTCTTTTGGGGGACAGGAGATGCTGCGGGAGAATTAGCGGGGAAGATGAAGCAAAATGGGCAGCTTTGGCTCTTATGGCCTAAAGACCACCCTTTGCCTTTGTAAAATTAAATACCGGCTTTTATGTTGTATGCATTTCAACAACGTACCAACATTTAATTGACTAAGTAATTAAAAGTGGCAATCGAAACCTAGTGTTTGTTGGCGTTTCATTCTCTACTGCGTTGGCTACAGTTTTGGGGCTGAACAAGGCAAAAGACGTTCATGGTACGAGCACCATGAGCGTCTTTTAATGCCATACCGCCCCTAAAATACAGCCAACCCGAAGGGCTGAGCCGAGAAACGGCCATTCACTGCGTGATGCTCCTCGATAATAACCCGTTATTGCCTTCATGACATGCCTTGTGCCTAGCCGTTTTCCGGCTTGCCGCAATTGTAAATGAAACGTCAACAGACCCTAGTCCTTATATAGATTTATACTTTATGCCAAATGCGCATTATGGCGTAAATTAAAATTTTGTACGTATTCTTTCCAATTTCTTACGAACAATAAGGCAACGCAAAGCAAGACGGCATGATCTTTGTATCATCAACAATGGACAATCTAAACAAACCACCAAGGAGAAACAAAAAACCACCTTGCACATCTTGGCCAGCATTTAAATTTAAGCCTCAACTGCGCTTTTATAATTGAATAAAATCAAAACAAAAAAACGAACAACCGTTATAAGCTATGCTATAAATATCACAGGCACCTTGTCTCTACCCTAGGTGTTTTACTGTTATAAATTTACGTGAAACTTTTACCCTAGAAAGCAACAAGACATCCCAGATTAAACCCTTACAAAAACCGATGTTTTTTCGGTTTTTTTACCCACTTAGCTATAGAGTTGGTGCAATAAATGTAAGAGCCTTATACAATCTGAGCCAATCAATGAAAGCTAATCTCGCAAGAGATGCAATCTATGCAAACCTGATCGGCACTCCGACCTAAGGCCCTCAATTTGCCAAGTCTAAATAGCATTTGGTCTTTGTATTTTTTTATTGTAATAAAAAAATTAATATGCATTTATAAAGATAAATCTAAGCAACTCATTTTAATAAATGCACCAGCCCGCTGATCGCATGTATTTTTTGCGGCTTTAATTTAAAATTGCCATTTTTACGATATTTGAAGAGAGCAGCTTTGTTTCTCTTCTAATCGAATCATCGATAAGTAACCATTCTTAGAAATGGCCCTTCAAAAGGTATAAAGAAGTTTGAAAGACTTAAATCAAAAAAAACCACTCCCTCACCCTTCGGTTTTGTTTTATAGCCCAGATGAGGAGCGGCCAGAGCCAGAAGCTTGGCACACAATGCGCCAAACTGATGAGTCCGCCTTAGCAAAGAAGCTAGCACGCCAACAATTAAGACGTGCTGCTTGGGAAAAAATTAGCGTCAAAGCAAGGCAACTTGCAATTGATCCTGATGCTTTATATGAATGGGTAGTTGAAGAAGTCGCTCTTAAAGCGCAAACCACTCGATCACCATGGTCTGCGTTTTAATAAGACATCTTAATCGATACTGACCTCTTCATCGCCTTGTTGCAGCTGCCACATTCTGGCGTAATGGGCACCTAGCTCTAATAAATCGCGATGACGGCCTCGCTCAACGATTTCTCCTTGCTCCATAACAAGGATTTCATCGGCTTCCGCTATTGTAGATAAGCGATGGGCAACAATTAAAGTGGTGCGATTTGTAGAGATTTCTTTAAGCTCGGCTTGAATTGCTTTTTCAGTACGAGAATCAAGTGCAGAAGTGGCTTCATCAAAAATTAAAATAGGTGGGTTTTTAAGAATGGTGCGCGCAATTGCAACGCGCTGCTTTTCTCCGCCCGATAGTTTTAGACCGCGCTCACCGACCAAGGTATCAAAGCCCTCTGGCAGAGATTGAATAAACTCGTATATATGTGCAGACTTAGCCGCTTGAATCACTTCATTACGGTTAGCACTTGGCTGGCCATAGGCAATATTGTAATAAATACTGTCATTAAAGAGCACCGTATCTTGCGGCACAATTCCAATATGCGCACGCAAACTAATTTGATTAAGCTTGCGCACATCAACACCATTAATGCTTATCCCTCCTTGGCTCACGTCATAAAAACGATAAAGCAATCGGGATAGTGTTGATTTGCCTGCGCCAGAGCTACCAACTACGGCTACCGTTTTACCTGCGGGGATATCAAAACTCACAGCATGCAAAATCTGCCGATTAGATTCATAAGAGAAATCAACATGATCAAAACGAATAGACGCGGATTGCGTATTTAATATCTGTGCGGCTTCTATGTCTTTAACTTCGGCATTCTGGCCCATTAAATTAAACATTTTCTCCATGTCGGCCAAAGAATGTTTGATTTCACGATATACAAAGCCAAGAAAATTAAGTGGCGCGTAGAGCTGCAATAAAAAAGCATTCACTAAGACTAAATCACCCAGCGTCATCGTACCTTTTACTACACCATCTGCGGCCAAGCCCACCAATAATGTGACGCCCAGCGCAATAATAATCGCTTGCCCTGCATTTAAAAACGACAATGAAACTTGGTTTTTAACGGCCGCGGTTTCCCATACTTTTAGGCTAGCATTGTAACGATCGGCCTCCCAGCGCTCATTATTAAAGTACTTCACTGTTTCATAATTTAACAAGCTATCTACTGCACGCGTATTGGCCTTTGAATCCATATCATTCATGGTGCGGCGGAAATGCATACGCCATTCAGTCATGCCAAGGGTAAATACAATATATAAAACAATGGTGCCAAAGGTAATCACCGAAAACCAAACATCGTATTTTTTTAATAAAATAGCTGCCACTAGAAAAATTTCGACCAGCGTTGGCAAAATATTAAAGAGGGTGAAATTCAGTAAAAAAGAAATCCCTTTCGTGCCGCGGTCAATATCACGGCTCATTCCGCCTGTTTGGCGCTCTAGATGAAAACGTAAACTTAAACGGTGCAAATGCTCAAATACCTGCATCGCCACTTTACGAATAGCGCCTTGCGTGACTTTAGCAAACACCGCATCGCGCATTTCACCCAATACTGAGGCGCAAAGCCGCAATGCGCCATAACTAAGCACAAGACTCAACGGCAAAACCAGTGGCGCATGTTTAGGATCTAAACCATCCACAATCTCTTTTAATACCAAGGGAATAGAGACATTGGCAAATTTGGCAAAAATCAACAGTGATAAAGCCAAAATAACCCGAGTTTTATATTGCCAAAGATAGGGCAAAAGAGTGGACAGTGTTTGCCAATCATTTCGACGAGTTTGCGTCATGTGATTCCAAATAAATGAGGGCGTTGATATGACTCAACGCCCAAAATAAACAAGCAAAGTGGTATGTCAGCCCATTTGCTCCCTGTTATCGTCGCAGCCGTTAATGCAATATGCGCGGCATGGCCAGCACAAACGAGGGGATTTCTGCATCAAACTGATTACCATCTGCAGCTTGCATCCGGTAATTACCCTGCATCGAGCCTACAGGTGTTGCAATGCTGGCGCTGCTCATATATTCAAAATGCTGACCTGGCTCTAACACCGGCTGCTCGCCAACGACTCCGTCACCTTGCACTTCTTGTATGCGATCCTCCATATCGGTAATCACCCAGTGCCGGCTCAATAACTGAGCTGCGGCGGTGCCGGTGTTCGTAATCGTAATACGGTAGGCAAAGGCATAACGGTCTGCCACCTCATCCGATTGCTCTGGAAGATAAAATGCTTCGGCGTGAACCAACACGCTATAAACAGGAGAATCACTCATTCTTTACGGTTCTTGTGGTCATTGATGAAGAGAATATTACCAAGCTCAAGGCTACAGAGGTAAGGTATCCGTTAAAATGAGTGATATACCCTGAAATGGAGCTTGTTATGACAGATTTTCGTATTGCACCAAGCATTCTTGCTGCTGACTTCGCACGCTTGGGCGAAGAAGTTAAAAATGTGATCGCTGCTGGCGCAGATATGATTCACTTTGATGTAATGGATAACCATTATGTCCCCAATCTTTCAATGGGCCCAATGTTTTGTGAGGCCATTCGCCCTTACACCACCGCGCCAATTGATGTACACCTTATGGTTAAACCCGTTGACCGCATCATTCCTGATTTTGCCAAGGCGGGCGCAAACATCATCACCTTTCACCCCGAAGCCTCTGAACATATTGATCGCTCACTCGGCCTTATTAAAGAACACGGCTGTAAGGCAGGCTTAGTGTTTAATCCTGCAACACCCCTTCATTATTTAGATTATGTTCTGGATAAAATCGACATGATTTTATTAATGTCAGTCAATCCAGGCTATGGCGGACAAAGCTTTATCCCCGGTGTTTTAGCTAAGGCTAAAGCAGCACGTGCACGTATTGATACCTATACGGCACAAACAGGACGTGAAATTTGGCTAGAAATAGATGGCGGCGTAAATACAGCCAATATTGCTGAAATTGCGGCGGCAGGTATAGATACATTTGTGGCGGGCTCCGCTATTTTTGGCAAGCCTGATTACAAAGCGGTTATCGATCAAATGCGTGCCGAGCTTGCTAAATAATGCAATTACTCCATAACCCCCGCTGCTCTAAAAGCCGAGAAGCCCTTACTGCACTGACGGCAAAAGGCTTGCAGCCAGAAATCATTGATTACCTTAAGACGCCGCTTGATGAAGAGCAGATTCGCCAGTTATTAAACCAGTTAAACATCAGCGCACTGGCTTTGGTTCGCAGCAAAGAAACCCTGTGGCAAGAGCAGTACGCCGCACAGGCGCTAGACGATACCGCAATCATTGCGTTGCTGGCCGAGCACCCAACGCTGATTGAGCGCCCTATTCTTATCTATCAAGGCCGTGCTGCAATTGGTCGGCCCCTAGAAAATATTTTCACGCTATTGGACACACCCGTATGAGTATCAGAGTCTTTGCATTTGATTTAGATGGTACCTTAGCCGATTCGATCCCCGATCTTGCCCACGCCGCCAACGCCGCCCGTCGCGATGCCGGTCTTGCAACGCTGGATGTAGCGTTAATTGAGAGTTTTGTGGGCGATGGCACAGAAAGTCTCGTCGCCCGCGCCATGGCTGCAGATATGGCCGCCAACTTCACGGGCAGCGAAGCACAAAAAGAAGCGCTTGCTCGTTTTGATCTGCATTATCAAGCAGGACTAACGCTTAAAACCAAGCTCTACCCTAGCGTTGCAAATACCTTGAACGAATTGCACGATTGCGGCTATCGTCTGGCCATTGTCACCAACAAACCTGAGCGCTTTACACTACCGTTATTAAAAGAGCTGGGCATTGATCAGGTATTTGAAGTTATCGTCAGTGGTGATTCATTAGCGACCCGCAAACCGAATGCCGAACCTTTACTGCATGTGATGCAACAAATGGGCGTAAGTGCTGCTGAGCTATTGATGGTGGGCGATTCTAAAAACGACATTCTGGCTGCACGCGCAGCCGGATGTAAAGTGGCTTTTGTCCGCTATGGCTATGGGGTTGCTATCAATATGCCTGACGCAGACGTCACCATTGGCCGTTTTGATGAATTATTGAATTGGCTAGAAGCACAAGATTAAATCTATTAAATATCAAATGCAGCACCCAAGAAAAAACCCGCCAATGGCGGGTTTTTCAGCACAAGTTAAATTCGACGATATTCAACGTAGGCAAATTCAATGCCTTTAGCGCTTAGCTGAGGCTGCCGCGATACCTCTTGCCATTCTGCTTTATTAAACTCAGGAAAATAAGCATCTCCAACGGGGCTTAATGCCACCTCTGTTAAATAAAGCACATTGGCTAAAGTTAAAGCGCGGGTATAGATTTCACCCCCGCCAATAATAAACAGTTTTTCATACCCCTCTGCGGCTACTAAGGTGTCTTCAATACTGATATAAGCCGTTGCACCAGCTGCTTGCCACTCTGGGCTACGTGTCAGCACCCAATGCGGGCGTCCTGGCAAAAGCCCAGGCAAAGACTCAAATGTTTTACGCCCCATCAGCATGGGCGAGCCCATCGTCAGCGCTTTAAAGTTTTTTAGATCTTCAGGCAAAGACCAAGGCAGCCGGTTTTCTATCCCGATAACCCCATTTTTCGCAACCGCAGCAATAATTGCTATATCCATCTTTATTCTTTATTCCATCTTCATTTCAAAAGCAGCCAAGAACGCGGCCTTGCTTGCCGATCCGCACTGGTCAGAATGCTTTTGAAATCAAACCGCGATTGGGGCTTTAATAGCCGGATAAGGGTCGTAAGCTTCCAAGGTAAAATCTTCAAGTTCAAAATCAAAAATATCTTTTTTCGCTGGGTTGAGCTTCATAATGGGCAAGGCACGGGGCGAGCGGGAAAGCTGCTCTTTGACTTGATCAAAGTGATTGCTGTAGATGTGGCAATCACCCCCTGTCCAGACAAAATCACCCACTTGCAGATCACACGTTTGCGCCAACATCATCACCAGCATGGCGTAAGAAGCAATATTAAATGGCACACCCAAGAAAATATCGGCGCTACGCTGATAGAGCTGACACGATAGCTTACCGCGCTGATCCGCGTCCCCAGCTTGCGCAGGCGCTACGTAAAATTGAAAGAAAGCATGGCAAGGTGGCAACGCCATTTTATCCAGCTCACCCACATTCCATGCCGATACAATAATTCGGCGGGAATCTGGGTTGGTTTTTAACTGCCGAACGACTTCGCTTATTTGATCGATATGACGGCCATCAGCGGTTGGCCAACTACGCCACTGAGAGCCATAGATAGGCCCCAATTCACCATCGGCAGCCGCCCATTCGTTCCAAATCTTTACGCCGCGCTCTTGCAGCCAATTCACATTTGTTTCGCCACGTAAAAACCACAGCAATTCGTACGTAATCGATTTTAAATGCGTTTTTTTGGTTGTGACGAGTGGAAAGCCATCGGCTAAATTAAAGCGCATTTGATAGCCAAAGACGCTAACCGTACCGGTACCCGTACGGTCTTCTTTCCTGACTCCGTGGTCTAAAACATGCTGCAAGAGGTCCAAATATTGATGCATAAAAAGGGACCCGATTCTGACTTAAATCGGCATTTTAATCAGGCAATCAGCCAACGTCTAGGCAATAAATTATTTTTTACGCTATCGACGCAGAAGAAGGCAGTTCAAGCACAAAGGTCGCCCCACTCCCAAACTGACTACGACCATGCATTACTTCAACCAAGCGCTTCACAATCGTATTTTGACGCATTAGATAGTAGATTATCCAGCACTTGCCACAACACTTGCCGGTCTGCCCATACGGGCTCATTGCAAGTCACCAATAAACAAACCTGCTGCTTAGCCGAAAGACGCTCTTCCCAACTGGATAACAACTCTTGCAATAAAGTTAAACAAAGCGACTCCATATGAATCTGCACAGAGCCACTTTTTAATGCTTCGTGATCTAATAAATTACTCAAAATGCACTGAGTACGATCTGCAAGCAAGCTAATACCAGCCAATCGATCCAACATCCGCTCTCTAGGCCATTCATCCAAACGAGTAGCAATCAAATGCGCCATCCCTTGAATACTTGGCGCATAAACGTGGGCGTTTGTGGAATATCGGGCAAGATTGCAATGGTTGCTTTGCGCTCGGAATCATCTTTTTGCACGCAAACACGCCACATTCCATCTTTATCTTGCGCAATCAGGGAATGAAATGCAGGGGCAGGATCAGTCTCATCAAGCAATACATTGCGGCGCAAAAATTCATCGCGCACAATTTTAGTATTTGCTTATGCCTATTCAAATAACTCACTTTCTAATTGGCTACGCGCCGAAATATATTGCGCTAAATTAGCGAGCGCTTCTTCTTGGAAGTTAACGTAGCTCCAGTAATAGCTTAATGTCGACAGTAGTGCGCCAGCGAACACAATACGCATCGCCATATTACGTAAAACGCGGCGAAAAAGACTATTACGGGGTCGTTGTAAGGTATCGATGGGGAGAAGGTACCGCAAGCAAATACCAAGTAAAACACCTAGAAACTAGGCATTTCGGTGTCTAGTGCCTGATAGATCACGTCAGTAATTTCTAGTTCTTCGATTCCGGCGGGAGTGCGCAAGAGCACGGCATCGCCTTCACGAGCCTTAATCAACGCCCTAGCAACGGGGGATGTCCAGCTAATATAGTGACGCTTCATATCAGTTTCATCCACACCTACAATCGCCACCGTCTCGCTCCTGCCATCTTCTCTTAAGTAGCTCACCGTAGCGCTAAAAAAGATTTGATCAGTCGCTTCGCGCAGCTCTGGGTCAATGACTTCTGCTAACTCAAGACGTTTGGTTAAAAAACGAATGCGTCGGTCAATTTCACGCAATCGCCTTTTACCATAGATATAGTCACCGTTTTCTGAGCGATCGCCATTAGAGGCGGCCCAGTTGATCAGTAGCGTTAATTCGGGGCGCTCTTTTTGCACCAGCTGAGCAAATTCTGCCTTCATTTTACGCCAGCCACCGGGGGTCATATAATTTTTACTACCAGCGGGCACACGTAGCTCGCTAGGCAGCTCATCATCATAGGTTTCGGTTTCCCGAATAAACGCTTTACTCATGAGGCTTACTCGTCAGCTTGGCGGCCGTTGATTTTCAGGCCAGCCCAACGCATTACACCTAAGATTTCTAACTCGGTTAGTTCGTGAAAATGACCACGGCGTAAACGACCAGGCAGAGTCATTGCACCAAAGCGTACGCGAATCAAACGGCTAACAATCAAACCAAAATGCTCGAACATCCGACGCACTTCACGGTTACGGCCCTCTTTAAGCACAACGTGATACCAGTGATTAAAGCCCTCGCCACCACGGCGCTGTAGGCTGGCAAAATGGGCCGTGCCATCTTCTAATTCGATACCTTTGAGCATTTCATTGATTTGCTCTTGTGTCAGCTCACCAAATACACGTACTGCGTACTCACGCTCTACTTCAAAGCTAGGGTGCATCATGCGGTTGGCCAGTTCACCCGATGTAGTAAACAGTAACAGACCACTGGTGTTGTAATCTAAACGGCCAACTGCAACCCATTTGCTAGATTTTAAACGTGGCAGGCGATCAAACACGGTAACACGGCCTTCAGGGTCATCACGGCTCACCAACTCGCCTTCTTGCTTATGATACATCACGATACGCGGCAAGCGATCTGGCCATTTCAATACAACTTTTTTGCCATCAAAGCGAACATCGTCACCCAAGCTAACCTTGCTACCCAAAGCGGCAATTTTACCATTTACCGATACTTTGCCTGCTGCAATCGCGTCTTCCATAGCACGGCGTGAGCCATAGCCGGTAAAGGCCAGCGCTTTTTGCAGACGCTCGGCTGGGATTTCTGTGGTGGCAACGCGGCGTTCACGTAATTCTTTTTGCATTTGCAGCTCTTTAACCGAGCCTTGGCGCAATTGCATACGGCGAGCACGGCTCACCGTTTTGTATTTGATTTTTCGGGTTTCGTCTTCAATACCAACGGCGGCATTGGCAGCTGCAACGGCCTTGTGCGCTTCAAAAGTTGGGCGTTCAGCTTTGCCGCCCTGCGGGTTTGGTTTAGAGCGTGGGGTACGCAGCCCTCTGGATTCATAAGCGGACGCTGGCAAATCCGCACCACGGCCACTTCGGCCACCACGTGTTTGCTGAGCAACTGGCGCAGCAGCCGGACGACCACGCCCTTGTGCTGGTGACGCAGCAGGAGTGCCCACTGCAACATTGCGGCCTCGGCCAGCGACTGGCGCACTTGCACTTGGCGCATTGCGCCCACGGCCGGCTGTGGGCTTTGCACTGGTTACAGCTGCTTTGCCAAAGGCGGGATTGCGGGTTGAGTATTCATCTCCGGCGGGCTTGCCACCCGTACGCTTACCCACACCTGCGGACTGCGCGGTGCGCTCGCTGGCCTTACGCTCTGCAATAGCCGGCTGGGGGCGACGTGATCGGGTGGTTTTCATGTGCGTTTCTTTCCAAAAAAACAGAGGATTATAACCTGAATATGCGTGCTACAGGATATTCATCCCTCGGAATAACAACGCCGCCGATAAACTCTCGGCGGCGGCAAGCTTTTCTGCAGCTGGCTATTGACGTTTGTTTCATCACAATGATGAAACAAACATTAACGACACTGCACTGTTACAGCATAGAAAAAAAAGCAACGCAGCCCAAGCTGGTTAAACCCAAGTTGAAAACTTGATTTTCTAAGCTTTGTCCTTCACCCAATTGTGTGCTGCGTAAAATTTCATGCATCACTTCCACTTCTTTATACCATTTCAGAATACGGGTATTCGCATTTAAAAAAACTTCAATTTCAGATTTTAGTACATGCTCACCAATGACATGCAAAGCCCCAACATTATCTCCTCTGAGCTGCAAAGCAGGAGGAACTGTGACGCCTATCAATCCCAATTGGCCTTGCAAGTCTGAACCGAAACGCTTTAACTCCGCCGAAGCCTTCGTATTTAACTCCGTTAAAGAGAACCCTTCATTAGGCGCTCCATCCGATAAAAGAGATGCAATCTCCAGTAAAGTACTGCCCTGGTTATCACGCCCCGCCACTGTAAGATCAGACACCGTATTCACAGCCACTCCCTCTTAGGAAAAGCATATTTGCTTATGGATTTATACTAGCAAACAGCCTTACATTCCAAATGGTAAAATTTACATTATTTCGAGTTTTTTGCTTAAAACTTAAAAATTTAAGTATTTAATGCTAATTTTCACCCATTAACACTGCTTTTTAGTGGGATAAACACAAACATGGAGCATGGATGATTCAATTATAGGGGGCGCTTTGCAAAAGCCAAAGTATTTTGCGCATGATTCTTAGTACAGTATCAGAGGCTATCCTCCCCCTCTGCAAAGCCATTGCACCCCCAAAAAAACTCAAAGATATAGATCAAACCAGCTTAGAGCAGAGCGCAGAGGCGATACAATAAATCATGCGCTTCTCGTGGGTTTAAAGCATCTGGATCGACCTCTGCCAACGCATCTAACAAAGGATGCGAATCAGGCTCGATCCGCGCGGCAGCGGCGGATGCAAACAAATCCCCCTGCATGCCGCCTTGTACGCTATTGGATTCAAGCTCGAGTAATTTTTTCCTTGCCGCTCTCACCACATCCTTAGGCACACCAGCCAACTGCGCCACGGCCACACCATAACTTTGTGATGCAGGGCCTTCCTGTACGGTGTGCAAAAACACAATCTTATCTTTGTGCTCAACGGCATCTAAATGCACATTAGCCACTACTGGATAATCTTGTGCCAAACGCGTTAGCTCAAAGTAATGCGTGGCAAACAAGGTATAGGCACGGTTTTTCTCGATAAGGGATTTCGCAATTGACCACGCCAAGGCCAAACCATCAAAGGTGGACGTCCCCCTCCCCACTTCGTCCATCAAAACTAAGGAGTGCTCCGAGGCATTGTTTAAAATATTGGCGGTTTCGGTCATTTCCACCATAAAGGTTGAGCGCCCACCCGCCAAATCATCCGATGCCCCAATACGGGTAAAGATGCGATCAAGTTTGCCGATGACAGCACTTTGTGCCGGAACAAAGCTCCCCACATGGGCCAGCAATACAATCAAGGCCACTTGACGCATATAAGTTGATTTACCGCCCATATTTGGCCCAGTAATCAGCAGCAATTTTCGCACCACAGAAAAATCGACATCGTTGGGGATAAAGTCATCAATCTGCGCCTCAACCACCGGATGGCGGCCAGCCTCGATATGCAAGAGCTGACCATCCACAAATTGCGGCGCGATATAGTTGCCGCGCTCGGCCGTATCGCTCAGGCTTGCCAACACATCCACCGTCGCCAAACCTTGTGCCGCCAAACGTAAAGCACCTAGATAAGGCTGCAAGCGTTGCAACAAATCTTCATACAGGGATTTCTCTAATGCCAAAGAGCGCTCTTGTGCACTCAGGGCCTTATCTTCAAATAACTTGAGCTCAGGCGTGATATAGCGCTCGGCATTCTTCATGGTTTGGCGGCGGCGATAATCATCCGGTACTGCGCCCGCGTAAGAATTAGTAATTTCAATAAAGTAACCCGCCACGCGGTTGTACTCTACCTTTAGCGTTGGGATGCCCGTGCGCTCACGCTCACGCGCCTCTAGTGCCAACAAGAATTCCCCGCCATGCGTTTGAATGGCGCGTAATTCATCGAGTTCGGCGCTATAACCATCGGCAATCACCCCTCCTTCACGCAGCACCACGGATGGCTCAGTTTTAATGCTGGCACTCAGCAACTCAAGAATCTGAGCATCTGGCGTAAGCGCCTTAGCCAATGCCGCAAAGAACTCATCTTCTGGCAACACCTGCAGCAAGGCAGGCAAGCCCGCCAAGCTATCCCGCAAGCTAGATAAATCACGTGGCCTCGCGCTGGCTAAGGCGATACGGGCCGTAATGCGTTCTACATCGCTGATGCAATCAAGCGCCGTGTGGATAGACGTAAATAGCCCCGTCGCCAACAAGGCGACAATAGCATTTTGGCGTTGTAAAATTTTCGGCTGAGAGCGCAGAGGATGATGCAGCCAGTGACGCAGCAAACGCGAGCCCATGCCCGTTGCGCAGTGATCTAGCAAAGAGAATAGCGTTGGGGAGGTTTCACCTCGAATCGTTTCGGTGATTTCTAAATTACGCCGCGTTGCCGCGTCTAGCTCAATATACTGGCTTTGCAATTCACATCGCAGCCCAGCCAATACCGGCAATGCGCCACCTTGCGTACTACGCACGTACTCAAGCAAGGCACCTGCGGAGCCTAGGGCCAACATACCGTCTACCACACCAAAACCAGATAAATCATGGGTCTCAAAATGGCGGCTTAAATTGCGTACGGCGCTAGCCACTTCAAACTGCCAAGGCGGTAGTTTTCTGATGACGGCAGAGCCATTTTGAAAGTGGTCAAACATCGCCAACCCTGCATCATCACTGACTAAAATCTCAGCGGGGCGTAAGCGCTCTATCTCTGAAGCGAGCTTTTCTGGTGTGCTATCCATCAGGGCAAAATCACCCGAAGCGAGTGACAACCAAGCCATACCCATCTTGCCGCGCACAAAATTCAGCGCCAACAAGCGATTCTCTACCTTTACATCCATCAAGGCAGTATCGGTCAGCGTACCTGGGGTAACGATACGCATGACCTTGCGATCAACCGGCCCTTTCCCTGTTACCTCACCAACCTGCTCGCAGATTGCTACCGATTCGCCCATTTTCACCAGTCGGGCTAAATATTGCTCGGCAGCATGATAAGGCACACCCGCCATCCGAATCGGCTCGCCAGCTGTTGAACCGCGAGTGGTCAGCGTAATATCCAGCAGCTTTGCCGCGCGTATCGCATCGTCAAAAAACAACTCATAGAAATCACCCATACGATAAAACAGCAGTTTATCGGGGTGATCGCTCTTTAAACGCAGGTATTGCTGCATAAATGGCGTGTGAGTTGGCTTGGCGCTCTTGGCCTCACTCTTCTTGTTTGAATTTTCCGCCATTTTTTTACTCCTTAACCATTAATTTATTTTCATTTAAACCAAAGTAAATCTTAGGCCGATCAAGGCACTAAACACTGGCGCGACTCTATCTTGGCCGTGACCCACCATAACGCCATAAAGGGGTGGGCTCGACAACGATCGCATCCTAAATCAGCTTCAAGCTTGGTCTAACCCACCCTACAGCAGATAAAAAAAGCGCCATCGAAGATGACGCTTTTTAAAGAGGCGAGCCACGTAACAAAGCACAAAATATTTTTTCTATGCGCTCTATGATCTCAGCTTACCTCTGTGCCTACAGACCTTTTAAAACGATTCAAAGCAAAACTCAAGCGTTGTGCTGACGAATTACTGACAACATTTGGCCAAATACGCGGGGTGTACCACAAAGAATATCGCCAGATTGCAAGAAACCCTCTTCACCATTCAGATCGGTAACCAAACCACCCGCTTCTTGCACCAGCAGAGAGCCCGCCGCAATATCAACAGTTTTAAGATCAAATTCAAAGAAACCATCGTAACGACCACATGCCACATAAGCCAGATCCAAGGCAGCAGCACCTGGGCGGCGCAGACCCGCTGATTTTTGTGTCATATCGCGGAAAATATTGATGTAGTTTTCGAGATTATCGAAGCGGGTATATGGAAAGCCCGTAGCGATCAATCCTTCAGATAATTCACGTACTTTGGATACGCGGATACGGCGATCATTCAAATAAGCACCAACACCGCGGGTTGCCGTGAATAAATCATTGCGGCAAGGATCGTAAACCACGGCCTGGGTGATCACACCCTTATACTCTAGCGCAATAGATACTGCGTACTGAGGAACGCCATGCAAGAAGTTGGTGGTGCCATCCAATGGATCAATAATCCATGTGTATTCTGATTCGCCGCGGCGACCTGATTCTTCGGCCAAGATGGCGTGCGTTGGATACGCTTCGAGAATGGTATCGATAATGGCTTGCTCTGCCGCACGGTCTACTTCAGACACAAAATCATTTTGGCCTTTTTTTTCTACCGTAAGGTGATCCAAATTGCTAGATGCACGTTGGATAATTGAAGCGGCGCGGCGTGCGGCACGCACAGCGGTATTGAGCATTGGATGCATGGCTATTCCTGAATAAAAGTAAAAGATCAATGAGGGTGGCAGCAAAAAAAGAAGCGTAAGGCCCAAGCGCGGTATAATTCGGCCAAAGCAACACTGCAGTCCTCGCAGCTACCCGATATAAGATTGGCCGCTATTCTACCTGTGCTATCAAAATGAATAAACATAATGAATACAAATCCATCAAGTAATTCTGCCCTTAGCTGCCTTTCCCGCATCCGAGTTGTGCTTTCTCACACCTCACACCCAGGTAATATCGGCTCAACCGCCCGTGCCATGAAAACGATGGGAATCAGCCAACTATATTTGATTAACCCCAAAGAATTTCCCTCAGAAACGGCTACTGCCTTAGCCAGCAATGCCGACGATGTGCTTGATACCGCCATTGTGGTGAGCAGCATGGAAGAAGCACTGGCAGGCACCACCTTGCAAATTGCCCTTACCGCCCGCCGCAGAGAGCTGGCGCATCCATTACAAACCCCAAGGCAACTTGCGCCAGAAATCATCCAGAGCATCCAAGCGGGCCACGATATTGCCTTGGTGTTTGGGACCGAGATGTCGGGCTTAACCATTGATGAAGTTTTGCTTTGCAACCGTATGGCAACGATCCCTACTAATCCAGATTACTCCAGCCTCAATTTAGCCCAAGCCGTGCAAGTGTTCGCTTATGAGATACATGCAACCTTGCTCGATGATGTTTCCCATCTTGCCCAAGAGCGAGACAGCGCCACGCACGATGCAATGGAGCATTTCTTTACCCATCTGGAAGAAACGCTGAGTACGATTGGTTTTCTTAAACCCGACGCCCCTAAACGCCTGATGCCCAGAATGCGCCGCATGTTTACCCGCGCCAATCTGGAACGAGAAGAAGTTGATATTTTGCGTGGCTGGCTACGCGCCACCACAACCACAGATAGATGGCCTAAACCACCCAAATAAACTAGGCATTAAAAAACGGCTTTGAGTTCATTCAAAGCCGTTTTTTCTGGATATTACTTCAGCACTTAAGCCGCCTTTTCCCCGCCAAACCCCTCATAAGCCTGCAAAGCCTCCGCCCCCGTCATCACACTGGGGCCGCCGCCCATATAAATGACAACTTGCAGCATCTCCATAAACTCCGAACGGCTCACACCCAGACTCACACACGCCTTGGCATGAAAGCCTAAACAGCCCTGACAACGGGCAGCTATACCAATGGCCATTGCGATCAATTCTTTGGTTTTTTTATCCAGCGCACCATCGCTGTGAGTGGCTTTGGCCATTTGACCAAAGCCCGCCATAGTTGCTGGGATCGCTTTATTCATTTGGGCAAGCTGTGCGCTGATGTCAATTACGACTTCTTTGTAGTTGTGGCTCATTTTTTCTTTCACCTTTAAAATATATAAATACATAATATAATTTTATATATAAAACAGCAAGAAAAAACCCACCGGTTTTTTTACCAGCGGGCATTCGCCAGGAAACCCAGCAGCAATACTTATGTAAGCAAGCAGGCAAAAGGCCTTGCAGCGTCCGCGCACCACTCACTCCAAGAACCGGCATAGAGCCTCGCCCCACTTAATCCCGCCACTTCCAGCGCCAGCAGATTATGGCAAGCGGTTACGCCCGAGCCGCATTGTTGCACGGTTTGACCTGCATCCAGACCGGCCAGCAGCTGCTGCCACTCGGCCTTTAGCACGTCCACAGATTTAAAGCGGCCATCTTCCTGCAAGTTATCTTGAAAGAAACGATTAATTGCCCCAGGGATATGCCCGCCCACCGGATCCATTGTTTCACCCTCACCCATAAAACGGGAAGGAGAACGAGCGTCCACCACGGTAAAAACGGCACTTTGGATGTTTTCCAGCACCTCTTTTACATCCACCTTTAACTCAGGACGCAGTTCCGGAACCCATTTGGCAGCGACTGATACGGGTAAGTCTTTAACCACTCCGCCCTGCCAAGCCGCCATCCCACCATCCAAAACCTGCACTTGATCATGCCCCAGCCAGCGCAGCAGCCACCACAATCGGGCTGCATACATACCACCCTGCGCATCGTAAGCCACCACACGGCGATTACGACTTACTCCAAGACTCGCCAGCTTATTCGCCAAAATTTGCGGATCAGGCAAAGGATGGCGGCCATTCGTCCCTGTTTTAAGACCAGAAAGATCATCGTCCAGATGCAAGAAATGCGCACCCGGCAAATGGCCTTCTGCATAGGCCAATCGCCCCGCCTGCGGATTAGCCAAATCATGGCGGCAATCGATCAGCAACACATCGGCCAGCTGTTCTTGTAATTGCGAAGCAGAAATAAGCGGGGTCATCGGCAATCCTTGGGGTATTAATCAAAAAACAGGCCCGTACGGATACGGGCCTGCAAGAAAGAAACGTAAAGCTTAGGTTTTAGGCAGCGTTACGCCACTTTGGCCTTGATACTTGCCACCGCGATCACGGTAGGAGGTTTCGCAGATATCATCCGCATCCGCCTCAAAGAACAAGACTTGCGCTACGCCTTCGTTGGCGTAAATTTTTGCAGGGAGCGGCGTGGTGTTAGAAAACTCCAACGTCACATAGCCTTCCCACTCAGGCTCAAACGGGGTTACATTCACAATAATGCCGCAACGCGCGTAAGTCGATTTACCCAAGCACACGGTCAGTGCATTACGCGGAATACGGAAATACTCCACAGTGCGTGCCAAGGCGAAAGAATTTGGCGGAATAATACAATATCCCTTACCAGAAACATTCACAAAGCTGCCTTCGTCAAAGTTTTTTGGGTCAACAATGGTCGAGTTAATATTGGTAAAAACTTTGAATTCATCCGCACAGCGAATATCGTAGCCGTAGCTAGAAGTACCATAAGAAACAATACGTTCGCCATTTACTTCTTTAACTTGCCCAGGCACAAATGGCTCGATCATGCCGTGCTCGGCGGCCATGCGGCGAATCCACTTGTCAGATTTGATACTCATTACTGTCACATCCTTATCACATATTTGGCGTTATTGTAGCTGCCAAGCGCCTCTTAACGCATCTATAATAATCGCAACATGGAGATTCTTTGATGCAGACTCAAATATCGCAATGCCCAGAATTAAACTTACTCGCCACCAGTGAAAGCAAATTTGATACCGCAGCACTAAAAGGCCAAGCCTTTATACTGTATTTCTACCCCAAGGACAGCACCCCAGGCTGCACCACCGAAGGGGGAGACTTCCGCGATCATTACGATCAATTCCTCGCCGCAAACTGCCAAGTATTTGGCATCTCCCGTGACAGCATTAAAAGCCACGAAAACTTCAAAGCCAAACAAAACTACCCTTTTGAGTTGATTTCTGACCCAGATGAGACAGCTTGTCTTTCTTTTAATGTCATGAAGCAAAAGAAGATGTATGGTAAAGATGTAAGGGGAATTGAACGCAGCACCTTCGTGATTAGCGCAGAAGGTGAAATCGTTAAAGAATGGCGCGGTGTAAAAGTGCCGGGCCATGTCGTAGAAGTACTGGCGTTTGTAAAAACGCTATAAATCAAACTGAAGGCGCTGCTTGCAGCGCCCCATCCTTAACTTTAATGGCGACATCGCCTAATCAACCACTCAACAAGGAGCAAACACGCAGCCACTTAAAAATCAACATTCCCTTTCCAGACACGCAGCCCTTTGATCTATGGAGTTCACCATGGCAACCCGCAAGCGCAAAGCACCGAGCATTACCAAGCTCTTCGTTCTGGATACCAATGTTTTAATGCACGACCCCACCTCTTTATACCGCTTTGAGGAACACGATCTTTTCTTGCCGATGATGACGCTAGAAGAGCTCGACAACAACAAAAAGGGCACTTCTGAAGTCGCCCGCAACGCTCGCCAAGCCAGTCGCTTTTTAGAAGAACTGATTTCCGGCAAAGAGCTCGACCTACATAACGGCGTATTACTCGATACTGCTAGCAAGGGGCAAGCGGTCGGCCGGCTATTTATGCAGACCGAAGCGATCACCAGCGTGCTGCCCGCGCAACTCCCTATGGGCAAAGCCGATAATCAAATCCTTGGCGTCGTGCATCACCTGCAACAAATGCACACCCAACGACAAGTGATTTTGGTTTCTAAAGACATCAATATGCGCATTAAAGCGCGCGCGATGGGCTTGGCTGCCGAAGATTACTTTAACGATAAAGTTTTAGAAGACACCGATCTGCTTTACACCGGCATGCGCGAAATCAACCAAAAGTTTTGGGAGCGCAATGGCAAAGACCTGCAGAGCTGGCAAGAAGGCGGCCGCAGCTACTGGCGCATCAAAGGCCCAGATTGTATGGATCTGCACGTTAACCAACTGCTGTTTCAGGCTGATGACACCCCGCTCTCGGCACGAGTGGTTAGTGTAGAAGGTAAGTCGGCGCTAATTGAAAGCTTAAAAGATTACAGCCACCACAAAAATGCCATTTGGGGCATTGTGGCTAGAAACCGCGAGCAAAATTTTGCGCTTAACCTACTGATGAATCCTGATGTCGATTTTGTCTCGTTACTTGGGCAAGCGGGCACGGGCAAAACGCTGCTCACTTTAGCGGCCAGCCTTGCGCAAACGCTGGAATCTAAAATCTACAGTGAAATCATCATGACCCGCGTCACGGTTCCGGTTGGGGAAGACATCGGCTTTCTGCCTGGCACCGAAGAAGAAAAAATGATGCCTTGGATGGGCGCACTAGAAGACAACCTAGATGTACTCAACCAATCTGACGCCGAAGCGGGTGACTGGGGCCGTGCCGCCACGCGCGATTTAATTCGCTCTCGCATCAAGGTCAAATCGCTCAACTTTATGCGCGGCCGCACCTTCCTCAAGAAATTTCTGATTATCGACGAGGCGCAAAACTTAACCCCCAAGCAAATGAAAACCCTCATCACCCGCGCCGGCCCCGGCACCAAAGTGGTGTGCTTAGGCAATATCAGCCAGATCGATACGCCCTACCTTACAGAAGGCAGCTCTGGCCTAACCTATGTGGTGGATCGCTTTAAGATGTGGGAGCACTCAGGCCATATCACCCTCACCCGAGGAGAGAGATCTAGGTTGGCGGATTACGCAGCTGAGGCTCTGTAGTTTTTGGGTTTTTGTAAGGATAAGGGTCTGCGCTGCAGGCCCTTTTTTATTGTGTGTGTAAAACGTTTTCGAGACTATGGCTCTGTTTGATCAGCGCGGGTTGATAAAACTTTAGCCCACCCGACAAGCCTAGCCTAGGCAATAGCACGCCGTTGACGCTCAATTCAAACATGAGGTTTTTATGCAAAACATTGAAGAGTTAAATGTTAAAAAGTTGAATATCGAAGAGTTGTTAAATAAATTCAGCAATGAAGTACTCACTGCAGCACGAGCCTTTTACGTCTGGAAGAGCATAGACAAAACAGCGCTGAATTTCAGTATAAAACCCCATCAAGAAATAGGCTTTAAAACTCTGCTAATCCACTATCAATATGGGATAAAAGCAAAGACTCCAAAGCCAAAATAGACTCTTCCAAGGCAAACACCGCAGCAGCTAATTCTGCTGGCTGATGGGGGCATTTACAGAGCGCCTCCAGCACCTCACAACTCCTCATAAGCTCACCCGCATTTACAACCTGAGCGGCCCCCTTGATTTTATGAGCCAAACCACCCAAGCCTACTTTATCTGCCACATCAAAAAGATTTAAAAGTGTAACTAAATCATCCCGATTATTATTGATTAGCTCATTCAAAAATCGAGTAGCTAACTTAGGATTATTGCCCGTTAGCTTCATAAGCTGTTCAATTTTAACCTCACCGTAATTTTTTCTCCCTTCCCCCAACAATAACAAGGGTGAGAGTACGGAGCTCGTTAAGTATTTCGCTAAATCATCGACGCCCACAGGCTTAAACATACAATCATCCATCCCTACTGCCTTACAGTGCTCACGTTCCTCCTCTTGAGCATTAGCGGTATAGCCAAGTACACGGCATGGTGGCAAGCGGCTTATTTTTTCAGCTTTGCGAATCGCTTGGGTTAGCTCATAGCCACTCATCACAGGCATATTGCAATCTGTAATGACCACATCAAAGTGGTTTGCCTTCCACACACTGAGCCCCTCTGCACCATCTTCTGCAGATCGGACCCCATGCCCCAAATAGATAAGCTGCTCACACAGCAATAAACGATTCGCCGCGTGATCATCCACCACTAACACCATCAAGGGCTTTTGCTCCTGCGGCCCTTGCTCTACCCAGCCCTGAGCAGGCGATACGGGTTCTAGCACATTAAAAGTGAGGCTAACCTGAACCTGAGTTCCCACACCTAACTCGCTAGTTAGCTCCAAACCACCCCCCATCAATTCACAAAGCTCACGACTAATCATCAGGCCTAAGCCAGCGCCTATCCTAGTGCTCTGGCCATTATTATTAGCCTGAATAAAAGGCTGAAATAATCGTTCCTGATCTTTCTTGGCAATACCAATACCACTATCTTTCACTAACACCTGCACCTGCAAATAGACATCACCGACTGGCTTACCCTGCACTTGAATATCAACTCGCCCTTTATGAGTAAATTTAATGGCATTTCCAATTAAATTAGAAAGTATTTGTTTAAACCGTAAAGGATCAAGCAACACATCTCTATTAATACTCACATCCAAATCTACAATCAAACTCAAGCCCTTTTGCCTAGCCAAACCATCAAAAACACGTACTACGGATTCGACCAACTCACGCAAATGCCCTCTTGTAGGGGCTAAGCTCAGACTACCAGACTCAATTCTGACCACATCCAAGATATCGCCTATCAGCTCTAATAAACTTTGCGCTGAGCCATAAGCCACCTCAATTGCAGAACGATCAAGCACATTCCGGTCCGCTTTTTTTAATGCCAGCTCCAACATCCCAATAATCGCATTCATAGGCGTGCGAATTTCATGACTCATCGTGGCTAAAAAAGTTGTCTTTGCTTTGCTTGCACAATCCGCCAACTCTTTTGCATCCTTCAACCCACTAATTAATTGCTCCCGCTCAGTAACATCCACATAGCAACAGGCTACACCTTGGATTACTCCGCTAGAGTCAAGACAAGGAAGCATCCAATGACGGCAAATCATCGTCGAACCCTCTAATCCCCAACTCAGAATACAATCCACTGCCACCTCATCACTGAGCACCCGCTGAAATGCCACGTTTAATACTCTAAGCCCATCCGTATCATTTAAGCCCAATAAAAGCAGCACATCAGCATGAGTTGCCTTGGCTATTAATGACTCCCGCTTCAATCCAATTTTATTTAGAAAATAATCATTACAAAATTGTAAAACGCCATTGCCTCCAACTATATAAATAGGGAAGGGAGCACCATTCATTGCCCCAGCTAACAAATCCAATTGATCAAGCAATACACGATTGGTGGCCGCCCTCTGCTTACCGAGCATGACCAGCCTAAGATTCCAAATTACAAAAATAACGATCACAAAAAACACAAGAACGATGATGCTATAAATTAATGATTTATGATCAAGCCAGCGCCCTGAAGACACCATAGGCGGGGCCTGCCAGCGACTACGAATCATTGAACGCTCTTCAACAGAAATCGCAGCCAAAGCCTTATCTAAAATAGCAAGCAACTCTACTGCATCTTTTTTTACAGCAAATGCAGGTTGATATTGGACTTGTTCATCGCCCAAATCTAGCATTGAAGAAATATACAATTCATTTTCGAATAGACTATGAATATAATACTCAGCCCGTGGCAACGTCACCAACGTAGCATCTACTTTCCCTACCGTGGTAAATCCCAATGCTTCAAGCGCATTATCCATATTTAATAATTTAATTTTCGGATATTTTATTTTTAATATCTCAATTAACTCTTCATCATCGACAACAGCCAATTGCAAACCATCCATACTTGAAAGGTCATCAATCCTAGCCGCTCCCTTTTTCACCACAAAAACAAATTGACTATAAAAAATTGGCCGGCTAAATATAAATTTTTTCTTTAACAAAATTGAGCGCGATAAAGGCGCATACACATCAATCTTACCATCTTCAACCTTAGAAAAAGCATCACTCAAAGATGAGCTACGGGATATTTTAAAAGTCAAACCTGTATTAAATTCTATTATATTTAAAACATCACCGAGTACCCCCTGCAAACCACCATTTACATCAAAATATGATATAGGGGCAATGTAATCACCCACATCAATACTTACAACAGGGTTTTTATTTATCCATCGCAGTTCTGATTCTGTGAGTGTGATTTTATTTTTATTCCCCAAAATAATACCGTTACCATTCCAACGACGAGCAATCCCTGATTTTTCCTCATCTGTCATTGCTTTCAACGCAGCATTAACAATACGCTGCAATTGTGTATTATTTTTTTCAAAAACATAACAACAACCATAACTGCCTAAATCAATTTCGCTCAATCGATTCAACTCGAGGTAATTATAAAAATCATTATTAATTAAATAATTAGCAGAAATTAAATCAATAATCATCGCATCAGCCAATCCAAAAGCAACTGCGCCAAGGGCATTACTAACTGAAGAAAACGATTTGAAACTAGCATTTGAATATTTATTTTTCAAAACAGAAAAAGGAATATAATCAGGCACTACAGCAATATTTACGCCACTTAGATCTGCAGGGAAATGGCTTTGTTCTTTTTTCCTTGATACAACAACAAGATTATTCTCAATATACTTATCACTAAAAATATACCCACCATTGGAGGAATAAAAAAAATCCGAACCATCCAATAAATCAATCTCACCCGCTTTTAAAGCATCCAACAAGAGCGCTTGGTTGGCATAATGATAGACCTCAACCCTAAGCCCTAGCGACTCTGCAATCACCCCCATATAGTCTGCAGTTACTCCAGAAAACTCACGCCCATAAGTTGTAATACCAAACGGGGGCACATCGGGCAACGCAACGCCTAGTTTTAATACTTTTTTTGCTCTTAACCAACGTGAATCTTGTTCATCAAGCGGCACATCATGCATGGTAGAAAAAACATACTCTGACAACACCAACTTATCCAAAAAAGGAACCTGTGAGCTGGCCTGATGCATAAACAAGGAAAGTAACAAAAATATAAGATATTTTACATGGCTCATACGGGGGTATTCCTACTTACCATATTGATTAAATCGGTAAGACTGCCAATCCCCAATTTAGTAAAAATTCTAAGCTTATATGTACTCACCGTTTTAGGGCTTAGCAGCATATCAGCAGCCATTTCTTTATTGCTTTTCCCCAAAAGCAACTGCTGCATAATCATCATTTCACGGTTAGACAAACTATTCAGCATTTGATGCTCTGACTGCAATAGATTGTCCCCCGTAGAGACTAAAAATGACTGGTTTGGAAAATACCCCACCCCTTTCATAATCATTTTTATTGCATCAACTAAATCTGTGATTTCTTTATCTTTCCCCAAATAACCGGAGGCCCCCGCCCGCATACAGCGTTGCACCATCTGCTCAGCCTCACCTGATGAAAAAACCATAACCCGAATAGGAAGCTTTGATTTTTGAATTCGAGCAATCACCTCAAATCCATCTAAATTAGGGATGGCAAGATCCAAAACCAGCACATCAGGAACTAAACTCTGGGCCAATTGCCAAGCATCCACCCCATTATCCGCCTCACCCACCACATCAAAGCCACTCTGTTCCAGCAGCATTTTTACCGCCAATCGAACAACAGGGTGATCATCCACAATTAAAACTTTTGTCATAAAAAATCCATGAGTGAAGCATCCATCACATGCCAAATAACTATTCCCACGTTTACCTTAAACAAAAACACCCATAGACGAAAATACCATCATCTATAGGTCATAAAAAAACCACACTAAGGATAATTTAATGTGAAATTTGCTACCGCGCTAAAGCGCCCAGCTTTTATCGTTTTATTTTCAATTGTACTAGGATCACCGTGAACAAACGCACTCAATTGAAGCGTGTTCTCACCTGAGGTTAGATCGATCCCCCCTGTTGAGGAGCCTAAAGGCAAAATATTATTTTTATATTTCAATCCTATTGCAACACCTGAAGCAATAGACCCAGCATCAAGCGCCAATAGACCATTTTGCTTAGTGCTCTTCTCCCCCGTAAAAATAATGCTAACTGATTTACTAACATTAAGATCACAATTTTTTAAAATCAAACTAAAATCTTTTTTACCCGCTTCACCTGAAGCGTACAAATCCTTAGTTGATATGGCATTAAACCGTACTGTTTGATCACCACTTTCTATAGCTAAAATGCAGGGGCTTGCAAGCAATTCTCCTGAAATCTTCACCTCAATTGCCATTGCATGCTTTGGTATAAACATGACCAAGCCCAACAAGAAAATTTGATACATTAGCAGTTTCAAAATAAAACACCTTATCTAATGATAGAAACCATCGTAATAGTTGCTGAAAACTTCCCAGGAGCTATTGATTTTGTTCCATCTAATTTAGTGGGAGCAATACTTAGTTTCAACTTATCATTTGTAGAGTCTACTAAAAAATTACTCCCATTTCTTACTATTTGGTCATTCACTAATAATTTTAGACCTAAATTAGCATGGGTAGTTGTTAAAACATTAGTAGTACCCACAAAAGTGCCATTAATCCTAGCTAGATACTCCGCAGCCCCCAAACCAGTGATGCATTTTTGAGGGATATCGAACTGAATAGATGGTTCACTACCTATCTTTTGAATATCCAACTTTCCCAAATCAATATTATATTCTGTATTTAGATTAAAAGCGCAGCGAGCAGGAATAAAAACACTCCCATTTAATTTAACCACCAGATTTACATCTCCCGCAGCAAAAGCATCTGATCCCAATAGTAAACTGAACAATATAAGGAATGAAAAATTAAAAATTTTATTCATTATGTACTCTAAAATAACAAGGGATAAATTCAAAATAGAGAATAGCTTTCATTCTTATGGAAACACAATAGTCAATGTGGCTGTGGCTGTAAAATTTCCACTTACGTTTTTACCGCTTCGCTTGACTGGCACAAAACCTACAGGAATTGCCCCTTTACCATTCGTAGAATTCACCTGAAATGAATCCCCTGGCTTAACGACCTTATTTGCAAACATCATAGCGATCCCTAAATCCGCGGTTATTTTCGTGTCTATTGTCGAAGCAATAAGCGTATTAGATAAAGTGGATGAAGTAGCTGTAAGACGTACCGTTAAATTACTTGCATCCACCACAGTACCGGTACAATCAAAATCTAAGTTATATGCCTTATAATTACGATCACTTACACTCGCAGAAGTAGTAATCAAATCAGAATTAATACTTCCAAAATTGATATTTAAATCTGCCCCCGCATTTATTTTGCATTTAGACGGAAAAGTTAACGTAGTGGCCTCAGTCTGCAATTTCAAATAAGGCTGCGCTGAAAACACAGCACCCTCTGTATCCGCATAGGCAAGAAAAACAGATGAAATAACAATGCCAGCGGGAATCCTTATGGAGCCTCCCGTCACGTTACGCCTCAATTTATAATAAAGAGATCCGCCATATGTTGGCAGACTCAATCCCATCGATTTGTTAGCATACGTTCCAGTCTCTATGGTTGCACCACCGGTATTATTTACAAGCGAAAAAGGAGCCGTATTACCATCAGGCGTAAATCCAGGGATTAAACCATATACAACACGTACATCAATATCATCAGTCAATTTATAATAGCCAGCATTAATACCTGGGGTTAACCCACCCATAGTGGATCTTAAATGCATAGCCCCAGGTTTTTGTCCTTTTGTATTACTACAAAAAACGGTCTGGTATTGGCCTGGCAACCCCCAACGAGGTAGAACCTCAGTCCCTACTGTATTGCTCTTAAAAATATCACTAGCTAAAACAGGTGCAGTAGTTAACGCCGATTGACAATTAATAGCAGCAAAAGAAAATGCAGAATATGTCACTGCAATGCATAAAAAAACAACCTTAAAAATACCATTCATCGCTATGCGCCTTTAAGTATATCCACTTTCAATTAATTATTTTTTTACCGCACATTGATCTTCACTACATACAAATAACAACTCTATATGCCCACCATAATCATTAATGTACGTCAGCACAAAATGATTCAATTTATTATCTTTTACAGGTAAATCTATGCTTGATTTTGGCGCAATCATAAAACCTGCAAAATCTGCAATAGACTCCTCTTTTTCTGCAAGTGCGAATTTTGTTACCGTAATATGATAGGGCGTTGGGTTTACCACCTGAAAGCCTGTAGCCACTTTATTGACCATCAATTGACTTTGCCATTCAACATCACCATGTAGAGCCATACTTTTAGGGCGATAAAACATTTTAATTTGTGTCTGCATCGCAATTTGCATTACATTTTCTTTATCGCTTTTAGGCGGTATTTCACGTAGATTAAAATAAAAAACACTTTCTCTATCCTGCGGCAAATTCGCAACTAAAGCCGTTTTTTCAATTCGAACCAAGCTTTCTGAGTCAGCCTCTAAGCGCTGCAATGGGGGTAAAACAGCAAAAGGAATATTCTCTTTTTTGTAGTCTTTATTTTCCAACCAAGCTTGCGCTAAATAGGGCAATGTCTTGCTCCCATTAAAAATTCTAAGGCTGGTTGACTTATCCTGCTCGTTATAAACTAATCGCGTTCTATCCAAACCAACGGCGGCATTAACAATCGAAGCTTGCGTGCCACATACTGCCGCAAATAAAACAAAGAATAATGATTTCATCTTATAGTTACCTTTAATTTTCATTTATTAATAGGGCACACACGTTAATGTGGCTAGACTTTGAAGGCTATATTTTTCTGCAATATAAACACGGCATTTATTATCACTCCAAGTGGCGGTAAATTCGCTATCTGAATTTATCCCAGATAAATACGCCATTCCTGCGTCACTTACCAAGCCAGCCACACGCCCCTTAACATCCACAATTTGAACCCCAAAAGGAAGATACCTACCATCTGGCAATGTAAGCGTAGTCATGAGTTTCATTCCCTGCTGTACAGATAGCTTTCTATAGCCAACCGCCCCTTCTGTTAATGTTGCATCCACAACGGGGCTTGATACTTCAACGTCATCGGCCAATTGATTCACATCCACTGCAGCGCTGGTTCGAGCATAGCTATTTACATCACCAACAACGGCCTTTCCCCAGTAATTGCTTTGCGTGCGCCCACCATTAATAGCCACCCCTCCCACGCCAGCGGTATCAAGCATCAATCTTGTGCCACCATTCACGCTTTGTTGATGCAAAGCGGCCCCTTCTGCGGTAATCGTTATCGCACTCCTAACGGTTGCAGCAGCAGACCAATACTCGCCACTTTCATGCCCCACACTCAAGGTCGTGCTCGCCATCGCTCCTTCATGGGCATAATAGCCACGTACAGATTCAGCACTACCCCTTTCTTTATCTCTTACCCCAGCACTGATTTGCCAATGATTTCCGTCGTTTTGATAATTACTATATGTAACATCATGACTATTTACGTCATTATTTCTACTTGCCGCATAATGCGCTGAAGCACCCTGCCCAATAGGTATGGACAAGTTCATTGATAGCATATTGCCACTGCTATTTTTATTTACATTCTTAGAAAAAGACAAATTAGCAGACATGCCTTTTATGAAGCCAGAATCAAACATTTTGCTAATTGACAATTGAATACGCTCTTCAGGAACAATATTCCAATAATCCTGATGAGTATAAGACGCATATACAGAGGTTTTAAAATTTGAAAAACTTTTACTGCCCGTAACGGTATACATGGACTTGCTGTTTCCAATATTTACTAGGGCTTTATTTGCTTCTAAAAACTCATTCATACTCATAAATTCACGCTGAGAAAAGCGGTAACCTGCAAAGGCAATATCACCATCAATTTCATCAAAACGTTTCGAATAATTTAGCCGATATGAATAGCCTTGACGATCGTTCTCGTTAGCTAGATTTGCAGCAGAACGCGTTACATCCAATGATAAAGCACCAAATTGATATAAATCTTGGCCAAGCCCCAATGCAACTGCATTATATTTTTCTGAAAAAATAGATCCACCGAACAAAGACCAACTATTGCTCACCCCCCACGAAAACTCACTAGAGCCAAATAATATATCCCCAGAATTGCCCGATTTATAACCAGAAGCTGACGATTTACCCAGTGCAGCCTTATACCGTACACTGCCTGGGCGTGTTAAATAAGGAATTGTTGCTGTATCTACACTAAACGTTTGAATGCTGCCATCTTGCTCAAGCACTTTCACCTGTAATTGGCCACGCACCCCACGCCCTAATTCTTGAATATTAAATGGCCCTGCAGGAACAATCGTTTCATACAAAATATTAGCATTTTGGGAAATAGTCACCTTAGCATTTGTTTTAGCAATGCCTCTTACCTCTGGTGCATAGCCTTGTAATGCAGGCGGCAACATACGATCGTCGCTACTTAGCGCGATTCCGGTATAGCGAAAAGAATCAAATAAATCCGAGCCTAGATAATTATCACCGATGACCAAAGTAGAATTGATACTTGGTAATGCTCGATAGGCATAAATACGCGACCAATTGAAACGCTCCTCAGTTTCTCCCGCAGCTTGATTACCGCCCTGAAAATCACCTCTAAAACGCCACGCCCCCAAATTGGCACCTAGCGTCCCATATACACTTAGCTTTCGCTCAATAGGCTTATTTTTAAATCTAGACTCATAAGCAGTGGCACTATAATCCAGCATCAAACTCGGCAATCCATTATCCCAAAAAGCGGGGGGAACCCAATCTGTATCAGAATACTCCATATAAGCTAAAGGAATGCCAAGTGCAATGTACCCCTCATTAATAGCGTTACGGATACTTACACCTTTCAACTCACTAAAATCAGCGCATTCACCATTATTCCAGAATGAAACTAACTTAATCGATTCATCTTTTAAGCCTAACTTAGCAAGCACATCCGCCGTAATACAGGCCTCTGCACTTTCATCTGGCAATCCGCGGGTGTGAAACATCACTGGCAATTCAGGAATTAAAAAATTATTTGATTTAATTCCTAATATATAGCGACCTGGCAAAACATAACCAACTTTAGAGAATACAGACAAATCAATATTTTCACGATCAACCGCATCTAATACGCTAATATTAAATTCTACAGCGCAACATATAGTAGGGATAAATAAAATAGTACCCAGTAGTTTTCTATTAAACACCCCATCCCCTCTTTTATAAAAAAATAGTAATATAGCAATAATTTAATATTACCAGCCAGTATGGCCCTGTATATTAGCGAGCAAAATGATGGTTAATTTAAAACCACAACAAACAACTCATAAGTAAATTAATAAATAGTGCACGAACTATTTGCATCTACACCAAAAAAACGAATAAAGCGCGCAAAAAAAAGCTCACAGCAGGTATTTAATTATCAAACAAAATAGATATGCATATTATGCGAAAGTGAAAGCCAAAGTTTAGCCAACCTCTTCACTGATAAAGAATCAAGAGTAGTGCGGCCATGGCATGGCCCAAGCAATCTAAGTATCAGTTTTAATTAAGAATGATATGAGATGGTACTGGGTGCAAAACAAAAGCATCGTTATGCACCCTTACACATAGTGCATTAACAAAATAAGCGATAATTTTTATAGTTGTTACCCACAAAAAAACCAAAGCAACATTTAATTAAAGCTAATTAATGTTCATGCAAAAATTAAGTTATGGATAATTTAATGCAAACGTCGCAGTCGCCGTAAAGTTACCTGGTTTAATATCCTCCGCACTTACCGCCGCAGTAGTAGGCTTCAAGTAAGCATTAAATTTTAAATAATTCTCACCAGGTAGCAATAGAGTTTGGGCACTGGCGGTACCCAACACCATTGGTACACCATAAGAATCGTCGATCTGAATACCCGCCCCTGAAGTACCTCCCTCAAGAGCTAACAAGCCATCGTTAGCCGGGCCACTAAACGTAATCGTTACATTCTTTTTAGTTGCATTAGTGCAATCTTCTAGCTTGATCGTGAAGTTAGATTTAAGCTTGCCATCCTTTGAAAAAATGGATTTATTTGAGATTGCGCCCATAGGGATAATTTGATTTTGTGTTGAAGCTGAAATTGAGCATGGTGCATCAATAATTGAGCCTTCAAATTTAACGGTACCAGTGCCCTCATCCGCAGCGAATACAGAGCCTGCAAACAACATCGAACACGCCATAACGGATACAATAGACTTTAACTTCATAGCATTTATTCCAAATATATTAATTAGAGATGAGTGCGTCATATACAGATAGCCATATGGCATTGACGCCACCGACAGAAACAATTTTATGCTTATTCAATTTAATCCACACGTCAGCACAGACTCAATTAAGACGAGAACATTCTTTTACTGTCGTAGGAAAAATCCTACAGCCGTCTGCAAAAAAAACCGTACCCTTTCCAATATTTAAAGAAGCACAACACATGCGCTATTTCCCACCTTGGCTGCTCTTACTGGGTGCGCTTACCGCACTTGGCCCGCTTTCCATTGATATGTATTTGCCCAGCTTTCCTGCTATTTCACATAGTTTGGGGGCCTCACCTGGCTCGGTGCAGCTGACGCTTGCCAGCTTTTTTATTGGTCTGGCCATAGGCCAGGCGATTTATGGCCCGTTTAGTGATCGATTTGGCCGTAAGCCACCGCTCTACTTTGGCCTTGTGATTTATATTCTGGCCTCTATAGGCTGCGTCTTTGTCACACATATCGATCAGCTGATTGCTCTGCGCTTTTTACAAGCGCTTGGTGGCTGCGCAGGCATGGTGGTTTCTCGGGCGGTAGTGAGGGATAGATGCAATGTGCAGGAAATGGCCAAAGCTTTCTCTACCCTGATGCTGATCATGGGGCTGGCCCCGATCTTGGCGCCGATTGTAGGAGGCTGGGTGGTCACCACACTGGGCTGGCGCGCCATTTTTGCTTTTCAAATGCTGTTTGCATTGGCTTGTTTAATTAATGTGCATTTCTTTTTTAAAGAAACGCACAACACCCAGCACAGTCCAGCACTTGAATTAGGCAAAGTTTTAAAAGGCTATGCCGCGCTGATCCGCGATAAAGCCTTTATGCGCCACACTCTAACGGGGTCACTGATTATGGGTGGCTTCTTTGGCTATATCGCCGGATCGCCCTATATTATTATCGAGTTATTCGGTGTGCCCGCCGAACACTTTGGCTGGATCTTTGGCAGCAATGCTGCGGGCTTTATTATCAGCAGCCAATTTAACGCGCGTGCACTTAAAAACCATAGCACCGCTAATCTACTCAGACATGCGCTCTATTTGCCTGCACTTTCTGGGCTTAGCCTATTTGCATTGCAAATCTTTGGCCTACTCAATTTCCCGCTACTGCTATTGGGCTTATTTGTTTTTATCACCAGCATGGGCTTTATCACCCCTAATACCTCGGCGATGGCTTTGCAGTATCAAAGCAAACAAGCGGGGCTGGCTTCTGCCCTGCTCGGTACCTTGCAATTTGGCTGCGCCACACTGGCGGGTTTGTTAATGGGCTTGTGGCACGACAACAGCGCACTTCCCTTGCTGACGCTATTGGCAGCGTGTGGCACAGGCGCATGGTTGCTTAATCGCACAGAGCCAGCTGCGGTTGTAAAGGCTTAAATATTACTCATCGTGTCGCCCGCTTGGGCGACACCTGCCTGAGGCAACGCCATACAATGCGATTGGAGAGCGGCAATAGCGGGGCAGCGCAAGCACCAAGACTCGCCCTTCTTCTTGCGGCCATTCTTTTGGCATTAAAAATACACCAGCACACCGTCAGATTCACTCGCCCAGTTGCAAGCTCACTCCCTAATGAACAGGGCGCTACCCTGATGATGGGCTTTCATTTAGAATTGATACTTTCGTATTCACCGAATACCGACCTTACACTATGAAATCAGCCGAAATCCGCCAGAAATTCCTCGACTTTTTTGCCTCTAAAGGGCACCAAGTTGTTAACTCCAGCCCACTTGTGCCAGGCAATGATCCAACCATCATGTTTACCGTGGCCGGTATGGTGCAATTTAAAGATGTGTTTTTAGGCTTTGACAAGCGCAATTACACCCGTGCCACCACCAGCCAAAAATGCTTACGCGCAGGCGGCAAGCATAACGATTTAGAAAACGTTGGCTACACCGCGCGTCACCATACTTTCTTTGAAATGCTCGGCAACTTCAGCTTTGGCGATTACTTCAAGCGTGATGCCATTCATTACGCTTGGGAATTTCTAACTGGCCCCGAATGGCTGGCCATTCCTAAAGAAAAACTGATGGTGACGATTTACGCCTCGGATGACGAAGCGTATGAAATCTGGAACCAACAGATCGGCATCCCCACGGATAAAATTATCCGCATTGGCGACAATAAAGGCGCGCCTTATGCCTCAGATAATTTCTGGGCCATGGGCGACACCGGCCCTTGTGGCCCTTGTACCGAGATTTTTTACGACCATGGCGATCATATCTGGGGTGGCCCTCCGGGTAGCGCCGACGAAGATGGCGATCGCTTCGTAGAAATCTGGAACAACGTCTTTATGCAGTTCAACCGCGATGCCGAAGGCGTGATGCACCCACTGCCGAAGCCTTCCGTGGATACGGGCATGGGCTTAGAGCGTTTATCGGCGCTACTACAAAAAGTACATACCAATTACGAAATCGATTTATTTGTGGCGCTATTACAAGCTGCGGCCAAAGAAACCGGCGTACCTTACAACCAAGATACGCCATCGCTCAAAGTGATTGCTGATCATATCCGCGCCTGTTCCTTCCTGATTGCGGATGGTGTATTGCCAAGTAATGAAGGCCGTGGTTATGTATTGCGCCGCATTATTCGCCGCGCCGTGCGCCATGGTTATAAGCTTGGCCAAAAGAGCGCTTTCTTCTACAAACTGGTGGCAACCCTTGTGGCCGAAATGGGCCATGCCTATCCAGAATTAGTACAGAAACAAGCTCAGATTGAAGACTTGCTCAAATACGAAGAAGAGCTGTTTGCCAAAACGCTAGAAAACGGCATGGCGCTGCTCGATACCGCCTTAGCGGGTGGCAAAACCATCCTAGATGGCGCAACCGCCTTCAAGCTTTCTGATACCTACGGCTTCCCTATCGATCTAACCGCAGACGTGTGCCGTGAAAAGAACGTCAGCGTAGATATGGAAGGCTTTGAGATCGCGCTCAATACCCAGCGAGCCCAATCCAAAGCGGCCGGTCAATTTAAAGCGGTAACGGGCTTGGAATACGATGGCAGCGCCAGTGTTTTTCATGGCTATACCGAGCACAGCCGTGAAGCCAAAGTATTGGCGCTGTACAAAGGCAATGAGCCAGTACAAGTGCTTAACGCTGGTGAAGCAGGCGTTGTGGTGCTTGATCACACGCCGTTTTATGCAGAATCTGGCGGCCAAGCCGGTGATGTTGGGCAGATTTTTGCCGGTAATATTTTGTTTGACGTGACTGACACGCAAAAAGTGAAATCTGATGTGTTTGGCCACCAAGGCATGCTGAGCAATGGCAGCCTAAATGTAGGCGACACCGTTACCGCCTGCATTGATCTAGCCAAACGCCAAGCCAGCCAGCGCAATCACAGCGCTACGCATTTACTGCACGCTACACTGCGTAGCGTACTTGGCACGCATGTAGAGCAAAAAGGCTCGCTGGTTACCTTTGAGCGCACCCGCTTTGACTTTAGCCAGCCTCGCCCAGTTACTCCGGCTGAAATCGCCCAAATTGAAGCATTGGTCAACGAAGAAATCATGCGCAACGATGCCGTTTCTGCTGCAGAAATGAGCTTTGATGACGCGATTGCCGCCGGTGCGATGGCCCTGTTTGGCGAAAAATACGGCGATGATGTGCGCGTATTACAAATGGGCGAGTTCTCTACCGAGCTTTGCGGTGGTACTCACGTGGGCCGCACGGGTGATATTGGCCTATTTAAAGTGGTCAGTGAAGCGGGTATTGCGGCAGGGATTCGCCGCATCGAAGCCATTACCGGCAGTGCAGCACTGGCTCTGATTCAGGCACAAGACAGCGAGATCAAAACGCTTGCAGCGATGACGCAATCCAAACCAGGCGAATTAGCAGCCAAGCTAGAAAAACTTCAGGCGGAGCTAAAATCTGCGCAAAAAGAAATTCAGGGCCTAAAAGGCCAGATGGCTTTTGCTCAGCTAGACACCTTACTGGGCGGTGGTTTGCGCACGATTAAGGGCGTGAAGTGTCTAGGCGCGATCGTTGAAGGCGCTGATGGCGCAGTCCTACGTGAAATGAGCGATAAAGTCATGGACAGGTTGCAAAGCGGCATTTCGCTACTGGCCAGCGTAAGCGATGGCAAAGTCAGCTTAATCGCCCGTGTAAGCAAAGATTTAACGGGCCGAATCAAAGCCAGTGAGCTGGTCAACTTTGTAGCGCAGCAAGTAGGCGGCAAAGGCGGCGGCAAACCTGATATGGCCCAAGCGGGCGGTACTGAGCCAGAAAACCTGAATGCGGCATTGGCAAGCATCCCAGCTTGGTTAACTGAAAAGCTGTAAGTAAAGTACAGGATGGCGTTTTTTTGCCCACGCGGTGATGCACGCTGATCCGCGTGGCGCAGCGGCCTCCTCCAATACACAATGGGCGACTCACCAGTCGCCTATTTTTTTGCTAGAAAGCTTTATTATGCAGTGCTGTCAAAAATACCTAGGCAAACGCTGACGCAAAAGACAGTGTTAAAATCAGCCTCATGCCTATCTTTCCTCTTCTCCGCCACTACGCCCTATTCTCCACCCTGCTGATCAGTGCTTGTGGCACAGCACCTATTAACAACAGTTCAAAATACCAAGTAAAAGCGGGTGATACGCTCTATAGCATTGCACGCAACCATAATTTAAGTGTGAGCGAGCTGCAGCGCCTGAATCAACTCCGCGATACCGGCATTCAAATTGGGCAGACTCTTGCGGTAAAACCCAGCCCCAAAACGACTAGCACCCCCTCCCCAAGCAACAAGCCCACACCTAGTAAGCCCAGCCCAGCTCCAGCAGCAAGCAAACCCACCCCTGCCATTAGCCTAATCTGGCCAAGCAAAGGGCCAATACTGCAAAATTACAATGGCGGCAGTAATAAGGGAATTGATATTGGGGGCGAGGCAGGCTCACCCATTTACGCAGCAGCCAGTGGCAAAGTGTCCTATGCCGGCAATGGCATACCCAGCTACGGCAATCTACTGATTATCAAACATAATCAAGACTACTTAAGCGTTTACGCTCACAATCAGCGAATCTTAGTTAAAGAAGGCGATATCATTAAACAAGGGCAGCAGGTGGCCGAGATGGGAAGCTCGGGCAGTAACAAGGTGAAATTGCATTTTGAATTACGCTTTAAAAGTAAGGCCATTAATCCAAAACCATTTTTAGCGCAATAATGCAATTAATCAGAAGGGTAAAGAAATACGTCGCCACGAAAAACACTAAACACTCAAAGTAACCAATAAACACGGGAGCTTGTTCGTGATTTTTGTGTATTTCGTGGACAAAAACAATTGAGTGCTTAAAATAAATAGCCCAAGCCAAACAAAATCACATCGGTGTCTTTGTCGTAATCTGTAACGGTTCTATTCCAAGCCACCCTTGCCCGCCAGTGCTCGCTAAAGCGATAACTTGCTGCCATGGTAACCAAGCCTGCTACAGCGTTTTTCTCTAGATCAGGGCGATTATTTCTGGACTTCTTACCTGCCGAGAAATAAGGCCCAACACCCAAGCCAACGGTAAATTTATCGTCAAAAAACCCTGGCTCATACCACGCTTGCAAGGCGACTCCGCTACGGCGCATGCGCTTGGCTTCCCCTTCCTGAATATATTCAACAGAGGCTTTCACCCCTGGTGCAAAGGTATAGCGATACTCTAAAGCCCCTGAATTAGCCGTTTCTGAGCCAAAACTATTAACGATGGTTTGCCCGTAATAGGCCACCACTTCTTGCTTGCCACGGGCACCTGGCCAACTAGGATCATCAAACGCCATGGGCGATAGCCGGTAACCCATACCCAACATAATTGAGTTGGTATCAATACTGCCCGAGGTGCTGATGTGATTGAGGCGTAGCTGGTATTGCCAATCGCTCTCGCCCTGCCAAGTGGCTTGCAGGCTGAAAATCCCGCCCCAGCCATGGTCATTTAAATAACCACGGCCATCCACCCTTTTAGGGGTGGTATCAAAATAACGATAGGGCCCTAGCCCCGCCGCCAAGGTCAGCTTTGGGTGTAAAGCTTGGGTTTTTCCCCAAAATTGAAAGGTGTGCCCATCCCGATGGTGATTATCCACATGGCCTTCATTAAGCCAAGAAAAACTGACCGCCATGTTTTCATTTAAATCATGCAAATACGACAACGTCCAAGCATAGGAGCTTTGCTCTTGCTTAGTGCTGTTCATTGCCCCTGCCAACACAGATACAGAATCTGCGTGAGCAAGTGGGGTAACCAGCGTCGCCAAAAGAACAGAAAATTTAATCCAATTACCCATATTCATCCTATTTATTCAACAAACACAGCTAAGAAAACAATCTCACTTACACAAGCTTTAATGCGTTTAAAATACCCGCAACCTACTTATAGAAGAAAACCATGCACGAACTGGAATGGGACGGCGAACATCAGGCTATTTTTAACTGGCTACAACAGCCGGACCAGTACCAATCTGGGCTTATCTGTGCGCGTGCTGGCACCGGAAAAACCACCACACTGGTTGCCGCCTATAAGCAGTTACGCAGCCAAGGGCATACGCCACTAGTGCTTACCTTTTCAAATAGTGGCCGAGACACCTTTATTAAACGCTGCCGTAGCCACTACCCCGAGCTCCCCCCACCACAAGCTTACACGTTTGACGGATATGCGCTAAGGGCATTTTCCCAGCACTCTGGCCGCTCACGCCTTAAACCACGGCGCTTACGTCCTGATACTTTAGCTAATTTAATCGACATGGCCATGCATGAAGCCATCGACGTCATTAACGCTAGCTTGCTTGAAGACGAAGTGCGCATTGCCCGCGACAGCCAGACCTTGTCCGTGCTGCTGCAGTTTATCGACGATGCGAAAGTAAGTCTGTCATTTAATACCCGCCCTTTTGCACTTTGGGGCGATTTAGATGAAGAAGAAGATGAATACGACGTAGACGATACCCTAATGCGCCTTGGTATTAGCCGCCAACGTTATCGCCTATTCAAACGCTTTGAAAACGCCCGCGAGCGCTTAGAATTTCTTGCACCGGGTGATGCGGCCTTTGATCTGCTGCGTGAACCAGAAATCATTGCCAAAGATTTAAAGCAACTGGGCATACAGTGGGTATTGGTGGATGAATTTCACGATACCAAACCCGTACATGAGCAAATACTGCGACATATACACGCTGCGGGCATCCGTATGCTTGCCGTTGGCGACGATGCGCAAGATATTTACGAATGGCGCGGCCTAGCCCCTTTTTCTGCCTTTAAAGCTTGGAAAACCCAATCGGCCCCCTTTGGCCTCTCTCGCTCATTTCGCTTTGGCCGCCCGCTGGATCAAATGGCCACCCGCCTGATTAAACCGCTGGGCAGCAAGATTGAAGTGCGCTCTAAAGCCAACCACTACACCCGCCCCAAGTTAAAAAAAGTCAGCAACGACTGCGATACCAGTGCGCTGCTTGAAGATTGGCAGGCCACTGGCCGCAACCTGAACGAGTGTGCAATCTTAGTGCGCGAAGCCGATCGCAGTAAGCCAGTAGAAGACGCACTATTTGCCGCAGGCATGGCTTACCGTATGGAGGGCAGCCGCCCTTATTTTCTGCGCCACGCAGCGCTGCTCTGCCAAGCCCTCGCCTACTTAGCGAACAGCTGCAAGGAAATAGATAGCAGTGATGTAGATGCGTTTTTAGCACTCATCCAATCTCCTGTTTGGGAAATCAGCGAAGAGCAAATTAATAATTTCCAAAAAGAGCTCATTAGCCGCGATCACGAAAACAAACCGCTCTACCGCCTAGATTGGCTACCTGATGCTTACGCTATTTTAAAAGGGCTCATCCCCGCCGATATCGCCCACTTGGCGTTTGTAAGAATAAAAGACAGCAAAACCCCGCTGGCCATTCGCCTGGATGAGCTCGTTGATCAACTTAATTTAAAACCATTAGTAGCGTTAAGCGCACCAACCGCCCGCACCGCCAAAGCACGCTTGCAACTTTTTAAAGCGCTATTAACCGACTTTGCTGCAATGGGGCCCGATGCGCTGCAAAAAGACTGGCAAAAACGCCGCCTACGCTACCAGCATTTTAATAAAAATCGCGTGGTGGTGAGTAGTGTTCAGCAAGCAAAAGGGCGCGAATGGGCACATGTGATCTTGCCACAGCTGGGGGCTTGGCAATTAAAAGATGGCCCAGACAGCGCTAATGAGCGCCGTCATTTTTATGTGGCGATCACCCGCGCCCGCGAATACCTAAGCATTTTAGGGAACGACACCAGCATTGCGCAGAGCCCGTGGTTAGCAGAAATCGGCATTAAATAAACGCCTCATCAATTTATCTAAAAAAACAATTAATCCCGCCATTTATCAAAACAGCGGGATTAATTTATTAATTAGCTATTTTAAACGAGGACACTGAAAGGCATTCGTCATAAACATACAAGCTGTTAAACTAAACCACTGCCTATTCTCCACCGCACACATGACCTTCATACTCAGCAAACGATTTCAAGGTTTAGGCTCCGCTTTTCCTTTTTTACTTCTCTGTGATGTGCTGGCGGTGTTATCCCTCACCACCGGCAACGTGGCCATTAGCTGGTGGATTGTGACCAAGGGAGGCGCTGCAGATTTATCTATTTTTGGCATGAGTGCTGCTCTGACCATGCTGATTGCGCTACCACTCCTATCTGCCCATGGAGATCGTTTCCCCAAAGCGCGCATCATGGCTTGGGGGCTGCTAGCTGCCGTGCTCACCGCGCTGGGACTGGCCCTGATGGCAAGCTTTGGTTATTACCGCATCGGCCCGATTATTCTAATTTATGCCATCGATGTCATTGCTTTTTCAATGGTGCTGCCTGCAGTCAGCAGCATTGCCGCCGATTTAACCCTGCCAGATCGCCTATCTGATGCCCTAAGCTTACAAAAAAGCGCCCAGTCTTTAGGCCGTTTAGCTGGGCCAGTGATAGGTGGCGCGGTCGTTGCGCTCAGCAATGTAGCCATTGCCCTATGGATTTACGCCGCGTTGTTATTGATTGCAGCCCTTTCGGCCTTCGCCATCCCGCCAATTAAGCCTACCAACAACCAGCGAGGCCATTGGCGCGCAGAAGTGCGTGCAGGTCTCAGCGCAAAATGGAAAATCCCCATTGATCGCAACTGGACGATTTATGCTTTCTTTTGCACGGCATTTCTTTCCCCCTCGCTAGGTATGCTGCTGCCGCTAAAGGTTCATTCCCTGCACTTGGGCGCTAACTGGTTAGGTGCAACCGAGGCGGCTTTAGGCTTGGGGATGTTGCTTGGGGCATTTTGGGGTGCGGCAAAAATAATCCACTGGCAAGGGCGTTTTAGAGCGTCTTTACTCGCCATCAGCACGGTAGCACTCTGCCTGATTGCAGTCGCATTAAGTCAGCAAGGCTGGATACTAACCCTAGGGTTTGGTATGACCGGCTTTGTGATGTCCATTAGCCAACTGGTTGGACAAACCCACCGCCAACTTGCCGTTCCTGATCATTTTCGCTCACGATTTTCTTCCGTCAATTTTATGGTGATGAATTTATCGGCCATACTGGGCCCAGCCATTGCGGGAGCCGCTTTAGGGGTTTTTGATGTAAGTACCGTCTATGCCGCTTTTGGATTTGCCTTACTCTTGGTTTCCATTTCCTTTCCGCTTGTGCCAAGCATCCAGCATTTTTTGGCCTTAGACCATCACGAAGTAAAAGGCTGGTATGGCAAACAACATCCAGAGCTATTTGGCTTAGAGCCACAAAAACAGCAGGAAATAACGCAGTCACGTTAACCGCTTTTCCCACTAAATACTTAAATACCACCGACATGCAGAGCGAACACCCCTTAAAACAGTGGGTGAGGTTAAAACCCTTGCGCATCTTACGGGGCGACCCATTTCGCGCCATTTACGCTTTTTGTAGATCACAAAATCGTTTTTTCCCTATTTATTCCTGAGTGATTTTTGTTGATATAGATATAGCCGCTTAAATTTAGGCTTTTTCTTGATTGGCGAGAGGGCCAGAGAAGCGGATAATGCCGACTCTGCCATATATGCCGTTCTGGATTCGTAAAAACATGTCTATTCGATTCATTTCCCGAATCAATCAACTATTGCACACCGCCCGTTTGATCTGGCTTTGCCCTGCTTTTATCTTAATTGTATTGCTTGGGTTTAATCGTCATATCGGCTTGGCCGCTTGGCTGTGCGCTTTTTTTGCACTAGAGCGCACTTGGCAGCAAAAAAAACGATCGAGCATTGAATACCTTGGTTTTGCAATTACACTGACCACACTCGCTGCAGGACAAAGTTTACTTGGCTATTCAGCCATCCTATCAGCCTTACTTTTTTCGCTGGGCCTCGGTTTTGGCATTCCACTTTGGCGGCAAAAGCCATGGAGCGAAATCCTTGAGTGCACAGGTCTTGCAATAGAACAGGGTTGGCTCGCTATAGTATCGGGAATTAAAGCACAATTTGAGCCACAGTCTGAGCAAGAAGAAGAGTCTGAAGACGCAGACCATGCCCATGAATGGAATGCTTTCGACGATAAAGAAGAGTGCATAGAAAAAACAATTCCGGCAAGCCAGTGCGAAACCCATCCGCCTGCAGCCCCAAAAGAAGCCATTGTAAGGCAAGCCGCTGCGCCAGCGCCTGAACCCGTCGCCGTTGGCCCTAAGATAGAAGTCAGCCTTACCAGCCAGCCCCCCATTAAAAGTACTGAATTGTTTCAGCACTTGCGTGCACCCGCCCAAGCCATAGCGCCAATCACTCAAGCCACGGCGCTGGAGCCACACTTCACTCCTAAGACCAGCCCGTCCCTCGCTGCCATGCCCAAGGTGGCCACTTTGCCGCTGATTGATTCATCCCAAATCAGGCAGCACCTACAAAATGATCATCGGGTAAAAAACCATAACGACCGCCCAAAGCAAGTAGGACCAAGCACACTGCCTTTAATTGAGGCCACCGAAATTCGTCAGCGCTTATCCACCATACATGGCAAACCCGCTGAAGCAGCACCGCTACCTAACCGTAGCCCCGCAAAAAAAGCCGCAGCCCCGCTGAGCAGCAGCCCGCGCTTATTTCAGCTAGAGCCCAAAACGCCACCTACTAATCTAACAGGCCCCACTCTAAGAATTGAACCCACGTTAAATGACTCCCTCATTAGCCCAGCGCCAGCCATTGCGCAGATGCAAATTAGCGAGAGTACAGCCGCGCTTATCGCGGCAATTCCTGATTGGGAGCCAAGCGAAACCATTACGCTACAGCCTATCGTAGAAACCGTTGCCCCCCTCCCCGATCCAGAGTCACGCGCCTTGGCAGCGTTTCTCACCCACGCCATGACGAGCACGCCCGCCACCACGGCAGAGCACATCCCAGCCGCTGAGTTCACGCCGCCCGTGACCGAGCGGCCACAAGCTCAGCTCGCTACTCCAATGCCTGAATTGGCAGCATCTAAGCTAGCTATTACTCCGGCACATGAACTAACAACATCCAAGTTAGTGATGACAGCAGAGCCAGAATTAACATCGTACAACTTAGCGCGCGCCCTAGAGCCTGAGCTAATCGCGCCCGTGTTAACGATTACACCAGAGTCTGAATTAACAGCTCCCGAACTAGTTATTGCACCTGAACCAGAATTAACAACGCCCGAATTAGTGATTGCACCAGAATTTCAACTCACTTGGTCCAAACCGCCCACTCCTGCGCCACTCCCGCCCGCCGAGCCCGTGCACTACAGTGATGACTTTATGCCATCGCTCAGCCTGCTGCACCCGCCAGATCCTGAAATTGAAACCATCACCCAAGATGATCTCTTAGATCGTGGCATTCTGATTGAGGAAAAACTAGCTGAATTTCGCGTAAAAGCATCGGTGCTAGATGCCTACGCAGGCCCAGTAATTACCCGCTACGAGATTGAGCCCGCTATCGGTGTGCGCGGCGCGCAAATTGTTAATTTAATGAAAGATTTAGCGCGGGCGCTGGGGCTGGTTTCTATCCGCGTGGTGGAAACCATCCCTGGCAAGACCTGCATGGGGCTGGAGCTGCCTAACCCAACAAGGCAAATGATTCGCTTATCCGAGATTTTATCTTCCGATGTTTATCAGCAAAATCAAAGCAAGCTAACCATTGCGCTAGGTAAAGATATTACCGGCGCGCCTATTGTTACCGACCTTGCCAAAGCACCACATATGCTGGTGGCAGGGACCACCGGATCGGGTAAATCAGTCGGCGTGAATGCCATGATTCTGTCACTACTGTATAAGGCCACGCCGGAAGAAGTACGCTTTATTATGGTTGATCCCAAAATGCTGGAACTATCCGTTTATGACGGCATTCCACATTTATTGGCCCCCGTCGTCACGGATATGAAACTCGCCGCCAACGCCCTAAACTGGTGTGTGGCTGAGATGGAAAAACGCTATCGCCTAATGAGCACCTTTGGCGTACGTAATCTGGCGGGCTTTAATCAAAAAGTACGCGAAGCCGAGCAACGCGGCGAACGCCTCACAAATCCATTCTCGCTTACGCCAGATGAGCCAGAAGCGCTGGAGCATCTGCCGTTTATTGTGGTGGTGGTCGATGAATTTGCTGATTTGATGATGGTGGCTGGCAAAAAGATTGAAGAGCTCATTGCACGCCTCGCGCAAAAAGCACGTGCAGCGGGGATTCATTTAATTTTAGCCACTCAACGCCCTTCAGTAGACGTGATTACTGGCCTGATTAAGGCCAATATCCCAACTCGGCTGGCCTTCCAAGTATCCAGCAAGATTGATAGCCGCACCATTTTGGACCAGATGGGGGCTGAAGCCCTCCTCGGCCAAGGCGACATGCTGTTCTTGCCGCCCGGCACCGGCTATCCGCAGCGGATTCATGGCGCTTTTGTTGACGACAATGAAGTGCACCGCGTAGTTGAGCATTTAAAACAATTTGGCGAGCCACGCTATATCGACGGCATCTTAAATGGTGGCTTTGATGCCGAGGCCAGCGCGTCCAATAACAATAACAATAACAATAATGAGGGCGGCGAAAGCGATCCCATTTACGATGAAGCCGTGGCGTTGGTACTAAAAAGCCGCCGCGCCTCTATCTCTGCCGTGCAGCGCCAGCTTAGAATTGGCTACAACCGCGCAGCCAGACTGATCGATCAAATGGAAAACGCCGGCATCGTCAGCCAGATGGAAAGCAATGGCAATCGAACGGTGCTGGCACCGCCAAGCGCCGAGCTATAAGCCATGTTTACTATCCGCTTCGATATTCTAGAAAACGAAATAGAATTTTCTGCCATCCGCGCCCAAGGTAGCGGCGGGCAGAATGTGAACAAGGTGTCGAGCGCGGTACATTTGCGCTTTGATATCTCTGCCTCCTCTCTGCCCTCCTTACTCAAAGAGCGGCTACTTGCGCAGGGGGATCAGCGCATCAGCAAGGATGGCGTAATCGTCATAAAGGCGCAGCAATACCGCAGCCAAGAACAAAACCGCGCCGACAGCATTGTACGCCTGAATGAGCTGGTCGCCAGTGCCGCCACCATCGCCACACCGCGCAAAGCCACCCGCCCAACACGCGGCTCACAAACTCGGCGCTTAGATAGCAAAAACAAACGGGGAAGCATTAAGGCATTGCGTGGCAGGGTGAGCGATTAGCTGACATGCTGCTTGCTCGCAAACCATTAATCAACACCAACCTAGGGCGAGCACGCCGCCCAAGGCTATATTTATTCTCCGCTTAAAGCATTCACCACGGGCGGTGCTTTAGCCAAATGCTTTAAAACCTGCGCCGCAGCAACAAAGCCAAAGCAGCCCGTTACCGCCACCGATGCGCCAAAGCCCCCCTCACACCCCAAGCCCAAGGCCACATCACCAACAGCTGGCTTTTGAGCGCATACGCTGCCATCTGCTTGCGGATAGACCAGCTGCTCGGTGGAGTAAACGCATTCCACGCCCATTTTTTTACCCTGCTGCGCAAAGCCATACTCACGACGCAAGATCGAGCGCACTTTTGCTGCCAGCGGGTCATTAATTGTTTGAGATAAATCCACCACGGCAATTTGCGTAGGATCGATCTGCCCGCCCGCTCCACCCGTGGTTACCAAGCGAATTTTTCGCCGCTTGCACCAAGCAATCATCGCCGCCTTAGTTTTTACCGAATCAATGGCATCAATAATGGCGTCATAACCACGGCCTAAGGTTTCTTCAAAATTATCAATGCTGACAAAATCTTCGATCACATCCACGATGCATTCTGGGTTAATCTGAACAATTCTCTCCGCCAGCGCGGTTACTTTCATCTGGCCATAATGCCCTTCTAAGGCGGGTAGCTGACGGTTAGTGTTCGATACGCAAATATCATCCAGATCGATCAGCGTGATATGGCCAATACCAGAGCGCGCCAAGGCCTCCGCCGCCCAAGATCCCACCCCACCGACACCCACAACACACACATGCGCTTGCCGAAACTGCGCTAATGCCACGCTTCCATATAAACGGGCAATACCGCCAAAACGGCGTTCAAAAGAAGTATCCAAAATTTAACCTTATCTAATTACAAACGCAAAAACGCCCCGAAGGGCGCTCTTTTCTAGACTCATCACATCAATCAAAGTTCAGCTTCTAGCAGCCCTTCGTTTAGGGGCAGGCTTTACCACCTCTACATCAACAACGGCCTCTTCTGTCGCAGCTACAGGTGGTTCTGTTGGCAAAGGGTTACCACTGGGCTCATCCCCCTCCTTGCCGTAACCTGGCATCCCCATTCCAGTGAATAAATGTCTGGCTCGGTCTTGCAACTGTTGCTGCATATCCACAAACATTGACGTACTGCTTTCAAGATAATTATTCATCATGCTTTGCATCCCTGGGCCTTGGAACTTCATAAAGTCCCCCCACAGATTTGCATTTGAGAGCATCGGGTTTTCGCCAGTAATCACCGATTTAGCCTGTGTCTGCAAGCGACCTTGCATTTCAGCAAAAAGTTGCATGTTTTTTTCTAAGTAATTCCCCATGACACCTTGCATTGCATTCCCATAAAAGCGAATAATTTGCGTAAGCACATCATAAGAAAACATAGGCATTCCGCCAGCTTCTTCTTCCATAATGACTTGTAGCAACACACTGCGAGTGATGTCTTCACCACTTTTAGCATCCACAATTTGAATATCAATATTATCCAAAACCAGCTGTTTTACATCGACCAAAGTGATGTAACAGCTCGTGGCCGTGTCATATAGGCGGCGGTTTGGATACTTCTTGATAACGCGTTTTTCCACGCTCATAAGTGCTGCCTCGTGTGTATATTATTTGTTATTGAGAAGAGGATAGTCTGGACTATCTATTCATGCAACATGTTGCAACGCACAATTTTATTGACAATCACAAAAGCCTATTCCAGAATAAGCACTGATTGTGCACTGCATCATAATTTTAGTGTGCAATTCGCGCCCCAAACCCACAACACTGAACGACAGAAAGGATCATTGAGATGACTACTGCACAGCAACAATTCTCCGCGTTCGCGACCGAGCAAGTTGAAGTGGCACTGCGTTTTGCACGCATTTCCATTGATTCTGCCGAACGTATCATCAAGCTGCAAGTTGAAGTGGCAAAAAGCACACTAGAAAGCAACGCAAAAAATGCAAATGCGCTCGTTGCCGTTAAAGATGCTCAAGAAGCTTTAGCTTTACGCCAAAAACTGGCTGAATCATCAATCGAACAAGCTACAAATTACTCACGCAGCCTGTACGAAATCGCTTCACAAGCACAAGTTGAAGCATCGCAACTGGTTGAAGAACGCACTACTGCTTTCAATAAGCACGTTGTATCTGGTTTAGATCAATTTGTTAAATCTGCTCCTGCTGGTGCAGATGTAGCTGTTGCTGCGGTTAAATCAACACTACAAGCCACTGCCGCTGCAGTGGATAGCCTGACAAAAGCTGCTAAGCAAGTCGCCGACTTTGCTGATGCTTCAGTTAAGGCTGCTGGCACTGCAACTGCAGATGCCGTTAAGACTGCCGCTAAGAAAACCAACGGCGCTAACGCTGCTGCTGTTTAAAGTAAGCCTCGCGCAATTAACGCGCTTGCTTTCAAAAAAGCCACGAGCACCTCGTGGCTTTTTTATATGCAACCACATTAACACTTCTTTTTCACCTTGACCTAAAATAAACCACTTTATACCTTCGTCGTTTATTTTTTTAGTCGTGTTAACGAATAGCACTTCCCAACTCACGCCTTAAAAAAGCATGGAAATGGCGCATGCCGTCTTCCATAGGGCTTTGATAAGGGCCTACTTCATTGCGGCCAGCTTGGTAGAGCGCTGTTCGTCCCGCCTCCATACGCCGAATAATTTCTTGATCTTCCACCGCAGTTTCAGCATATGCCGCTTGCTCAGCCGCCAATAGTTCTGGCTCAAACCAAGCAACATCTTCTGGATAATAGAATTCCACCACATTTTTATAGCTACGCGGGCCTGTTGGAATAATTGTAGAAATCACTAAGGTATGCGGATACCACTCCACCATGATATTAGGGTAGTAGGTCAGCCAAATCGCACCGTGCTTGGGCGATTTTCCTTGCCCATAACGCATAAGCTCTTCATGCCACTGGGCATAAACCTTTGAGCCAGGCTTAGCCAAGGCATTGTGCACCCCCACAGTTTGCACCGAATACCAGTCGCCAAATTCCCAGTTTAAATCTGCACATTCTACAAAGCGCCCTAAACCTGGGTGAAACGGCTCAACGTGGTAGTCTTCTAAATAAACCTCAATAAAGGTTTTCCAATTACCTTCGTATTCGTCCACGACTACACTATGAAATACGTAATTGGCAAAATCGATTTCTTTCGCCACGCCCAAGTTTTTTAAATCGCCCTCAATATCGCGACCCGATTCAAATAACATGCCATTCCATGATTGTAATGGGATATTTGGTAGGTGTAAGCAAGGGTTTTTCTTAAAATACGGCGCACCTAACAACTGCCCATTGGCGTTATATGTCCAGCGATGCAGCGGACAAATCGTCAGGCTTTGATTGCCTCGCCCCTTCAGCATCAAGGCTTGACGGTGGCGGCAAACATTAGACAGCAACTGCACCCCATCATCGCTACGTTTTAAATAACGTGCATCGTTATCAGCCTCTAGCACATGGTAATCGCCAAGCTGTGGCGTCATCAGTTCGTGGCCAATATAACGCGGCCCATGGGTAAATAATCGCTCTTGCTCGAGCTGGTAGAGTTGCGCGTCAAAGTAAGCGCTAACAGGTAGTTGTGAATCGACGGTGTCGTTCACAATGGCAATGTTTGCCAAGTTAGACATAAATAAACCCCTGAAGGTCCAAGAGGTCTTGCCACGGCCGTTGAACCTTCAACGAGCAAGATGGGTGGGCAAGCCATCAATAAAAAAGCCGAACTAGTAACGTGTCGGGCTTACGCGGCCGAACATGAAAAATCGCAGAAACGAGGTCAAATTTGGCGGAGCTTGCGGGCCAATAAAGCGTTATTGGTCAGAAAGTCAGTAAAATACGGACCGTTTAGGTGATTTTGCAGCCGACTGATGCGAAGTCCCACACGCTACTAAATAGCCCGACTCGCAAAGGAAGGTGATTCTCACTGAAAGCGACTCAATCAATCAAGCCCTTCGATACCAACAAGCCACCACCTAAGCTATAAGCAGTGGCCCTAGCAGCCTGTCGGACTTAAGACTGACCTACTACGGAAAAGCCAGATTTGGCCATATTTCACGCATTTTCTCGTTGAATAGCCAGCTATTCGCCTCAAAAACCCACGAAATCTGCCTCAAACCGGTCTTTCCCTCGCTACGATCGCTTAAGTCCGACAGGCTGCTAGGGGCATTACTTAGCGCTAATCGTGTTGGCAATATCGCTATAGCTCTTGATTTGATCAAAATTCAAGTAGCGATACACTTCATCGGTTTTTTGCGCAAGAATCCCAATATTTGCGAGGTACTCCTCGTTAGTTGGAATCTTACCCAGCATGGCGCAAACCGAGGCCAGCTCAGCAGAGCCCAGATAAACGCGTGTATCAATCCCTAAGCGATTTGGGAAGTTACGTGTGGATGTTGAAAAGGCTGTAGACCCCTTCCGCACCTGTGCTTGGTTACCCATGCACAATGAGCAGCCTGGCATCTCCATACGCGCACCAGTGCGGCCTAAAACGCCGTAATGACCTTCTTCTGTTAGCTGCTGTGCATCCATCTTAGTTGGCGGTGCAATCCATAGACGAACTGGAATATCACTCTTGCCTTCCAGTAATTTAGAAGCCGCGCGGAAGTGACCAATATTGGTCATGCATGAACCAATAAACACTTCATCAATCACGTCACCAGCCACTTCTGACAAGAATTTCACGTCGTCAGGATCATTCGGGCAAGCAACAATAGGCTCTTTAATATCGGCCAGATCGATTTCAATAATGGTTGCGTATTCAGCGTCTGCATCAGGCTGCATCAGCTTAGGATCTGCCAGCCACTCTTCCATCGCTGTAATACGGCGCGCCAGCGTACGGGCATCGGCGTAGCCCTCAGCAATCATCCATTTCATTAGGGTGACATTAGAAGTCAAATACTCTGCGATTGGTTCTTTATCCAACTGCACCGAACAACCTGCCGCAGAACGCTCAGCAGACGCATCGGACAATTCAAATGCCTGCTCTACTTTTAGCTTAGGCAGACCTTCGATTTCTAAGATGCGACCAGAGAAAATGTTTTGCTTGCCTTTCTTTTCAACGGTCAGTAAGCCTTGCTTGATCGCATAAAGCGGGATGGCATTGACCAAATCACGCAAAGTGATGCCTGGCTGCATTTCACCTTTAAAGCGCACCAACACCGATTCAGGCATATCTAGCGGCATGACACCTGTTGCCGCAGCAAACGCGACCAAGCCAGAACCAGCAGGGAAAGAAATCCCAATTGGGAAGCGAGTATGGCTGTCGCCGCCCGTGCCAACGGTATCTGGCAACAACAAACGATTAAGCCATGAGTGAATCACGCCGTCACCCGGGCGCAGCGATACACCGCCACGGGTAGAGATGAATTCTGGCAATTCGTGGTGCATTTTGACATCCACAGGCTTTGGATAAGCCGCGGTATGGCAGAACGATTGCATCACCAAATCAGCCGAGAAGCCAAGGCAAGCTAAGTCTTTAAGCTCATCGCGGGTCATCGGGCCGGTGGTGTCTTGTGAGCCAACCGAAGTCATGCGTGGCTCGCAGTAGGTGCCTGGGCGAACGCCAGTTACGCCACAGGCTTTACCTACCATTTTCTGCGCCAGGCTATAGCCTTTGCCAGAATCAACAGGTGCAATCGGGCGTTTAAACACATCAGAAGGCGCTAAGCCCAGTACTTCACGTGCTTTATCCGTTAATCCACGGCCAATAATCAGCGGGATACGGCCACCAGCACGAACTTCATCTAGCAATACATCGGTTTTTAGACTGAAGGTAGAAACAACAACGCCGTTTTTCTCAACTCTGCCTTCTAGCGGATAAACATCAATCACATCACCAGTTTCAAGCGCAGAGACATCCACTTCAATCGGTAAAGCACCTGCGTCTTCCATGGTATTAAAGAAGATCGGTGCAATTTTAGTACCTAGGCAGAAGCCTCCAAAGCGCTTATTCGGCACGTAAGGTATATCGTCACCGGTAAACCATAGTACGGAGTTGGTCGCTGATTTACGTGAAGAACCTGTACCCACTACATCGCCAACGTAAGCAATTTTGTGGCCTTTGGCTTTAAGTGCATCAAGCTGCTTGATCGGGCCAACGCTACCTGGCTGATCGGCTTCAATACCTGGGCGCGGGTTTTTTAACATTGCGAGGGCGTGCAATGGAATATCTGGGCGTGACCAAGCATCTGGGGCTGGCGACAAATCATCAGTATTGGTTTCGCCAGATACTTTAAATACCGTCAGTGTTACTTTTGCTGGCACAGCTGGGCGGCTAGTAAACCATTCTGCATCGGCCCATGATTGTAAAACTTGCTTAGCAAAAGCATTACCCGCATCGGCTTTCGTTTTAACATCATGGAACGCATCAAACATCAATAATGTTTTAGATAAAGCCGCAGCCGCAATCGCAGCAACTTCCGTATCGTCTAATAAATCAACCAAGGGGGCGATATTAAAGCCACCTAGCATGGTTCCAAGCAATTCAGTCGCTTTAGCGCGGCTGATTAAGCGACATACTTCAGTACCATGAGCCACAGCGGCAAGATAAGACGCTTTTACTTTAGCTGCGTTATCTACACCCGCAGGAACGCGGTAGGTAATTAATTCGACAAGAAAGGCCTCTTCACCTTGAGGCGGATTTTTCAGCAGCTCGATTAGATCTGTGGTCTGCGAAACATTCAGTGGAAGCGCTGGAATACCCTGTGCTGCGCGCTCTGCAACATGCTGACGATAGACTTCTAGCACGGTTGGACCTTTCAAGTGATGATGGGAGAATGCCTGGTTAATATCAGACTAGTGACATTTTACCTGCCTAGCTTTTAGATGTGAATCAAAGTGTAACGACTTTCGTTACACTACAATAAAAAAGCAAGGCACAGACCAAGCCGCTCGTCTTAATTGCAGAATAGGCTAAGTCGATTTAGCTTGCGCTTATGTTTGTCTATCGGTATGATCCGCAACCTTCTTTGTGCTTTAGCACAAACCCCCATCGTACCCTGACCTTCCCCCGCCTGTGCTGTATGAGATGCGGATTGACCGGTTAGCGTCGATGTAACGCTGACGGCCGGTTTCCGTATTTAATTCCGGAATGCGCCCGTCTTCCCGCTCGCCGGGATATATTCAAAGGAATATTCATGCCACATCGCGAAACTCATTCTGATACCCCTGTAAACGCTTTTGCCGAAATGGGCCTTGCCACTGAATTGGTGCAAGAATTAGCTAAACTCGGTATCACTACCCCTACCCCAGTGCAAGCCGCTGCAATCCCACAATTGATGGCTGGCCATGATGTGATGGCTTCTGCACAAACGGGTACAGGTAAAACTGCAGCATTCTTGCTGCCAGCACTGCACAAATTATTTAAACCCGCCAAGCACAATGCGCGTGGCCCACGTGTACTTGTTCTTACGCCAACACGTGAACTTGCAGAGCAAGTTGCTAAAGTAGCGACAGATTACTGCAAACTGATCCCACGTTGCAAGGTTGCTTGCGTAGTGGGCGGTGTTCCTTACCCCGTTCAAAACCGTATGCTAGCCCAGCCTTACGATGTATTGGTTGCTACTCCAGGTCGTTTATCTGACCTAATGCGTGGCGGTCGTATCGATTTCGCTCGCTTAGATATGCTGGTTCTGGACGAAGCGGATCGCATGTTAGACATGGGCTTTATTGATGAAGTAGAAGCCATTGTTTCTGCCATGCCTAAAGATCGTCAAACTGCATTGTTCTCGGCGACATTATCAGAAACAGTACAGCGCTTTGCCGGCCCAATGTTGCGTGACCCACGCTTAGTTGAAATGGAAGTAACAGCCAATGCTCAGCCACAAATCGAACAAGCGGTTCATTACGCTGACGGTTACGAGCACAAGCAAAAACTAGTTGCCGCTTTACTAAAAGAAGCCAGCGAAACACAATCGATTGTATTTACTGCCACTAAAGCAGATGCAGATGGCCTTGCTGAATGGCTGAAGCTAGAAGGCTTCCGCGCAGCGGCAATGCATGGCGACTTGGCTCAACGCGATCGTCGCCGCACTTTAGATCGTTTACGTCGTGCTGAAATCGATATCTTGGTCGCAACTGATGTTGCTGCACGTGGTATTGACGTTGCAGGTATTGGCTTGGTTCTGAACTTTGACTTGCCACGTTTTGCAGAAGACTATATCCACCGCGTAGGCCGTACTGGCCGTGCGGGTCGTACTGGTAAAGCCATTTCATTGGTAACTAAAAACGACTTCATGTTACTGACGCGTATTCGTCGTCGTTACAACATTGATTTCGGTACTGTTTCCATGCCAGGTCTTGAAGCACGCTTCAAGCCCGGCCAAGGCGGCGGCACTGGTGGTGGCTATGGCGATCGTAAGCCATCAGGTGGCTACAAAGGTAAGCGGCCACAAGGTGGTGGCGGTTACGCCGGTGCTGGCAATGGTGGCGGTGGCCGTGGTGGTTACGCTGGCAATGGCGGCGGCTACGGCGACAAACGCCATAGCGATTCTCGTGGTAGCGATGCGCCACGCGGTGGCGAATCACGTGAAGCGCGTGGCAGCTTTGGTGGCGGTGCAAGCACCCCAAATAGCAACCCAGGCAGCTTCCGCAATGGCAGCCGTGATAGCGGCGCACCACGTGCAGAGCGTCCAGCAGGCAATGGCGAAACACGTCAACGTCGCGCTAGCTGGTAAGCCATTATTAAGCAGTCAAATCTTAAGCCCGCTTTGAGCATGCAGTCATCGCTCAAAGGCTGATCAGATGAGTAGCAGCCCATCCTTTGGATGGGCTGTTTTTACTTTCGAGCTACGCCGTGAAAGATGCCATTTTAATTCGCCCATTTTCTCTAGCCGATATCCAATCGGTCATGGAGATTCAAAGTGCTTGTTATCCTGCTAACCTACTCGAAGAAGCCGAGCACCTTATCGCAAAGCATCAGCAATCCCCACTCAGCTGTTGGGTAGCCACTGAGCACCAAAAAGCCATCGCTTATCTACTGACCCATCCTTGGTCTGGCGACACCCCACCCGCATTAAATACCCCACTCCCCCCCAAAAAGCCAAAAAGTGATATTTATTTCATTCATGACTTGGCAGTACTCCCGAGTGCACGTGGGCTAGGTCTAGCCAAACGCTTATTCGACACGGCTATTGATTGGGCAAAACAAGAAAAATTACAAAAAATCCGCTTAATTGCTATCGCGGGCGCGGCTGACTTTTGGATCAAACAAGGCCTTAGCCCGGTAAATGACAAAACCTTATCTCACAAATTAGACGACTACGGCTCAGATACGCACTACCTTGAAGCCGCAATTTAACTGCAAACAAACATTAAACTAAATTAAGAAAATAAGCGCACTGACTCAAATAAAACGAACCTTTGTTAAAGATGAGATAATGAATAAAAATCCTAGCACCATTCGCCACAGCCGTGGAGCTGCTGAAGTAGATGAATTAATCCACATCGCAACCAGCCTTGCCGTGTCATGCACGTTGGCAGAAGATCGCTTTTGGCAAGACAAATTAGCTAGCCTAGTTAGCGATATTTTATTAGATGAAGATGAAGAAACGCTCAATGCGGCGCTTGACACACTCTCCAAGGCCGATCCTCAGGCATGGAATGAGCTAGCAGACATCGTAGAAGCGTGCACCGAAACCCACAGCATTATCATTGATAAAATCGAACATCAAGCCATTATGTTTGCCGTGCCCTTACTGGCATGGTCACGCTTCAATATTCCCACTGGGCCGCTAGGGGATGCGCGCATTCATAGTCTGCGTGAGCATTTAAGCAAGCATGTGTTTATTGAAGGTGTAAAACTATCGCTGGCTGATTTTTTATTTAGCCCTGACCAACTCCCGCAAGGCTATTGCAATACCGCCAAACTCAGCAAGCTACTGGCGAATTTAACAAGCAGCAATGGCACCCTTATGTGCGAGCAAGCCAACAATGCCGAACCTAGTGCATTTTTAACCGATACGCGCTACCTATTAGGTGCCGTTGCAGCCCCAAAGGCCATGCCATATTTCGCTGGCAAGAAGAAGACGGCTCGCGCAAAGATATTTTGACTCAATGGCAAAAACAAGGACTTACCTCGCTGCAATCTTTATTTACTGGCTGCGCGATGGAGTCTCTACTACCTATCTCTTATTTTGCCGCATGGCGAGAATCAGACCGCGCATCAAGGGCTTATTCCTTGCGCGCATCCGTCTCTTTCTTACAGCTTTTGCTTAACGTAGAAGCCAAACAGCTCACTTGTGTGATTGCTGCTTGCCACGGGCGCAGCCTGGAAGAATACCGTGTGGGCTTTATTCGTCGCAATGAAGAACCTATGCTGCACGGCGTGGTATGGCCATTGCTCGACGGCGAAGATGAGCACACCGATTGCATTGCAGAAATCGAAGCCATTTTGCGTGAATCAGGCATCAACGATATTGTTGTGCATGAGCACTCATTCCCAATGGATCAATGTGACGACTGTGGCAATCCGCTATTCCCCAATTTAGATGGCGATTTACTCCACACCGAAACACCTGAACCCAACGACACCCCTTCCCCGCACCTGCATTAAGAGCAAGGCCGCGAGCATAAACCGCTCACTAAACCAAGCTTGCTGCTGTGGATGGCATTGACACCCAATGCCATCCATCAAACGTCAACAGACGCCAGCCATATGCACTATAATTGGCGTGCTTCTTTAACCGAACTCGCACGCCATGCAAAAGCTTAGCAACCCTACCGATATTGCACGTGAAACGCTCAAGCAACTCACCATGCGCCGTGTACCTCCGACTCCCGATCACTACGAATCGATTTACCACGAGATAGCGGGTACCTCAGATAAAGACAAGCTACACCCCGCCATCAAAGAGCTCATTGCTAGCATCGGCGCCTTCCCTCGACAAACACCAGAGTTACAGCGCAATATAGAGCAATTACATCGCCATGCTGGGCAATCCAGCTGGGCTAGCATGCCTGCATTGATTATTCGCAGCATTGAAAGCCAAGGCGGGCAAACAGAATTAAGCCAGAGCTGGGCAGATTTAATTCGTGATCTAATTCGGCAATGGGAATTACGCAACCCCGTTTACACCCCCAGCCGAAAGCAAGACTCCCTCGAAAAAGTACTGATTAATTTTGGCAGTGACGGCAATGCGCTGAATGAAAAGCTGAGCGCTCTAGTAAAAGCCTGGGGAGGCTCTGGCGTTGAAAGCGGAGAAAACCCCGAAGTACTTGGCCTACCAGATGCAAATATCAGCAGCTCTAGCAGCAATTCTTATGCCAGCACTAGCAATGAAAACAACGAAAACAACGACTGGCGAGAATGGCGGGACGCACTGAATGTTGCTCTCACCGTTGGCGTTGAATCCCGCCTTACCCATAATGCAGATTTACAACAAGAAGCCACCGACCTTGCCGCAGAAGTCGCCACAGTAAACAACAGCGCCAGCACCAAAAAATTAATGCCTAGACTGCGTAAATTTTGGCTACGCCTAGAACTACAAAACGACCAAGAAATGCGCCTATGCGATGGGCTAATGGGTTTATTGCGTTTGCTTACGGACAATATTTCTGAAGTAGTAATAGAAGACGAATGGGTACGCGGCCAAGTTGCCGTAGTACAAGCGATTATGGCGAAGCCACTGGATATGCGGGTTATTTACGACGCAGAGGCTGGCCTAAAAGAAGTGCTCTTTAAACAGAGCCAAATAAAGCACAATTTAGTTGAAACGCAAACTGTACTTAAAAACATGATCGCCACCTTTATTGATCGACTCAGTGTCATGTCCGATAACACCGATCAATACCACAGCAAAATCAGCGTCTACACCGAACAAATTCAGCAAGCCAATAACTTAAGCAGCATTAAAGACGTTTTAGAATCCTTACTTGGTGATACTCGCAGCATGCAACTCGATGTGCGCCGCTCCCGTGATGATTTACTCGAGGCCCGCAGCCAAGCAGATAACGCCCAGCAACGCATATTAGCACTTGAGCAAGAGCTCACCCATGTCAGCGAAAAAGTACGCACCGATCAACTCACTGGCGCATTAAATCGTCGTGGCTTAGAGGAGTTATTCGAAGTAGAAGCCGCCAGAGCATTACGCAACGAAAGTCCGCTGACGATTGGTTTGCTTGATATCGATAATTTTAAAAAACTAAACGACAGCCAAGGTCACGCAGCCGGGGATGCCGCCTTAGTTCACCTAGTGATCGTCGTGAAGGACCTGTTACGGCCAACAGATTCTGTAGCGCGCTACGGAGGAGAGGAATTTATTCTTATTTTGCCAGAGACCGACATTGAGGAAGCGGTGAGCGTGATTCAACGCCTACAACGTGAGCTGACCAAGCGCTTTTTCTTAAATAATAACGAGAAACTACTGATTACCTTTAGCGCAGGTGTGGCACTGGTGCTACCTGGCGAGGTGCGCGACCGAGTAATTGAACGCGCGGACCAAGCCATGTATCAAGCAAAAAAACTAGGCAAAAACAGGGTTGAAATCGCCGAAACACCTACCGGCGTAGCACTAAGATAAGTGTACTAATAATCAAGCAAAAAGCTCGTCTGGGTGCACCACAGCGGTGCCCAGCTTAGCGACCACCACGCCTGCAGCTCGATTAGACCAATCCATCGCCTCAGGCATTTCTAATCCTGCAGCCAGCATCAAACCCAACGTTGCAATCACCGTATCCCCAGCACCCGACACATCAAAGACTTCGTGGGCATGAGTTGGCTTATGCACAACGCCTTCAGGTCTAAACAAGGTCATCCCTTCTTCACTGCGCGTCACCAACAGGGCATCCAAATGTAAAGATGCACGCAATGACTCGGCCTTTTCAGCCAACTCAGCATCATTGGCCCACTTACCCGCCACCTGTCTAAACTCACTTCGATTAGGTGTAAGTAAAGTGGCACCACGATAGCGATCGTACTCATCGCCCTTAGGATCAACCAGCACAATTTTACCAGCAGCCCGTGCCATATCAATCATCAGCTGCACGTGCCGTAAGCCGCCCTTTCCATAATCTGACAAAATAACAACGTCAATCTCAACAAGCAAAGCTTTAAATTCATCGAGTTTCGCCGCTAAAATTTCATGGCTAGGCTCATTTTCAAAATCTATGCGTAGCAATTGCTGCTGCCGCGCCAATACACGCAATTTTACCGTTGTATCTAAAGTGGCATCACGATGCAAATAGGTATGCACACCGTCTTCGAGCAGCAGCTTTTCAAGGGTGCGGCCCGCTTCATCGTCACCAACCACGGCCAATAAATAAGCATGCCCGCCCAATGCCGCTATATTTCTAGCTACATTAGCGGCCCCGCCTGCACGCTCTTCTGTGCGGCGAATACGCGCCACCGGTACAGGCGCTTCCGGCGAGACACGATCCACATCACCAAACCAATAGCGATCCAACATGACATCACCCGCAACCAGCACCCGCGCATTTGCAACTGCGCGTTCCAGCATCCGCTTGCCTTCTGCAGACAACATTATTGCCCCTTTATCAACAAGCTACGGTTAATCGCAAGCAACGCCTCAACAGGATCAGCACTTTGGGTAATGGGGCGACCAATCACCAAGTAATCCGCACCGGCAGCAACCGCCTCAATAGGCGTCATAACGCGCGATTGATCGTTGGCTGCAGAATGAGCTGGACGAATCCCAGGGGTAATCAAATTAAAATCAGCACCGCAAATGCTTTTTAGCAAGCTTGCTTCATGCGCCGAACAAACCACACCGTCAAGACCACAATCGTGCGTTAAACGCGCCAGTTTTTCGACTTGCACCGCTGGCTCAGGCAAATCTAACTCGGACAAATCCTCCGCATTCATGCTGGTTAACACAGTCACAGCAATCAACAAGGGGCGCTGAGGCAAAGCCTCTAGTGCATCACGAGTGGTTTCCATCATTCGGCGGCCACCACTGGCGTGGACATTCACCATCCACACACCCAGCTCTGCTGCAGCCTTGCACGCCTGTGCAACTGTATTAGGAATGTCGTGAAATTTAAGATCCAAAAACACATCAAAACCACGCGCCACCAACTGCTCAACTAACACTGGGCCACTACGGGTAAATAACTCTTTACCCACTTTTAGACGACACAAATCTGGGCGGAGACGATCAGCAAAAGCCAAAGCCTCTGCTGCACTGGTGTAATCCAAGGCAACAATCACGGGGGATGAAGTTGACATACACAATCCTATTTATAATTTTATGCTAGGAATAAGAGCAGCGATGGCAGCCAAAGCGACTCTTTGCACAGGGTAGAGTTATTTTTGTGCACCACGAACAGGTGGAAAAGTTTCCCATTCGGTGCAAGCGGGGCAATGCCAGAAGTATTGCTTGGCTTTAAAACCACAGTGATTGCAGCGATACATAGTTTGCTCACGCGTAGCATCGTGAATCAGCTTTACAATCAACTCTAGCTCAACCTTTTGATCATCAGGCGCCACCAGCAAATGCGCCTCAAGCACCTTACGCAAACTTGGCATCGTTGGATGTGCTTTTAGCCGCTCTCGCACAAATTCGTGCGTAGCCAGCAAGCCCTGCTCGGTAAGTAAGCGCTCATAAGCCAAGTCCAGGACATCCAACTCAGGGTACTGGCGCAGCAAGCCAAGCAATAGCTGAGTCCCTTCGGCGGTACGCCCTTGCAAATCAAAAGCCGCCAATAAAGGCCTTGCGGCCAGCGCAATATAAAGTGGCTCTTGCGATTCAATCTTAAGCCAAGCCTCAATTGCGGCATCCACATTGCCCGCCGTAATTTCCAACTCGGCCAAAATCATATAAGCGCGGGAACACTTACGATGCTCGGCAATGGCTTTTTGCAGATAGATGCGAGCCGCTGCTGGCTCGGAGCGCAAAGCACCTTGCGAAGCTAATTCACAATAAAACTGGGCGATCTCATGCTGATAGGTATGGCGCTCATCCCGCAATTGCTGCGCAGTTTCAATTGCCTTTGCCCACGCTTTTTCTTGCTGATAAACCCCGAGCAATTCAATTCGCGCCTGTCTTGCGTAATCAGTATCTGCCAATTCAGTGAGTAGGCTTTCTGCACGATCAAACAAACCGGCCTGCATAAAATCAAGCGCTAATTCAAATTGCGCTGTTTGCTTTTGGCCTACCGTTAATTCACGGCGCACCAATAATTTTTGATGCATTCGAATTGCGCGCTCTAACTCACCACGACGGCGAAACAAGTGGCCAAGCGTAAACTGCAATTCAATTGTTTCTGCATGATGTCGTGCGATATCTACATATACATCCACCGCACGATTGGTTTCTCCATTCAGTAAATAATTCAACCCTTTAAAATATGCCACGGGTAAAGAACGGGTTTCAGACAAAACATGTTTAATATCTACACGCGCAGCCAACCACCCTAGGGCAAAAAAAGCCGGCAAGGCAATAAGCCACCAATATTCAATTTCAAGCATAAATGGATTTACAACGCGTCACGAGGTTGTTCAACAAGAAGATCAGGCGTTAAATCTACAACGGTTTGCCTAGCACGCAATTCTTTTTTTAAGCTAACGACTTCACGGCGCAAGCGAATAATCTTAGAAAATGCGGCCAATAAACCAAACACGGCACCGACCACAAAGAAAACTAATAATAGCAAGGCAAGTGGCGCCTGCCAGAAATAACCCAAAAAGAATTTAAGTACCACAGGCTCGGCATTATGCATGGCAAAGCCAAACATAATTACAAAGAGTATAAATTTAATCAGCCAGTAGAAATATCGCATGGGTCAGAACCATAGAAATAAGCTAGTTAGCATTGTAACCGATTCAGCCGTTGCATTCGCATGGATAATGCACATTGTGTGTAAGGTTTGAGGGTATTACGCCGCAATGCAAAAAGGCGACACCCTTGAGTGTCGCCTTGAGGTAATGCAAAACATCAAATTAGGGCATCAACCCTTTCTCGAAGTTCTTTACCCGCCTTGAAGTGGGGAACAAATTTTTCCGGAACCGCTACTTTCGTACCAGATTTCGGATTACGCCCCACTCGCGGAGGGCGGTAATTCAGATCAAAACTGCCAAAGCCACGAATCTCGATGCGCTGGCCTTGAGACAAGCTCTTGGCCATTGCATCTAAGATGGTCTTCACAGCCAGCTCTGCATCCTTCGCAACCAGCTGCGGATAACGCTGGGCGAGCTTTGCAATAAGCTCGGACTTGGTCATCCCACCTTGATCCATATTACTCTGCGCCAGACATCTTAGCTTTCAGCAAGGCGCCAAGGCTGGTAGTACCCGCAGTGCCAGTGCTTTCTGTAGACAGCTTGCTCATTACTTCTGTTTCATCAGCAGAGTCTTTCGCTTTAATCGACAGATTGATCGAACGGTTCTTACGATCAACGTTGATGATCATGGCTTCAACTTCGTCGCCTTCTTTCAACACAGTACGGATGTCTTCAACGCGATCGCGTGAAACCTCTGTAGAACGCAGGTAACCTTCGATTTCTTCAGACAGAGCAATGATCGCGCCCTTAGCATCCAAAGATTTCACAGTACCCTTAACAAGGGAGCCTTTGTCGAAAGTAGAAACGTAGTTGTTGAAAGGATCACCTTCCATTTGCTTGATGCCAAGGCTGATGCGTTCTTTTTCAGTGTCGATAGACAGAACCATCGCTTCAACTTCATCGCCTTTCTTGTAATTGCGAACAGCTTCTTCGCCAGCCACGTTCCAAGAAAGATCAGACAAGTGAACCAGACCGTCGATACCGCCGGCCAGACCAACGAACACACCGAAGTCAGTAATAGACTTGATAGCACCCTTGATCTTGTCACCCTTCTTGAAGTTTTCAGCGAAATCATCCCATGGATTAGCCATGCACTGCTTCATACCCAGTGAGATACGACGTTTTTCTTCGTCGATATCCAGAATCATTACTTCTACTTCATCGCCAAGCTGAACAACCTTGGATGGATGAACGTTTTTGTTGGTCCAATCCATTTCTGAAACGTGAACCAGGCCTTCGATGCCTTGTTCGATTTCAACGAATGCGCCGTAGTCTGTAAGGTTAGTAACCTTACCGAACATACGTGTACCCGATGGGTAACGACGTGACAAACCAACCCAAGGATCTTCGCCCAATTGCTTCAGACCCAGAGACACACGGTTCTTCTCTTGATCGAACTTCAGAACCTTAGCTTCAACTTCATCGCCAACAGCCAGAACTTCGGATGGGTGCTTCACACGACGCCAAGCCAAGTCAGTGATATGCAACAGACCGTCAATACCACCCAGATCAACGAACGCGCCGTAGTCTGTAATGTTTTTAACAATGCCCTTGATGATTGCGCCTTCCTTGAGTGTTTCAAGGAGTTTTTGACGCTCTTCGCCCAAGGATTCTTCAAGCACAGCACGACGCGAAACAACAACGTTGTTACGCTTACGGTCAAGCTTGATCACCTTGAATTCGATTTGCTTGCCTTCGAATGGAGTAGTGTCTTTAACTGGACGAATATCAACCAAAGAACCTGGCAAGAATGCGCGTAGACCGTTAACCATAACAGTCAGACCACCCTTAACCTTACCGGAAATAACACCGGTCATGACCATGGCTTTTTCGAGGCAGTCTTCAAGCTCAATCCACGCAGCCAAGCGTTTAGCTTTTTCGCGGGAGAGTTTAGTTTCGCCGTAGCCGTTTTCGAGGCTATCAATTGCAACAGGAACGAAATCGCCAACTTTAACGTCAAGTTCACCGTTGTCGTTTTTGAATTCTTCGAGCGGGATGAGCGACTCGGACTTCAGGCCGGCGTTCACAGTCACGAAGTTATGGTCGATAGCAACCACTTCAGCAGTGATCACTTCACCAGCGCGCATTTCCTGACGCGTTAGGCTTTCTTCGAATAGAGCGGCAAAGCTTTCCATGGAGCCGGACAGAGTAGCAGTAGTCATATGAATGGAAATTTCCAAGCATTTCTGGCGGAAAGCCAGAAATAAGTTAGTTAAACAAATGCTGCAAGGCTTTGCGCCCTGCAAACACGATAAACGCCCAACAAGGGCAAAAGCCATGACCTAGGGCCATGGCTTAGTGGGGCGATTCTAAAGAATTCTCTGTTATAGTTCAAGTACTTGGGGGTAAAAGGTGTGATTTATTACAAGAAAAACCACATTATCCCTATTAAGAGCGTGTTTTCCACCAAGATATGACCTGCTCAACCACCTGATCTAAGCTCAAATCTGAGGTTTCCAACAGCAGAGCATCAGGCCATTGGCGTAATGGTGCTTCGGCCCTAGCTGCATCTCGTGCGTCTCTTTCCTGTAAATCGTGTGTAATAGCAGCCAGATCTGCCGCATCACCCCGCCCAATCAACTGCGCATAACGCCGTTCTGCACGCACTTTTGCACTGGCGGTTAAATAAATCTTTAACTCTGCCTGAGGAAACACCACCGAGCCCATGTCACGACCATCCGCCACCAAGCCGGGGGCCAGCGCAAAATCCCGCTGCCGCGCGAGCAATGCCTGCCTTACCACCGCAAATGCGGCAATTTGTGAGGCACCCACACCTATTTCTTCACTACGAATTTGCGCGCTTACGTCCCGCCCGTTGAGCAAGGTTAAACCCACCTCAAAACGCACATCCAATGCTGCCGCAATACAGGCCACACCAAGCTCATCACTCCACACCACACCTGCTTGCTTAGCCGCCAGAGCACTCAAACGATACAAAGCACCCGAATCCAGATAGGCAAACCCCAGTGCATCTGCAACACGCTGCGCAACCGATCCTTTACCCGAAGCAGACGGCCCATCAATCGCCAAAACAGCAATACCCGACATATATTTCCTTGCCTATTTAAACCGCGTTTATTACTACGCAGCTACGTCGTTAAAATCAATTCGATCTGCTGCAGCTCAGCAGCACTAAATTCTAAATTTTTCACCGCGATAATGTTCTCTTTAATTTGCGCAACTTGGCTGGCGCCGATAATGACTGAGGTTACTTTTAATAGAGCCCAAGCAATCGCCATTTGCGCCAAGGTTTGCCCGCGCGCCTCGGCCACTTTATTTAGTGCATTGATCTGAGCAATTCTTTGCTCAACTTTATCTGTACTTAAAAATGGATTATCCACAGCGGCAGCACGAGAATCGAGCGGGACACCGTTTAAATAGCGTGAAGTTAGCAAGCCTTGCGCCAAAGGGCAAAAAGCAATTGAGCCAATTCCTTCTCCAGCCAATACATCACACAAACCACCCTCAATCCAGCGATCAAACATTGAGTAGGATGGCTGGTGAATCAAGCAAGGTGTCCCCAACTCTTTTAATATACGGCTCGCCTCACGCGTTTGCTCAGCTGTATAGGATGAAATCCCCACGTACAGCGCCTTGCCCTGACGAACCATCGCATCCAATGCCGACATCGTTTCTTCGAGTGGGGTATCAGGATCTGGCCGATGCGAATAAAAAATATCCACATAATCTAGACCCATACGTTGCAAACTTTGATCTAGGCTTGCCATTAAATACTTTCGACTCCCCCATTCGCCATAAGGGCCCGGCCACATTTCCCAGCCCGCCTTACTCGATACAATGATTTCATCACGATAGGGCTTAAGATCTTTGGCCAGAATGCGGCCAAAAGTAGACTCAGCCGCGCCAGGTGGTGGACCATAATTATTAGCGAGATCAAAATGCGTGATGCCTGCATCAAAAGCCGCCAAGACCATGTCTCGGCTGGTGCTATAGGCACGGTTCTCGCCGAAGTTATGCCACAAACCCAAAGAGATCGCGGGCAACTTTAAACCACTACGCCCTAATCGGCGATAAGGCATATTCTGATAGCGTGTTTCACTGGCCAAATAATTCATAATTAATTCTACCTAGATTTACGACCCCATTGATTACGCGCGGTACTGGCGCGAACAATTTGCTCAGTCAACCCCTGAGCATTTTGGCTTTCGATACATTCAATTAATGCCGCTAATTGGGCTGCATTGGCTTTTAGATCATGCAAAATAGCGCTTTTATTAGCAAGGGTAATATCACGCCACATTTCAGGGTGAGATGCTGCGATACGGGTAAAATCTCTGAAACCTGTCGCAGCAAAATCGAGGCAAAGTGGTGCATTGTGGCGATCTAGCAGCGCATTCATATAAGTAAATGCCAGCAAATGTGGCACATGGCTCACCGCAGAAAAAACGCCATCGTGCTCAAGTGCACTCATTTCAAACACCTCAGCACCGCAGGCCTGCCATAAAGTACGCAGTAGCCCCACCGATTCTGTCGCACTTTCAGGCAGCGGCGTCAACACGACGCGCCGACCTTCATAGAGCCCATATTGCGCAGCAGCCGCGCCGGATAATTCCGAACCCGCAATAGGATGCCCCGGCACGCAGCGGCTTAAATGCTGCGGCAGGTATTGCTGATAAAGCGCACTGACATCCTGCTTGGTAGAGCCCGCATCGCTAACCACGCAATGTAGCGGCAAATAAGGGGCAATTTGCTGCAATAGCGCACCCATTTGGCCAACGGGCGTACTCAGCAAAACCAGATCAGCGCCCACCACGGCAGCTGCGGCATTATCGCTCGCTTCGTCAATCACATTTAGCTCTAGGGCACGCGCTAGATTAGCTGGATTTCGCCCCACCCCCACCACATAATCCACGCACTTTGCCCGCTTGAGTGCCAGCGCAAACGAGCCACCAATCAGCCCTGTACCCAGCAAAACCAACCGTTTAATGCGCATTAGTCACCCAAAACTTCAAGCAAGACATATTTAAATGCGGAGGCATCCGCAGGAGGGTTAGACACTTTTTCACGGCGCACTTTGATTTTGTAGCCTTTCCCAGCGACATAATCGAAGCCTTCAATGTGATTATAAAAAAGTGTCCATTCTGCAGTTGGTGATTCGCGGGTCTGTAGGCAATCCATTCGGGCAACGCCTGCAGAGCATGATTTGGTTTCTGGTGCGATATAAAGCACTTGCTCAATGGTATCGGGCTGGCGAACAAAAATGAGTCGCTCGCCTTTAGCGGCTAAAAACACCAAACGATTACCTTTTTGTAAGCGGTAGCGCAGCGCCGATTCAAACACAGCCAAGACTGCGGATTCTACTTGCGCCGCCTGATCATCCAAACAAGCCATCCGCGTACTGGCGAGCGGGCCTACTTTTAACTTTGGCAAAGTGCTAATACTGCCGGAGTAACGATTACACCCAGAGAATCCACTTACACGATCACCGATGATGCTTAAAGTAGCCTTCTTGGTCTCTCGCTGGGTAACGCCTGCGTGCCGCCATTCGCTTAAAATATAATCGCCATCCAAAAGAGCGCGCGCTTGCGCACTCATGGCCATTGCCAATAGCGCTGTTGCCATTAGGGATTTATTTAACATGACTGTCCTTTATAGAGATCGGCCCAAGGCCACCGCCAAGGGTTTTAAGGCCGCTAGCATATCCAGCAAAGCCTGCGGACTGAGTGCTTGATCTGCTGCGTAGCGCGCCTCCGAAGGGTTTGGATGCACATCCAGCAGCACCCCATCTGCCCCCGCCGCAATGGCCGCTTGCGCCAAAGCGGGCACCATCCATGATTTACCACCTGCATCGCTAGGATCAACCACCACCGGCAAATGCGTTTCTTGCTTGAGCACCGCAATCGCGCTGACATCTAAAACATTTCGATAAGCCGTTTCAAAAGTACGGATACCATGCTCGCAAAAAATAATATTGTGATTACCCCCTGCCGCGATTGATTCTGCGGCCATCAGCCATTCCACAATGGTTGCCGAAACGCCACGCTTTAGGATAATCGGCTTATTGATTCGCCCTACTTCCCTGAGCAAATCCATATTTTGCATATTACGCTCGCCAATCTGGATGATTTCAACGTCGAACTCCATAAAGGTATCAAGCATACGCACATCCGGCAGCTCCGCCACGATAGGCAGCTGATGCCGCGCCGCCGCATTTCTTAACAAGCCCAAAGCTTCGCGGTGCTGAGCAGCGGGATGCGCACCAAAGGAACCACTACGCATCAATCGACAAGATGCCGCCGCAACTGCATCGGCGGTTAAATCCATTTGCTGCGCCGACTCCGCCGCATAAGACCCTGCAATCACTTGGATCTGCGGCCCGCCAATTTCAACGCCGCGCACTTTAATGATGGTGCCGCTGGGATGCGTGCTGCGTGAAACAATCTTATATTGCTTAGCCACGCGATTCACCCGCTCTACCCCTGGCAAGATTGCAAAACGCGAAGGCTCTAAGTGCTCCTCATCCCCAATCACCCCAATAATGGTAAGCTCCGCGCCACGTGAAAGATGCTCTTTTAAGCCTGACTGATGAATTTTATTCACCACGCTCTGGATTTGCGCTTCGCTTGCGCCGTATTTCATCACAATAATCATGCGCCCGCCTTTTTAAGCTATTTATTCAAAAGCGATTCAAACCAACACCATAAGATTAAAAAAACCTGCAAACACAGCGGCTTACAGGTTTTTTAGCCTAAAAATAGATCAATACCTTATTCTTCTTTGAATTGCTGTGCCGCTAATTGCAAATAATAAAACATAGAAATAATTGTCAATATGCCGGCAACATAAAGCGCCAGCGTACCTATAAATTGAGTAGAAATACCTGCCCATAATGGCCCAGCCCAAAGCAACAATAAAATTGCAACCATTTGCGCGCCAGTTTTTAATTTACCAATATACGCCACAGCGGTACTTTTAGACTTACCTTGCTGCGCCATCCATTCGCGTAGTGCAGAAATAGTAATCTCGCGGCCAATAATAATCACCGCCAGCCATGTTGGGGCACGGGCCAGCTCTACCAATAAAATCAAGGCCGCTGCGACCATTAATTTATCGGCTACGGGATCAAGAAATGCGCCAAAGCTTGAGGTTTGATTCCAACGACGAGCCAAATAACCATCAAACCAATCGGTGATAGCCGCAAGAAAAAACAAGGCACTTCCCACCATATTTTGGGTAATGAGTGGCATAAAACTAATCGGCAGGTAATATACACCCACAAAAATAGGAATCAGCGCAACGCGCAACCACGTCAGAAATATCGGCAAATTAAAAGGCATGCGAATACAGAACCCAATGGCAAATACAGCAAGAAAATCGCATTCTACCAGTATGCACAGCCCGATTGCGGTTCAAGCTCGTTTTATTCAGCGCATTCGTGAAAATGTGCAACAAAGCACAATAATCTAAACCCAATACCATTTAGCCATAGACAAAACCGGCACTTTCCAACCGAGCTTGTAAGCGCATCCGCTCGATATTACAGCGGGCGCAGCAAGCAACGCCCCGCCCTATTTTAAGCACGCAGCACCGCATGGATTTTCTCTGCTAAGGCTTGGCTAATCCCTTCTACCTGCTTTAATTCATCCACACTGGCAGCCTTTACCCCTTGCAATCCACCAAAGCTAGCGAGTAATTTTTGCCGCCGCTTTGGGCCAATACCCTCTACATCCTCTAAGCTAGATGTAACCCTTGCCTTGGCGCGTCTTGCACGGTGGCCGGTAATGGCAAAGCGATGCGCTTCATCGCGGATTTGCTGGATTAAATGCAAAGCGGGATGGTCACGTCGCAATTGGATTGACTCTGGCCTATCCACCAAAATAAGCTGCTCCAAACCGGCCTTACGCGTTTCACCTTTAGCCACACCTAACAAAATAGGCTCAAGCATCCCAACCTCGCTCATCGCCTCTAGCGCCATAGATAGCTGACCCTTGCCGCCATCAATCAGCACCACATCAGGCACGACGCCCTCACCTGCTGCAATTTTGCCGTAACGACGAATTAAGGCTTGGCGCATGGCGGCGTAATCATCCCCAGGCGTAATGCCTTCAATATTGTAGCGGCGGTATTCCTTGGGCTGCATATCCATACGGTCGTACACCACGCAAGAGGCCACGGTTGCCTCACCCATTGTGTGTGAGATATCAAAACACTCGATACGAGCGATGGTATCAGGCCATTGCATAGCTTCAATCAAAGAGGCTAAACGAGCATGCTGCGTGGCGGTTTGGCTACTCCTTTGCAAAATGGCTAATTCGGCGTTTTTAAGCGCCATATCCAGCCAGACTCGCCGCTCCCCATTAGGATTACTATTTAACACCACCTTATGCTCGGCCTGCTGGCTTAATAAATCTGCCAACAACGTGGCATTTTCTGGCTCGGGGTGGCAGTAAATCACTGGTGGCGCTTTACGGTCTAAGTAATGCTGAGCCAAAAACGCCTCAAGTGCCGCAGGTGCATCGTAGCCATCTGCATGGGATGGAAATAAATTTTTATCCCCCACATGCCGCCCACCGCGCACCATCGCTAGGTTCACGCAAATCATGCCTTGGCTAATCACGCACACCACAATATCCGCATCCACCTCGCTGCTATTGCTGGAAACAAACTGCTTATCTTGGATACGCGATAAAGCGCTAATTTGATCCCGAATGGCCGCCGCCTCTTCAAACCGCCAGCCCTCTGATGCCATTTGCATGCTTGATTCTAATTCACTCAATATCTCACTGGCTTTGCCATTTAAAAACCGTACCGCATTATTTACGTCAGCGCGGTAATCATCATCGCTGATTAAATCAACACAGGGTGCCGAGCAGCGTTTGATTTGATGCAATAAACAGGGCCGTGAACGATTGGCAAAAACCGTGTCTTCGCAGGTACGGATTTTAAAAACTTTTTGTAACAGCTGAATACTTTCTTTAACGACATAGCCATTAGGAAAAGGGCCAAAGTATTGATGGCGTTTATCTAAAGTGCCACGGTAATAGGCCAAGCGCGGTGAATCATGACCAGTAATCACAACATAAGGGTAGCTTTTATCGTCACGAAACAAAATGTTATAGCGTGGAGATAAAGCCTTGATCAGGTTGTTTTCTAAAACCAATGCCTCACCTTCGGAGCGAACCACCGTGGTATCTAAACGCATGACCTGCGCCAGCATTAAACGAATACGCGGGCTGTGATCATTTTTTTGGAAATAAGACCCCACCCGCTTACGCAGATTAATCGCCTTCCCCACATACAAAACCGTACCATCCGCCCCTAAAAAGCGATATACGCCGGGCAAATCTGGCAGGCTTTTCACTTGTTCTAACAGCGCGTCTTTAATAGATTGAATAGCGTCAGCGGAAGGTTGTTCGGGCATAGGATCAGAGGCTTGGCTGGGTCAGGGTGTCGACATTCTACGCGGCTAAACCAAAATAATGGCATCACAATAGAAACCTAGGTTCTGTTTACGTTTCATTCGCGGCTGCGTTGGCTGCAGTTTTGAGACTGAACAAGGGAAGCCGTGCCGCCCCAAAATGTAGCCAACCCTTAGCGTGCGAGGGGTTTTTCCTCGCTCAGCAATGGGGCTGGGCCGTTTTCCGGCTCAGCGCAATGGTGAATGAAACGTTAACAGACCCTCGATAAATTTTATTACCAAAGCGATTTAGTAGCGGTACTGAGGCCGTTTAGCCAAATCAAGCCTAAACAAACACTTTCCCGCCCTAAAACACCCCCAACTGCTACTGCTCCGCAACTCTGCATCGGTCTACAATCAGGCTATTCGATCGATCGCAAACCGCATACAGGATGACTATGAATCAGGCCTACCTCACACACTTAAACGCAACTCTCACGCAAATCCAGAACGATGGTTTTGCCAAGCCTGAACGGGTGATTGCCAGCAAACAAGGCGCTGACATTACCCTGCAAAGTGGTCAGGAAGTTTTAAATTTTTGCGCGAATAACTATCTAGGCCTAGCAGACGACGCTCGCCTGATTGCCGCCGCCAAACAAGGCATGGACGATTACGGCTATGGCTGCGCATCGGTGCGCTTTATTTGCGGCACTCAGCAGGTGCATAAAGATTTAGAACAGGCGATTTCTGGCTTTCTCAAGACTGACGATACAATCTTGTATTCCAGCTGCTTTGACGCCAATGGCGGTGTATTTGAAACGCTGCTTGGCGAAGAAGATGCCGTCATCTCAGACGAGCTCAACCATGCTTCGATAATCGACGGTGTGCGTCTGTGTAAAGCCAAGCGCTTTCGCTATAAAAACAACGATATGCAAGACCTTGAAGCGCAACTCATTGCCGCCGATGCAGCAGGCGCGCGCTTTAAGTTAGTCGTCACCGATGGCGTGTTCTCAATGGATGGCATTATCGCCAACCTAAAAGACCTCTGCGATGTGGCCGAGCGCTATAACGCGATTGTAATGGTGGATGATTCGCACGCCGTCGGCTTTATTGGCGAAAACGGCGCGGGCACGCCCGAATTATGCGGCGTGCAAGACCGTATCGACCTTTACACCGGCACCTTAGGTAAAGCCTTGGGCGGCGCTTCAGGCGGCTATGTTTCTGGCCGCAAGCCGATGATTGATTTACTACGCCAACGCTCACGCCCTTATTTATTCTCTAACACCCTCGCCCCCGCCATTGCCGCTGCCAGCTTAAAAGTATTAGATATCTTAGCCAGCACTGAGGGCAAAGCACTGCGCAGTCTGTTAAAACGCAACGCCGAATACTTCCGTAGTGCTATGTCTGAGGCTGGCTTTACGCTAGTGCCTGGCGAGCACCCGATTGTTCCTGTGATGCTGGGCGATGCACGCCTTGCTGGTGAAGTATCCGCAGCGCTCCTTAAAGAAGGCGTGTACGTGGTTGGATTTTCCTTCCCCGTCGTACCCAAAGGCAAAGCCCGCATCCGCACCCAAATGTCGGCCGGTCACAACTTAGAGCAAATCCAAAAAACAGTGGATGCGTTTATCAAAGTAGGCCGTCAACTGAAAGTGATTGCTTAAATCATAAGGACTAAAAGTTCTGTAGACACAGAGCTCAATGAGAACACAGAGAAAAATCAAGTTTTACCCCAAAAGTCTTTCCTCCGTGTTCTACCTTTAATCTCTGTGTGCTCTGTATCTACAGACCTTAGGGTTTACGCGTTAAATATTAAAATAATGGAAATACCAGATGAAAGCCTTATCAAAATTGACCGCAGCACCCGGCCTGACGATGAATCAAGTCGAAAAGCCAGCTATTGGCCATAACGACCTACTGATTAAAATTAAAAAAACCGCCATCTGTGGCACAGATATTCATATCTGGAAATGGGATGACTGGGCGCAAAAAACCATCCCCGTGCCCATGCACGTTGGCCATGAATATGTAGGCACCGTGGTTGAAATTGGCTCTGAAGTACAAGGCTTTAAGATTGGCGATCGCGTATCCGGCGAAGGCCATATCACCTGCGGCCATTGCCGTAATTGCCGCGCAGGCCGCCGCCATCTTTGCCGCAATACTGTTGGCGTGGGCGTGAATCGCCCCGGCGCTTTTGCTGAATACCTGCTGCTGCCTGCCTTTAACGCCTTCCCTATTCCTGACGATATTTCTGACGATTTAGCCGCGATTTTCGATCCGTTTGGTAATGCCGTGCATACCGCGCTGTCGTTCAATATGGTCGGCGAAGATGTATTAATTACCGGCGCAGGCCCGATCGGCATTATGGCGGTGGCGATTGCCAAACACGTAGGCGCACGCCATGTGGTGATTACCGACGTCAACGACTACCGCCTCGATCTGGCCCGCAAGATGGGCGCAACCCGCGCAGTCAACGTCTTAAAAGAAGATTTAAAAGACGTGATGGCGGATTTAAAAATGACCGAAGGCTTTGACGTGGGTTTGGAAATGTCTGGCAACCCGCAGGCATTTCGCACCATGCTAGAAACCATGCAGCACGGCGGTAAAGTTGCGCTACTGGGTATTCCACCCGCAGACACCGCCATCGACTGGAATCAGGTGATTTTTAAAGGGCTGGAAATCAAAGGTATTTACGGCCGCGAAATGTTCGAGACCTGGTACAAAATGGTCGCCCTCATCCAATCCGGCCTAGACATCACCCCAATTATCACCCACCACTTCCATGTGGATGAGTTTGAGCAGGGCTTTGAAGCCATGTTGTCGGGGCAAAGTGGTAAGGTTATCTTAAGCTGGGAATAAAGCCGTTTAAACGACATCATAAGGGCGCTCTGCCCTTATGACTATTACGCTATTTAACTAAATCTGAGCAAAGCCACCATCTACGGTCAACTCTACCCCATTTACATAGCGCGCATCATCTGATGCTAAAAACAATGCTGCAGCGGCAATATCTGCAGGCACCGCCACATAACCCAACGGCACTACCTCTGCTGCGTAGCTATCTAGCCCAGCAAGCTGTTCTGCATTCCACTTCAAACCATTTTCCATAATCGGTGTACGTGTGAGACCTGGACTAAGTGCATTCACCCGAATTTTGCGCCCTTTCAAATCATTAGCCCAAGAGCGCGCAAACGAGCGGACGGCGGCCTTAGACGCGTTATAAAGACTCAGGTTTTCCATACCTTTATTGGCGACAATAGAGGCAGTTAGCACCACCGCACCGCCATCTTTTAGCAGCGGCAACAAGGTTTGCACAGTAAAGAATACGCCCTTTACATTGATATCAAATGTCTTTGCGAATTCAGTCTCAACCGTCTCACCAAAGCGGTTGTATTCTGCGATACCGGCATTGGCAAACACGACATCCAGCTGATCACCCTGTTGCTCAATCGTGCTTTTCAGCTTTTGTAAATCACTTAGTTCTGCCACATCTGACACCACAGCAAGCGCTCTCTCTCCCAGCGCCGTGACGGCGACATCCAATGTTTTAGCCGACCTGCCAGTCACATAAACTCGCCGTGCACCCTCATCAAGTAAAGCCTTAGCAATTGCAAAACCAATACCGGTTGAGCCACCGGTCACAACGGCCACCTGATTTTCAAACTTAGCTGACATGATGTATTCCTATTTTTACTTAATTGTAAAAGGGTGCAACGCGCCTGAATGGCAAGTTGCTTGCTGTAAAGCATGAGAACACCCATCCACCCTTCAAAAGAAGACCTCACCCTGACCAGAGCGCTGTATGCGCTCAGCGATCCATCACGCCTTGCCATTGTGCACAATCTTGCCAACAGGGGTTGGCAGGCCTGTGGTGCTTTGTGCCAAGACATGGCGAAATCCACCGCATCGCATCATGTTCGGGTGCTGCGCGGTGGCTGTTTCAGAACGATTTCTTTGCTACAAATTGAACGGCAATTTAAACCAAAACAGCCGGTAATTGCGCCGTCAGTGCTTGCTTCTCTTTTGTTGCCGCACCCAATAATGCAAAGCCCAACAACTGACCCTGCGCATCGACAAAGCGGGCGTCGATCCCGCCTTCAATGGTCGATACCTGCCATTGCCCTTGCGCGCCAATGGCAGGCGGGGCTACGACGGTTGGGCAGGCTGGTGTTTTAACTAAAACAGGCATGGCGGGGTATTTAACTGGGGTGGGCATTCCCGCCAAAGTGGCGGCCAGCGCGCGGGCGCAGTGCATGATGGGCATCACGAAAGGTAGATTCAGGCCCATCACTTCGGCACAATCGCCTAGTGCGTAGATATGCGGCTGCGAGGTTTGCAGTGTTTGATCAACCACGATGCCGCGATTTACCGTGAGCTCTGCGCTACTTGCAAGGTGGGTGCGCGGGCGCAAACCCACAGCAGAGAGCAACATGCCCACTTCAATAATCGAGCCATCATTTAATCCGACTAAATAACGCCCTTCCATATGATCATAATTTTGCGCTGCAAGGCCAAAATGAAACTCCACCCCTGCGGCGGTTAATTGCGCCGCCAAATAACGCCCTGCCGCTTCTGGCAATAAACGTGACAAAGGCCAAGCCGCTGGTTCTAGTACAATCGGTTTAATGCCAAGGGCTAATAAATCATTGGCAAATTCGCAGCCAATTAAACCCGCCCCCAGAATACCTACCGTTGTTAAGCCAGGCAGCTTAGCGGCAAATTCGGCGTAATCTTGAATATTATTAACAGAAACAACATCATCCCCCGCATTACCGCCCAAAGGCAGGCAAATAGGATCTGCACCTAAAGCTAAAACTAAATCTTGATACACCAAGGCTTGGCCATCAATCAGCAAAACCTGCTGATTAACCGCATCAATCCCCACCACCTCTGTAAAAGGCAAAATGGCAGCGCTGAGTTCTTCGGCCATTTTACTAGCAGATTTCAAAACTAGAGAATCAGCGGTTTTATTGCCCGCTAAAGCATTAGACAGCATCGGCTTAGAATAAAAATCAGCAGCATCTTCTGCAATAATGGTTAAAGGCGTGATTTGATCTAATTTACGAAATTCACGCGCTAAATTATAGGCCGCTAAACCCGAACCAATAATTATAATAGGAGTGCTCATTGTGCTTCCTGTGATATGCGTCAATAGATCAAGGGTAAATCAGTTGCTCAGCATGATTAAAAAACAATATCAACTATAAAATTCATCGCTCTATTCCAAAGCCTAGGGTCTGTTGACGTTTCATTCACGGCTGCGTTTGGCCCAGTTTTGAGGCTGAACAAGGAGAAAATTGCGACATGGTACGAGTACCATGAGCGATTTTTAACTTTCGTTCCGCCCCAAAAATGGGCTAAACCCGAAGGGCTGAGTCGGAAAACGGCCATTCACTGCGTTATGCTCCTCGACAATAACCCGTTATTGCCTTCGTCACATGCCTTGTGCCTGGCCGTTTTCCGGCTCAGCGCAATGGCGAATGAAACGTCAACAGACCCTAGCAAATACCCCAATTTAAACAGCCCAACCTGTATGCCAACTAAACCTAGCTTGCTAGCAAGCAAAATCCAGCACTGCATTTGGACAAAATACTTGGCTTTGCTCGACACCAAACTACAAAACTTAATGGATAGGCTCATTATGCAAAATACTTACGGATGGTAAGCAAGTATTGAGCACAGCTTGCCTCACCGCTTCTACTGCTGCGGCACGCGGAAAATTACGTCGCCACGCCAAAATCACCCTGCGGCTTGGGATGGGCTCTTTAAAAGGACGAATCGTCAGCAAAGTATCATCTGCAGTACTCACCGATGAAGCCGGAAGAACCGTTACCCCAATACCACCAGCCACCATATGCCGAATCGTGGTGAGCGAGCTGCCTTGTAAGGTGCGCTGCAAACTACCCACGGGTAGGCTTTCACGATTCAGATCTGGGCAGGCTTGTAAGACATGATCCCTAAAGCAATTACCAGAAGAAAGCAGCAAGACATTTTCATCCGCCAAAATAGATGAGTCGATCTCTGTCTCTTTCTCCCAAGGATGGCCCTTAGGGGTTGCCACCACAAAAGGCTCGTCATAAACAGCTTGGGTAGCAAGGCCCGCTTCAAAAAAAGGCTCAGCCACAATCGCCACATCAATCTCACCCTGCTTGAGCATTTCAACCAAGCGGGCGGTGTAATTTTCTTCCAGCAAAATTTGCATTTGCGGCGCGGCAATGCGTAGCTGCGGAATTAAATGCGGCAATAAATAAGGGCTAATAGTGTAGATAATACCAAGGCGCAAAGGGCCCGCCAGCGGGTCTTTGCCCTGTTCAGCCAGCTGCTTAATCAGCTGCACTTCTTCTAACACCCGCTGCGCCTGCTCGACCAAACGCCCACCAATGGGCGTTAAGCTGACATCGCTGGCCGAGCGCTCAAATAGCGCCACTCCCAGCTCTTCTTCCAGCTTTTTTACCGCCACAGATAAAGTGGGCTGCGAAACAAAGCAGCTGGCCGCGGCTCGGCCAAAATGGCGCTCTCTAGCCACGGCAACAATATAGCGTAACTCGGTCAGCGTCATGCCTTGGCCTGCCAGCCACGGATAGCCCAAGTTGCTGCGATCAAGCCACTAAAACCTATAAGCGCAATCACCGGTAGCGATAAACCAAAGAGACTCCAATCAATCACGCCACATTCTCCATGTCCTGTTAGCACGCCTTTAAATACCTGTAACCATGGTTGTGTTTCCATTAAATAATTGAGCCCTGGCCCACAAGAAGGCAATTTGCTTGGATCAATAAAATACTGAATTGCGACATGCCTTGCTGCCACACCCGCGCCTGCCAGCCCAACGATAGTCAACACAATAGGCCAAAAACGGCTCATTCGTGGCATTGGGATTGCGGCAGCGCAAAAAGACAGCAAGCCAAAGGAGATAAAAGCCACCCGCTGAAAAATACATAGCGGGCATGGGCTCAAAAATTGGGTTTTTTCTAGGTACAGCGCAAAAGCAATGGTGCCTGCGCAAAATAAAGACAGGGCTAAATACCCCAAACGCCAACGCAACATACGCACTCCAACGGCCAGTCAATAGATACAGACTATTCTATCAGCCAACTCGACCAAGTGGGCACTTATGTAAGTACGGAATAAGCTTTGTTAACAAAGCGTCATACGTGAATATTACAAACTACCGCTCCCCAACCTCACGACAAGCGATTTAGGCTTATTTCACGCAGGTATCGGGCTCGCTGACGTTTTCTTGATTTTCAGACAAAAAAGCGCGTAACTCTTGCTCCTTATCCATCGCATCGCGATAGCCCAGCTCAATTAATTTGCGAGAATAACCGCTACAAAATAGCAAATAACTGGCGATCACTGAGCCCTGATGGCGAAACGCCCCCATACCCCCCAATAGGAAACGCATCCCAATGGGAAACTCCAACTTAAACGCCACTGCCAGCCGCTCTAATGGCTGCGAAGGTGAAATAGTCAGCACCTGTATTGGCCGCAGCCCCAGCGGCAGCGTGCGAATCACTTCTGCAGGCACCGCCGCAAGTGTGCGATTGATTCTATTGACCCTTTCTAGATCTGTATCTAAGCCATCCAAAAAAATACTATTCATTAAATGACCCATCACTTGGGCCAAAGTTGGATAGCGCGTGTGCTTTTCTCGCGCAGCAGGATCAGTCAGGGGCGGGGCCACGCCAATGACCAAAATTCGCTCCGCGCCAAGATGGATCGCGGGGCTAATCGGCGCAATTTGCCGCACCGAACCATCACCAAAATATTCACGATGTAAACGTACCGCAGGAAACAATAAAGGAATCGCCGCCGAGGCCATTAAATGATCCACGCTAATACTCGCCTTTACCCCTACCCTAGAAGCGCGCCGCCAAACATCCAAATCGGCCGCGCCTTGAAAAAACGATACCGACTGCCCCGATGTATAGCCCGATGCCGATATTGACAATGCCCTAAGCGCCCCCACATCAATCGCGTTTTGAATCCCTGAAAAATCTACGCGATCAATCAATAAATCACGCAGCGGTGCATTATTAAGAAAGGCGCGTGGATTGTGCTTCCCCATGCCCCCAATCAAGAGCGAAAACAACCAATGCACCGCCGTACTTAATAAATGCCATACAGAGCAATGGTAAATAAGCTCTGGACTTAGTCCCTGCCAAAGCCTCGCCAATTCAAAAACAGAGCGGCGAAAATTCATCGCCCCCGCAGCTACAGCCACCGCATTAATCCCCCTGCCGAGGTACCACAGATAATAGGAAAAGGATTGGCGGCTCCCTTAGGCAGTAATTTTGCAATTGCCAATAACACGCCAACTTGATAGGCGGCCCTTGCCCCGCCCCCAGATAAAATCAAGGCAGTATTTGCACGGTGCGCCTGAACCCTCTTGCTCGACATAAGCGGCCTCTTGATCAAATCAATCTTTCTTAGGCTCCGAAACATAAAAAACCATGGGCACACTCTTACGCTAGATCGAAGCCATCCTTACCGCAAGTACCGATACCGAATAGCCCCACTTATTCAACAAAAACACCAGTACGTCACGCACACAGCCAAGCACCCAGTATTAACAAAACTACAAATTATTAAGAAAACACGAAATAGCAATTAGTCTTCTTACGTGGTTTTCGGTACAATGCCGTTTTGGCGACTAAGGATTCTGCACCATGCGCGTGATTCAGAAGGCCCTCACCTTTGACGATGTACTTCTCGTCCCGGCCCATTCAAACATCCTCCCGCGTGATGTCGATTTATCGACACAATTCACCCGTAATATTCGCCTGAATCTACCGCTGGCTTCTGCAGCGATGGATACAGTGACTGAGGCTCGCCTTGCCATTGCAATCGCCCAAGAAGGCGGCATGGGGATTATTCATAAGAATATGACCCCAGTGATGCAAGCGAAAGAAGTATCCAAAGTAAAACGCTATGAATCAGGCATTGTTAAGGATCCGATTACCGTATCCCCAGAGATGCTTGTTCGTGACGTTCATGAGCTCACCCGTCAGCACAAAATATCCGGCTTGCCTGTTATTGATAAATCCGGCCAATTAGTCGGTATTGTCACCAATCGCGATTTACGTTTTGAAACACGTCTTGACGTGGCAGTCAGCAGCATCATGACCCCCAAAGAGCGTTTGATTACGGTAAACGAAGGCGATTCAATTGAAACCGCCCGCGTGCTGATGCACGAACACCGCCTAGAGCGCGTGTTGGTGATCGACGAAAACTTCAAACTAAAAGGCTTGATCACCGTTAAAGATTTGATCAAGACTTCTGAACACCCCTTCGCAGCCAAAGACGATCAAGGTCGTTTACGTTGCGGCGCAGCAGTTGGCGTAGGCGCTGGCACCGAAGAGCGCGTAAAGCTGCTTTCCGAGGCCGGTGTAGATGTCATCGTGGTGGATACTGCCCACGGCCATAGCCAAGGTGTGATTGATCGCGTGCGCTGGGTTAAGCAAAACTTCCCTCACATCCAAGTGATTGGCGGCAACATCGCCACCGCTGCAGCGGCTTTAGCTTTGGCTGAAGCAGGTGCCGATGCGGTTAAAGTGGGGATAGGCCCAGGCTCGATCTGCACCACACGTATTGTGGCAGGCGTAGGCGTTCCGCAAATTACTGCGGTGGCCAATGTGGCTGAAGCATTGGCTGGCACAGGCATTCCTTTGATTGCTGATGGTGGTATTCGCTACTCTGGCGATATCTCTAAAGCCATCGCAGCGGGCGCAAGCTCGGTGATGTTGGGCGGTTTATTTGGCGGTACAGACGAAGCACCGGGTGAAGTAGAGCTGTATCAGGGCCGTACTTACAAGAGCTACCGTGGCATGGGCTCATTGGGTGCAATGGCCGGCAGCAATGGCTCGTCCGACCGCTACTTCCAAGACAATGTCAACAACGCCGACAAGCTGGTTCCAGAAGGCATTGAAGGCCGCGTTGCTTACAAAGGCCCAATTACCGCCATCATCCATCAATTGATGGGTGGCTTGCGCTCTTCTATGGGTTACTTGGGCTGCAAAAACATCACAGAAATCCACGAAAAAGCCGAATTTGTGCAAATCACCGCAGCCGGTATTCGTGAATCACATGTGCATGATGTGCAAATCACCAAAGAAGCACCGAACTACCATACCGACTAAGCATTAACGCTTAATCAAAAACCGGATCACCCCATAGGGTATCCGGTTTTTTTACGCTTTCCAGATATAGAAGGCAACGGAAATTGCAATTTCCTTCATTAAAATCAGCCAATTAAGATACATTTATCATTAAAAAAGCAGCTCATCACCGCCAATATAAATCAGCGACTTAGCACGCCATATATGGCAGATAATTTAAACATATCATCTCTGCTCTGCCCTTGTTACCCCCGCTTTTTAAAACAATTCTAGCAGCCTGTCGGACTTAAGACTGATCTACTACGGAAAAGCCGTATTTGGCCATATTTCACGCATTTTCTCGTTGAATAGCCAGCTATTCGCCTCAAAAACCCGCGAAATCTGTCTCAAGCCGGTCCTTCCCTCGCTACGATCGCTTAAGTCCGACAGGCTGCTAGGTGATTTTTCGCTTCGACCGCCTAAGTCCGACAAGCTCCTAGCGATTGGCCGGCGTAGGTTTCTGTTAAGTCACCAAGCTTAATGCCAACACACGACACGACTAAGCTCACTTAACTAGAAATGCAAAACAGCCATTATTGAGAGAATTACGATCAGCAACATCCGCATTCAAGCCTAGTTGATGTTCTTTATTGGCTTTTATCAAGGAGAATATGAGCGCCAGCAGCTGGTTGACACCTGCAGCAAGAAAACTCATCAACCGCCACTTACCCCCTCAGCTTTATGCTTCATCAAGCCCTTGGCACTAATTATGCTTTGTCATGTTCTAAAAAAAATCACCCAAATAAAATCACCTATTTACCTAACAAATCAATCATTTAAAATTTAAACTATTATTTTTTTTGCAGCACAAAATGCTGCACATGGAAACTATCACACTACTTAAATCTGTTAAAAATAGTCAGAAATGAGTAAATATTTACCTATTTTAATTTATTTAATATGCAATACAATTGTAATTAATAGTAAGAATATGACATACTTCAATCGAAATAGTGAAAAAGCATGGCTTCTTTTATCGGTAAATAACTCAAGAAAAACCTGCTCGCTTCAAATAGAGTGAATAACGAACTGACCTAGGGTCTGTTGACGTTTCATTCACCATTGCGCTGAGCCGGAAAACGGCTAGGCACAAGGCATGTGACGAAGACAATAACTGGTTATTGTCGAGGAGCATAACGCAGTGAATGGCCATTTTCCGGCTCAGCCCTTCGGGTTTGGCCCATTTTTGGGGCTGCACGGCGTTAAAAATCGCTCATGGTACTCGTGCCATGTCGCAATTTTCTCCTTGTTCAGCCCCAAAACTGGGCCAAACGCAGCCGTGAATGAAACGTCAACAGACCCTAGGTTTGCAACCTAATACACAACCATACAAGGCACCATTTCCAACTCCCCAACACACAATTCATGGGTATTGCTAAAAAGTAAAAAGGCGATCAAAGGCTCCGGCAACTTTGATCATGCCTATTTCATCAGAGAGCTAAGTGCCCATTCGCCCGGCCAGCAATCATCAAAATAATTTAGGCTTGTTTTTTGCCATTTTTTCAAGGTTTAGCTGGCCCTAAGCCATTAAAAAGTGCTTAAGCAAATTTGTCTATTTGCAGTTTCTTTATTGTTTACGCTCTCTCTTTATGGGCTTTCTTTGCACGAAAGTCTACCGATTAAACGCACAGATTGACTTAACTAAATTGTTGGCACGATGTCTTCTTTTACCCGCTCGCTACTACCGATCTCCCCCCGTCAGGCGCTGTTTTTTTGTTTACTCCTCGCCACCTTTGAACTGCTTACCTATGTTGGCAGCGATATTGTGATGCCCGCCATGTTGTATGTGGTTGCAGATCTCAATGCGCCCGTTAGCCATGTACCCATCGCGCTAAACGCCTATTTATTGGGCGGTGTGGCATTCCAATGGCTTATCGGCCCCTTATCGGATCGTTTTGGCCGTCGCCCATTGCTGTTGATTGGCGCAATCCTGTTTGCCGTGGCGTGCTTAATCACGCCCTTGGTGGGCGGCATCTATATATTTAATGTATTGCGTTTTATTCAGGGCATTGCGCTGGGCTTTGTGGTGGTAGTGAGCTACCCCGCATTGCAAGAGTCCTTTCAGGAAACCGATGCGGTTCGCCTTATGGCGCTACTAGCCAATATTGCCTTGCTGTCGCCATTATTGGGTCCATTACTGGGCAGTATGCTGCTAGAAGTTTTCTCGTGGCGTACGCTGTTTTTTGGCGTGGGGCTATGTGGCATCTTGGTCTTGATCGGGCTGTGGTTTTTTATGCCTGAAACGATAGGCGTTACGCGTAAAGATGGCAGTCGGCTTGAGCCAGCACCGCTTAACCTGGCCAGCATTTTGGCCAGTTACCGTGAACTACTGGGCAATGCTCGTTTTATGCAAGGCAGCTTTGCACTAGGACTAATCAGCATCCCATTGATTGGCTGGATCGGCCTTGCCCCTTTGCTACTGATGAATAATCTGGGACTGAGTTCGATTGCCTACGGCCTGTGGCAATTGCCCATTTTTGGTGGCTTGATTGCTGGCAATCTGGCGTTGAATTATCTCGTTGCCCGCTTTGAACTTGATGCACTCATTCGCTTATCACTGTGGCCTATTTTTGGGGGCTTGCTCTTCATGCTGGCCACCACCTTGGTCACCGAGCACTTATCAGCGTTGGTGCTGGGTTTAACAATCTACGCCTTTGGCATGGGCATTTGCAACGCCACGCTTTATCGGCAAACCTTGTTTGCCAGCGAGAGCGGCAAAGGCACTGTTGCCGCCATGTTGGGGATGATTTCTGTCGCCACTATCGGCCTAGGTAGTTCGGCGCTTGCCGTACTGGGAGCGGGCACCAGCCTTACTGCTTTTGCCATTGCGGCCAGTATTGGTGCAGGTTTGGCGCTCTGGCCACTGTGGTGCTTGCTTAAGAGGCCCCCCATGACTGCCGCCGTTACAGTTTAATTTTCACGACTTTCCCTCCGCTTCTGTTTATTTATCTTGCTTAGGAGATCATTTGTGGCCTCACTCGTCCATGTCGATGCGCTATGCGCCATCGAATCCCCCTATCGTGCCGATCCTGCTTGCGATCAGCTATTTAACGCAGCGATGCGTGAACTCACTAAATATCACTGCGATGAATCGCCAGGCTACGCACAATGGTTAGCGTCCAATGGATGGGATAAGGCGAAGCTAGAAAACGTGAGCGACTGGTCGAGTTTGCCGCCCTTGTTTGCCAATTATTTTAAACGCCGTTTGGTCTTAAGCAAAACGGGCGAACAAGCGTTGGAGCTGACTTCATCGGGCACCAGCGGCCAAAAAAGCCGCATGCGCTACGATGAGCGCAGCCTAGGTGCTGCCCAAGCAATGGTTGACCGTATTTTTAACCTATACGGCTGGAACACCCCCGATACGCCCTGCAATTATCTGTTGCTAAGTTACGAGCCTGCTGGCGCAATCACACTCGGCACGGCCTATACCGACCAATTTTTGTGCAAATACGCACCAATCAACCGAGCGGTATATGCATTGCGGCATAACGGCCACGGTAACGAGTTCGATCCGTTTGGGGTGATTCGGGCCTTGCAGGAGTTTGCAGAAGAAGGCCTGCCGGTACGTATCTTTGGCTTTCCGGCATTTTTGTGGTTTGCGCTAGAACGCATGCGGGAAATGGGCTATCCGGCACTGAAGCTACATCCTGATTCATTGGTGTTTCTAGGCGGTGGTTGGAAGACCCACGCCGACCAAGCCATTCCTAAAGCCATGTTATATCAACGCCTAGGCGAGCAACTGGGTATTGCGGACGTGCGCTGCCGAGATGGCTATGGTGCGGTAGAGCACCCGGTGCCCTATATCGAATGCCCAAACCATCACTTTCATATTCCCAGCTATGCGCGCGCCTATATCCGCCACCCAGCCACCTTGGACACACAGCCATACGGCGCAAGGGGCTTTTTGCATTTCGTATCGCCCTATATCACCTCTAGCCCCGCCCACAGTGTGGTCATGAGTGACTTGGCCACCTTACATCCGGGGCACGACTGCGGCTGCGGCATTGAAACCGACTGGTTTGAGCTACTTGGACGCGCTGGCACCAGTAAAAGCCGCAGCTGTGCGCTAGCGGCATCTGAATTGATCAAGGAGTCATAAGCATGTATCTCGTACAAGGTACCCTCATAAGCCAAACGGAGGCGGGCGACGTATTGGCCTCCTTACAAACCCAGCTAGCAACGACGCTAGCACAGCGGCTGGATAGCGAAACGGTATTGGCTTGTGCTGAAAGCTTTGCCCAATGGGTATTAAACGATAGCGACGCGCTTAATCTAGACACCGAAAGCCGCACTGCGCTGCACGGCTTCTGCCAGCGCGATACCTTGGCGACTAAGCTAGCCCGAGAATTGGGCGAAGCGCCATTTTCGCTCCGCCGCATTGATTACCGTAGCCCGCATTTCGAAAGCTGGCGGCCGCTGGGGTTGGTCGTCCATATCACGCCAACCAATTCGGCCTTACTACCTTTCTTCGCCATGTTAGAAAGCTTGCTAGTCGGCAATATCAATTGGCTGCGCCCTAGTAGCAGCGATAACGGGCGCACCGCTACGTTATTGGCAGCGTTTCTTCGCCATGACCGCACCGGCACATTGGCAGATTATCTCGCTGTATTACCTTGGCCCAATACTGATCTGGCCCGCATATTCAGCCGAGCTGATGCGGTGTCTGCTTGGGGTGGGGATACGGCACTGACCGCTATTCGGCAGCAATTACCCGCCGGCTGCCGCTGGATAGACTGGGGGCACCGCATCAGCTTTGCGTATGTAGTGCCCAGCGCTGCAAGCGAGGCGCAGCTCGATGCCGTAGCCGATGAAGTTTGTCGCTTTGACCAACAGGCGTGCTCCAGCCCGCAATGCATATTGGTAGATAGCGAAGACCCTGCCGTATTACGGGAAGTGGGCGAGCAGTTGGCCCAAGCACTCGCACGGCGTGCCCAGCAATGGCCTGGATTAATCCCTAGCGAGCAAGAGTCTGCCGAAATCAGCAGCCAGCTTGCGTTCGCACGGCTTGATCAAAGCTTCTCCGATGTACCAGGGCATGTTTGGCAGGGTGAGGGGTGGCGTATTATTTGGGCGCAAACAGCCGCCTTAGTGGCGTCGCCATTATTTCGCACGGTACAGCTACGGCCAGTGCCACGAGCACAGTTGGTAGAGACACTGCAAGCTTGGCGTACTCGGCTGCAGACCTGCGGCTTAGTAGCACATACCCATGATTTAGCACTATTGAGCCAGATGTTGCTAGCCGCCGGTGTGAGCCGTGTGACATCTGTGAGTGCGATGCACGATGGGTATGAAGGCGAGCCGCATGACGGTGTGTATGCTTTGGCACGGCTAACGCGTCGGGTATCGGTGAGTTTTGCGGCGGATGCGCTGCCGCACCACGTCACGCTTGACCACCTTCCAGCGGAGCCAGAAGGTTTAATTACACAGCCGATTATGGATAAGATTGCTTTCCAGCAAACGCCCATGACCGCGAATGCCCAACTATTCTTCCGTAGCGGCGGTAGCAGCGGCAAGCCCAAACTAGCGGGTTTCAGCTATCGCGATTATCACCGGCAAATGCAAGCTGCGGCAGATGGCTTGTTTGCAGCGGGCCTTGATCCGGCAAACGATCGAGTCATGAATTTGCTCTACGGCGGCAACCTGTATGGCGGCTTATTGAGCTTCTTCACCATTTTGGACAAATTGTCAGCGGTGCATTTCCCCATGGGCGGCCCGAGCGACGACGATTACAGCGAAATTGCCCAGCTGATTATCGACCAGCGCGTCAATACGCTCGTTGGCATGCCCGGCACGATTCACCGTTTATTTGTACGGGAAGAGGCTAGGCTGCGGGCTTACGGCGGCATCCAAAAAATCATGCTGGGCGGGGAACACTTGAATCCGCAACAGCGTGAGTTCTTGGCTGGATTCGGTGTGTCAATGATCTGTTCAGCCATTTATGGCTCCGTTGACGCCGGCCCATTAGGCCACAGCTGTGGTAATTCGCCCGATGGTGTATTCCATCTATTGGCCGATACCCAGTGGCTAGAAATTGTGGATACCGAGCAAGACCAAGCCGCTGCGCCAGGTGTGGCTGGCCGCTTATTATTTACCTCTCGTGCACGTGAGGGACAGGCGGTGACACGCTATGATCTCGGTGATTTGGGCCGCTGGGTGACGGGTCCGTGTAAATGTGGATTGCCCGCGCCGCGATTCGAGCTATGTGGCAGGCACGGCCAGTTGCTACGGGTGGGAACCGTCTTTTTCAACCCTACGCTCAATGCTAAGGCAATAGGCGTACCGCTACAGTTCTTGATTAACTACACCGCCAGTGGCAAAGAGCATCTAGTGGTACAAGCAGAGGGTGATATTGAACATGTCCGCCAATATTTAAGCCAGCACAGCGAGCTAGGAGAGGCACTGAATAGCGGGCTACTCGATATGAAGGTGATCCATAAGCGATCGACGGATTTCCAACGCCATCCACAAAGTGGCAAAACACCGCTGGTACTGGATCAGCGACAGCCCGCATTAAACAACACGGCCGAGCCTGCGGGCACTGCTTAAATCTGCACGTCATGACTTAATTTACCTCTCCACTGGGTAGCAATACCCAGATGGAGCGTGCAGATTAACTTAGACTCGCACCCACTCCCTTAGAACAGGCGCATCACAACAGGCCTTCCCGCCTGTAAAAATGAGCGCAACAACAAGCTACCATTTCGCCCTTTCTGCTGACGGATGCATGGGTAAAGTGAATTGACTGCTTGCAGGAAGCTATACAAATGACCCTTCTCATAGAACAGCTCGTGCAGTACGCACGCCAAAATTCCCCTTTCTATGCTGCGCTGTATCGAGACATCCCCCGCTCTGGTTGGCAACTACGCGACTTGCCACTGATCGACCCTGCTTTGTATTGGCAGCAGTCGCAAACATTGTCGTCCTGGCCAGCACTAACCGGCCCCATCATTGATGGCCATGTTTTTAAAACAGGGGGATCAACCGGGAATGGCAAGCTGTCGGTGTATTCCCGTGAGGAATGGCGTGATTTTGTGCGTGTTTTTGGCCAAGGAATGGGTTCACAACTCAACCCTGGCGACCGAGTAGCCAATTTGTTCTTTGCGGGCGATTTATACACCAGCTTCCTATTTATTCATGGTGCATTGGCGCACTCGCCCGTGCCCGTCTGCGAATACCCTTTTACCGGTGCGGTTGAGACCACGCTACTGGCTCAGGCGATTGAAACCCATCAAATCAATGTACTGGCTGGTGTGCCCGCTCAACTATTGCGTTTCGCCAGCCAATTGCTCGAGCGCGGTCAGGTGCTCAACAGCGTCACGCTGGTTCTGTATGGTGGCGAAAGTTTATTTGAAGAGCAGCTATCCATGCTTTCGCTGGCCTTACCGAACGCCCGCTACGCCTCAGTGGGCTGCGCCAGTGTTGATGCGGGTTTGATAGGAGCCAGTACACCAGATTGCCTATTAGGCGAGCACCATGTATTCGATGGTGACGCCTTAGTGGAAATCATCGACGAAACCACCGGCGAGCCCATTGAGGCGGTAGGTCAAACAGGCGTGTTGGTCGTGACCAACCTGCAACGGCGCTTGATGCCGCTGATTCGTTACCCAACCGGTGACTTAGCTGTTTGGTGTGAGCCGACTGACACCAAGCAACGCAAGTTTGCACTCCGTGGCCGTGCCAGTCAGGGCTATCGTGTACGGCTGGGTACGCTCTCGCTCTTCCCTGAGGAGATTGGTGGCATTGTGAAGGCGCATTTAGGCCCAGCGTCTTGGCAATTATTGCTGGCCCGCGCAGAAGGCATGGACCGCTTAACTCTGCGGGTTGCTCCGGATGGCGGCCTAAGCAACGCCGTGAAGGGAGCGCTTTATACTGCTTTATTGGAGAAATACCCAACGATGAATACCTTGTCACAAAGTGACCTGTTGCGCGTTGATATCGCTTGCCACACGGCTCACAATCTGACGTTTCATCCTCGCTCAGGCAAGTTATTGCGTGTGGTGGACCAGCGTTCCTATGTGGTTCAAACGGAGCAGCCAGCATGAGTAAATGGAACAAGTTTGCCGTTTCAATCCGTGGCTTCGTGCCAGAAGATGCCGACAAAGTGAGCGCCCTATTTCGCACGGTGTATGGTGACTGCTATGTATATCCGGATGTTTATCTACCCTCAATGATTTGCCGCAATAACGAGCAACAGCACTGGTATTCCGTTGTGGCCTGTGTGGAAGGCCAAATTGTTGGTCATGCCGTGCTGTGGATGCATAAGGATTGCCCAGATAGCGCCGAGCTGGCGCTCAATATTGTTCACCCCAGCGCACGCGGCATGGGCATTGCCACAACACTGGGGGCTTACCTGCGAGACTATGCGCGGGAATGCGGCCTGCGTACGTTGACAATCAAACAGGTCTCGTCCCACGCACAAAGCCAGCATTTAGCTCAGACATTGGGCTTCAAAACTACGGGTTTGCTATTGGATTATGTGGCCTCACCGTTTGGCAATGCGTGGCGTGAAAGCGTGGTGTTGGGCTGCCTGCCTTTGCAGCCCTCTCCTTTGCCTGACTTACCGTGGCCCTCATCCTGCCGAGACTGGCTTGGCCCTATCGAGCAAAATTTTGGCACACACTCCATAAGAGATTTCACTGCCGCCCCAGCCCCGATGGCGGTGGCAAGCCATGAGCACCGAATTGAGGTGACACTGACTGATTTGCACCCCGATAACGTGGATGAAGTCGCCCACATGCCTGAAAACCGCCTGATTTATCTCCGCATGCACCTAGACCAACATACGCCAGCAGCCATGCAACAGCTACGCCGCGCAGGTTTTGCATATGCCGGCTTTATGCCTGGCCCCGCTCAGGGGTGGTATGGCCTGATGCAGCGCGGCTACAATGCACATAAGCTGGAATTATGCTGCCCAATCGCCAGAAAACTGTACCAAGGCAGCCTCAAACAGCCTACAGAAATACTGACGGGTGCACGCCAGTAGCTGGTTTTAAAATTACTTTTACTCGGCCGACTAAACACCAAATTGATTATGGGAATATGAAAGAATAGATCACGGGATAGCATATGTAATGCTTGCAGCACAGTGAATGATAAAGGCCCTAGCAGCCTGTCGGACTTAAGCGATCGTAGCGAGGAAAAGGCCGGTTTGAGACAGATTTCGCGGGTTTTTGAGGCGAATAGCTGGCTATTCAACGAGAAAATGCGTGAAATATGGCCAAATCCGGCTTTTCCGTAGTAGATCAGTCTTAAGTCCGACAGGCTGCTAGAGCCCCCCCCACACATCAGTGAGCTTCGCCCCTTTAATCTTCGATTAGGACCCTTATCCCTCAACAAGTGCGATAAGAACCATTAGTAACTGATGTTACAACCCGCAGATTTTGCAGTTCCTGCAAAGCCTGCTGGGTTGCTTTGATAAAGAGCTTGGTAGCGCGAAGTGGTTAGCTTTGTGCTTGATCTTTAAGCTTTCTAGCTTGAACACCGCGTAAATCGACATAAATACAGAAGTGTTTTGCGTCATGACTCGGCGTTTAACTCCAAATCGCTACACACCACTACAGTAAGCCCGTGCTGCCATCTTTGTTTGTAAAGATTCGGCGGACCAAAATCACTTCCTGATCGAAGCCTTTTAGCCAGCCGTGCACCGCTTGTTGATCGAGCAATTCCAGCGAACTAATGTGGACAAAACGATCTTTTTTCTTGTCTCTTAAGGAAAAAGCCTCGATTTCTAGCTAAGAAATCGAGGCTTTTTTATGCTTCTCAGGCGATTTCTTTGAAAGGGTGTCGCCAAAGCAGAGCAAACGATCGAAAAAACATAACAGAATCTCGGAAAAAAACCGAAAAATGCTACTCGCTTGGCTTAAGTAAACAGCATTAGTCACTTGATCGTGGCTTACTTCTTGATCCAACGCATCGGCCAATCCTGCCGCAGTCGCCTTCCCGCAGCTTGCAATGAGAAAGTCACTACAGAGTTCAAGTTCTTTAGGCTTCATTCTGTAAGGTTAATGGATTCGGGCTCTGGGTGCGTAGCATCAGTCAATAAGTCACTTCAGTTTTTTCAAGTCAACTTATCTACCAAGGTTTTATTCATATTGATGAAAGCCGAACAAGGTGGCAAGATAGCCCACGTCAGTAAATATTGAATCTTTTCAATACGATACTTTCTGAAAAGGAGTTTAACTATGGGTTTGTGGCTAGCAATTGGAATAGGCGCAGGAACCGCCTTAGGCTTCACATTTGATAGCTTAGCGCTGGGTTTTGGCTTTGGTGCTATTTTTGGCGCAGCGTTTGGTGTGGTCTCTGACAAGCGCGCCAACGCCAAGAAAGCACCCCGCTCGCATACCAATTAATATCCAGCCCATCAACGGCATGTTTAGCACTTCGCCTTGGCCAGAATACCAAAGCCCCCTTTAACCTTGCCGTAAATTGCACCAATGCCTGCTTTTTAAATAACCATCAATTAGAGACCCATGCGGGCAATTTACACAGCCGTGTAAACAGCTTACAAGCAAAGCCATATAAAGACTTAATCTAGGGTCTGTTGACGTTTCATTCGCCATTGCACTGAGCCGGAAAACGGCTAGGCACAAGGCATGTGACGAAGGCAATAACGGGTTATTGTCGAGGAGCATAACGCAGTGAATGGCCATTTTCCGGCTCAGCCCTTCGAGTTTGGCCCATTTTTGGGGCTGCACGGCGTTAAAAATCGCTGGTGGCACTCGTACCATGTCGCCATTTTCTCCTTGTTCAGCCCCAAAACTGGGCCAAACGCAGCCGTGAATGAAACGTCAACAGACCCTAGCAGCCTGTCGGACTTAGCATCAGTCAGCTGCAAAATCACCTGATCGGCCTATATTTCACCAGATTTTTGACCAATAACTCGTATTAGCGCTGCAAATCCGGCAAAATCTGGTCTCGACCATGCGATGTTTCGCTTCGACCGTCTAAGGCCGACAGGCTGCTAGCTAATACCCCCTCCAATACTATGGCCACAATATGCATTTTTTCATTGAAACACCAAGGCTAATTTTGCGTGATTTTATAGCCGATGATTTGGCGGCATATACCGCATTATCCCAAAATGAAAAATATCAACGCTTTTATAGCGAAGTAGATTGCTCAAGTAGCAAAGCCACCCAGCTAGTCGGTTTATTCATTGAGCAAGCCGCAGAAACACCTAGAAACAAATTCCAGCTAGCTATGATCGACAAAACCAGCCAACAACTCATTGGCACGGCGGGATTAAGAGTAGAAGCAGACCAACAAGCCTCCATTGGCTGCGGCATTGCCAGGGCTTACCAAGGGGCCGGCCACGCCGCAGAAGCGATGTGTGCCTTAGTGGCTTACGGCTTTAAACAGCAAAACCTACATCGCATCTACGCAGAAACCATCGCCAACAACAAAGCCGCCATTGCGCTTTGCACCCAATTTGGCATGCGCGAAGAAGCGCGCTTTTTAGAACACCGCTATTTTAAAAACAAATGGTGGGACACCGTGATCTTGGCCATACTCAAAAGCGAGTGGCAAGCAAATTATTAAGCCGCGTCAGCAGCTTCTTGGGCGCAAAGATCACGGCAGCGTCTGCAGCTAATTTGTGGGCCAGCCAAGGCATGCCTGCTTAGGCTCTACACACCCCAACGGAGAAAGCAGCATAGAAGCACTGATTTTTTTCTTTGCCCCGTTAATTTGGCCATCCCACCTAGAAGAAAGAGCGCACGTGGCCGAACAAAAACGATACAAGCTGCGCGTGAATTTAAGCTTAGCCAAAGAATCAGACTTAGAGGCCTCCAAGCAGATTAATCAGCTAGCCAGCAACCCCTACACTTCAACGAGCAACAATATGCTGCAGATTAGGCAAGTAAGCCCACACGAAACCTCTCTATTAACGGGCTTAGTGGCTTTATTACAAAATGGTGTGCAGCATGGCGCATCCATAGGATTTTTAGCACCACTACCAGCCAGCGCGGCCTTGGCCTATTGGCAAAATGTTTTACAAAACCAAGGCCTAGTCCTTTGGATTGCCGAGCAAGACGAGCAAGTGATTGGCACCGCTCAATTGGACTTGTGCGGCAAAGAAAACGGCCAGCATCGGGCTGAAGTGCAAAAACTAATCGTTTTAAAAGAATACCGAGGCCAAGGCATTGCTAGCCAGCTGATGCAACACCTAGAGCAATTCGCCTACAGCCAAGGCCGCCATTTATTAGTACTGGATACGCAAACCGGCTCTGATGCAGAAACCCTTTACCAAAAACTAGGCTGGCAACGGGCGGGTGAGATTCCCGATTTTGCAGCCAATCCCTCTGGAGAACTAGCGCCAACTTCGCTTTACTTCAAGCAGCTATCAAATAAACCGTAATTTAACAAATCGACCATTGGAATATCCATGCGCCTCATTATTGCTATATTTCTACCCTTTCTTGCTTTTTTTACTATTGGCCGCCCTTTTGCAGGGATTTTTTGCCTTATTTTGCAAATCACCTTAATTGGTTGGCTACCTGCGGCAATTTGGGCAGTTTATGCACTCAGTCAATTTAAAACCGACCAAAAAATAGAAAGAGCTTTAGCCAATAAAAAAGACTAACAATAGCCTCCTCTTCAATCATTATCCACAGGCAGGTTTAGTCAACTATGGCACGTAATATAGAAATTAAAGCGCACATCGATAGCATTGCCGCGCTTATCCCGATACTTGAATCGCTTAGCAATACCGCGCCCATTGAGATTATTCAAGACGATACTTTCTTTGCCTGCGAAAATGGCCGCTTAAAATTGCGGGCTTTTACAGATGGCAGTGGCAAGCTTATCTTTTATCGCCGCGCCAATCGGCTCGGCCCTAAGGAATCGTTTTATGTTATTTCCACTACGGCAGAGCCAGATGCGCTAAGGGAAGTGCTCGCTTATTCCAATGGCAAAATTGGCCGAGTAGAAAAACATCGCACCTTCTATCTATGTGGACGTACCCGTGTGCATTTGGACCGAGTAAAAGGTTTAGGTGAGTTTTTAGAGCTGGAAGTGGTGTTAGCAGAAAACGAAACCGCCGAAGCGGGCCAAGTAGAAGCGCAGCAATTAATGGCAAAGCTGGGCATTCAGGCTGAGCAGCTCATTGAAATCGCTTATTTAGATTTGCTCGCGGCAAAAAACCACACTTAAATCCCCAGCCACATTGACAATACTTAGCAAAATGTCCGCCATCAGTATGCTGCTTATAGACAGAACCCTTACATTCACTGCGATTTTCTGCATTCCCCCTATACTTCTTGCTGTAAAATCTTTCACTTAGCCGAGGGTGCAGCAATGAGCCGCAAGATTTATGTCAATCTAGCTGTAAAAAGTCTGGAAGAATCCATCGCGTTTTTTACCCAGCTGGGTTTTAATTTTAACCCGCAGTTTTCTGACAGCAGCGCCAGTTGCCTGATGATTTCAGATGATATTTTTGTCATGCTCTTAAGCGAGGCTAGATTTCTTTCCTTCACCCCCAAGATGCTGTGTAATACCCAGACGCATACCGAAATGCTGCTTTGCCTATCCTGCGATAGCCGCGAAGAAGTAGACCAAATCGTCCGTAAAGCCGTCACAGCGGGTGGCGCAATGTATAACGAAGCACAAGACCATGGCTTTATGTATGCCCACGGTTTTCAGGATTTAGATGGGCATATCTGGGAATTAATATATATGGATGCAGGCTTAGCACTATAAAAAGCCTGCCTAGCACTAAATAAGGATGATAATGAGCTCTACGACACGCTGCGCACTTTCCATCAATGTCAACAAAGTAGCGCTGCTGCGCAATACGCGCCATCTAAGCATTCCTAGCGTAGTGAAAGCAGCAGAGCTGTGCCTGCAAGCTGGCGCACAGGGCATCACCGTTCACCCTAGGCCAGATGCGCGCCATATTCGCAGCGACGATGTAAGCGATCTTGCCACCCTGCTCAAAGCATGGCCGCAGGCTGAATACAATATCGAAGGGAATCCCACCCAAAACTTGATGGATTTTATCCGTAAATTTCGCCCGCATCAGGCGACATTCGTGCCCGATGGCGAAGACCAATTCACCTCCAACTTTGGCTGGAGCCTACCCGAGGACATGAACAAACTACGCCCACTCATTGCCGAATGTAAGGCACTAGGCGTTAGAGTGAGTTTGTTTATGGATCCAAATCCAGAAGCGATGCCCTTGGTGGCAGCGCTGGGCGCTGAGCGTATCGAGCTTTACACAGAGACCTACGCCAACGCCTATGGTAGCGGGCAAGAAGCCAGCGTACTAGCGGGCTTTACCGCTACAGCAGAGGCCGCTTTGGCGGCAGGGCTGGGTATAAACGCGGGGCACGATCTAAACTGCGACAATCTGACACGCTTTTTAAAAGCCGTGCCTGGTGTGCAAGAAGTATCCATCGGCCACGCTTTTATTGCCGATGCACTGGAGCTGGGTTACACCAAAGCAGTGAATGCGTATCAGGCGTGCATTGATAAAGCTTACGATTAACAGCCGCTTATTATAAGTGCGTGGGCGCAGCAAACCCCTCACACACGCAACATCGTTTTTCCCAGCAACCACCACAGCCACCAATGTAGGTAAACATGAAAACCACCCTAATCTGCCTAGCCCTTACCCTAAGCGCATGCGGCCCCAGCCCACAAAAAATTGCCGAACCTCAACGTGAAGCCCTAGATAAAGCCAAGGCCGTTGAGGGCATCATGCTAAAGCAATCTGCCGAACAAGCCTCTGCTGCGGCGGCTGCCGAAACCAATTAAACCAAATGGGAATTCTTCTCTAGGCACGGCGGCCTAAAAACGCCAGACTGCTGCACTGCCCACCGACCATGCTTACATACAATGCCCGCTAACACACTAATAACCCAATTGACTTGGCGCACGATGCTCCTGCCCTTAGCTTTGGTATTGTTTGAATTTTCCACTTATATCGCCAACGATATGATTTTGCCGGGCATGCTGGCAGTTACGCGGGAATTTAATGCGGGGCCACAATGGGTGCCTACCTCAATGACGGCTTATTTAGTGGGTGGCGCATCTTTACAATGGCTGCTTGGCCCATTGTCAGATCGAATTGGCCGCAGACCGGTGATGCTATATGGCGTAGCCTTTTTTATCACCACGTGTTTACTCACCCTCTTTACCCACTCTATTGAGCAATTTATTGTTTTACGGGTATTTCAAGGCGTAGGCATGTGCTTCATTGGCGCAGTGGGCTATGCGCTGGTGCAAGAATCCTTCGACGAAAAAACTGCAATTAAAGTCACGGCGCTCATGGCCAATGTCGCCATGATTGCCCCTTTACTTGGCCCTTTAGCAGGCGCGATTATGATGGAGCTAGCGCCTTGGCGAATGATTTTTGTGTTAATTGCGGCGGTGGCTTTTGTATCCTTTATTGGGCTTTGGCACGCTCTGCCCAGAATCGTCCCCAATAAAAACCTATCCCCTTTTACTTATCGTGCGGTTTGGCAAGATTATAAAAATGTATTTAGTAATACACATTTTTTAACTGGCGCTTTAGCAATGGGCTTATGTAGTGTGCCATTGCTAACTTGGATTGGCATTTCGCCGGTTATTTTAATTGGCGATGCAGGCTTATCACCGATTGAATTTGGTTATTGGCAAATCCCTGTATTTGCCGCTTTAATTATTGGCAATTTCACCCTCGCCAAGCTAAGCAATCACCTGCCAGTGCGCAGAATGATAGGCTTGGGCCTGATCCCTCAGGTGTTTGGTTTAAGCTTTTGCTTTATCGCCATGCTTTTCGCGCCTAGTCACTATATTTATCTAGTGATCGGCATTAGCTTTTACGCTTTTGGCTGCGGGCTGGTTAATGCAGGCTTATTTAGGCTGGTGTTGTTCTCTAGCGATGTCAGCAAAGGCACGGTAGCTGCAGCCTTTGGGATGATTACCATGGGCGTGTATAGCCTTGGCATTGAGGGAGTTAAAGCTGGGCATTTACTGGCTGGCAATCGCTTTTTTGCTAGCGCCCTACTTATTGTTGGTGGTGTGTTTATATTTGCGCTGAAAAAATTCATGGATAAACATCAGCGCATTTCTAACGCAACCATCTCCTAAGGCCGATATGGATTTTTTAGCCGCGCACGGCCTTCCTGCACGCTGGCAAGGCCAGCCTAGCTTCACTTTTTTGCAATTTGACTTTGCCAATGCCCAAGGCTTTTTGCAAACATGGCAAGCATGGCAAAAAGATCAAAAACGTAGCCAACGCCTGCATTACTTAGCCTTTGTTAGCCACAAAACACCACCGGCCTGCCCCCATCCCGATCTAGCCGAGTTTTACGCCACACTCATACAAAACTGGCCCACATTATGCAAAGGTTTTCAGCGCCTGCATTTTGTGGCGGGTTATGTGATATTGACGCTGATTTGGGGCGATACGCTCAACCAATTACGCAGCGTCAACGCCACAATTAATGCGATTGATCTCAATGCCCCCACTCGCCCCGCGCACTACAAAGCACTGTGGCGGTTATCGAGTACCAATACCCAACTCGTCGCCTATAACAACGCCGATGCCGCATTACAAAAAAGTAGCGGCTTTGGCATGGTTAAGCACGGCGATTATTACGCAGGTTTTTGTACTCGCCCCCCTATCGATAAATCTAACAAGTACCCGCATCAAGCGCTGATTATTGGCGCAGGTTTGGCGGGCACCAGCATCGCCGAGCGCTTAGCGAGCCGTGGCTGGCTTGTTGATATCATTGATGCCGCTGCGAACGTAGCGACGAAATCCTCCGGCAACCACGCGGGATTATTTCACCCAAGCGCCAGCCTCGATGACAATTATGCTGCAAGGCTTAGCCGCGCTGGCTGTGCAGAAACCCAGCAACATCTTCAACGTCTAAAACAAGCCAAGCTTGAGGTGTTTTTTGGTAACGATGGCATTCTGCAAATTGCCAAAAACGATGCGCAAGCTGTGCTGATGCAAGAAATCGCCCAACAATACCCTGCCAGCTTATTAAAGTGGCTTAGCCAAAACGATGCCGAGGTGCAGCTTGGCGCACGCCCAAGTCACGGTGGCTGGTGGTTTTCTCAGGGTGGCTGGGCCAATCCAGCCAGCATTTGTCAGGCCAACCTAGCCCGCTGGCCCAAGCGAATAACCACGCACTTTGGGCATAAAGTAGATCGCATTCATCAAACCACAGAAGGTTGGCAGGCCATTGCCGCAGATGGCAGTGTTATTGCAAGTAGCCCTGTATTGATTATTGCCAATGCCACCGAAGCACTCGATTTACTGACAGAGTTAGAGCTCCCCCTTAGCAAAACGCTCAGAAGCACCAGTCTTATTGCAGATTTTGAGCACCCAAAATACAACTTAAGCGGCTCAGGCTATTTAACCGCCGCGTTTCAAGGCTACCGCTGCATTGGCGCAGCTGAGATAAAAGATAATGATTTAAATGCTGCAGCCACCAATAATTTAGCGGAATTACACGCTTTACTACCTGATTTAGCCACAAAAACAACCCACAGCAGCCGCGCCTGTTATCGTCCCAATAGCCTTGATCGGCTTCCTTTAGTTGGTGCCTTGCACGACCCCAAAAACATACCCATGGCGCTGCATCAATTACATCAAATTCCTAGGCAAAAAGGGCTATATGGCTTACTAGGATTAGGCTCGCGCGGCCTCAGCTGGGCAATCATTGCCGCCGAAGTACTAGCCTGCCAGTTAAATAACGACCCGGCCCCCCTCGAAGCCGATTTAATACATGCCCTTGACCCCTCGCGATTTTTACTCAGAAAACATCGTAGAAGCTTGAAAAACCTGTCGACTGGTTTGCAGCAAACTAAATAATAATTACACCTCTTTAGCATAAACTACGTCAAAACCCATAACAACTTACCGGTCATGCTATTGAGGCACCCGTCTAGCGGCTAAAGCCTCACTAAGCACTTACAAACATAAAGCGCGACCTATCCTGCAATTAACAATGTAGGAGGTTTATCATGCGCAGCATCATCCCCATCCTAGCCCTTGGATTGTGCTTTCTTCACACCGAGTCACGCGCAGATATCAATGACATTCTTGGCTTACAGCAAGCCATTAATAACTTTTGCGGCGTACGAATGAATGTAATTCTAGTAGATGAATCACATAGCAATCCGCCATGCATAATGACTTACTCCGATGGCTGCGAAGAAGCTCAGCCCAATACACCACAAAGCTGCCTTGTGGTGATGAGCAAAGACAATGCCCAAGCAGCCGATGGCAAAGTGGTCAGCGTGTCGTGGTAGCTTCGCTAATCTGCTGCTGAACCAGCTCTCCTAGACGTTCAATTGCATGGTCGTGCCGTGCGCCCCACGGCTCATTGCAGCAGATACGCAAACAGTTGCGATAGCTGTGACTGGGTGAGAACAAAGGACCAGGGGTAAAGCTTATCCCCTCCCTTAAAGCATGCTGAAGCAGCAATAAAGTATCGACGACGGCATTTAATTCAATCCAAAAAACATAACCGCCTTGCGGCACATGCAGGCGCGTATCGCTTGGAAAAAACCGCTCAATCGCCGCCACCGCGAGCATAACCTGATCAAAGCAAGCACGGCGCAGGCGGCGCAAATGATGATCATAACCGCCACTCTCTAAAAATTTAGCAATGGTTCTTTGCAGGGGCATCGCATTAGAAAAGGTATTAATAAACTTAAGCTGCTCTACTTTTTGATGATGGCGCCCAGCCACCACCCAACCAATTCTAAAGCCCGGAGCAACGGTTTTAGTAAAAGAAGAAATCAGCATCACATTACCTTCTTTATCAAAAGCTTTTGCTGGCCGAGGCCTATCCCCTTTGTAATAAAACTCGCCGTATAAATCGTCCTCAATTAAAGGAATATGCCGCTCTGCCAGTAACTCCACCAAACGTTTTTTATTTTCATCCGGCATTAAACTCCCTAATGGATTAGAAAAATTAGGGAGCAATACACAGGCTTTTACTTCACCACTGCGTGTGGCTAATTCCAGCGCCTCAATGGATATGCCCGTTTGTGGATGCGTAGGGATTTCTAGCGCTTTAAGCTGAAAGCTTTCTAATATCTGCAATAAACCAAAATACGCGGGCGATTCAATCGCCACAACATCCCCTGGCTGAGTCACCGCTCTTAAACATAAATTAAGCGCTTCAATGGCCCCTTGGGTAATCAGTATTTCTTCCGCCTCAAATTGGCCCCCCCAATTCAATGCACGACGGGCAATTTGACGGCGTAATTCCACATCACCCGCGGGGCGACCATAATCTGCAATCAGCTCCGGCGAATGTCGAGTCACTTGCGCCAATAAACGCTGCAATTGCTGATTAGGAAACAATGCGGGGGCTAAAATAGCGAAGCCGAAATCAATTTTAATAGCATGCAAACGTGCCAAAGTAGCGGGCAGCCACATAGGATCAACCACCACTTGCCGCGCTTGCTGCGGAGGCTGGGTTAGCTCTGGGGCAGAAAAACCATTGCGATGCTTTTGTACATAAAAACCAGACTGAGGACGTGCTTCGATTAAGCCGCGGTCTTCTAGCTCACGGTAAGCTTCCATTACGGTAGAAAGGCTAACCTGCCGCTGCGCGGATAGCTTACGAATAGAGGGGAGTTTTTCGCCTAACTGCAATACGCCAGATTGAATGGCCTGAGCCAATTCACCTGCCAATTGAAAATACAGCGTTTCAGTTTTACGCCGCTGATTAGCGTTAGGTAAAGAGAGATCAGTCATCACAAACTCCATAGATGACCTTACTATATCTTAGCCCGAGCAAGGATTACAGTGGCAAAAAAAGATAAATATTTTAAAAGTGTACCGCTAAGTCATCTACTGGATAAATACAAGACATGCAGCTATTTCACCGCACTAGCCCCTGCTGGCGCAGGTGTAGTTGGAGTAGAAACAATGGGGTGATCTTTATCTAAAACTTGGAAAAAAACCTCATCCTGACGAATCATGCCTAATTCATTCCGCCCACGCTCTTCAATCGCATCTGAGCCGGTTTTTAAATCGCGCACATCCGCATCTAATGCGTCATTACGCTCTTTTAATTTTTCATTCTGTAGTTTTTTTTCGACAAGCTGATGATCAAGCTGCCATACGCGCAACCAACTGCCTTTGCCCACCCAAAGGGGCCATTGCAAAGCAGCAATCATGATGGAAAATACAATAGCAAGCAGGCGCATAGTTAGATTCTAAATAGAAGAAAACCGGAATCAAAGATTCCGGTTTGTGATACTACCTGATAATAAGTCAGTCTTTACTTATTAATTTGGTAAAAAGCACCGATACCTGGGTAAACCGCTGCTTCACCCAATTCTTCTTCAATACGAATCAATTGATTGTATTTAGCAATACGATCAGAACGGCTTAATGAGCCGGTTTTGATTTGCATGCAGTTAGTTGCCACAGCCAAATCAGCAATGGTTGCATCTTCGGTTTCGCCTGAACGATGGCTCATGACCGAGGTGTAACCATGACGCTTGGCCAGATCAACAGCAGCCAGTGTTTCTGACAATGAACCAATCTGGTTAACCTTGATCAGGATAGAGTTACAAACGCCTAAGCGAATCCCTTCTGCCAGAATCTTGGTGTTGGTTACAAACAAATCATCGCCCACGATTTGCACGCGTTTTCCCAAGCGATCGGTCAATACTTTCCAACCCGCCCAGTCGCGCTCGCCCATACCATCTTCGATCGAGATAATTGGGAATTTATTAACCAAGCTTTCTAAGTAATCCACTTGCTCTTCAGATGTCAGCGCGCGTTTATCACTTTTCTTGTAAACATACTTGCCAGTTTCTTTATCAAAGAACTCAGAAGCAGCGCAATCCAGAGCAATGCAGAAATCCGTGCCGGCTTTATAGCCTGCTTTTTCGATCGCAGACATAATCATTTCCAATGCTTCTTCTGCATTGGCTACATCCGGAGCAAAACCACCTTCATCGCCCACTTGGGTAGGCATACCCTTGTCGTGCAGGATTTTTTTCAGGTTGTGGAATACTTCAGCGCCGTAGCGCAGTGCTTCGCGGAAAGTTGGCGCGCCAACTGGCACAATCATCAGCTCTTGGAAATCCAAGCTATTTGATGCGTGTTCACCACCGTTAACCACATTCATCATTGGCACTGGCAGGCTCATCGGGCCTGAACCACCAATATAACGATACAGCGGCAAGCCAGCTTCTTCAGCAGCGGCCTTCGCTACAGCCATCGATACGGCCAAAATTGCATTTGCACCCAGATTGCGCTTGTCGTCAGTACCATCTAAGTCGATCATGGTTTTGTCGATAAACGCTTGGTCAGCCGCATCTAAACCAATAATGGCTTCACAGATTTCGGTGTTGATGTTTTCAACCGCCTTCAATACACCCTTGCCAAGGTAACGGGATTTATCACCATCACGTAGCTCAAGCGCTTCACGCTCGCCAGTGGATGCACCAGACGGCACAGCGGCACGGCCCATTACGCCTGATTCCAACAATACATCGGCTTCTACAGTTGGGTTGCCACGAGAATCAAGAATTTCACGGGCGATTACTTCTACAATTGCGCTCATATTTCAAACACCTTTAAGGAGGGTTGGTCTGAGTAGCTACACCGGAAAACCTCCGGCACTAAAAAATTCAGATTTGGCAGCCTTTCAACTTTATGTCATTTAAACTGCCAAAATATTACAGCGAGTACTCAATCTACGAGTGTGCCTTAAAGCACCCCCGCCGTCTTTGAGTACGATCAGCAATTCTTTCATTCTTGGGGGCAACAGCAAAGCAGGCCCAAACAAGCCCGTCTGCAATGCGCAAATTACACGCTATGTTCAATAAAAGGATACGATTTTACTGCCCGATCGATATCTTTTAATACAATCAACAACTCTTTCATTCGCGCTAATGGCCAAGCATTTGGCCCATCAGAAAGTGCTTTAGATGGATCTGGGTGAGTTTCCATAAATAAACCAGAAATCCCCGCCGCCACCGCCGCACGCGCCAACACCGGCACAAATTCACGCTGTCCGCCAGAGCGATCACCCTGCCCACCTGGCTGCTGCACTGAGTGCGTAGCATCAAATACAATTGGGCAGCCCGTTTCGCGCATGATGGCCAAGCCACGCATATCGCTAATTAAGGTGTTGTAGCCAAATGATGCACCGCGCTCACAGACCATTAGATTATCCAGCCCGCCATTAGCATCGCGCGCTTTATTAATCACATTCATCATGTCGCCAGGGGCCATAAATTGGCCCTTTTTAATATTCACCGGTTTGCCAGTGGCACAAACGGCATGAATAAAATCGGTTTGGCGCGCCAAAAAGGCGGGGGTTTGCAATACATCCACCACCCTCGCCACAATCGGCGCTTCGGCTTCGGTATGTACATCGGTAATAACCGGCACACCAATTTGTTTTTTAACTTCGGATAAAATCCGCAGACCTTCATCAATTCCTAAACCACGGAAAGATTTGCCTGAGCTGCGATTGGCTTTGTCAAAACTCGATTTATAGATAAAAGGAATACCCAATGCATCGGTCATTTCTTTTAATTGTCCTGCGGTATCCAGCGCCATTTGCTCGCTTTCAATCACGCATGTGCCGGCGATCAAGAAGAAAGGTTGATCGATACCGACTTCAAAGCCACATAATTTCATCTTTCGCTCCGTGAGGAGTGAGAAGTAAGCACCAAGTAAACCCAGCGCCTACTCTTCACGAGTTTCACAAACTATAGCTAAGTACCTAGGTAAATTTATTCGCCATCAATGCACATCCGGCAGCAAAGCCTACGTCTACACATTTGGCTGGAAATTCACCTCTACTTATAAGGCCCCGCCAGCGAAAAGCAGGTTTAGCCTGCCAGCCATTACTTAGAAGCATAAGCTGACAGTTTTACAGCATTAGCAGCTTAAACCACTGCGCCCTTGCTCGTTAGCATAAACCAATGCCGCTTCAATATATGAAGTAAACAATGGATGCCCATCACGTGGCGTAGAAGTGAATTCTGGATGAAATTGGCAAGCAAAGAACCAGCGATGCTCACTCAACTCAACCGTTTCAACCAATTGCTCTGCACCTGCCGAGCGGCCACTGATTTTTAATCCAGCAGCTTCTAGGCGTGGCAAGTAGTAGTTGTTTACTTCATAACGATGACGATGACGCTCAGCAATCGATGCCGTGCCATAAATCTTAGCCGCAAGTGAATTTTCGACTAGCTGACATTCCTGCGCACCCAAGCGCATTGTGCCACCCAAATTGGAGTTTTCATCGCGAGTTTCAATTTTACCGTCGTGATTAACCCATTCGTTAATCAACGCTACAACAGGGAACTCAGTGTCTAAATCAAACTCAGTAGAGTTGGCACCCTTCATGCCGGCTACATCTCGCGCGTACTCAATTAAAGCAATCTGCATACCAAGGCAAATACCAAGGTAAGGCACATTGTTTTCACGAGCGTATTTAACAGCAAGAATCTTACCTTCTACACCGCGCTTACCAAAGCCACCTGGAACCAAAATCGCATCCATGCCTGCAAGGCAGCTGGAGCCGTTTTTCTCTAGCTCTTCAGAATCCATATAATGAATCTGCACGCGGCTATTAGTGTGCACACCCGCATGAATCAACGCTTCAGACAATGATTTGTATGATTCAGTGAGATCAACGTATTTGCCAACCATGGCGATATTAACCGAATGACTTGGGTTTTTTAGGCCAAGAACAATTTTCTCCCAAGCAGACAAATCAGCCTTAGGTGCGTCAATTTGTAGTAATTCACAAGCAATATCGTCAATACCTTGCGCATGCAACATACTTGGCACTTGATAGATGCTGTCTGCATCGTAACAAGCGATCACCGCGTTTTCTTCTACATTACAGAATAGCGCCAACTTACGGCGTTCTTCATCAGGCAGCTCGCGATCCATACGGCATAGCAAAATATCTGGCTGAATACCAATTTGGCGCAATTCTTTTACGCTATGCTGGGTTGGCTTGGTTTTAATTTCACCCGCCGCAGCAAGATAAGGCACGTAAGACAAATGCACGTAGAGGGTGTTTTTACGGCCCACATTAGCGCGCATTTGGCGAATTGCTTCCAAAAATGGCAAGGATTCAATATCACCAACAGTGCCGCCGATTTCTACAATCGCAACGTCCACATCACCTGCGCCTTCGCGCAGCTTCATTTTAATTTCATCTGTGATGTGTGGAATGACTTGGACCGTGCCACCTAGATAGTCGCCACGGCGCTCCTTGGTGATGACAGATTCGTAAATCTGCCCGGTGGTAAAGTTATTAGATTTGCGCATTTTTGAGCTAATAAAACGCTCATAATGACCAAGATCCAAATCAGTTTCAGCGCCGTCTTCAGTTACGAAAACTTCGCCATGTTGAAATGGACTCATGGTGCCGGGATCTACGTTGATATACGGATCCAGCTTCATCATCGTGACTTTAAGGCCACGCGATTCAAGAATAGCGGCCAGCGACGCAGCGGCGATGCCCTTGCCCAGCGAGGAGACAACGCCACCGGTAACGAAAATGTACTTAGTCATGGCAGGAATAGCAGGTTGGAATTCGCTATTTTACCCGATTGGCGGGGGCGGCTCAATTCTCGACAAGAGCTCAACTTTGTGCGTACCGCAAAAAAGTATCTCATCTTCCCTCCAAAGGGGCTTGACTGCTAATTAAAAAGGCTAAAAAAGCCCTCATTTACACGCTTAATCGCGTTTTAATGCCTAATAATTAAAAATCAAGCGTAGAAATAACAAGCAATTATTTTCGGTCATAACTGCAACGAGGCTCATCCCCCGATGCTTTTAACAAAATATAATCCAGCACACGCGTTGGTAAGATTTTTTTAAGCAACCAGAATACTTTTGTTGGCGTAGTAATTTGATAACGGGCCGATGGTCGGCGTGCCCGTAACGCCGCACGCACCGCCAGCAATACCGCCTCTGCTGGCAAGGTAAATGGCGCGGCTGGCCCCACCTTGGCCAAACGTGCTTGCATCGCTAAATAAGAAGGCCGATGAAAACTCTGCCCCCCATCAATCCAGCGATTAAATTGCTGCTGTGCATTGGCACGAAAACGACTGGTGATTGGGCCTGGCTGCAGCAGCACCGCATAAATCTGACTGCCTTTTAGCTCTTGGCGTAAAGTATCTGCAAAGCCCTCAAGTGCAAACTTACTCGCGTTATAGGCACCGCGGTATGGCATAGCCGCAAAACCCAGCACTGAGCCATTAAATATAACCCTGCCATGACCTTGCTTTCTCATGACGGGCAGCACGGCATTGGTTAGCTCAATAGAACCAAATACATTGGTTTCAAACTGATAACGCATCGCATCTCTACTTAAATCCTCAACCGCTCCTGGCAAGCCAAACCCCGCATTATTAAATAAAGCATCGATGCGTCCACCCGTTTTTGCCAACACAGCGACCACCGCTTGATTTATAGAAAGCGAATCAGCCACATCGAGCTGTAATGCCTCAAAACCTTCATCCTGAAGCCGCACTACATCAGCCATATCGCGAGCTGTTGCAAAAACACGCCATCCATCTGCCTTTAGGCCGTGTGCCGTGGCGTAACCGATTCCACTGGAACATCCACTGATTAAAATGACACCTACGCTCACTTACATCCCCTTTATTTAATCTAACCCACACAATTTACAAGCAAAATATTTCAATAGACCGCAATAAAAATTGCAACCAAGGTCAGTATCTACAACTAAAAAATAACATACACAAAAACCAACAACAATAACCTCAAAAACAACATTTCCATACGAAACAAATACTTATGTAATACAACCTTGCAATTATTCGCAACAAAAACGAGCAATAAAATTCACACAGACCTTACACGAAAACATGCTTTTCTTATTCATACAAACAATGTAAGATTTTGCAACGTTTTACATACACCTTAACAAACAAACAAACAAAGGAAGAGACCATGAAAAAAATAGCACTCGTCACCGGTGGCATGGGTGGTATCGGTTCTGCAATTTGCAAAGCATTGGCTGATAGCGGCTTTAACGTTGTAGCCACTTACTCTAAGGCGGGTAGAGAATTGCAATGGCTGGCAGATATGAAAGAATCTGGCTACCTTTTTAGCGCATATGAGTGTGACGTCACTGATTTTGATGCTTGCGTTCGTATGGCAGAAAAAGTTAACGAAGAGATCGGCCCAGTTGATGTTCTAGTCAATAACGCGGGTATTACCCGTGACGCCACTTTTAAACGCATGGGCCAGCTAGATTGGGAAAGCGTCATTAGCACCAATCTTAACTCGCTATTTAATGTATCTAAGCAATTCTTAGATGCCATGGTTGAGCGCAACTGGGGCCGTGTTATTAATATCTCGTCGATTAATGGTCAAAAAGGCCAATTTGGTCAAACCAATTACTCGGCAGCAAAAGCAGGCGTACACGGCTTTAGCATGGCTTTGGCGCAAGAAGTTGCAAAAAAAGGCGTAACAGTTAATACAATTTCACCTGGCTATATCGCCACCGATATGGTGATGGCCGTACCAGAAGACGTGCGCAATAAAATCATTGCGGGCATCCCTGTGAACCGCTTAGGCACGCCAGAAGAAATCGCAGGCTTAGTCAGCTACCTTGCTTCTGATTTATCTGGCTTTATGACTGGCGCAAATATCGCCATCAATGGTGGTCAGCATACCTGCTGACAATATTAAAGCCACACCTGCTGATGATATAAAGCCATTCTATTAATAGCAGCAAGGCGGATTAATGATCATAGAGGCCACACCTTCTGATCGTTAAGCCGCCTTTTTTATTGTCTACCAAGTAATGCCCTGCCCTTAAGCAACACCGAATCGATCCAACGGGCTTTGCACACCCATGCCACCACGATTTAAAACATGCGTGTAAATCATCGTGGTACGCACATCGCTATGCCCCAACAATTCCTGCACGGTGCGAATATCGTAACCTGCCTCTAATAAATGGGTAGCAAAAGAGTGACGTAATGTATGCGGCGTAGCCAGCTTAGGGATGTGCGTAGCATGCAGCGCCTGTTTCATCGCTCGCTGCATGCCCTTTTCATCCAGGTGATGCCGCCGTATCAGCCCTGAACGTGGATCAGCACTGCGCTGTGCCGAAGGGAAAATATATTGCCAAGCCCATTCGCGATTAGCATTCGGGTATTTTTGCGCGAGGGCGAACGGTAGATAAACCTCGCCCCAACCTTGGGCCAAATCTGCATCATGCAGTGCTTTTGTATCAGCCATTTGCGCTTGTAATGCGGTGACAATATTTGCCGGCAGCATGGTCACGCGGTCTTTATCGCCCTGGCCCGAGCGCACCACAATTTCATGCCGTAAAAAATCAACATCCTTAACGCGTAAACGCAAGCCCTCTAAAAGCCGCAAACCCGTACCATACAACAGCCGCCCCACCAGCGACCACACCCCATCCAATTGCGCCAAAATTTGCTGCACCTCGTTCGGCGTTAACACCACCGGCAAGCGCTGGCTGGCCTTGGCGCTCACCACATCTTTGAGCCATGGCAAGTCAATTTTCAACACTTCACGGTAAAGAAACAGCAAGGCTGACTTAGCCTGATTCTGAGTAGACGCTGACACTTGTCTAGCAACCGCTAGATGCGTCAAGAAAGCCTCAATCTCGCTTTGCCCCATTTCTTGCGGATGACGCAGCTGATGATGGCGGATATAGCGCTTAACCCAATCCAAATACGCCTGCTCGGTACGCAAACTGTAATGCAATGTACGCAATCGATCACGAACCTGATTCAACAGCACAGACATGGTGGCATTCTCCGCTCGATAGGGTGTAGTATAACGCCTAAAATACTTCAGGCTGCGCCCAGCAAGGAATTTCACGGGGCTTAGCGTTTTTATACACCATAAATGGTGGTTTTTCTGCTATTTTAGGGTGTCTACATCTTGTTAGGGGTTACTTATGGAAGCCGAGCCGAGAAACTTGAATATTCCTCTATACCGTCGAGATTGGAACGGTCTATGGTTTGTGCTCGGAAGTGCGGCGTGTGCGTGGTTATGGCACAAGCCCACGCAGTTGCCGGCCATTACTATTTCTTGTGTCGTTGGTGGCTTGGCATTCTGGCTCGCTCTAGGCCCCGGCCTCAATCGTTTCAAGTATCACGATTCTTTTATTGTCCGGTGGGCAACTTTTGTTGCTTTAATCGTAGGGGTTCCTTTCGTCATGCGGTGGCTCGTCCCATTGCTACACAGCTATGTTGTCTCCAACCCTTAACCTGGCAGTCAAGAGGAACGCCGCAAAAGCGCGACGCCCCTTACTTTTACGTTAGGCATCTTGATAAGAACTTTATGCTCAGCTATTTCACACAAGTAATTTACGTTCAAATTTCGCCAGACCGGCTGACTGTACGAAATACAAAAACCGGAGCGTCATTTTCCGATGTTCCAGAGGTGGCAATAGCCAACAAACCGAAACCTAGCATTCTCGCTGTTGGCAAAGAGGCACGAACTCATAAAGCAGGATCGTCCGTGCAAATAGTTAATCCATTCGCACATCCGCGTTCCATGGTGTCGGACTTCACGGTCGCTGAGCAAGTTCTGAAAGCATTCATTCTTCGTGTGAAAGGCAATTCGTTCTTTATTCCAGCGCCAAAGGTTGTTATGCATCCGCTTGGGGAGCCTGCCGGTGGCTTCACTCAAGTGGAGGCACGGGCGTTTCACGAAATGGCGTTAGGAGCTGGAGCGTCCCGCGTAGCGGTATGGCAGGGGCGGCAACTCAGTGACCAAGAAGTGCTATCTGGGCAGTTTCCAAGTGGCAGTGCGGGCAAGGTGCTTTCGTGATATGCCGATGGCTAACCCGGCGCTCAACCTCGCTCCTTTCAGTCGCTGGATGCTGCGCGATAAAGCCGCGCAGCGCCGGTTAGCTCTACGTTAGATGACAAATACAAATGAACATTGATTTCGAAGCATTTGCTAAGTTGCTTGCGCCAGTTCTGACGCTTCTCGTTGGCGCTGTGGTGAAGCACTTCACGGAGGGCCGGGCAAAAGTCATTTCCTTCATTGGGCACGTTTCTTCATTCACCATTCAGGATGCGCAGAAAACACAGGTCTACACACACAGCGTCATCGTGAGAAACGCCGGGCGACGCCCGGCAACGAATGTACGGCTTGGCCACCATGCGCTTCCTCCGAACGTTCGCGTTGAGCCTCAGGTTCAGTACTCCATCGAAAGGAATCCAGATGGCGCGGCGGAGATCGTTTTTCCAACACTCGTTCCAAAGGAACAGGTGACGATTTCCTATTTGTACTATCCGCCGTTGACTTGGAATCAAGTGAATGCTTATGCAAAATCAGATGAGGGGTTTGCCAAGGTTATTTCTGTTATTCCAATGGTTCAACCACCGCGAGAAGTTATCTGGGTGTTCTGGGCATTGGCTTTCGTCGGGGCGTCATTTCTCACCTACTGGTTGGTCAAATTGGTTGCCGTTGTCATCTAACCCAGCGTTCGAGCCGACTCGCAACGGCTGGTCACTGCAGGCCTCCATTTCATTCTGGGCCTTCCGTGCCCAGCCGCTGCTCGCGGCTCAACTTCAACGTTAGAGGGCTTAACCATGGTCAGTCCGATTGTCACAACCTATGTTGACGCGGCACTCTCACAGCTACGCCGCTTCGACTTGATGCGATGGCCGGGTAAGCTGCCCGATTCGATGCGCGACGATTCGATTCCGCCGTCAGATGATTGGGTCGAGTGGAAGGCGATACCAAGCACCGTCTCGGAGGCTGATTTGAACGCCTTGGAGCGGGAAACGGAATTACCGTTTCCGCCCCTCTACCGTGACTTTCTTCGCTATCGCCATTTCGTGGATTTGACCGAGCGCGGTGTGCGTTTCGAGCGTCACCTTTCCAACGACTGGTCGAAGGTTCTCCGGGAGGGTTACTTCAACTCGTGGCCGCGCGAGCGCATCTTGGATGTCGGCTTACTACCATTCGGTTCAGAATCCCAGATGGATGCGGGGCCAGTATGCTTCGACACGAAGCGTCGTAATGCGGCTGGCGATTGCCCCGTGGTGTTTTGGGATCACGAATGGGTTGGCACAGAAAATGAAGTCCAACCCATGTTCTCATCGTCCGCCAAGATGTTTGAATGCTTGAGCATAGTTGCGACCAATGACCTCAATTTCGTCTACCATGACGACAGTGATGATCCGGCGCTCTTGCCGAAAAAGCAGGCTCTGCTCGCGAAGTTCTTGGGTATGGATCCCGAAGGCGCAGGTGGGCCGGCCCGCGCGTATTGGACTTGCTGGGGTGTGACGCCCGCAGCATAACAAACGGATGAAGCTGACCGGGGCCGCCATCCTGGTTTCGCGCGGCATGAAGGTCTTGCAGGCGGCCTCGGCAGCTTATCCTTATCGTTAGAGCGCATGAAAATTTTTGACCTTTTCAAGAAAGAATCACCACCAACGCCGGGTCTGTACCCAAGTAAGCTATTGCCAGCGCCTGGTCGGTATCGTGACCTTGAGCCACGCTCAATCCACGATCGTCGAGAGCTACTAAATGAGCTGTTTCGACTCACGCACATAGAGCTGCGCGTTGCGCTCTACGCTTATGGCGAAGACTGCTACCTGATTAGCGCAACAACCAGCATTGCAGAAGCAGGAGCCCCAATCAAACTCCCAGTTACTGTTTCAGATTCAGAACTGGGATATGCGATCTTCGATCTGCTCTTACAGAGTTACGCACACCCCGTTACAGGGGACGGTTTACTTGAAAATTGGGCAGTTTTTGTTGCGTCTGGAGAAAAAACAGGAAAATCATTTCAGAAAAAATCCACTTACGTCTCTGTCAACACCGCCAATTCCGCAATTATCGTGGAAGCAAGCCGGGGATTCCCGCCATCTAACATTTATGTTGGGGAACAACTTTCAATTGGCTGTGACGCAGATAAGCTAGGTAGCGTCGTAAAACAACTTGTTAGAACACTACGGTTTTTAGATTCACAAAATGCGCTCTAACCCATCCATAAAGCGGGACGCGCTAAAGCGCGCCCCTTATTTCAAACGTTAGGTATTTTTCGGAGGTATATATGTTGGTTTGGAGCACATTTGGTTTTCTTGGTATATTAATTCCAATCATTATTTCAATTGGCGCGTCATCTCTAATTGATAGTGTACTAGGTAAAGATTACTTTTCATCCAAAGTAATCTTTGGTGCATGCTTCATTTTGTCATCACCCATAATTTGGTTTCTTGGTAAAAAATTAAATTCAGGCGCAGAGCGGACGCTATTAGATCCGACCACAAATCAAACGGTAATCTTAAAAGAAAACCATACGATTTTTTGGATGCCACTTGAATATTTCGCCGTTATCACAATTGCACTTGGGTTATTCTGGATCTCTGTCCCATAAAAAGACCTAACAAGTCATTCAACCGGACTGGCCGGAACGTGCAGTATTTCTTTGTGTGCGGCCAGCCGGTTAACTCCAGCGTTAGGTACCTCAATGCGCTTTATTCGTATTAACCTACAAATCATTATTGTCATAATTGGCGGCATTTTCCTTGCAACCCTTATTTCTCAGCCATCTCCAAAAGTTTCAAGCATTATTTTTTTGCTGGGGTTTGTTTGTTTTTTACTAGCACTCACGCTAGTCCTTAAAGAGCATTCCGATAATCGTGCAATCTCTAATCATAAAACAAACCCTAAACCAATGAGTATTGTCTTACTTTTGCTTGGTATTTTTGGCTTATTTCATGGGGTAAGCTATTTCATTGGTAATGAGCCATTACCAATGGGTGAGAGTAGTTGCAGAGCTATATGCGGTCTTATTTTGCTAGCTAGCCAACTCTTTGGTGAGCCAGTTGGCGAATTGGTAGCTGGTAGTCTGTGGTCAGGTCTTGGTTTTCTTCTATGTTATGTTGGGTTTAAGCTACGGTAACCTAACCCATCATTCAAGCGGGACGCGCTAAATCGCGCCCCTTAACTCAAACGTTAGACCTCTCCTCCAAAAAACCAATGTTCACAAAATCACTATACGTGCAGGTTCGGGAAAATCAGTTCCAAGTACGGAACGTTGATGACTCACGCTCGATTCAAATGAAAGCAAACCCCGGTTTTTCTCATCAAAGAATGCTGGTCGGCAACTTTACCGCTGCCCAGAAATGTTTGAAGGCCGCGCTATCTCAGGCTCGTGGCTCTGGGTTCTCTATTTCCACCTCGGTTGTAATCCATCCGCTTGAGAAAACAGATGGTGGGCTAACCCAAGTCGAAGAACGCCTATTTCATGAGCTTGCGGCTGGCGCTGGTGCATCGAAGGTTTTTGTTTGGGTGGGTGCGCCGCTTAGTGATGCAGAAGTCATTTCAAAAATCAAAGGTAAGTAGCGTGCACCTTCAGCCTCCGCCCACACCCCGGCCTAACGCTGCGCGATAAAGCCGCGCAGCGCCGGTTAGCTCTACGTTAGACTGCACAAGCCCACCCACTTAATGCCACACACAAACGAAAGGGAGTTACACACATGATTCTCGGTCTAGTTAGCCAATTATTGCCTATTACCTGATGGAGAAAAACGCGATGCCTACCCATGTGCTTGTACAGCAATTAACCCAGATTGTTGGTGAAGAACATATTGCCACCAACCCGCGCCACACCGAACATTACCGTACTGGATTCCGCTCTGGCAGTGGTAAGGCTTTGGCAGTAGTGTTTCCCGATTCCCTGCTAAAACTATGGCAAGTGCTACAAGCCTGCGTGGAGGCAAACACCATCATCATTATGCAAGCCGCTAAAACGGGGTTGACGGGAGGTTCAACCCCCAGCGGGAACGATTACGATCGTGAAGTGGTGGTGATTAATACGCTGGCAATGGATAAGCTTGTATTGCTCAATGGCGGCACGCAGGTGTTGAGTTTCCCTGGGACGACCCTAAACAAGCTGGAAAATCTACTCAAGCCGTTGCAACGTGCGCCGCATTCGATTATCGGCTCATCGTGCCTTGGCGCATCAATTGTCGGTGGGGTGGCGAACAATTCTGGCGGGGCATTAGTCAAGCGCGGCCCTGCCTATACTGAAATGGCATTGTTTGCACAAGTCAATAAAGAGGGCAAGCTGGAGCTGGTAAACCATTTAGGGTTGGAACTGGGCGATACGCCAGAGGACATGCTGACACGGCTAGAATCTGGTGATTTTAGCAAAGAGGGTTTGGATGACAGTGGCAAACTGGCATCCGACCGCGAGTATGTGGCAAGGTTGCGTGATGTTGATGCCGCCACCCCAGCACGTTTCAACGCCGATGAACGCCGTTTGTTTGAAGCCAGCGGTTGCGCGGGCAAGCTGGCAGTGTTTGCGGTGCGACTTGATACCTTTCCGATTGCGCAGCAAGAACAAACCTTTTATATCGGCACGAATGACCCCCAGGTGCTAACTCGCTTGCGCCGTCACATCCTCAGTCAGTTTGAGAACGTGCCTGAGGTAGGTGAATACATGCACCGCGATATTTTCAATATTGCGGAAAAGTACGGCAAGGATACCTTTCTTACCATCCAGCACCTGGGTTCGGATCGATTACCCAAGCTGCTCGCGCTCAAGGGGCGAGCGGATGCGATCCTCAACAAGTTACCCTTACTACCGAAAAACCTTTGTGACCATCTCATGCAGGGGGCAAGTTGCCTGTTTCCTCAGCATTTACCACCGCGTTTGTTGGCATTTCGCGACCGTTACGAACATCACCTGATCCTAAAAATGAGCGATGCGGGGATTAGCGAGGCGCGAACATTGTTACTGGAATCTTTTGTAGATAGCAATAATGAAGGCAGTTATTTCGAGTGCACGCCAGAGGAGAGTAGCAAAGCCTTTCTGCAACGCTTTGCCGCAGCAGGCGCGGCGATTCGCTATCAGACAATAAACAGCAATCGGATGGGCGACATCCTCGCGCTAGACATAGCCTTGCGCCGCAATGACGAGAACTGGGTAGAACAGTTGCCAGAAAGCATTCGCAGCCAGATTGAACACACGCTCTACTACGGGCATTTCATGTGCCACGTTTTTCATCAGGATTACATCCTCAAGCAAGGTGTTGACCCAGAAGAAGTGAAAAAGGCAATGCTAAGCTTTCTGGATGCTCGCGGTGCGAAATACCCAGCGGAGCATAATGTCGGGCATTTGTACACAGCGGAAAGCAGTTTGCGGGAATTTTACAAGCAACTTGACCCAACCAATACGTTTAATCCAGGGATTGGGAAAATGGAAAAGCATCGGCGAAATTGCAGTTGTTGCGGGTAAGCGATGAACCCCAATAAATGACAACCTCGCCTAACTCAACGTTCCAGCGGAGCTTCGCTACGCCCGCTGAACTTTGCGTTAGGGCTTGCTCATGCGTTCATTCTAACCGCCGTAAGGCTTGGCCGATTTGTGCAACAAAGCCCCACAGCAGTATCCGTATATTGAGCGCTGTCATTGCACGGCGCGATATGAAGGGCTGGCCTGCGATGATTTTAAAACCTAGTTGAAAGGTAATAACCTGCTACGCAATGACTTTGGATCTACAATAATGAACGCCCGCAGAGGGGATTTGGCGGCCCTCCCCCTAGCGAAGCAAAAACTGGCATTACACGCCTAGCAGCCTGTCGAACTTAAGACTGATCTACTACGAAAAAGCCGGATTTGGCCATATTTCACGCATTTTCTCGTTGAATAGCCAGCTATTCGCCTCAAAAACCCACAAAATCTGTCTCAAACCGGTCTTTCCCTCACTACGATCGCTTAAGTCCGACAGGCTGCTAGCATCTACTTTTAAGTGAGCTTAAAAATGGGGGGGATTACCACCAAATAAATCCCGTATTAACCATTATTCAAGCACAATATCATTAACATCTTCACCATCCGCCCAGCGATTACATGTTCCTGCTCCAATAATAGTTACAACACCGCCTGTTGCCTTGGCGGTTAAGAGCAAAGCTAATTGCTGTTTTCCTATGTTTGAGTTTTCATCTCTTATTAACCAATAAGAACTACTTGCGCACGTTGGACTACCAGTAGCCGGACCACTTAAGAAAAAATAAATAAGCCCATCACTGGCGCGTTTATGCAATTGCTTTACTGTGCCGGTTTGTGTGCCTGCAAAGCAGACAGAAGAAAAAATAGATGCGAAGAGCACAAATAAAATACGAAGATTTTTATTAAAAAGCATGATGAAGCCTGTTAGGAATAGAACTATTAAATACAATTAATTAACCAGCATGACATAAAAAGGGGCTGGTGCGCCCTCATAGGTCGGTAGCGTATTACATGCCGCTATATCTAGATAATGCAATACGACATCCGTTTGCCGAGTCACTGCTGACTTTAGGATGGAAAACCAGCCTGCGCAGGTGATGGGTGAAACCCCTTTCCAGTCTGCATTCAAATTACAAATTGCTAAAAACTCACTACGAAAAGCAAAGCTGGCGGTTACAAAGCCTGAGCTATTAATATATAAATTGCTTACTTTACTTGTACACGCGTGTGACGCTGCGAAAGACGCGGAGCAATGCAGCAGCATTAAAATCACTACAATGTTCTTTTTCATTTTTTACCACGAAGTAAGGTTAATTAAGAAATAGAAATATAGCCAATATGGCAAAATCCATTTTTAAGCGTTGAATAAATAGTGACCTGACTACCCAGTGCCTTTGCTTGCATGAGTGATGCCACATAAACTTTGTAGTTTCCATCACTATCATTTAAACAGGCGCAGCTTTGCCCGCCATTGCATAGATTACTCATCCCAGAAAGTACGACGAAAAAACTATAATTATCACTCCCTGTTATTTACATTGTCGAAATAGTGCCACCTACAGCGCCATCCCAAGCCGATGCAAGTGGTACGGCTAAAAAAGCACAAAACATTGCTATGTTTGCAATTAGGAAAAACTAATCGTCGCTTAGCAGAAAATTCATCACCGTAATAATCGACATCAAATTATTTTGAGGAGCCGGTATTGGTACTGGCGTTGGTACTGGTATTGGTGCGGGCGTTGGTCTTGGTGCTTGTGTCGTTACCATCGTCAAGTAATAGGATTTAACCAGTATTTGTTTTATCACTTTACTTCCCCGCCAACTGCAGCGCCCTGGATTGCCGTACTCTCCCGTTTTGCTAAATCCAGCCGGAATAGGGGAATCACTACATACTGAAAGTGATGCGATGGGCCTTTGAATTACCCAAATACGGCTTTCGTTTTTATCTAGGCGACTATATTTACAATCTTGGCCGTTCACAATTTTATCGGTAATGACAAAGCCGGCAGGTAGATTGCTAACATTATGATCATCCGCACAAATACTGGTGCTGGTTTGATTAGGCAGGGCAAAGAGTTTCATCTTGCCTGCCGTTTGCGGGCACTTGCCTGCTTGGGTATAGCGTTTAATCACCACCGAGCCAGCAGGGACAGGTGCATCTGAGCAAACATTGGCATAGGAATTGAATGTAATTGCACTCAAAGCAAGGAACGTAAATACTGTTTTTTTATATTTAAAACGCTGGTTCATGCAGTAAACCTACAGGTTGATCATTTAAATTAAAGAAATACTTATTAAGTAAAACAGACGAAGTTTTAATAATACTTAATTTTTTAAGAAGACTATCCCGTAGCCTGTTTTTGTAATATCACAAGGCTCTGTCCCAACAAAAATGCTGATGTTTGCAATAAAAACACTATTACCTTTTGATGCTGCCGTTAATAGCATTGCAAAATAATAAGGATATTCAGGGCTGGATTTGGGAATATACATGGTTAAATCAAACCAACCGGGCTTGCAATAAGTAGAAGCCGCAGTGGTATCCATTGCAAACCAAATATTGCCTCCTGCATCAACTTGAACACGCTGCACCGGCCCGCTAATATCAATGCCCGCATAGGAAGGTAAAGATACAAAAACACAGATCACTAATAAAATATTTCTCAGAAAAGACATTTAAAATACTCACTTTTTTGTTAAAGGTAAAAGATGCTTTTTTATTAATACGCTGATCGGGTGATATTAAAAAAATGGAACAAAACACACCCAAACCACCGTAATAAATTTAAATTAAACGTGATAAGCATGATAAAAATCATAGACTTATCTCGCCCTAGGGATTTATTGCCAGTTACTGATTTTATTCATACATTAAACCTATCGTTAAAAAATTAAATCTGATCAAAGCTGGCGTAAAAAGTGGCTGAGGTGCGTATTTATTGCCAGCACCTCGCCCCATTTTTTAATCAAAGCGATTATTGGTTTTGCATGCAAAGCCTAGGTTTTATGCTAGGCACTACGTTTTTCAAAAAATCGAGTGATATTTATAAATTGAGTATTGTAAGTTTGGCGGGTAAAAACACCTATTTAGATAAATTAATGATTCTTTTTTTTGGGACTTCACAAATCCAGTCGGAAACTTTAAGACAGCCTGTTGGCGCGACAACACTAAGTAGATCATATTTCCGTATAACTAAATCAACCTCATTTAAGTGAAATGGAGAAATATATACAAAGTTATCAAGGGCAATTCTAACTTCATATCTTATTTTTTCCATATTGTATTCATTCCAAATACCATCTGGTGGTGCCATAGTTGAATCAACTTCAACAACAATAACATCATCTCCAACGCTATTGAAATTATGATACCAAACCCAGCCGGGGTCGCCACCACCGAGCAATCCAACAGAAAATGGTGGAAAGATACCGCGCAAAAAATGATCTGTGCCATGGTTATGATCAAGCGCAAAACCAAGTGCATACATTAATGGTGCATCTGGGTGATTATTTTGAAAGCTATTAAGTGAGCCAAATCCCCATTCAATCATGCCGTAGTTACCTGTTATGCTCATGCGTCACCTATTTTTGCGTTATATGCGGATATGCTGTCGGAATGTATCGATTATTAAATATTCCATCCTTAAAATTTTGAATAGGAACCTCCCACTTTATACCACCAGCATCCACAATGTAGTTTCCGCTTTTTAGGCTTGGTGGGATACCTTGTGAGAATAAATAACTGGCTTCCCTTCCCGCTTCATTTGCTAATTGCGTCATTTTTACATCAGAATAAATAGAGGGATCATAAACAGTTTTATATTGAATACTATTGCCACTTCCTGGCATTTTATATTCCTTAACCCCATGCCTTGAATGTTTTTGTTCCGGGATCGAATATTTTAATCTTACCGCCTGAGTTTTTCACCATATTTACCACTGTTGCCGAAATAGTTTCTGTCCGTGGACTTACAATTAAAACTATTTTTTACTAGTTGCAGGGAGTGCAGGGTCAGGTCTTTTGTTTTGATTTTATGCAAAATGAAAGACCTGACCCTAAGAGCTTATAAGTTTTCTAAATTATCCCATGAAACTAAAAACCCACTCTCTTCCATATACGTTTCAAAATCTACAAATGGGGTTACTCCAACCTCATCAATAGAAAACCACGTAGCATCACACTCTGGACAAAGGAAAAAATATTTATCAATCTCCTTTATTTTAATCTTTTTAATTTCATCTTGTTCACATCTAGGACAAATCATTTTATATTCCTTTTTAATTAACAGGGTAGGCCGTAATAACTTTGTTTGTTCCTGGCTTGATAATTATTTTTATTTTAGTTTCGCCATTGGTTCCAATGCTTCTTCCCATAGAGACAACATAGGCCCCTAGATCATTGGCTAATGGAGTACCTTTGATTGCCCATGCTTCATCAACCAAGCCCAATATTTTATTTCTATCAACATTAAAAACACTGTGATTTTTTTTCATTAAATTTGGCGACGCATGATCAAGCACGTGTATTACTCTATTTCCATGTGTTGAACCTACTCCATAATCCAGCCCTCCTGGAGTACTCCAAGTCCTTGTCGCCTTGTCGAACTTAAGACCAACTGCTTGTGATATGCTTTCTTCCGTTATTTCCTTAGCCTTTTTAAGCTGTACTGCCGCCTCAGCCGCATTCCCTGCCTCATGGGCTACTTTTGCAGCCTTAATTGCTTTCGCGGCTCCATCACCCAACGGCCCCAGAACACCCAGCATGGCAAGGGTGTAATCGAATGGATCTTTAGCTTCGTAAAACGCTTTGGCATCGCCAACAATCGGCGTTAAATCAACTGCCAAATTGGCTAGCGCTTCAATATGTGGAGGAACTTTAGCCACAACTGAAGGCGTAGCCGCAATCAGTTTTTGTATGCTTTGTAACTCAGCAGCATCGGAATAAGGCGCAAACTCGGCCTTTTTTTGTAAGAAAGAAAACGCGTAAGTTGGATCTTTGTCATAGCTTTTACGTGCAAGTAAAACCATATTGCGCCAGTCTTTGCATGATTGACTTGTGGGCGCAGCATCGCAGGTTTGCTGTACCTTTTTATCGAGATTGCTGTCAATGGTGTTCCAGCGCTGTAAATCAGCACATGCAAGCGATGCAGGCCCACCAACTTTACATGCTTCAGCAGCTTGCTTACGCAGTTGGTTTTGAGTAAATGTTAAAAAATTATTTTGCACCGCCGTTTCAGCAGTATTAATCGCTGTCTGGGCATTGCCGCCTGTGTAAGCCGTTAATGCACCTGCGACGATTTTTGAGGTGGCTAAGACTTTACTATCAAAGGCGGCTTTGCCTGCTTCCGTCTTATAAGCTTCAGCTTTTTGCCCTTCAAACAACTCCGCAGTCATCTCACCCACCGCAGCACCAATCGCCCCATCTCTACACTCCCCACCCACGGCTGCCCCTGCCGCGCAACCTGCCGCCGCATGGGCGAGTTTGTGGGCCAAGTATCCGAATTCTTGGTTTTTAATCTCGCCTGCGATTTCGCCGTGGGCGGTACTGACTACGGCGCTGAGGCCGGCAGATTTGAGGGCGTCTTCTAGGCTGCCGCCGTTGATGGCGGTGCTAATGGCCGAGCTGGTGCTGGAATTGACCAAATTCATGGTCAATTTATCAGTGAATTGGCCAGCGTCCTTTAAGGCCCGCATGCTATCTAAACCACCCACGGTATTCAGTGCACCCGCAGTTAGTGCTGCAGTAACCATACTTTTCACGGTATCGCTACTGCCTAGGTCTTTTAGCGTTTGGCTAAGGTCGCCTTTATTGTTAATAAGAGTAATCGTTGCTTGCGTTGCTAGGCTAGTCACGGCAGCGCTAAGTGCAGCACTTGCTACAGAAGTTGCTGTTACGGCCGTGGCAGCAGTCGCAGCAGTCGCAGCGGTGGCCGTAGTGGCTGCTGCTGCGGTCGCGGCAGTTGCAGTGCTTGCTGTTGTAAGGCTGCCGATAATAGCGGTGCCTGCCCCTGCGGTAACATACGCCACCACGATGGCCACTAGCGCAGCCCCCGCAGGGGTTAGCCCTTCTTGCTTATACTCCCAATGATCATGAGCAAGTTTGATTTGCTCCCAACTGGTATCAGCCCCCTTACGATCAATTAGCCCCTTTAAGTACTCCATACCAGGCTGTGCAGAGAGCGTCAGTACTTGTTTTTTAAGATCATTACTTTTCGGGATTTGTGCCTTAATGCCACCCGGCGCACTGAATACAGGCGCAGTTGGCCCTGTAAAAGTAGGAACCGCCATCGTTTGCACGGTACTTCCTTTACCTACCATTTCTTGCCAGACGACGCTGTTAGATTTACTGGTTTTAGAGGCATCAATGGTGGTTTTAATGCCTTCCAGAATGATCTGGGCATCGGGGCGGGCGTTTGCTCCCACGCCTGCTTGAATCACCGCCCCTGCCAATGAGGATTGGAAAATCGTGCCTTGTAAACGGGTATCCCAGCCTGAATCTGTAGCGATGCGTTCCGCCACTAATTTACTAGGCAAGAAGCTACTGACCATACGGCTGTCTGTGCTACTGCTACTGCCTGTCCGTACTTTCCAGAATGAGCGGGATGTATTTTCATCGACATTTCTGAATTCTTTTTCTTGAACAGCCCACATCCCGAGCGCATTGGCAGCGACTAAATTGATATTACCGCGCGGTGCATTAAATGCCGTGGAATAGGCATCAATGCTGCCACCGGATTTCACTAAGATAGATTGGCCATTTAAGCTGCTCTCTGCGGCATTGGCAGTATTGGCGGTGATGACTTCGGTGGTTCTTTTACGATTCCACCAGCGGCCAGTGTTATAGATGCGGCGGGCATAGCTATAAAATTCTTCTTGGCTTGCTTCAAGGCGAATATCACCTTCGGCGTCTAGGTGAACTTTTCCTTGTGCTGCGTTAACTTCAGCGCCACTGAGAATAATGCGGCTATTATCCTTGGCACCAGTGGCTTGAATTGTCACACCTGCGTCACCTTTGATGACGGACGGGGCATTATAAATGGCCCAGCTGTAGTTATTTTTGCCAGATTGGCCATATTCGTAATAATCCAGCAAGCTGGTGATATTAATCGCAGAGGGCAGACGCTCCGCATCGGTTTTACCCGCCGTGTTGACCGGCAGTAATCCGGCGGCACTGAGCTTGATTTTCCCCGTGGCCTGAATGCGGGCACCGGCAATATCAATACCTTGCTGGGAGGTGATATTGATTTCGGAGGCATTGACGACTGCACCTGTGTGCTCAACAGCGTTTGCTGGGGCGCGTAATACTTGTAATGCTTGCTCGAATTTTATTTTTTCAGCACGTAATGGGTTTAGTTTATTTTCAAATAGAGCTAATTTTGCACCGATTTTCCCATGATGAGGAATAAGCTGATTCTGAGCCTGAATAAATAAAGTCATATCATTCATATTCAAATATGAAACAATTTGCTGACGTAGAGAGTCTAACTTTTCTTTTAATAAAATATACTCCGGTGTTTCAAGTGCTTTAATTTCATCAGCAATTTGATTTACTTGAGTTTGTATATGCTGGATACGTTGCTTTGGCACATAGTTTTTAGCACTATTTTTAATGCCACCGATATAAACATCACTTGCCGTTGAAGTGATCTTCATCCCACCAACACTGCTTAATTTGCTGGCTTGAATATCAACCTGTGCCCCCGTTAGGCTCATCGCCCCACCCGCTTTCAGGGTGACGATTTGTGCGGAAGGCGCACCTTGCTTACCTGCTGTGCCAAGCAGGGTGAGCTTACCTGATTTTGATTTCAGGCTTAGGTCACGCTTGGCCGACCAGTTAAAGCCTGTGGCCAGCGTTAGATTGCCGCTGCCGGTGCTAAAAGCTAAATCACGACCCGCTTGTAAATTACCGGTATTGGCCACGCTGAGGGTGATATTGCCACGGCCAGCACTTAGACTTAAATCCGTCGTCGCTTTGATCAAACTCGCCTTGTCCCACTCTAAAGCACCTGCAGCATCAATACTGAGCTGCCCACTCAGCGCGGCCACATCAGCTGAGCGTGTGGCACTGGTTTTAAGCTGACTTTTCAGCAGACTAATCTTGTCTTTTTCTGAATGGAGCAATAAAGCCCCACCGTTTAAATGAGAAAACGTATGCGATTGCGAGCCAAACGTTGCCACACTCAGTACATCACCCGCTTGCAAAAGGGAGTTATCAAGATAAGCGCTTGCTTTAGCGGAAGTGAGTGCTAAATTTTTGCCAGCCCTTACTGATGCGCCTGAAACACTGGCACTGGCATCCGCATGAATACGCACATTAGCGCTGGCATTTAATTTGCCGTTCCCATTCAGGCCGTATTCGGCAGGCTGATTTCCATACGAGGTAAAATTAAAATTGCCCCTGGTGTCCGCCTCAATATCTCCAGCAGTCGCCGTAATATCCGTGCCAGACACATCGATATCCGACTTCGCATCAATCCGTACAAAAGCGCCACGTATGCTATGGGGTGTGAAGGCCGTTGCGACAACTCCTTGGCTATCTACACTTTGTAAATTGTGCCCGCTGATACTGACACCACCACTGGCAGAGATCCACGCCTGCCCTGTGCCCGCATCAAGCTTCACTCTGCCATCACTATAGAGCTGGCTACCTGCCCCCTTTACGGTGGCGAGGGTGAGTCCTTGCTTGCCTGTCAGCGCACTCGACGCCATTTCATCCCCAGTAATACCTAAGTGACCTGCACTGATTAGGCTTACCGTTTGGCCACTGATTTTAGCGCCGTTAACGCTTAAATCTGCGGCAAGTGTATTGATGTTGACCTTGCCTTTGGCTTCAATCATTGCGCCATTTGCCCGCGTTAGGTCTGGGGAAAGCAGGGTGTTAATGGCTAAACTTCCCTTGCTAGCGCGCAGATTAAGATCGGCTTTAGCGCCGGTAGATCGAATTTGGCTACCTTGCAGCTCTACGCTGGCCCCATGCAGATCAATTTGGCCCTTGGCGCTTAAAGCTACTTTTTGCGACGTGGCCACATCGCCTTGTAGCAGCAAAGACTCACCGGCTTTGATATAAAGATTGCCGCCCGCATCTAGTTTTGAGCCTGCATTAAGCTTCACTTTACGATGACTGAGCAGCACGACATGGGCTGCGCCTGCTGTGGCCGAAGATGCAGCACTTGTCAGCGTTAAATCGCCCGTGCTAATCACATTGATTTGCTTGCTGGCGGTAAGCTTGCTGGCATTTAGCTGCACCGCTGCGTTGGTTTCGGCAAAGGGTTTGCCGGTTTCTAGGTGGATATTTTTTGCAGCATTGAGCTGGCTGGAATGCAGATTAATCCCGCTGCCCGCTACTGCTGTGATGCTGTCTGATTGTGTCGCAATCTTAGCTTCTGTGCTACTGAGCTTGCCATCGGCATTGAGCGTAATTGCACCTTGTGCGGCTAGGTTGCTTTGCTTGGCTAGATTAATATCGCGGCCTGCGCGCAAAGATAAAGTGCTCTTGGCTTTGTTGCTGCCGATTTGAGTTCCTGCTGCTAGGTTGATGTTAGCCTTTGCCAGCAAGACCATTGCCGCACTGTCTTGCTTCATGCCAACGCCAGAGAGGTTGGCATTGTTCCCTGCTGAAATCATTAAAAAATCACGGCCATTGATACTGCCGCTATTCTCAATATCGCCCCTCACTGTTGCAATCGACGTCACTGCCGCACTGATTTTGCCGCTATTTTCTAGTTTGCCATCCGCAGTCAGAACCAGCTGATTGGCTTCTAATATCCCCGCATTGCGCACCCCAATGCCGGCCTCAGTGGACAGCAGGCTAATTTTCCCTGCGTACATGCCACCCAGCTGACTCACATCAAGTGCTAAAACGGGCTTAGCCCCAGTCGCATTTTCGGTGGATAAGGTGCCAGAAGTGTAATCGAGTGTTTGAGCACCCGTCGTGACGGCCAGTTGCTTCGCGCTGATTTTTGCTTGAATACGGGCTGTCCGGCTTAAAAGCTCGGTGTAATCTGCAGTGCTTGCATTGAGCCCTGCCCCCTCGACGACGATCCCACCCTGCCTGACTTGAATCCCCGTTAGTTGGCCATTACTGTTGATGACTTTACCTGTAGTAAGGGTAAGGCGGCTGGCGTTTTCTATGCTGACACCGTTTACATTAATACCTGATGGGTTGGCCACGATCACTTCAGCACGACTTCCTCTAACCTTAATCGCCCCAGCGAGTAAGCTTGGATGACTGGAGTTCACTTCGTTCAAAATAACGCGTGCAGCCCCTTTTGCTAGCCATGGGTTGCCTCCCCTATCGTTATTTAGCGTTACCCCTTTAGCATCAACATCAAATTTCGTATACGTATTACGGCTCACCCCTGCAGCATTTGGCGTTTGAATGTTGACCAAGGGCTTATCTGCAGCATCACGCAAAATCGTGGCTTGCTGATTTGCAGGGGCTTTACGATCGGCAATAATTTCAGCATAGCTGCTGTTAAAACTGCTCATCCCTATGGCAAATGCAAGCGTCAGGTTGCTGATTTTAAATAAACGTGAGCTTCCAAATAAAGAAGGTGAACTAGAGCCCTCCGTATCCCCTGCGCTTTTACTTTGTGATGAAACGTTTTCTGCAACCGCCATCAACTGGCCACGTGATTGATTAAAAATAATGCGATACCGATTACGATTCATTTTTTGTAGGTCTTATGAAGTGTGTTTGATAGAAAGGGTGCGGATGTTTTTTAAAAACTCAGACTTAGGCTAAAGCCATAGGTATGACTGCTGATTTTTTTTTTGGGTTGGTATAGGGGGCCACCAGCAAAGAGATCGTACTGAACCGGACCTGCTGCGCCTCTGATGCCCAATACGCCACCTGCCAAGTGACGGCCAGCTAGAAACTCACTTCGGGGGCCTGAAACCATGCCCCCATCTAGGCCAAGATAGGGCTGGATTTGCCCATCAAGCAATGAGGCCCTTATTTCATTACGCCAAGTCAACCCTCGGTCGGCACATAAGCTTTGCGATCCATCAAAACCACGCACGCTATGTCGGCTACCGATACAAAAACGATCTTGTGGGGTAAGTAATGTGAATGCATGCTGGCCACGCAGTGCACTGCTATATGCAAAGTGCTGAGCTCCCGCATTAAATGCACCATCCACTGCCAGCGTGGCATTGAGCAGGCTCATTCTTGAGGTGCCCTCATCAAACAGCTCTTCGGGTGCGGGCAAAGCATTAAATGCGCCCGTTCCCCGCTTATAACTTAGCCCGGCACTGATGGCTGCTTGGCTAAACTGATGGCGATGATTAAGACTGAGCTCCCAGCCGCTAGTGAGACGGCGCTGCACGTCAACTTCGGTATCATCAATATAATTGTGAGAGCCACGAGAAAACACACTGAGGTCTAGGTTGGTCTTACTGGATGCATTTCGGTGTAAAACATAGCTGATTTGTATTTCTTGCTGAGCAGAGTCGCCGCTATAAAGATAGTTTTGATAGGCTCCCGCAACGGTTTGATGATATTGATTACTGCTTGCAGTCAGCCCTAGCTGCCAAAAACCAAAGGGCAGGCTGTAATGAAAAATGTAGCCTTCTGTGCCGTTCTGAGCGGAGCCTATGCCATCAAGATTATGGAGATATGAGAAATACAAGGTATCGCTCACATTGAGCAGATTATCGACAAACCCAGTTAAATTACCTTGATATTTACCTGTTTCAGACGAGCCACTATCGTCAACAGACAAAGAAAATCGGTAAGGCTTGGCTTGCTGATAATCAAACAACAGATCACTCAGACCCTCTTCACGACTGGGCTCAATTTGAATATCCACATCTGCTGATGGCGCTCTTCTGAAGTTCTCTAGCGCTTGCTCTATATGGCGCAAATTCAAAACATTACCTTCCGTAGTGGGTAAAAGCACTGAAAGATATGGACCCGTCGTGCTTTCGCCTCGGTAGCGAATCTTGGCAATCCGCCCAGGTAAAACATTCAATGTTAAAAGCGCTTGAGTGAGGTCTTGGGAATTAACCGTGACGCGGGTTGTGATATAGCCATCGGCAATGAGTGCGTTCTGTATCCGTTCTGCTAAAAGTTGAATGGATTGCAAGCCAAGACAACGCCCTTCAGGTGCGTCATCTCCATCTGGTCCTGCTAACTGTGATTGAAGCGAGCCGAAGGTAAAGAACTCACCTTGTAGCTGTATTTTTTTAATTAAAAAGCAAGGGGATTCTGTCGCTGGCAAGCGTTTACCACGCGTTGCAGTATTAAGCCCTGACAATACGTGCTGCTCAGGCTCAAATTTTTGGCGTAAATCTTGTAGTTGCTCCTGTTGGCGCTGTAGCTCTAAATCGGTTTCAGACCATTGAGCTGCTTCGGCATTAAACTGGACCAATATTAAAAATGAACAAAGTAGCTTTGCGTACTTGGGGTGGAACAATGAAGATAAAAACAGCATGTTTTTTTGTTTTTCTTAGCGGTTGTACTGAAAATAAACGAAGGGATACCTAGCAGCCTGTCGGGCTTAAGACTGATCTACTACGAAAAAGCCGGATTTGGCCATATTTCACGCATTTTCTCGTTGAATAGCCAGCTATTCGCCTCAAAAACCCACAAAATCTGTCTCAAACCGGTCTTTCCCTCACTACGATCGCTTAAGTCCGACAGGCTGCTAGCTTATTTTTTCAAAATATAAATGAGAATAATTGCTATTATTAAAAACACCGGCGGCATACTACCAAATGACCAAATCCTGAGCAACAAAATACTTACAAAATTTTTTGTGACTATTTGGTTGTGCGTGTAAATTATTCGTCAGATTTTTTGGACTAATACATAATAAACTTAGCGGCATGGCGTCACACTCCCGTAATAAAAGCAATTACGGGCACACTAACGGTGACAGCGGATGTTTTGATCCGTGGCATGGCACAGGCACTTTTCGCGGCACAGTATCGTGTACTGGGCAGGCGATTTCGGCCCCAACAAAGAAACGGGAGCCGGATAAAACCCATGTAGATAGGCGGTTCTTTTTACTTGGCTCCATCTTCAGGAAATGAACAAATAAAATGCTATTCACTGATTAAAATGATTGCAGACCAATAACCATACAAAATAATGTTGCGCTATTCATGTAGCGATGATCGCAGTAGCACAGTTACAAACCATGTAGTACCGCTTTGGGTCTTTAATTTAAAGGCACACTTTGCGAAGTTTCCACCCCACTTGGAAACTTCACTTTCACCACCAGCTGCGCGTCAGCGGGGATCGGGCAAGCCACCGCCGATAAAGTGCCCGTAAATTGCGAAACCACCGCCGTACTGGGCACCGTAAAGCTAGCAAGGCCCGATAATTGCGCAGGATTATTAATCGCATTGCCCAGCGCATCAACCAAGACCGTTTGGGTGATTTCTAAATCAACCTGCGTTTTAGCCGGTAGCACATTGCCATTACTATCCCGTGCAGCAAAGGCAAATTGGCTAAGCAAGCTACCCGATGCACAGAGCTTGCCGGCACTCAAAGGGTACGTCAGCACATTGCTACCCAAGGCGCTCGCCGACCAAATAATCACTCGGCTACTCGATACATGAATGGTTTTAGCCACCGAGCTAGGGATACTTGCCGACCTCAATACGCCGTTATATTGCCCATCCGGCCCGTTATAGAGGCCATCGCCATTAAAATCGATAAAGGGCTCAACATAGGCACTGCCATCGACCGCCAAAAGCGACACGGGTGCGGCGTGCGCGCTTTCATCGGCGTTTAAGAAGGCCTCGCCCTGATCCGACCAGCTCTCCCCTGTATCAAACACCCCGTTACCATTCAGATCATTAAAGCTCTCTTCCCCTACCATATGCGCCAGCACCGTCATTCGCCCCGCCCCGACTAGCTTTTGCCGATTGCCCGAGCTGACTAACGTGACGTTGCACGCCCCACTCAGCATGGTGCAGCGCGGCGTAATTGTGCCGATGCCGCTTTCAGTCATAAAGCTCACCGCAGAGCCATCGGGCACAGGGTTACCAAAGCGATCCGATGCCCTTGCAGTGAGCACCACACTATTGCCATCCACCGTATAAAACTCTGGATTCAAAATATCCGCCGATAAGCTAAAACCATTTTGATGCGGCAAGCCGGTTGAAATCGTCAAGGCATTAGACTGGCTGCTAATCAGCGGCGACGCGCCGCGCAGCACCGCCGTAACGCGCACCACCGTACTGACCGAACCCGCATTCACCACCACCTGCACCAAACCTGTGCCCGGCTGGCTTTGCCCTGCGCTCTGCACCAAGGAAATCCCGCCCACCGTGGTGTTCAAAGCAAAATCAACCCATTGCCCGCCCAAGGGGCTGCCTTGCAAATCTTTTACTTTAAATTGCACTATGGCACTGGTATTGCCCCCTGTTCCCGGTAGGGCAATCAACTCGGGGATGGCGCTCACAAACTCAATATTGCCTGCCGCAGCGGCAAGCACAGAAAGCGTAGCTTTAGACGAGCGACTTACGCCGCCCAAGCTAGCTGTTGCGGTGATTTCATCGGCGCCTGCGCAAGATTTATCTTGATAAGTTGTGGATGCGCTGGCCGTTTTGACGCCATTAATGCTATTCACAATCGATAACACAGGGGACGACAACAGCGCCTTGCCCGCTTCAGCGCAAGGCGAACTAAAGCTAACACTCACGGGTGTTTCTAGGGCCAAGCCTGTTTCGCTATTACTGAGCGTGACCGACACGCCGACACTGCCACCGGCAGATAGCGTACTTAAATCAAGCTTTGGGGTACTCAAGACAAAATTCAGCGATCGAACACTGTAATTAAAAGCGGTGCTATACGATTTACCTTCGATATCAATCGTGGCGTTGATGGCATCTGCGCCAGTATTGTCGTTGGTAATCAGCTGCGACTCTGCCCGCCCCGAAGCATCGGTTAAAACCGTATCGGGGCTGATTTTGCTAAGTGTAGAGTTGCTTACGCCGAGCTTAACCACGCGATTACTCAGGGGTATGCCCTTGGCATCACTCAAATTGATTACAAGGGTGGCAATCGAATTGGCGTAAACCGTGGTGGAAACCTGACCTGCCGCATCTTGCAAAGAAACGGCTAATTGCGCAGCACCACTGGCGACAGCTACGGCGCTGGCGGTGCCACTTTTGACATCACTCGCCCCGCCGCCACAGGCTGCCAACACAGCAAACAGCAAAATAATGAGAAAGCCCCGCATCGCTTTGTCCACTTATTGTCATCTCAGTGGCATTTATAGCAAAGGTGGGGCATAGAAGCTTGTCAGATTATCGCAAGCGATTAATGAAGGACCTTTCTTACACATGCTAGCTAAGGAAAAACCAAGTATCGAACCACGGAAAACACGAAGAAAATCTAATTTTTAACTTGCCTCTGTCTACCTAGCAGCCTGTCGGACTGAAGACTGATCTACTACGGGAAAGCCCTACTCACGGCTGACTAGTGTCGTCCGAATCAATCACAATCTCAGATGCATACTCTTACTTAGGTTCTTTGGTCGCGATAGCACGCGATTGATTGGAAGAGCACAGGGATTTTGAAAAAAACATGGGTATATAGCTGCAACATTAGGACTGGCTGCATTTTTGGGGTGGTACGGCGTTAAAAGACGCTCATGGTACTCGTACCATGAGCGTCTTTTGGCTTGTTCTGCCTAATCAAAACAAATATATACAGATCAATTCAGCTAATTGATATCTCTTAGTCCTCAGACAATTCTTTAATATGCGCCGCCACACTCCGCCCCAAGGCCGAAAGATCGTAGCCTCCCTCTAGAAAAGACACGATACGGCCTTGTGAATGCTGCGCGGCTACTTTCATGAGCTGCTTGGTAACCCATGCGTAATCCGCCTCCACCAAGCCCATAGTCGACATCTCATCCTCTAAATGGGCGTCAAAGCCAGCGGAAATTAGAATTAATTGCGGGGCAAACTCATTTAAAATCGGCAGCCATTTTTCCAACACCAAGTCACGGAACTGCACGCCCGTCGTGCCGCGTGGCATCGAAAAATTATGCATATTGCTGCCACGCGGTACATCACCCGAATAAGGGAAAAAAGGATGCTGGAAAAAACTCACCATGATGACCTTATCGTCATCACACAAAATATCCTCAGTGCCATTGCCGTGATGTACATCAAAATCCACAATCGCCACGCGCTTTAGGCCGTATTGCTCAGTAGCATGCCTTGCCGCAACCGCCACATTATTAAAAAAGCAAAAACCCATCGCATTGTTTTTTTCAGCATGATGACCAGGTGGGCGCACCCCACAGAAAGCATTGGCCACCTTGCCTTGCATCACAGCATCCACAGCGGCAATCCCCGCGCCAGCCGCATGATAAGCAGCGCGCAAGGTAAAAGGATTCATCGCGGTATCGGGATCAGCATGAACAAAACCGTGCGTAGGCGAAATCAAAGCCAACCTATCGAGATAATCCAAGCTATGCACCCGCGCCAGTTGTTCGCGCGTGGCGGCTGGCGCTTCAATATGCAAGAGAAAATCCCAGATTCCAGCAGCCATTAAGCGATCTTTGATCGCCTCAAGGCGCTCTGCACACTCAGGATGGCCTTTGCCCATGCTATGCATGATACAAGCGGGGTGAGTGATGTAAGCGCTAGGGCCACTACTCATGTGAAGCTCCATTTTTTCTCCAATCAGGCCATCGTAAGCCGGTTGCCCATAGATTTCATATAATGAGCAAGGGATGGGTTTGCTGTCTATATAGTAGGTAGCAGTCTAATTTAAGCTGACATCCTACCCATAAAAAGCAGGTATCAAGCATGACGATTAGTTTACGCCTCAGACAATGAGCGTGGCAATGAAAGCAAGTAGACAGCTTACCTTTGATAAGCACTCAATTGCACACTAGAATAAAAATAAGATATTGGCCCCTAAGCGCCTATGGCATCAAGCCACTCAAAGCATTTTATTCGCGACCATACCGAGCCAACAACCCTATGGAAAGCCCATCATGACCCCTCGCTTACCTGCGGTACTTAAGCAACTTGAAGCGATCATTTTGGGTAAACCCATCCAAATTCGCCAAGCGCTATCTTGCCTTTTGGCTCAAGGGCATTTACTGATTGAAGATTTACCCGGTGTCGGCAAAACCACGCTCGCACATGCCTTAGCCCGCACACTGGGGCTTAAGTTTCAGCGGGTGCAATTTACCAGCGATTTACTCCCTGCCGATCTCACCGGGGTATCCATTTACGATAGAGAAAACCAACGTTTTCAGTTTCACCACGGGCCACTGTTTACCCAACTATTGTTAGCCGATGAAATCAACCGCGCTTCACCCAAAACCCAATCGGCATTATTAGAGGCCATGGAAGAGCGACAAGTCACCGCCGATGGCACCACTTGGCCCCTGCCCGAGCCTTTTTTTGTGATCGCTACCCAAAACCCATCGCATCAGATTGGCACCTTTTTACTGCCAGAATCTCAGCTCGACCGATTCTTAATGCGCATTGAATTAGGCTATCCCGATTCCACGGCAGAGCGCGCCATGCTGGCCGGATCAGATCGCCGCCATTTAATTGAATCACTACCTGAAGCCATCAGTAGCAATGATTTACAAAGCAGCCAAAACGCCGTGCGCGATGTGCATGTGGCCCCTGCACTATTGGATTATGTGCAAGCGCTAATTGCTGCATCGCGCCAGCCGGGGCGTTTTATGTGTGGCTTATCGCCCCGCGCCGCACTCGGGCTAATTCAAGCCGCCCGTGCTTGGGCGTGGCTGGATGGCCGAGATTTGGTTTTACCTGAGGATATTCAAGCCGTGTTTGTGCCCGTAACCCAGCATAGATTGGTGATGGCAGGCAGCGGCAAGGCGGCGCTAGAAATGGTGAAAACATTGATAAATGAAACCGCCATTCCCTAAGCTATCTATCCATGTAGCGTGGGCAAAGCATTACCTATGCGGCAAGTGGGGGGGAAGCACAACACCCCCTGCATCGGCGCGTGAACAAGTAAAGCTTGTCCACCCTATATATCGCCAATGACGGATACAAAATAACACCCCCACGCCACGTTGCTTCCTTTGGAAGTCTGTTTATGCCTAAATTAAAATGGTTGTCTCAACGCCGCGATCTATGGTTTAACCGGCGGCATCCCTCACAAAATAGCGCTCAAACGCTAAAGTACGATCGCATCTATATCTTACCCAGTGGCTTTGGCTATGCCTTTACCTTCACCGCCTTGCTGGTTTTAATTGGGGCGATTAATTACCAACTGAGCTTGGCTTATTTATTTGCCTTTACCCTCTTGGGGCTAGGCCACGCCATCTTGCTGCGCACCTTTAGAAATTTATTAAAACTGCACTTACAGCTTTTTGATGCCCCTGCCGTTTTTGCCGGTGAAACAGCTTATTTCCCTTTGCAACTGAGCAATCCCAATCGGCTAGCCAAACGTGCAATTCACTTCTACTTTAAACAAGCGATTAAACCCCTTCCTTTAGAATGTGTCGTAATAGAACGCGATGCGCATCTCAGCATTCCCCTACTTAGCCAACACCGTGGTTGGCTACATGCGCCCACCTTGCAGCTTTCCAGCCGTTACCCGATGGGGCTATGCCATGCTTGGAGCTACCTCAACAGCCCCGCCCGCTGCTTAGTTTGGCCACACCCCGAGGTTGATCCGCCGCCTTGGTCCCCCACATTAGGCGGCGGGCATTCTACGCAAATAGGCAATGGCGAAGAAGACTTTGCGGGGCTGCGCCCCTATACCCCAAGCGATTCTTTACGCAGAATTGCATGGAAGCAAGCCGCGCACAGCGAAACATTACCGGTTAAGTTTTTTGATGCAGAAGGGCGATCACCGCAAGTATTTAATTGGGATCAGCTCAATGAATTAGATCGAGAAGCAAAGCTATCAAGGCTAGTGGCATGGATATTAGCTGCCGAACAAATGGGCGTACCTTATGGCTTGGCTCTGCCGCATATGCAGATTGATGCCGCAAAAGGCACGGCGCATCAAATCAACTGTTTAAACACCTTAGCGCTGTTTGAATGAATACCCCACTTGAACGCCTACCATTGCAATATTTAATTGCCACTTTTGTGCTGGTGCTGCTACCGCATGGCTTGCAATTTAGCCCTTGGCTCACACTGGCGCTGGGCGCTTTACTGCTGTGGCGAGCTTGGATAAGCTACCGCGGCCATACCCTGCCCTCAACCGTAGTACGCTTTTTATTAACCCTCGGCTTATTTGCACTGATTTGGCTGGACTATCAAAGCCTGATCGGCCGCCAAGGCGGTGTCGCCGCCTTAGCCTGCCTTGCCACCGTTAAGCTCTTTGAAACCCGTAGCCAACGCGATATCAAAATCGTCAGTCTCTTGGCTTATTTTTTAGTTGGTGCGGGCTTTTTAATTGCCCAATCGCAATGGATTTTGCTCTGGGCCATTTTGTCCATGCTGGCGATTACTGGACAGCTCATTCAATGGCAAAGCGCACAGGCGTGGTGGGCGCTCAGCAAGCAATTGCTGCTAATGCTGCTAGAAGCCATACCTATCGCCATTTTATTGTTTTTCTTTTTTCCTCGGCTTCCCCCGCTATGGAGTATGCCGGATGAGCAAGTCAGCGCGCGCACCGGCCTATCCGATGAAATGCGCCCCGGCAATTTTAGCCAGCTCGCTAAAGATCACAGCGTGGCATTTCGAGTAGAATTTGAAGGTGCCATCCCTAAACCCGCCTTACGCTATTGGCGTGGCCCAGTGTTTGATTTTTTTGATGGCGAAGGCTGGAAGCAGCCCAGCTTGAATCAAGCCGGAGGCCCTAGCATTGAAGCACGCGGCCCACTACTGGCCTACACCATGACAATGGAGCCGCATAATCGCAATTGGCTGCTGGCACTCGATATTCCTGAATCGCTACCCGATACCGCCATGCTCAGCAACCGCATGCAGGTGGTAAATAGCAGCCCCATCACCGAGCGCCAACGCTATCGCATCGAAAGCCTTAGTGCATGGAAAACCAGCAGTGATGACACGCTGCCCGCCGCATTACAGCTCCCAAAATCAGGCAACCCAGAGGCCAGAAAACTAGCCGCAAGCTGGAGCACCCTCCCCCCCATAGAGCGCGTCAACCGTGGCCTGCAATGGATACGCAATGGCGGCTACAGCTACACACTCAACCCACCGCTAATCAATGGCGCTCATAGTATTGATCTGTTTTTATTTAAATATAAACAGGGCTTTTGCGAGCATTACGCAGGGGCATTTACTTTTTTGATGCGCGCCGCTGGCGTACCCAGCCGCGTAGTGGGCGGCTATCAGGGCGGGCAATGGAATCAAAATGGACACTATCTCATTGTGCGCCAATCCAATGCCCACGCATGGAGCGAAGTATGGCTAGCGGGCAACGGCTGGCAACGCGTAGACCCCACTGCCATGGTAGCCCCTTCTCGCATCAATGATGGCTTAATGAATGGCTTTAATAATGCAGATACCTTGCCCTTTATGGACGGTGCACCCCCTGCTTGGCTGCAAGATTTACGGCTGCACTGGGATAGCCTAGTCAATAACTGGAATCAATGGGTCATTGGCTACGATATGCGCAAGCAAATGCAGCTATTTAAAAAACTAGGCATTGATGAGGTGCTATCCAGTGAATTTATCCTGCGCCTGCTGTTAGCGATGAGCGTGGTGCTTATAACGTTATTTTTAATCGCCACCCACAGCGCCAAGCCTAAGCAAGATGGAGCAAGCCAGCTCTGGCAGCAGTTTTGCCGCAAATTAACCAAGCGGGGCTGCATCCTCGCCCCAAACGAAGGCCCTCTTACCTTTAGCCTACGTGCCAGCTTGCTATGGCCTGAGTACAATAGCGCCATAAATTACATTACCCAACAATATATCGCCGCAAGATACGGCAGCGACCCCGAGGCACTACTTAAGTTGCAGCAAGCAGTACGTCATTTTCACTCATGACCTATTGCAAGCTGTGCTGTTATGATAAGCACTCAGTATTTTTGCGTAGATCAAACTAGTCTTACCGCATCACGCACTTAGAGCGGGTATACCCCAGCAAAGTGATGTATCAAAAACGAAAAACGTCGGGATTTTCTGGTCTACAAAAACACATTGCCGTAAAACAGTGGTTTTCAGGCATGACAAATACCCACCAACCACACCCCACGCTCTTCGAACACTGACGTGGGCAAGCAAACCCATAGCCAAATCGAGTCCGCCTTTATGCCCTCTTACTTGCCCGAGCCATCTTTTCGTCACGATCAACAAAGCCGCATTGGTGTACTTTTAGTTAACTTAGGTACGCCAGAAGCCCCCACTCCAGCGGCAATTCGCCCCTATTTGCGACAGTTTTTATCTGATCCACGTGTGGTAGAAATACCAAGAGCGGTATGGTGGGTGATTCTTAACGCTTTTATTCTGCCTTTTAGGCCCAAAAAAACGGCATCTAAATATGCAAGTGTATGGATGAGCGAAGGTTCACCCTTAAAAGTCTGGACACAAAGACAGAGCAAACTTTTAAAAGGCTGGCTAGGCGAGCAAGGCCACAAAGAGGTTTTAGTTGACTATGCCATGCGCTATGGCCAGCCCTCGATTGCAGCACAGATGGATAAGCTGAAAGCCGCTGGTTGTGAAAAATTACTCATCCTACCGCTTTATCCCCAATATTCGGCCAGCACCAGCGCCACCGTAATTGATGAAGTAGGCCGCGTGCTCGCCCAATATCGCAACCAGCCAGCTATCCGCACCGTACGTGGCTTTCATGATGACGCAGGCTATATCAAAGCCCTTGCCGAGCAAGTACGCAGCTATTGGCAAGCCAAAGGACGAGGCCACCATTTACTCATCAGCTTTCACGGCGTGCCGCGCTATACCTTGGATAAGGGCGATCCTTATCACTGCTATTGCCGCAAAACGGGGCGTTTATTAGCCGAAGAACTAGACCTTGCCGAATCAGAGTATACCGTGGCGTTTCAGTCAAGATTTGGCCGCGCAGAATGGCTGCAACCTTATGTAACCGCTACCTTGCATAAGCTGGGCAAAGCGAATACCGGTAGGCTAGATGTAATCTGCCCAGGGTTTGTAGCTGACTGCTTAGAAACACTTGAAGAAATCGCAATTGAAGGAAAACAGGACTATTTACAGGCCGGTGGTAAGGATTACCACTACATCCCCTGCCTGAATGATTCTCCACTTTGGATAGATTCTTTAGCTGCGCTGACAAAAAAAGAGCTTTCTGGCTGGCTACTTACTGACAACACTGCTATAGACAATACACAACAATGCACATTAAGCAGAGCCCAAGCTTTAGGTGCGCAAAATTAACTTGGGTATTGATGAAATTACAGTTAAACTGACGGTAAGCTTATTCTTACAAAACGAGGTTCAGACCATGAGCACAAAGCTCTTTCTCGCTGAAGACGACCTAATTCTCGCTGATGCACTGAAAACTAGCCTGTCTCAGGCTGAGTTTCAGGTTGATTGCGTGAACGATGGCGCTCTTGCCTTACAAATTTTACTGCACAACGACTACGAAGTTGTGGTGTTGGACGTTGGCTTGCCAAATATGGATGGCTTGCAAGTATTAAAAAACGTTCGTCAGCACAAACCTTCCTTACCCATCCTGATCCTGACGGCTCTGGATGGCTTGGAAGATCGCGTAGCCGGTTTAGATGCAGGTGCAGATGATTACCTTGCCAAGCCATTTGAGTTCTCTGAACTTGAAGCGCGTTTGCGTGCCCTGCTTCGTCGCAGCAAAATCTTACCGCAATCCGTGCAACAGCTCGGTAACTTGCGTTTAGATCGCGCTGGTCAACGTGCTTGGTGCAATGACACGCCGCTGGATCTTTCTGCCCGCGAACTCACCGTACTTGAAATATTGATGTCTAATATTGATCGTGTAGTGACCAAAGAGCAGATTGTTGGCGAGCTAGGCTCCGAAAATGCTGAAGTGGGCCTTAACGCCATTGAAGTTTACGTTCACCGCCTACGCAAAAAGCTAGATCCTTGCGGCGTTGTGATTCGTACCATCCGTGGCCTTGGCTATTTACTCGAGAAGCAACCTCCTCAAGCGCAGGATGTTGAGGGGTAAGTTCTCTATCAAGCGACAGCTCCTCCTGTGGTTACTTATACCGCAGGGGGTGCTTTGGCTTGCCGGTGCATGCTTGAGCTACAACGTAGCCAAGCATTATACCAACACGGTAATTGATAATAGTCTGCTCCAAACAGCGCGCGCCATTGCCCGCCAAATCAAGCCGCAAGATAATGGCCTGATCATCGATTTTCCTCGCGCTTCTCAGCTATTACTTGAAGACGATTCCGACGAGCACCTTCATTATATGGTGACGCTCAGCTCTGGCGGCGTCATCCTTGGCAATAGTCAACTTCCGCCTTCGCTCAACCATAAAAAACCCGACAATAAAGCAGTTTTTTATGACACCAACGTTCAAAGCGAAGCCATGCGCATTGTCTCGCTGTATTTCCCTGTGGAAATTGCCAACAAGCAGCAATGGCTACACGTACAGCTCGGCAAAAGTACCCAAATACGCAACAAACTCTCTAGAGAGATTTTAATCGCCATCGCCGCACCACTCGCTCCACTGATTTTCATCATGAGCTTATTGGTTTGGTGGGGCATTAACCGTGGGCTACGCCCACTGGCACGCCTGCAACGCCGCGTAGAAGAGCACTCTGCACAAGACCCTACACCACTACTATTAGATAACGAGCCAGAAGAAGTAGGCGCGCTCACCTCGGCACTCAACCATTTACTCAGCAGCACCAATGAAAGCGTAGCCAGACAACGCCGCTTTATTGCCGATGCCGCTCACCAACTACGCACCCCATTGGCAGGGCTAAAATCGCAAACCGAACTGGCCATGCGCGAAACCACGCCCGAAGGCCTAAGCAACCGGCTAACCATGGTGCACACCAGTGCCAACCGCAGCATTCACTTGGTAAACCAGCTACTCACACTGGCCAGATCAGAGCCAGACAGTGCCAAAGGCATGCCCCGCGTTGCGCTAGATTTAGCCAAACTGATTCGTGAACTCACCGCAGAATGTGTACCCCGCGCCCTTGCTGCGGGCATGGATTTAGGCTGCGACACGCATTTATCCGAGGCCCCCATGAACGGTAATTCAGCCCTGCTGCGCGAGCTGTTTACCAATCTGATCGAAAACGCCATTAAATACATCCCCCGTGGCTGTAATATCACCGCCCGCCTTAGCATTGAAGGCGAGCATTATGTGGTGGAAGTAGAAGATGATGGCGCAGGCATCCCAGATTCAGATAAAGAACGCGTGTTCGAACGCTTCTACCGCCGCGAGCAAACCGGTAACGGCTGCGGCCTAGGCATGGCCATCGTCAAAGAAATCACCGAAAGACACAAAGGCAGCATCGAGCTACGTGACGCAGATCCGCACGGGCTAATTGTGCGCGTGATGTTGCCTCGGAATTAGGTTTGTTAGCGTTATAGTGGATCCAACAAAACAGACAGTAGTTTAAGATGGTTTCTACCATAAAAAGGTAGCGCGAAATAAGTGAGAAAAACTGTAAAGTTTTGGCCAGCGCGCAGAAAGCAAAAGTGGCATTAGAGGCTGCGAAGGTCACAAAACCACTAATAAAATCACCCAAATAAGCCCGCCACGCGGCGTAATGATCTTACGAGTAGTGGCGGAGCGCTTTTTCTGCGCCGCCATGATGGCGTAAATCGGCCTACTGATCGCCAGCAAGCCCTTGCCAGCCCAGACATATTGGCCCAGAAACAGAGCGTTTATGGATGCCACCGGCCACTTCTGACCCTACGATGTTGGCAATCTGCTCTATTAACAAGCATTCAACTTTACAAACCATGCAACGCCCCCGCCAACCATTGCCGCAGCATTGCCTGCCCGGCTGCAATCGCCAATTCTGCTTTCTGCTGGCTTTCTGCACGCAATACTGGAATAGAGATGCCCTCTTCATATAGCTCGCCAGTATGGCCGATCAACCAAGTTTCGATTTGCCTACCGTCCACCTCAGGGTGAAACTGTAAACCCAAACCATAATCACCAAGAGCAAAAGCCTGATTAGGTGTCAGCAAAGTGCTGGCCAGATGCAGCACATCCTGCGGTAAATCAAAGGTATCGCCATGCCAATGTAAGACCGGTACGCCAGCCAAGGATGCCATTGCAGACGCCGCCCCCATAGCACTAAGCTCCACCTTGCCCCAACCAATTTCTTTGGCCTTACCCGGATACACTTTAGCGCCCAGCGCCGCGGCCATCAGTTGTGCACCAAGACAGATCCCAAGCGTCGGTTGTTGTGCCGCAAGGCGACTGGCAATACCGCCTATTTCTTCCCGCAAGTAAGGGTAGTCGGCCGCCTGATACACGCCCAGCGGCCCGCCCAGCACCACAATCAGCGCTGTATTCAGCCATTCATCCTGACTCAGCGCCTGCAGCCCTGCCTGCCGGTATTCGATGATAAAGCCCTGCTCTAATAAGACATTCTCAAAACAGCCTAGGTTTTCAAACGCGAGATGTTGTAAGGCTATGCATTTCATAAAATGTCCTTTTTTCTAGGGTCTGTTGACGTTTCATTCGCCATTGCACTAAGCCGGAAAATGGCCAAGCACACGCTTTAAGCTTTAGATTCGGCACTTTTCTACATCGCATTTTAGGGGATCTAAATTCTCTACCATTTTATCCACCGCAATAGGCTCCGCCAGCAAGCGCCCAATGGCCACGCCAAGCTGCAAATCGTCCAGCATGCCAAAGTGTTGCATACGAATCACGCCCTGACGATCAATCAACACAAAAGTGGGCGTACCTTGCATGGCATAAGCTTGCATTGTCAGAGGGATTGAGCTGTTATCCGCCGCCTGATCAATGCCTACCGAAAAAGGAATCCGGTATTCGTGCAAAAACACCTGCAAGGCATCCGCACCCATCACCGCGTGATGCTCAAAAACCGTGTGCAGCCCAATCACAAGCAGCTCATCGGGGGCAAAATTTCGGCTTACCGCTACGGCCTGTGGGATACCATGACTCACACAACCAGGACAAAGCATCTGAAATGCATGCAGTAAAACCACGCGGCCGCGTAAGCTTGCCAGAGATTGTACTGGCTGATTAAACCATTGGGAAACCAATAGCTCTGGGGCTTGATGATGAGACATTTTACTTTCCTTTTTTTGTAGGCAGGGCTGCTAGCAGCCTGTCGGCCTTAGCATCCGTCGGCTGCAAAATCACCTGATCGGCCTATATTCCACCAGATTTTTGACCAATAACTCGTTATTGGCGCTGCAAATCCGGCAAAATCTGGTATCGACCATGCGATTTTTCGCTTCGACCGTCGAAGTCCGACAGGCTGCTAGCCCTGCCGCCCTGTTTAAGCCAATGGGTTCAGCTTTACCGCAGGAAAATCCACCGGCACCTGAAACGCTACATTCACGTAATTGGTAAATAAATTCAGCGCCACATGCGCAAGAATTTCGACGATATGCTCGTCATCAAAACCTGCTACGTGCAACGCCTGCACATCACTATCGCTCAGTTGCCCACGCTCTTTCACCAGCTTTAATGCAAAACTCAATGCTGCCAAGGTTTTAGCATCCGTAGACTGCCCAGCTTGCGCAGCGGCCATTTCAGCCTTACTTAGCCCCGCATTCACCCCCAACATGGTGTGCGCGGCGAGGCAATATTCGCAGCGGTTGTAATCCGCCACCGCTACGGCGATTTGCTCACCTAATTTTGCACCCAGCACTCCAGAGCCCAAGGCAGCAAAAGCAGACCACATGCTGTTCAGCGCAGCGGGTGAGTTGGCTACTGCCCTGAACATATTTGGCGTGGCACCAAAAGCGCCGTGGATTTGATCCAGCAATTGCTTACGATCGGCCGTTGTTTCGGCGGCACTAACAAGATTTACGCGTGACATATTTGATTCCCCAAAAAATTTAAACGACAGATAGACACTACAAAAAAAATAACTCATTGACCCAGCAACGACAGATTTTCTGACGCCACCTTGAACACATTCACCACACAGGGGTGAATGAATGCTCTCCTTATGTGTAGGGAGCGCTTACTCCCCCACCATGTTATTGCAAAATAAGTGCATTAAATTAGGACTCCTAACAAATTAACACGAAAAAAAAACTCTAAATATCTAGCCAGTTACGGCTTACCACCAGCTCATCGGCCGCGATATGTTCGGGGCAATCAAGGCGCAATAAAGCCTTGGGCAAAGCCGCATCAACCAAGCGGCAATGATGCGGAGCTGCTGAATCTGCATGCACGCCAGCAGCAAAATATTTACAGCTAACACAAGCGCGGATCTCCGGAAAACGTTCTGCCCGCTGCAACTGGCCGATTAAAGCCAGCAAAGTGCTAAACAACTCGTTTTGCGCAGACTCTGGCAAACCCTCTACCGCAACGCTTGCAAACTGCATCGCAGTCGTCAGCCTTTGCGCCAGCTGATGACCAGCGAGTGTCAGCTTTAAGGCAACTGCCCGACCATCATCTGCTGCTTTTACTTTCTCTAGTAATCCTTTAGATGACAAAGATGTCACCGAATCACTCGCTGTGGCGGTAGTTACACCCAGCTGCTGCGCCACCCAAGACAATCGCACCCCCTCGCGGCGGCCGTGCAAAATCTCCAGCACGTCCAGCTGAGTAGGGTTTAGCCCTTCTGCCGTGGCAAATTGCCATGCACCTGTGCGCAGCACCGAGGCGATGCGGGAGATTGCACTGATAACTCTTTCACTCCTTGCCGGAGTATCACGCCAAGGGGAGGTTTGATCGTTGTCCATCCCGTCATCATGCTACAGCCCAAAACAATTATCAAGGATTCCTAATTAATATTTAAAAATATGCTGTTGCCTTGATCATTAAAGTGCCAGCCTCACCTTGAGCTTAGAAATACCGACCTTCGCCAACACGCCATGCATGCGCTAAAAATTTCTGCTTTTCTTGGCGTTTTTCAGAGTGAGAACCCCGCTGGAGTCATGCCTTGCGGCACCTTAACTAACGCCACCAAGATCCATGGTCTTGCTGCGAAGGTTGGCGTATGGGGCCCCGACTGACGCGGCTACGGTGGGGCGATCAACGTCATACAAGGTAAAGACATGGGCATGCGCTCGATATTATGGGCAAACATTGCCATCCCTAGATGAATCTATCCGCATGTCTGGCAACGCCCACTCGCCCTTACGCATAGCACTACATCGCGATTTATTCTATTTAACAACTCAATTTGATAAAAAACACAAAAAACGCCGACTCTCACGAAATAAACGCTATCATTTTTTTATCAAAATAGTATTTACTTGTTATTCACAGCACATTCAAAATTTATTGACTAGAGTAGATTCACGCACAATAACAGCCTGTCCATTTCCTTTAAAAACATACAGCTTATGCCCGCTCTGGCTTTAATTGCCATGGTATTGCTGCGTGCGTTATCTATATTTTTTAATCACTCATGCCATTTATGGAGTACATCATGATTTTTAATAAAAGATTTCGCACGTATATCACAATACTGGCTGCAGTCTTAGGTTTTTCAAGCAATGCAAATGCCCAGGATGTGGCGGTTAGCTTAAGTTTTGATAAAAGCACTTTATCAGAAAATGATGATGTATTTGTCAATGTCACCATGAAAAACACCACTTCAACTTCACAATATATTCTGAAATGGCATACGCCTTTTATTACATCGCAAGAAGCTTTATTTGATATTTATCGGGACGGCATAAAGGTAAATTACCTTGGGCCAATGGTTAAACGATCTGCCCCAATTGCTAGCGATTTTTTTGAGCTAAAACCTGGCGCGATCTATCAGCAGAAAGTGGAATTATCCTCGCTTTATGATATGCGGGTCAGCGGTAATTATACGATTCAATACCATGCTAATGCGCCCCATACTTTAGCCGATAAAAAAAATAACGGTATTAGCCAGGAAGCGCTTATTGCCCCTTCAGAAAGCATCAATATCTGGATTAACGGCAGCTTGCCACGCGGCAGCGTGATCAATGAGCAGGCTCCAGAATCATTTGCGGGTGGTGCACTCACTCTAAGCCAATGCTCAGCAACGCAAACGAGCATGGTTAAATCGGCATTTAACGTAGCGCAAACGATGTCCCAAACTGGGGATGACTATCTACAAGCAGGCATAAATAGCGAGCGTTACAGCACATGGTTTGGCAAATACGACGCAGCCCGCTATGCCACGGTAAAAAGCCACTATGCAGCGATTAAAGATGCATTTTTAAATAAGGCCGTGACCGTGGATTGCGGTTGCAAAGACTCATACTTTGCCTACGTTTACCCCAACCAGCCTTACAAAATCTATGTTTGCAACGCATTCTGGACAGCACCTCTTACGGGCACAGACTCCAAAGGTGGCACTTTAGTCCATGAAATGAGCCATTTCTACGCGGTGGCCTCCACCAAAGATAATGTTTACGGCCAATCTGGCGCTAAACAACTAGCGATCAGCACCCCTGCCAAAGCCATTGCCAACGCCGATAGCCATGAATACTTTGTAGAAAACACCCCTAACCTGCCTTAATCCATTATGCCGGTGAGCAGCCACCTACTTACCGGCCTCTTATTACACATCGCAATACCAATGTCATAAATCTTACCTACTAGTGAAACTTGTTATTGATAATCTGCGCATCAGCTCAAGCCGCCCCCTCCCCATGCCGCTCAAAGGACTTATTGATGAAACTTGCTTATATTACCGCCGCCGCTTTTTGCCTTTCTGCTCTCCCTGCTCAAGCATGGGATCAAACGACACATAAGCGCATTGTGCTGGATGCGATGACCTTTATTAAAAACAACCCCAGCAGCACTCAATACCAAAAACTGGCCGCAGGCATTCATAAAGCAGGCTTTAGCTGGGAGCAATTTGCCGATACAGTGGGCCAAGGCGCTTACGACGTGGATGACTTTGCCGACACTTATCTCTGTGGCGCCACCACGGGCAGTTGTCAGATTTCACCGGTATACAGCACGCTTAAAATTGCCCAATACACCTCTTACTGGCACTTTCAAAACCATACCTCTGGCGCTGATGTGCATGGTAATAAATTTGGTGGCTATAACTACGCCAAGCTAACCGTGGCAGGCACTATCGACAAGCTAGCTAAAGTTTGGCTGATTGGTGATTATCTGGACGATGGTCTTGGCGGATTAAAAGGCTGGTTTGGCGACAGCTCCAAATACAATAGCTACGGCCTGACCGAGGCGCATTACCGCTTGGGTAGCACGTCTTCTGCCAATATGTACGCTGATTTCGAAACCATGCCATTTCAGCCACTTGATAATCTGGGCCAATACTGGTGGCAACAATTCCTGGCCAAACCCAGCGCGCAAACGCTTGGTTTTGTGATGCACACCACCGATTTATTACAGCCCCACCATACATGGACCACCTCCGCCAACAACCACTCCGGCTGGGAAACTTGGGTGAAAGATTATTACGATTCCGAACAACTGAATAACCCTGCCCTTATTACCGCTGCTTTAAAAGACTTTAGCCCACTCAAAGCCACCGACACCGATATCCGCCCTCTGCTCACCGAAGGCGGCACTTATTCTTATAAAAATGGCGGCATCGTTTTATCGTCTACCGACCATGGCGATAGGGTGCGGGTAGCGAGACAAACTATTCCCCACGCCATCGCCATGGTTGTGCTCCTTTTAAACCGCTCTGCCGAGCGACTTGCCCAGTAGGATCGCCGATATGTTTAAGCTTTTCGCCGGTTTAGCCCTAAGCCTTGCCAGTGTCTGTGGTCATGCGCAAATTTCCTACCAGCTGCAAAACAATGCGCTGGCGGCCAAAATTAACGCAGAAGAACTGCACCGCTTTAGCTTAGACAATATGCAGCAGCTAGCCGCCGGGAAAGCGCCGCCTTCCCGCACAGCTTTGCTATCGCAAATGCTTAGCCAGCGCCTGCTGGCGGCAGAAGCTCGGCGGCTATACCCGCCTGAAGCATTGCATCCTGCCAGCCGTATCGCCTTTGCCCGAGACGTGGCTATTGAAGATCGGCTGGCTTCCTCCTTAAGAGCGCTGTATGGCAAAGAGCTGGATCAGGCGGTTAAAGCCCTGCCTGGTGGCACTCTTAAAGCCCTAATTCAAGAAGAAAACACTCTGAGCGCTGGACAGCAGCAGGCTATTTTTGGCTCGCCCACACAAACCACACTGGAATACGCTTTAAAGCCTGCGCAAATTAATCAGGCCAAGCAAACCAGCCTGCTCCGCTATCAGCTACCCAATGGCCAGAAAGGCAACCTTTCCCTCTACGATATCTACCACCGCCAAAATGTACAGGGACGTATCGAGCTATACGCAGCGAATCAGCCCTATTTAATTCAGCAGCTGCAAATTGCCTTTGCCAACCTGTTTACCCTTTATTGGGCGGAACAAAAGTTTGGTACGGCGGCTGTGAGCGACTACCGCCGCAGCTTAAACGATCAGGAAGACGCTGAAGCACTAATGAAAATCTATGGTATTGGCGATCGACACGATAGCAGCGATTTCTTAGATGCCTTAGCCAAAAAAGTAAGCAAAGCCGAGGTGCAAGCCTACTACCTAGCACACAAAGAACAATTTAAACGCATCGCCAAAGTAAAAGCGCGGCATATCCGTGTAGCCGATGAAGCGCTCGCTAAACAGCTTATTCTTAGGCTTACAAATGGCGAAGATTTCGCCAGCCTTGCCAAGCAATATTCCATCGCAGATAGCGCCAAACAGGGTGGCGATTTAGGCTGGATAGTACATCAAGGCACACTAAGTTGGCTGGCACAGATTGCATTTAGCCAAACAGAGCTATCGCAAGCTTTTCGCGCGCCAGTGGGGCCGGATGAAACCGCCAGCTGGGATATCATCAAGACCGAACAACGGGTAGAGGATTATCAAAGCGCCCATTCAGAAGCGGTACGCTACGCCGCCAGTGCCGAAATAGCCCATCAAAAAGCCTCACGGCAGTTAAACGCCCTGCTCAAACACCAGTGGCAAAACGCCAAGATTGAAGTCAGCCCAGCCGCAGGCAATCTGACACTGCAGGCACTGGAATGAAACGGCTATTTATCGCTTTAACGCTAGTAGCCGCACTGGCTTGGCTGCTGTGGCCACAGGCCAGCCCTCCACCACAGGCACAACAAGCCGCTCGCGCAGCCGCCGCGCCAATCCAATCTACAGCAGCATCCGATTGGCTCAAACGCTTTTATCCTGAAGCAGGCAACACCCCGCAGGCCGCACCGCCGGCTTACATTACAGCAATAGAAAGTATGGCCGATGCCCGCATCAATGGAGAGCAACGCACCCCACCCATCGTGCGCAGCAATAATGCAGAAGCCGCCACCCCCGCAGAGCTGGCCGATCACCCCGCCTATAAGCAGTATGAAGCACGGCAAAATCTGCGGGAGCTGGCTGCTTTTAGCGCGGCAGTGCCAGAAAAAATAAGGCAATTACGTGAGGATATCAGCCGTGGCCGAGCAGCAGGCATTGCGGCAGAATTGATCGCCGTGCAAGAAAGAAAAGTCCAGCAGTTAGAAGAAATGCGCAGTCAGCTAATAAGCGAGCATCCAGAAATCAGTGCAAAGCCTTAGCCACCACGAGCCTCAGCCCTTTCGTGCACTCCATCGACTGCTTCTTTCTACTTATTGCAATACATCGCACATTAATTTAACCTGCTGCTGACCAAGGCAGACAGAAAATCACAATTCTGCGCTCATTAAATATGATTTATCACTGGCAGAAATGAATATGAAACTGAAGCATAACGGGCCTTCTGGAGCCTTTGTTGGCGCATCTTGGCTTGCGCTTTTTATTGGCTCAATCACCTACTCCACCGGGCTCTGGAACGCCGCCATGGCCTTAAATGAAAAAGGCTATTACTTTACTCTGCTGCTTTATGGCTTATTTGCGGCTATCTCTTTGCAAAAATCAGTTCGCGATCGCATAGAAGATGTCCCCGTAACCAACCTCTACTTTACTCTATGCTGGGTTTCAATTGGCTCGGCTTTGCTGCTACTAAGCATTGGCCTGTGGTATGCAACCATTACTCAAAGTGAAAAAGGCTTTTATGCAATGTCTTATTTACTCAGCCTATTTGCTGCGGTTGCCGTGCAAAAAAATGTTAGAGATATAGCGCTATATCATTTAAGCATTGCTGATATTGGGGACCGTGATTTAGAGAGTTTTAAATAAGCGCTGACTTTCAGCAAAACATGTCCGAGGGCTTAAGCCCTCGGTATCGAACCTAGCCTAAAGCGTCAGCTCGGCCAAACACCCACTGCACTAATAACCCACCATCAAAATCACGCTGGCTACCCTTATTTGTGAAATCTAATTTTTTCACTAAGCGCGTTGATTGTGTGTTTTCTGGACTAACCTGAGCCAATACCGAATTCACCCTAGAACAATGCCCCTTCAATCGCTAAAAACACCTCCCAAAGCTTTAACCACGCTTAAATGCAATCACGTGGTCAATTTCTAATCGAATGCCGATATCCTCACCAAGCGCATGGTTGTGATGACTGGGCACAAGGGATAAGACTTTCTGCCCTGAAGGGAGGGCTAGGGTATAAAGAAACTGCGCCCCACGGAATGCTTTTGCCAGCACTCTAGCTTTCATGCTACTTGCATCGTCATGCAGCACATCATCAGGGCGAACCAGCACATCGGCAACACAACCCATGCAGCAGTTTTCGGGCATTTTACCGTGCACAATCCCCAGCTCAAACTCAACCTTGCCGCCCGCAGCAACAATCCCTGGCAGCAATACGCCTTCGCCCACAAAATCGGCCACAAAGCGATCCAGCGGCTGGTGGTATAAATCGTAAGGCGTGGCCCATTGGCGGATATGGCCATCAGTCATCACACCTACTTTATCCGCCACGGCAAAGGCTTCCCGCTGATCATGCGTTACCAAAATGGCAGTCATGCCTGCCGCTTTTAAGATGGCACGCACTTCTTGCCCAAGCCTTTCGCGTAGTTCAACGTCTAAGTTTGAAAAAGGCTCGTCCATCAACAACAGCTGAGGGCGTGGAGCCAGCGCACGCGCTAAGGCAACGCGTTGCTGCTGGCCGCCTGATAATTCATGCGGATAGCGCTGCTCAACATGATCCAAACCTACCAGTTTTAATGCATCGGCCACCCGTGTGGCCTGCTCTGCTCTACCTGCTCCACGCAAGCCAAAAGCAATATTGCCCGCCACAGTAAGGTGAGGGAAAAGCGCGTAATCTTGAAACACCATGCCAATCTGGCGCTGCTCTGGCGGCAGCATTTTTGCTGCACTACTCACCTCTTTACCCGCCAGCACGATGCTTCCTGCTGCGGGCCTTTCAAAGCCCGCAATGGCGCGTAACACCGTAGTCTTACCGCAGCCAGAGGCCCCAAGCAGGCAGCCAATCTCCCCCACTTGCAAATCCAGTGATAAATTTTCAACCACGGTACGATCACCAAGGCGAATCGCAAGATCAGATAATTGCAGCATATAAACCCTTAAAACAGACCAGACCTAAGTTCTGTTGACACGGAGAACACAGAGCACGAAAAGAGAGAGCACGGAGAAAAACCAAGAAGGTTACAACTTATATGAAGATTATTCACCCTCTTGGTTTTCTCCCCGTGCTCTGTGTTCTTTGCTTTTCTCTGTGTCTACAGATCTTTTTGACTTTCCAAACATCAGCCCTCAGTTTTTCTGACCAGTAAAATAACCGGAATCAAGCCCATCAACACAATAAAAAAACTGGGCAGGGCGGCGCGCTCCCACATGCCTTCAGAGGTCATTTCAAACACGCGCACCGCCAAAGTGTCCCAACCAAAGGGGCGAGTCATTAAAGTAATGGGCATTTCTTTCATGACATCCACAAAAGCGATCAACATCGCCGTTAGCAAACCACCACGCAGCAGCGGTAAGTGCACACGTCTGAGTACCTGCCTTGAGGACAGGCCCAAAGATCTTGCTGCGTCTTCTTGATTACGGGTAATTCTTTGCATGGCGCTTTCGACTGGCGCAAACGCCACCGCCATAAAACGTGCGGCAAGGGCCAACAACATCACCACTAAAGTACCTTTTAATACTTGCGTAGTAGCTACACCAAAGTAAGCCACGATGGGGATCAGCAGATTATCCAGCCAAGCAATCGGTATAAACACACCCACCGCCAGCACCGTACCAGGCACGGCATAACCCAAGGTGGCGATGCGCACCAGCCAGCGAGTATCTGGGTAGCGGCGCTGCACATAGACCAGCAGTAAGCCAAAAGCAGTGACCAGCAAGGCCGCCATAGCGCCGATCGCAATCGAGCGCAAAATAAACCCAGGGTAGCGAGCGTCAAAATCTATCGCCCAAACGCCCTTTACCCACACCAAAAGCTGAATCATCGGGATGATAAAAGCAATCAGCAACACCAGCACACACCACGCTACGGCAAGCCAACGTCCCACACCACGCAGTACGATACGCTCAGCCGTTCCGCCCCTTACCGCATAATGCCGACGGCCCCGCCCCCACTGCTCGGCCACGGCCAGCACCAGTACAAACATCACTAAAATAGAGGCCAATTGGGATGCCGCTGGCAGGTTAAACAACGAAAACCATGACTGATAAATAGCCGTAGTAAAGGTATCAAAATTAAAAATAGACACCGTACCAAAGTCTGCCAGCGTTTCCATCAACACCAATAGTAAGCCTCCCACAATCCAAGGCCGTGCCATCGGCAGCGCGACCTTAAAAAATGCCATGCGCCGCGACATACCCAGCATCTGCGCGGCCTCAAGCGCACGTTTACCCTGTGTCAGGAAAGCATTCCTAGCGAGCAAGTAAACGTAAGGGTAAAACGCCAGCGTGAGCACTAAGATCACCCCACCGGTTGAGCGGATACGCGGAAACCAAGACGAATCACCCATCCACTCACGCAGCAGCGTTTGTACTGGGCCAGTAAAATCCAGTAACCCAACCTGCACAAAGGCCAGCACATAGGCGGGCATGGCCAACGGCAGCATAAGGCTCCATGCAAAGAAGCGCCGCAACGGAAAATCACAGACGGCAGTGAGCCAAGCCAGCGAAACCCCCAGCAGCAACACGCCAATCGTTACGCCCAGCATTAAAATAGCGGTGTTTTTAAGAACACGAGGTAAAACATATTCGGAGAGGTGTTGCCAGATTTCTGGCTGTGGATGCAAAAAGGAAGACAGCACCACCAAGAGAGGAATCAAGGTCAGTAAGGCAATTGGCAGCGCGTACAGAGTTCCTTTAGAGAACAGTTTTTGCATCATTCAGTAAAACCCAAATAGAAACGGGCAAAACAGAAAATCTGCTTGCCCGTACCGTATTATGAAACGAGATATCCTCGCTTACAAGAAACAATTCCTATTCGCGATTTTGACGTCATTCATTGTAACTTTTGCATTCAGGATTTAGCCCTTATTAACATCCCGAAACACCGTCATTCCCGCGCAGAGCCTGCCCTCAAATGCTTTAGTCGAGGGCGGGAATCCAGTCGCACTACGGGATCCCCGACAAAAACACTCGGGGATGACGGTTTATCTCGAGCTTGTCGTTTTGGGACGTTATTTCAAGCCATATCCTAAGGAACTAGCGATAGCCCGCCCTATCCATCAAACGCACCGCACTGGACTGCAATTCACCCGCCTTAGATACATTAATCACATTAGATTTAAACGGCCCCCAGCCAGCCACCAAGGGTGACGCCTTAATTTTAGGATTGGCAGGGAATTCCATATCTTTATCCGCGTAAAGATTTTGTGCTTTATCTGACGACAACCATTCTAAAAGCTTGATAGCACCTTCAGGGTTTTTAGCGTAACGCGTCACGCCCGCCCCCGATACATTCACATGCACGCCTTCGGCCTGCTGATTCGCCCAGAAAATACTCAAAGGCAATGTAGGCTGAGCTTCAATCAGGCGGCCAAAGTAATAAGTATTAGCAATCCCAACCTCACACTGGCCCGCTGCAATTGCTTTCAGCATGGCGGTATCGTCTTGGAACACATCGGTCGCTAGATTATCCACCCAACCACGCACAATTTTCTCGGTTTTAGGCTCGCCATACTGTGCAATCATCATGCCAACTAAAGACTGGTTGTACACTTTTTTGGAGGTACGCAGGCACAGCTTGCCTTTCCACTTTGGGTTAGCCAAATCTTCATAGCTAGATAAATCGGTGGCTTTTACTTTGTTCTTATTAAAGAACATGGTGCGTGCTCTTACCGACAGGCCGTACCACTCACCCTTAGGATCGCGTAAATGCGCAGGAATATTGTCATTCAATGTATTGGATTGAATCGATTTCAACAGCCCCATTTTAGAGGCCTGCCATAAATTACCCGCATCCACCGTGATCAAAGCATCAGCTGACGTGTTTTGCGCTTCTGCACGTAAGCGCTCAAGTAAAGGGCCTTCTTTATCGGTAAGCAGCTTGACTTCAACGCCCGTTTCTTTAGTGAATGCGTCGAGCAAAGGCTTTAGGAGCTGCTCATTGCGAGCCGAATACAAAGTCACACTTTCAGCATGAGCAAGCGAAGTAGCAGCAAGCAGGGAGGCTAGAACAAGACGCTTCACAGGAATTCCTTCATTAAAAATTTAAACAAATACCACGGAGATTAGAAACCATTCTCAATACACCACAAGAATGACATAGACGCGCAAGTAAGGGAAGACACACGGCACTTAAAACACAACCTAAGCCGCACTATGCACGCCCCTTTTTGCTAAAAAATAAAGCTTAACTGACTAAGAATGAATCAGAAGCGGCCACCCGCCTTAACTCAGACACGCCTCTTCTATCACCCAAGCAAGCTGCTAATCTTAGATACGGCAAGCAAAAATTGTAAGGAGAAGAAATTTTCCTAGCAGTCTGTCGGACTTAAGCGATCGTAGCGAGGGAAAGACCGGTTTGAGACAGATTTCGCGGGTTTTTGAGGCGAATAGCTGGCTATTCAACGAGAAAATGCCTGAAATATGGCCAAATCCGGCTTTTCCGTAGTAGATCAGTCTTAAGTCCGACAGGCTGCTAGGGTGGCTTGAGCCACGCATACGATGCTCGTGCTTAGGACCACACCCTTCTCCCTCCTTAAATACCCGCACACCCACCAGTAGCATTTAGTTTTTCTAAACGTTTAATTCAAATCATTTAGATATGGCGAATGATTGGCGCACGCTATTCTACCAAGCAACTAGAAAAAAACGGTTCATGCTCGCGATCACAAGCATTAAAAACCAGTTTTCTAGCAAAAAAAACTAAATCAATAAACACACCACGGGATATATATGAATCTGCTAGGAAAATCTGCACTATTTTTCTCTTTCAGCCTTTTAGCCAGCCACTCTTTCGCTGCCGATGCCATGGCACTCGCTCAAAAAAATAACTGCCTCGCCTGTCATTCTGTTGATACCAAAATTGTCGGCCCCTCTTATAAAGAAGTTGCCCTTAAATACAAAGGGAATGCAGGCGCAGTAAATATGCTCATGGCAAAAGTAAAAAATGGCGGCGGCGGTGTATGGGGACCGATACCTATGCCACCTAATCCACAAGTCAACCCAGAGGATATGAAAACGATAGTGACTTGGATTTTAAAACAGAAATAAGCTGTCGGTAACCCAATCAGGCATCGATCAAAAGGCGCAAATTATGCAAGAAAATGAGATCTCATTTTTCAGCAGAAGAACCCTTCTTAAAGGGGGGCTCGCCTCTGCCGTATCTGCAAGCATGTTTACTTTACCCAATAAAGCATTTGCACTTAATTTAATTAATCAAGGCTTTGAGAATGGTGTAAGAGAGTTAGTTCCCTACCCACAGAAATACCCTCTATTAAGAATCACCACTCGCCCTGTTCATTTAGAAACGCCTTTTTCCTATTTTGATCAAAGCCTGATCACCCCAAATAAAGCCGTTTTTGTGCGTTACCACCATGCCAATCATCCACTTAATATTGACGAAAACGCACATATTTTAAGCATCAAAGGAAATGTAAGTCGTCCACTCAAGTTAAGCTTGGAAGAATTAAAAAAGCGCTTTAATCAGGTTTCTTTTAATGTTGTGTTGCAATGCGCAGGCAATGGCCGCGCCTTATCGTCCCCCCGTGTGCCCGGCGCACAACTAGGCAATGGCTCAATGGCCTGCTTTACAGTGACCGGCGTCAGGCTAGCGGATGTATTAAAAGCGGCGGGCGTAGGCGCAAATGCCAAACAAATTAAATACAGGGGAACGGACGAGCCCGCATTGCCTGTTACGCCTGCCTTTATTCGCTCTTTAGATATTAAAAAAGCATTATCTGACGATGTGTTAATTGCATGGGCAATGAATGGCGCGCCCTTGCCTATACTTAATGGATTTCCAATCCGCTTAGTTGTACCCGGCTATTTCGCCCCCTATTGGATGAAGCACTTATCAGAAATAGAGGTGATTAATCATGAGTTTGATGGCTGGTTTGCGAAAGAAGCCTATATGGTGCCAGACACCGTAGACAATGGCATTGCACCTGGCGCGGAAACAAAAAACAAAACTCCACTGCGCGAACTAAAGGTTCGCTCGTTTATTACTAATATCGAAACTGGCAATAAAATAAAATTGAAAAATGGTGAATTAACAATAAGAGGTATTGCATTTGATAGTGGCAGTGGCATACGCACCGTCGATTTTTCTGCTGATGGCGGAAAAAACTGGACACCTGCCAATCTTGGCAAAAGCATAGGTAATTATGCTTTTAGGCCATGGAGCATCACGCTCAGAAATTTAAAAAAGGGTTCCATAGCATTAATGGCAAGGGCCACGGCCAATAGCGGAGAAACACAGCCCATCGTTCAGCCGTGGAATCCGGGCGGTTATGCACGCAATGTTATTGAGGTCGTGAATATCACACTGACATCATAAGGATCACCATGAGAACGCTCTTCTTTGCCCTGCTTACTTTGCTTTGCACTAGCCCCACTTTCGCGCAGGAAATCAAGCTACCTGCTGAAACCGTGATGTATCCGGCTAATTCCAATCCGGGTTATGTCACCGCATTACAAAAATGCCTTATTTGCCATTCGGCTGATTATGCTTTGTATCAGCCCAATCTATCCAAAGAAGCTTGGAACAAAATCACAGAAAAAATGCGCCTCAGCTTTAAAGCGCCCATCACTCAGGAAGAAGCCTCGCAGGTAGCGGCTTATCTTTTTGAGACCCAACATCCTAAAAAATAAATCATTCCTGCGTGCTCAGGATGCCACTCGTCTGCACTTTGATAAAAAAAATCATCAGGGATGGAATAAAACCTCAGAGCTGTACGTCCACCTTTATAAGGGTCGCTTTGCATACCGCATAGCCCTTTTCTTAGACAGGATTAATAATGACGCACCCCTTTCGTGTAAGCGCAGCACAGCTATGCACTGCCCTTTTATCCCTAACTTGCAGTGCCAGTCTGTGGGCAGCTGACATTAGCCCCTTAAAGTTTGACGGCCAGATCCGTAACAATTCGCTGGCCCTTAGCCCTGATGAAAGCACCGCCGTGGTGTCTTATAGCGAGCGCTCAGAGCTGCTTGTTTACGATCTTAAAAAAGGCGAGCTTCGCCAAACCTTGCCAGGCTATATCACGCCAAGAAATATTGTTTTCGCCCCAGATGGAAAATCGTTTTATGTCTCCGACAGCAGTCTGGGTGAAGTCATAAAAACAAATACCGCCACACTTCAAATCCAATCGCGTATAGCCGCAGGCCCGGGTGCCTTTGGCACGGCGATCAGTAAAGATGGCCAAAATTTATATCTGAACAACCAAGCTTCAAACACCGTTACCCGCTTTGACACCGGCAGTGGACTGGCACGCAGTGTGATCACCGGCTTTGCTCAGCCACGCCAGGGAGTAAAGCTAAGCCCCGATGGCAGCAAGCTCTATGTCACCAATTTTCTAGGCGACAAAGTCACTATTGTTGACACCAAGACCGACAAAATTGAGGGCGAGATCAAAGATTTCAGCAAGATTCGCGCAATTTCAATTAGCGCAGACGGCAAAACCCTATTTGCAGCCAATAGCGGCACACACACCCTTGCTGTTGTAGATATTGCCAAGCGAGAAATCCAAAATCTCGTTTCTGTTGGCCGCGAGCCTTATGGTGCAGCGCTTTCGCCGGATGGCCGTTTTATTTATGCGGGCAATCTAGCCGATCAGACGGTTTCGGTGGTTGATGTTGCCTCGCAGCAGCTTGTAGCGACTATCACCGGCTTTAAGCAGCCCCGTCAGGCCATCGCATTTACCCGCGACGGCAAACTGGCCTATGTACTGAATGAAGATCTCAGCATTGCCAAAGTAGACCGAGATAGCCAAAAAATTGTGCAGCAAATCACGGCAGCCCCAAAAAATAAATCAGCCCCTCTTTTTTAATAATGCAGATTTAGCAAAGCGGGATTCGCCCCGCCCTGCCGACTGCTTCCACCCCCGATAACACAAAGGATTGATCGCCATGCTTAAACGCGCCCTTTTACCCGCAGCTCTCATTTTGCTGAGTAGCCACGCTTTTGCCACTCCCGCCGATGACAGCCGCGCTCACTTTCAAAGCATCGCCTCAGGGAATGTTACGCAGCTGATGCAAAACTACGCCGAGCAAGCCCAATTTAACTGGGTAGGCGGCCCTATTGATGGGCTTTATGCTGGCAAAACAGCCATTAACACGGTATGGAGTAAATTTACCCAAGCTCAGGGCACACAAAAAGTCAGCATCGATAAGCTAGAAGAATCACTCAACCCCAAAGGGGCAACCGTCACCGCCAATGTTTTCTTTGAAGGCAAAATCAAGATCAAAGTCCGCTATGTGCTGACTTGGCGTGAAGGAAAAATCATCAATGAAACATGGCAAATTGATCCACAATTAAACTTTAACTAAGCTCACTTCATGCCGCTCGACGAACACGAGCTTCTGAATATGCTACCTCGCCTGCGCAGATATGCGCGGGCGTTGGTGCGGCATAAAGAGGAGGCCGACGATCTGGTGCAAGACACGCTAGAACGCGCATGGCTAAAATCCAGCCTGTGGCGAGGGGTTGCTGATATGCGCGGCTGGTTATTTAGCATCATGCATAATCTGCACGCAGATGGTGTTCGCCGCCCGCGCATTCACACAGTTGAGCTGGATGACAACACCCCGGAAATCCCTATTGCTGCCCAGCAAGGAGAGCAACTGGCGATGCGCGATTTACAAGCAGCACTCAACCAACTGCCCGATGAGCAAAGGGAAGTCTTATTACTAGTGGCACTAGAAGAAATGGCTTACGCAGATATTGCTAAGACATTAAATATTCCTATGGGCACCGTCATGTCTAGGCTATCACGGGGCCGTGAACGCTTACGCATCGTGCTGGAAACACAAGCTAAACCTGTACACTTAAGAATCGTCAAATGAGCACACTATGAAGAACTCGACGCACACGGTGACTGAAGCAGAGCTCCACGCCAGTATTGATGGCCAGCTTTCCTCGGACAGGCAACTAGAAGTTGACGCTTATCTAACAGCGCATCCCGATGAAGCACGGCGCATGCAAAGCTATCAGGCGCAAAAACAAGCTTTACGTGATTTATACAACCCCGTGCTCAATGAAAAACCATCCGCCCGCCTGCAATATGCCGCCAAAGCACCAAGGCCGTGGCACTTACAAAGAATCGCCGCTGGCCTTGTCATCGCAATCAGCAGCGCTGGGTCTGCATGGGTTGCAAGGGGCATGGCCGACGAAAACACGCTACAAACCACCTTTATTCAGCCCTATGCCGGTGATAACGCCCCTCATAAGCTGGCTGGCTTTGCCCAAAGGGCCGCCGTGGCCCATGTGGTTTACAGCCCAGACACCCGCCGCCCTGTTGAAGTGGGCGCGGATCAGGCTCAACAGCTGGAAAACTGGCTGTCGAATCGCTTAGGTGCTCCGATCAAGCCACCCAGCCTGCAATCTGTTGGCTACACCCTGATCGGCGGCCGACTATTACCGGGCGAGCGCGGACCAGTCGCCCAACTGATGTATCACGATGCATCCGGCCAAAGGCTCACGCTGTATGTCACCCAAGAAATCCCTTCTCAAACCAAAGCCACCTCCGCCTTTCAATTTGGTCAGGATGGGCCGGTAAACGTGTTTTATTGGGTGGATAAAAACATGGGTTATGCCATTTCAAGCGGCAGCGCTCAACCGGATTTACTGCGTGTTGCAAAAGTTGTTCACCAGCAAAAAATAATGATGTAAGCCTTGAGATCAAGCAAACACTCAGATCCTAACGATGGCTGCGTTTAGCCTAAGTATTCTAAAAAACCGCCGCGCTATTTTAGTCGCCACGCTAAGGGCAAATTTTTGGCTGGACAATCACGGCAGTAACGCTTAATTTATCGAAAATTAAGAACAGCCATTTCCTTCTGAGCCCGTAAGCTCAGCAAGTAAAAAATCCCCATTCTGCCTCTAGTCGAGTCCCTGCCATGCTCTGGTTTCGTAATATTCAGCTCTACCGTCTTAGCCCCGAACATGCCCTTTCGGCCGAATCGATTGCCGAGTGCTTAATTAAAAAGCCGTTTTTCCCCTGTGGCAGCCATGATTTAATGTCCCAAGGCTGGATTCCACCTGCACCGCACGTGCCGGATGAGTTTATTTTTGCTCGCCAAGATATGGTGTTGGTCTGCTTAAAAACCGAAGAAAAAATCCTACCTGCCGTGGTGGTCAAGCAAGAAGCCGAAGAGCGCATCCGCCATATTGAGGAAGAAGAAGCGCGCAAAGTGGGCCGCAAAGAAGCCAAAGATATCCGTGAGCGTGTAGCAGAAGAGCTGCGCCCACGCGCCTTTACCCGCGTGAGCACCCACCGCGCGCTGATCGATTTAAAACAAAACCTCATCATGGTGAACAGCTCCGCAGCGTCTAAAGCAGAGCACTTACTGGTCTCACTCAGAGAAGCTTTGGGCAGCCTACCCACTCGCCTGATTCAAACCCAAGTTACCCCACAAACCGCCATGACTAGCTGGCTAGAAAACGAAGTACCCGTTCCGTTTGAGCTAGATGCCGATTGCGAATTGAAATTCCCAGGGGATGATGGCGCGATTGCACGCTTTGTTCGCCAAGATTTACACAGTGATGAGGTCAAACAGCACCTTGCCACCGGTAAATTGGTGAGCAAAATAGGCCTAACTTGGAATGAAAGGATTGCTTTCCAGCTCACTGAAAAGTTAGAAATCAAGCGCATGAGCATGCTCGATGTATTGCAAGACGAGCTAAAAGACGCCGATGTGGATACGCAAGACGCGATGTTTGAATCTAGCTTTGCCCTGTCTGTGGGTGAGCTGCGTCAGTTTATTCCTGAGCTGATCACTGCGCTGGGTGAAGAGCTGGCCAGCTAGGCCCCCCCCAAAAAAGCAAAATCACCAATCAAAGTAGAGTGTCACCGTTACAGACTCCAATAGGTGTGTTAGTTAGAAAACAGTTACGAGCACAGCAAAGTTCTTCAACTGGCCTTTTTGACTACACGCCAGCAGACCCGCGTGACCGCATTGCTTCGGCCAAGCTGACTTACAAATTCTAAAAATTCCCCTTTTTGACTTAGCGCTCTTTTCAAGCCCCGCAAAAATATTGCGGGGCTTTTTTAATGCCATGATTCATGGTTAAAAACGCACTTCGTTTTAATTCCCAATTAATGTTACGCAGCCAAACCCAAATCTTGAACCACAGAGGGCACAGAGAAAGACAAGGCTTGAGTTAAGTTGTTTTGTAGGTTTTAACCCCAGTACTTAAGGTTCGTATCGCAGCGAGTGGCACGGGGCTTAAATTCCCCCTTGAAACACGCAAGCTCCGAACAAGCGGGGCGGGGGATCGCTTGGGAGCGAGGCAGCGAGCCAATCCCGCCCGCCGCCGACTCGATTGGACCGCAGCAGGGGCCTTCGTGTTATTGGTGTTGTGGCTTGGCTTCGTTTCTTGGCCACACAAAAATCATATAGTTCGCGGGACGCCCGCACCAAAATAAACGTGCCGAAGGCACTAAAAAGAGGATCGCTGCGTAACATCAGTTCTCAATTGAGAAACAGGGAATTATTACTTTGCAAACACACTGTAAATTTTATGTGGAATGTAAGACCTAGCCCATGCTTTACATACAAAACTTACAATTAGCCATGCTAAATAAATCGCGAACCTGACTAAAAAACAAGCCAAAGGTGGGAATCCCCGCTCAATCGGGTGTATTATATCGGCATAAAACACTTCAGGCCGCGCCCCGCATGATCTTTCAAGGGGGCTTAGCGTTCTTATACGCCCAAGGTGGTGGTTTTTCTACCGTTTTAGGGTGTCTACAACTTGTTAGGTACCTCAATGCGCTTTATTCGTATTAACCTACAAATCATTATTGTCATAATTGGCGGCATTTTCCTTGCAACCCTTATTTCTCAGCCATCTCCAAAAGTTTCAAGCATTATTTTTTTGCTGGGGTTTGTTTGTTTTTTACTAGCACTCACGCTAGTCCTTAAAGAGCATTCCGATAATCGTGCAATCTCTAATCATAAAACAAACCCTAAACCAATGAGTATTGTCTTACTTTTGCTTGGTATTTTTGGCTTATTTCATGGGGTAAGCTATTTCATTGGTAATGAGCCATTACCAATGGGTGAGAGTAGTTGCAGAGCTATATGCGGTCTTATTTTGCTAGCTAGCCAACTCTTTGGTGAGCCAGTTGGCGAATTGGTAGCTGGTAGTCTGTGGTCAGGTCTTGGTTTTCTTCTATGTTATGTTGGGTTTAAGCTACGGTAACCTAACCCATCATTCAAGCGGGACGCGCTAAATCGCGCCCCTTAACTCAAACGTTATGCATTTAATAGGAGTTTCTAGCTATGCAGGATAAAATGGAAAAATATAACGAATATAAAAATATTTCAGTCGAAGAATTTGAACGGATGAATATACGGGAAAAAGAGCTTATGATGTTGCGACAGCAAATTCATATGCAGGAAAGAGAGCTAGATAAACAAAAATCAAAATTAAAAGAAGAGCAGCTCTCAAGAGAAAAAGCAATACAGAAAGAAATGGATGCAAGAGAAAAATTCTTTTCAGAAAGAGAGAAAAATCTATACGAAAGACAAAGAGAGTTTGAAAGAGAACTACAGCTTAGACAAGTAGAATTAGAGTCATTAAGAAATGATTTTGAAAATTCAACCCGCAGAAAAGAACAAGAGTTAGAAGAGGAAAAGATTCTTCTTCATCTAGAAAAAGAAAGATATAACGAAGAAAGTAGAATAAAAATTGAAACAAAGTCAAATGACTATGTTACACAAACCCTTGAAATTCTTAGAAGCAAAGAAGATGAATTTCACGGAAGGTCGAAATCATGGGCAGCAATAGGGGCATTTTCAATATTTTGCAGCCTTGCATTTTTTATTGAAGTTACAATGTCGTCGTATCTTACGGCACAGAGTGGAATTAGCTGGCAGTTTATTGTTTTTATTGTTTTTAAGGGAGTAATTGCAATAACAATGTTCGCGGCTCTTGCAAAGTACGCCCTTATATTTAGTAACGCATATATGAAAGAGGCGTTAAAAAATGCGGATAGGCGGCACGCAATAAACTTCGGTAAGTTTTATCTTGAATCATATGGGGCGGCAGCAGACTGGCCGCAAATTAAGGAGGCATTTGAACATTGGAATATAAATGGCGACAATTTGTCTTCCAAAAACACTAAAGAGGAGCTTGATATAACAACTATTGAAAAGTTTGCCTCTGTTATAGAAAAAATATCGAAGGCTTTATCGTCCAGTAAAAAGGATTGAAATGCATAACAAGGCGCTCAAGGCCGTGGCTGCGCCACTGAAGAACCTATGGTGTCAGGTCTTACATTTGACATTAAGCAATCAATTTAATTAGATTTTCAAATCGCTGTAAATTTCATCTAATGCAAAATGTAAGGCCTAACCCTATTGCTTTACTCAATTGGCGCCGCGATTTAGAGGCTGGTGTTCAACCTAGGTACTTTGACATCAATGAGTAAAAGTTGGCACCTAACCCATCATTCAAGCGGGTCGCGCTAAAGCGCGCCCCTTAATTCAAACGTTATGACATAAAAGCCATGAACAGAGTGCCCATTCTCAGAAAGGAAACACAATGATGACCTCAGAAGCACCGTTGCCCAAGCCTAGTTTTATGAATGCATTGATAACATTTGGGTTAATCGTGGTAGTAATTAGTTATGGACTCTTCTTTTTAAAAGTAAATCTTCATAGCTTGATGCTTATCTGTCTAATGATCGCTGGCATCAGTGCTAGCTTGCTGACACGATGTGACTTCTCTACGATTCGGCATGCCATGAGCGAAGGTGTCAGCCGTGCTTTGGGTGCAATTTTTGTGTTTATCTTGATTGGGGTGCTAATTGCCGCTTTCATTCAAGCGGGTACAGTCAGTGCGCTCATTTACTACGGTTTGCAGTTTTTAACCCCATCGATGTTGTTACCAGCGGGGTTGATACTATGTTCTCTGATGTCTGTAGCCACAGGTACAAGTTGGGGTACAGCGGGCACTGCAGGGGTGGTATTAGTTGGCGTTGGGGGCGCAATGAATATCCCATTGCCTTTGGTGGCAGGCGTTGTGGTATCTGGTGCCTGCTTTGGCGACAAGATTTCACCCCTATCTGACACCACCATCTTGGCTGCGATTTCCTCACGCACTGATCTTTATGACCACATACGGTCAATGATGTACACGACAGGGCCTGCCTTCCTAATCGTACTGCTAGTTTTTTGGCTATTGGGGCAACAGTATGCGGGCAACGCATTGCCAAGTTCGCAGCTACTGTTGATGTCCAATGCACTCAATAACGCCTACATCATTAACGCTTGGTGTCTTTTGCCTTTTTTAGTCATGCTTGGTCTTAGTATTGCCCGCGTTGCCGCAGAACCCGCCATGTTGCTTTCTTCCGTTATCGCGGTTTTGATTGCCGTTTTCATGCAGGATGCCGAAATCGTTAACGTACTTACCGCCTTGTATAGTGGTGGTGGTCCAGGCCAAACCGGCGTAGCAATGTTGGACGAACTATTAGGACGCGGTGGTATAGCTGCCATGATGTGGACGTTGTCCTTGGGGCTAATGGCGCTATCGTTAGGTGGCATCCTCTATAAGTTTGGCTTCTTACAGGTTTTGATCACAACGGCACTACGGCGCGTTACTAGCGTATTCAACCTTGTTGTTGTAACGATACTCTCGGTTTTTGCAGGCAATTTAACCATGGGCGAGGCGTATTTATCGATCACCTTAGGTGGGCAACTTTTCAGCGATGCCTATGACGAGCGAGGAGTTAATCGTTCAGTATTGTCACGCTCGCTTGAGGAGGGTGGCACCTTAACGGCACCACTTATTCCGTGGACCACGGGTGGCGCATTTATGAGTGCTACGCTGGGCGTTAATGTGCTGGACTATGCGCCATGGGCCCTCTTGAACTGGTTGAATCCACTACTAGGCATGTTGTTTGCATTCTTCGGCATTGCTATTTTCAAACCCCAAGCGGCACCGAGCGCAAACCACTCCACTCCAACAGATGTAAGTTTCAAGAGTGTTAACTGATGTCTTTTTCCGATTTATTAACAATTGATGCCCTTAAGATGACCCGAAACCTACCCGATGAGCTGATTAAAGCAATTCCGGTCTTGATGGTAAATCGACAGGGTGATACGTGTGATGCCTACATGCGCACCGAAAATTTCATCGGCCATGTAGCGCCTGAAAAAACCTATCAGCTTTCGTTCTCGGGCTTTAACGAGGCGATGGACCAAGAAGCTAAGCCCCTACCCACACCGACAATGCCCCCACATTGTGTATTGACGGGTGTCTGGCAAGAATCAGTCGATCTAGTGATCAAGGATGCCAATATTCTGGGTGGGAACGGACGCTATACCTTAGCAGAAGGGGCCGAATCCTTGGTTGTTCCGGTTGCTGAAGCAACGCCAACACACCTGGCCTATTACGGCTGCCATCTACTGGCTGTTGGCGATGTGACCAGCTTTAATACTCAGCACAACCTGCCTGTAACGATTACATCAATTGGGAAGGATTATGCTGAGGGCTATTTGCAAAAGGCAGAAAAAGGTGGCGGTGCCTATCTAGAAGTTCACGACCGCCCCCACTTCCATATGCCACTTGAGGACAGCGCGGGGGGGTACTTAATTATTGGTAAACAGGCATCCGACCATACCCGTTACATTTCTGCTTTTCAGATCCCCTTTGGTTACGCCGTTCATATGCCGCCATGGGCAATCCACTGTGATGGTTATCTAATCGGTCGATACATGGTGGTTTATTCGGCAACATCTGAATTTTCGACAGTCATTGTGCGTAAAATTGATAGCTCACCCGCCCCAATCACATTTTGCTGAAGCACCTAATAGGTTAGAAGCCGTTTTGAAATAGATTTTCTAATACTAATAACTAATAACTAATAACTGGGGTCTGAGTAAAGTTAAATCCGCTTTCTTTGGCTTTAAGAGCAATAAGCATAGTAAAGACCTATGGGGTCAGACCTTACATTTGACATTAAGCAATCAATTTAATTAGATTTTCAAATCACTGTAAATTTCATCTAATGCAAAATGTAAGGCCTGACCCCATTGCTTTCTTTATTCGCCGCATGCACTTAAATGTGAAGCAGACATCCATGTACATCAATGACATGGTGACACTTACGCCCCTTGGTCTTTTTGCCACCATCAATACCTCTGTCTTCGCTGGCATATAGGGTCTTGACGCTTTGCGAGTCGATGATCCCGTAAGTTGGACTCGCTTTTTTACCCAGTTGTAGGCGACGTTTCCGGTTTAACTCATCCAGAACCTGCTCCCAAACGCCATTCAAATTCCAGCGCCGAAAATGACCATAGACGGTTTGCCATACTGGAAAATGTATCAGCAACATGCGCCACTGACAACCTTAGCGAACGAGGTAAAAGATCGCCTCCACGATGTAACGGCAAGGATGTAACGGTTTACGTCCGCAACTGGCACGTTTTGCGAAAAAACCTCTGATCATCTTCAATTCACGCTTTGTCAAGTTACTGTGGTAGCTCATTGCACTGATTTTCTGAAAATTTAGGAGCTTGATTTTCTCAGAAAATCTTTTTCAAAAGGGCTTCTAAAGTGAACAGGCACGGAATGACATGCCAGCTTGCTCTTGGTCCACACTGCATATTGGTTGCCAGATGTACGTAGTGTCCAGCCCGTGCCGGGGCTCCAATCCGTAGGGCCGATCTTAATCGCAACCTTGTGGTCAACAATTGCCGCATAAAGGCCGTTTTCAGCACGCTGAATCGCCACTGCTGACGTGGAGGTGAGCCCCTCTTCTTTACGCAGTTGAATCAATGCTTTGATGGCATCACGTTGCTGCCATTGATACACATGCGGATAATAGACACTGGGAATGCCTGGGTGGGTCAGTATATAGGCATAACCTTGCATCACCTTATCGCAAGGCACCGGCCAATGATTCTGCCCTGCACCACAACTTTCAGATGGACCCGTGTCATGATTATCAACAAAGGTGACCATCTTTTTTGCGTTCCGCCCGATGCCCCCTGCCGGCTTGCCAGTACTGTCACGCAACCGTTCGTATTCGTTGTAACGTAACGCTTGATTCAGCAGGCCTTTGGTTGTGAAGTCAAATACCCCGCATTTGCCACCAGTGCCTTCAACATACTCCAGCAAGCTATTTCGATGCGCATCGACCGCATTAAAATCTAAATCGCTCCATAGCTCGCCCACACAAAAATTTGGCTGCATAGCATCGTGGTACTTGCCAGCATATCGCGGCGCATAACCCTTGGCGTAATCAAACCGTATCCCCGTAAAGCCGACTCCCTTGAGCCGAGAGCCTAGCCAGTGCTTGATATCATTTTGCACAAACTCTTGAGCATGATCGATATCACGGGCTGCGTTAAAGCCTTCTCCCGAATCCATGCCGCCACATTTGCCTGGCCATTCGTCCTCCTTGACTACCGCACGGCAATCCCAAGTAGGGTTGGTAAAATCACCCCAGTCTCTCGATCCAATACGATGGTTGATCACGACATCGGCAACACTTTCAATGCCCTGCGCTTTAAGGGCCGAAATAGCGGATGTAAGCGCCTCTTCGCGGCCGTAGCTGGAATCAAGCGTGTTCAATTGACGTGGTAAATAACCTTCTGGCGAGCCTGCATCGGAAGGTGGAGGGAACCAAACATGAGTGATCCCTAGGTCTTTCAGGTCAGTGGCTTTTGATTTTAAATCGCCATAAAACATGCTATTGGCTGAATGCCAATGAAAACTTTGAAAGAGCACAGCGGTACTGGATTTAGCTTGTTCCGTAGCTGCACGGCTAGGCAATGCCGCCACCAGCAAACTCGCGAGCAAAATATATTTCAGCTTCATGTGGTCACTCGTGTCGTGATTATTTTGATCGATTTTTTAGCTTCAGGTAATACATGGGGAGAACCTATGGGTAGAGTAGAGAGCAGCTTTTTACCTACCCTCCCTCATCAAACCGTGCATGCGATTTTCCCGCACACGGCTTTCCGATGTTTCTCACGCCTAGGCATGCGCTGTTTTCCAGCCCGCTTTTGTCGGTATTTTATATAGCCCATAGCGCCCATACAGATCAACACTCGGGAATCGGCCTTCACCAATGCCTCTGTCGTTCACTTTATGCCGCTTCATCAAGTGTGTGCGCACACGTTGCTCCATGTGAGATTTGACCTTCTCCAACGCCTGATTCGAATTTCGATAGTAAGACCTATAGTAAAGACCTAGTAAAGACCTATAAGGTCAGGTCTTGCATTTGACATGAAGCAATCAAATCAGCTTTTCAAATCACTGTAAATTTTATCTGACGTAAAATGCAAGGTAGGGTAGAAGCGGCTAAAGCATTCACTGAAAAATGCATGATCAATCGCAGCAAAGACCTTACCCAAAGTATTGTGGAAAAAAATGCCGTGTTTCAAGTTCAGTACGTCAACTAACCATTCTTTTTTGGCTTTACCATAAGCTTCAATGCCCCACCAGTTATCGGCACCGCAGATAACGGCACATAGCGTAATAAAGAAAATATCGCCCAATTGATGACGCGGTTTGCGTTACATACGTAAATCAGGAATGCTGGAAAAACGGGTGAAAATTGAGGCATTGGGGTTAGGTATATTAATAAAGATTGAGTTGATGGACTTGAATCACTGTATCAGGGCTATCAAGTGATCCTTAATGCGATTGCCCTGATCAAGGTTACCTATATAGCCGCGCCCTACCCGCCCATGAGCTTGCTGCCTTTGCGCTTTCAAAGCTAGCCTTGCTGTCAGCCGATGCGGTAATACCTCATTAGCTAATCGTAAGCCAGTGTGTAGCATAAGCCACTCCTCTATACGGAGTTTACGATCATGAATAAGCCTTTGCTCGCAACGCTCTTTATCCTGATCGCCGCCCCCACATGGGCCAAGCAGCCTGTTGCCACGGGGTATGGCGGTGCGGTTGCTACGATTTCTGATCCCGCCAGCCAAGCCGCGATGCGTATTTTAAATGCCGGCGGCAATGCCATTGATGCCGCCGTAGCCGCAGCAGCCACACTCGGGGTGACCGATCCTTTCAGCTGCGGCGTTGGTGGCGGTGGCTTTATGCTGATTTATTCAGCCAAAGACAAAAAAGTCATCACCATCGATTCCAGAGAAACCGCCCCCGCCTACTTTAGCCCACAGGTTTTCCAAAAAAACGGCAAGGAAATGGAATGGGATGACGCCGTACCCACAGGAATTTCCGTCGGCATTCCTGGCACGGTGCGGGGCTGGCATGAGGCACTGTCGCGCTACGGCAGTATGGATCTGGCGCGGGTATTGCAGCCTGCTATTGCTGTGGCTGAAACCGGCTTTAAAGTAAGCCCAAATTTTTACCGGATTAACCAGCTTAACGAGGCAAAATTCGCCCGCTTTAGCTCCACATCTGCACTGTATTTACAAGACGGCAAAGCCCTGCCCATAGGCAGCACCTTTCGCAACCCAGACCTAGCCGCCACCTATCGCAGCTTGGGTAAGGGCGGCGTAAAAGCCTTTTATGAAGGCCCTTTAGCCGCGCAGATTGTACAGACAGTGAACACCCCGCCTGTCGTCAACGGTGTTTCGGTGCTCACAGGGCAAATGACGCTGAACGATTTAAAAGATTACGAGGCCCGCCTGCGCCAACCCATTCACTCTACCTACCGCGGGCTAGATCTCTACGGCATGGCCATGCCCTCATCGGGCGGCATAGCCATTGCCGAAGCACTCAATATCTTAGAAGGCTTCGATTTAAAATCCATGCCACGTGATCAGGTAGAGCACCTCTATCTAGAAGCAGCAAGGCTCGCCTTTGCCGATCGCAACGCCTATGTGGCCGATGGTGAATATACCGACGTACCCAAAAGTGGCTTGCTATCCAAAGCCTATGCTAGCGAGCGCGCCAAGCTTATCGATCTTAAGCAAACCCACGGCAAAGTAGCTGCAGGCGATCCATTCTTATACCAAGACGATCCATCGCACCCGTTACGCCCTAAAGCCGCCCTTGCCACCGAACCCGCCCACACCACCCACCTAACTGTAAGCGATAAGCAAGGCAACATTGTGGCTTACACCTTTACGATCGAAGACTGGGGTGGCAGTGGCATTGTTGTGCCAGGAAAAGGCTTTTTACTTAACAATGAAATGACCGATTTTGAATTCAGCAGCCCGCATCCAAACGTCCCTGAAGCAGGCAAACGCCCCCGCTCCAGCATGTCACCCACCCTCGCCTTTAAAAATGGTAAGCCTGTATTTAGCATCGGCTCCCCAGGCGGCTCCACCATTATCACCACCGTCTTACAAACCATCGTCAACCATATTGACCAAGGCATGCCACTAGGCGAAGCACTCGCCGCCCCACGCCTTAGCCAAAGAAACGGCGATAAAACCGAAGTAGAAACACTGCTGAAATTTGTTGGCAGCCCACAGGCTAAAGCACTCGAGCAATACGGCCATCAATGGCAGGAAAAAGACGAAATCGGCGCAGCCAACGGCCTGCAATTTAACCCCGACGGCAGCACCACCGCAGTCAGCGAACCGCTGCGCCATGGAGGCGGGAGTGCGATAGTGCAGCGGAAGTAATGTTGGGTAAGAAGCAGGATATAAAACACTTTTTATTAAAAGCACGAAAAACATAAAACACGCAGCCGCAAATGAAACATCAACAGACCCTAGCAGCCTGTCGGACTTAGACGGTCGAAGCGAAAAATCGCATGGTCGAGACCAGATTTTGCCGGATTTGCAGCTCCAATAACGAGTTATTGGTCAAAAATCTGGTGAAATATAGGCCGATCAGGTGATTTTGCAGCTGATTGATGCTAAGCCCGACAGGCTGCTAGGCCCCTCAACTTGGGCTAATCCAGCCCAAGTTGAGGCCGCCGCATAAGTAAAGCAAGCGCAAACCATAAATGGCAGCATCATTTTGTCGGCATCCGGACTGCGAACATTTAGATTTATGACATTACTTTCTAAAAAATTAGTAAATGAAAAACACAAAGGCTTTAAGTGTTACCTAACTTATTTTTGATCATTCTGTAAGGAACACAATTGACATGCAGATTATTTTCAATCTTTTTTCTACAAAGCCAAAAGCTACGCTGTTTGAAGTGGACACTATCAAATTAACTAGCTTTCAGCGGTTGGGTAATTCAAAGGTCGTTGCTGGCAGCGCGGCTGCACCGAAAAAACTAGAGGTATTACATACCCCGAAAACACAAGATAATAATTTGCTGGATTTGAAACAACAGCCCTCATCGACAGCATCATCTCATTCGTTACATACCATACTTGAATATCAACGCTGTTGACGCCGACCGAAAACTGACCCACCACAGCTAGTTCTGCCGATCCAAAATTGACCCAGGTGCTTTACTTATTCTGCTTAACTCTTGAGCAGAGGATAAAAGGTGATCACCATGGAAATGATGGGCAAAATCCGCAGGATGTATTTTCGCGATAATCTGTCGCTGCACGAAATCACCAAGCGCACGGGGCTGGCGCGTAACACTATTCGCGCTTGGGTTCGCAAACCCGCTGCCAAGGCTGAGCCGCAATACGTACGGCAGCGTAAGCCTGGCAAACTGACGCCCTATCATGCCACTCTAGAACAAGCCCTGACTGCCGACTCCTTCCGATCCAAGCAGAATCGTCGCACCGCCAAAGCCTTGTTTGAGCAGATTCAAGCTGAGGGTTATACAGGGGCTTACAGTGGCGTCACTGATTTCGTTCGTGCTTGGCGGGGCAAAGCCGGTAAGACCCCACAGGGTTTTGTGCCCTTGCAATTTGCTTTGGGCGAAGCCTTTCAATTTGATTGGAGTGAGGAGCATCTACTTATTGGTGGTATTTATCGGCGCATTCAAGTTTCCCATCTGAAATTGTGTGCCAGTCGCGCCTTCTGGTTAGTGGCCTATCCCAGTCAAGGGCATGAAATGTTGTTCGATGCGCATACTCGATCCTTTGCGGCTTTAGGGGGTGTGCCGCGCCGAGGCATTTACGACAATATGAAGACCGCTGTTGATAAGGTATTGAAAGGCAAAGGCCGGATCGTGAATGCCCGATTCTCGGTGATGTGCGCCCATTATTTGTTTGATCCCGACTTTTGCAATGTCGCCTCTGGCTGGGAAAAAGGCGTGGTTGAAAAGAATGTCCAAGATAGTCGGCGGCGAATCTGGCTGGAGGCGCAAAGCATCAAGTTCAGTACCTTTGACGCATTGAATGCGTGGCTGGCCGAGCGTTGTCGCGTCTTATGGGGCGTGCTCAGGCATCCCGAATTCAAAGGTCTGAGCATTGCCGAGATGTTGGAGCAAGAGCGTTTAGAAATGATGCCGATGCCGACCCCGTTTGATGGTTACGTTGAGCATCTGGCTCGGGTTTCCAGCACCTGTTTAATCACCGTCGCGCGCAATCGTTACTCGGTGCCTTGTGAATGGTCGCGGCAGCGTGTGAGTGTGCGCTTGTATCCCACGCAAGTTGTGGTGGTGGCGAATAATGAAATCATGGCCCGACATCAGCGGCTGACGGGGCAACAGCAGGTGAGCTTTGATTGGCTGCACTATATTCCGCTGATTGCCCGTAAGCCGGGGGCCTTACGCAATGGTGCGCCCTTTACGTCGATGCCTGCGCCCTTATTGCAGCTCAAGGAAAGGTTGTTACGGCGTAACGGGGGAGACAAGGTGATGGCGCAAGTGCTGGCCACGGTTCCGGTGGCGGGTTTGGATGCAGTACTGGTTGCGGTTGAGTTGGTACTGGAGTCAGGCGTCATCAGCATTGAACACATTTTAAATGTAGTGGCGCGATTGAATGACCCACCGTCCGCTATTAGCGCTGAAACGCAGCTGCAATTAGTAGAAGAACCGCAGGCGAACACCCAGCGTTACGACGGCTTGCGTGCAGCGAGCGAGTTCGACAGCGACCACGAGGAGTCGAGCCATGCATGAGATGAGTGTTGAACTCAAAGCCTTGCGCTTGCATGGGATGGCGGCCGCTTGGCTGGATCTGAAGAGCCAGGGCGGCCAGAGTATGGAAACGTGTGGCTGGCTGATTGAGCATTTATTGCAAGCAGAACACAGCGATCGTAAGGTGCGCTCGATTCAGCATCAAATGAGCGCAGCGAAGTTTCCCGTGCATCGTGATTTAGCGGGATTTGACTTTAGCGCGAGCAAGGCAGATCAAGCACTGGTCAATCAACTGGCGACATTGGCCTTTACCGACACGGCACAAAATACCGTACTGATTGGCGGCCCAGGCACGGGTAAAACACATTTGGCCACGGCGTTAGCGATCGGCGGGATCACGCATCACGGCAAGCGCGGCCGTTTTTATTCGACCGTGGATTTGGTCAATTTACTGGAAAAAGAAAAACGTGAAGGCAAAGCAGGTCGTATTGCACTCGCGCTGATGCGAGTGGATGTGGTGATTTTGGATGAACTGGGCTACTTACCCTTTAGTCAGGCCGGAGGCGCATTGCTGTTTCATTTGTTGTCGAAGCTCTATGAGCACACCAGCGTCATCATCACCACGAATCTGAACTTCTCGGAATGGTCGAGTGTATTTGGCGATGCCAAGATGACGACGGCGTTGTTGGATCGGCTGACGCACCATTGCCACATTGTAGAAACGGGGAATGACTCCTACCGTTTCCAGCACAGCAGCTTAGCAGCAAAAACGAAGATAAAACAAAGGGAGCAAAGCAGAAAGGAGGAAGCGCGTACCGAGGCTGAGCGGTTTTAAGCCGAACCTGAAGGCGTAAAAATAGCGGGTGAGTGGCCCGCTATTTGCTAGACTTATGCACAGTTGCTCCGATAAAAAGCAACGCTCGGCCCTGGGTCAAAATTCGATCGGCAGGGTGGGTCAAATTTCAATCGGCGTGAACATATCAACGCCATCAAATCACCGCGGCACAACAGGTATTGGTTGCTTTGGGTTTGTCATCAAGTACCGACGCCTCTGTGCTTGGTGGACTGTCCAAACAATTGGCTGCCACTGCGCTTCTGAAAACGGAGAGGGAAGCGACCAAAGCAGAGGTACTTAAAAGCAAACAATTGGGTAAGGACTTAACTAACCTAATTGCGAACGCATTAACGCGTCAAGGCATGCCGGCTAAAGTAGCGCTGTGTGAAGCCAAGGCAGCATTTGCTCAGGCGCGTTTGAAGCTACTCAACAGTCAAGACTGGCAAACCATTGAGACGAAATTTAAACATGGCAACCACGATTACGTCAGCACATTGGTGCCGGCAAGCAAAATGAAGTTGGGTAAGCATGATGTATTCCCTGTTAACTACGACAACAAAGGGGTGTGTTGTGCTTCAACAAAAGATACGACGCATGCTGCCAATTTGTGGACATCTGAAATACGCGAGGATGGCGGACAAGTCTTATACAAAGGTGTGCGTCACGCTATTTTATCGCCATATGGTTTGGCCGATAGCCCTAAAGAGCGCCAGCAAGGCACGTTGAATCGAGCGAGAGAGGTTGTGACTGCGGCGCTATTCTCGAAGCAAGAAATATTGCAGCGTGCGCTGAAAGGCGAAGAGGTCAGTTTGCGGCTGACTTCTTCGTCACTCGTAACGCCTGGTACGGGCGGTGAAGGCAAAATGCTAGATGACCAGATTACAGCGTGGCGTACGCTTTCTGAACAGCAGCAACCAATCAGCATGGATGTACGCAACGAGTCTGGTGAGTTGTGTACCGTAAAGCTGAATTTGGAGGTGGCTGCATTCAACTTCGGCGTCAACGAAGCCGCCCTCACGCTGAAGTTTGGGCAAGAACAATCAGATAAATATAACCTTGTCGCCATGCGCCAACTGTTGGGCAACAATTTAAGTCTTGATGCAAAGACCGAGGGGTGGGTGGGAGAGTATTTGAAGGACAATCCCAACAATCAAGCTCGCGTACAGGAATTAGTGCACCAACTTAAGGCAATATGGGCCGATAAGTCGCATCACCGCGATGGTGGCGAGCCTTATCAGGCGGCACAACGCGTAGCTATGCTTGCCTTTGAGATTGGCGCGGTGTCTTGCTTTAACTGTAAGAGTGGTAAGGATAGAACCGGCATGTTGGATGCGGAACTGAAGCGGGAGGCTATAGCGCAGCACCAAGGGCGTGGTTTGAACCAACCGGGTAGTCCTTTAGAAGACGTAGATCGCAGCCTGCTGCAGCAAGTATTAATGAATGGCGGCAATTTAGAAATACAAAAGTACAACACCGGCGCACCTGGCAACAAGGTAATGAAATCGTTGCCGTTCATGAATCTGTCTTATGCAAAGCGCATTGGCAACCCCGAAGTCTGGATGCAAACTCAAGGCTTATCAAGCATAGTCAAGTCGTAGAGGATTCGGAATGGAAAATTTGTTGTTGAGCCTATATGAGGCACTGGGGCTGGAGTTAGACGCAGAAGAACCTGTGCTGTGGGTGGATGAGGACTTGGCGATTTACTTCGACGAGACGGCTCAAGGGTTGGAAATGTGCTGCCCGCTGGGTGAACTGCCCAATGACATTGTTCAGTTAAAATGGTTACTTCAACATAACTATGCGTGCCCAGTGGTGTTGGCTGCTGACGCAGACAATACATTGCTGCTCGCTCTTTTACGGGCACCGATAGACAGTGAAGGAGGAGATTTACTTGCCTTACTGGAATTGTTGATCAACTCGACGCGTGCCCTACGTGATCAATTGGATTTGTCAAATCAAAGCCCCGCATTACACAATGACGAAGTTCGAAGAAATCATCAGAGGGCTAATTTTGCCCAACGCGCCAAACTAGGCTGAAAAGAAGGGAAAATGAACACAACGTCACGCTAGCCTGAAAATGTTGAGCATATTCAATCCCTGATTTTTACGTGCTATTTTGGCCTGCTGTACAGCACCGAAATATATTACAGAAGGAGGCAGTCACTTTTGCATGGCTTTGTTGCACAAATCGGCCAATCCTTACTGCTGTTAGAATGAACGCATGAGCACGCCTGAACCGAGCAAGTATACCCCCCATTAGAACGCCTATCACCCGGCCCTTAAATCGCACAAGTCACGGTCGGTTTGGTTTGTTGGTTTGATAAAAACATGCCATGGAATGCACTCCTATCGGGCAAGCGAGGACGGTAAGTTAAATTTAGCGATGCGGCCATTCAATTTTGCTTTTAACTATCAAGAGCCGATTAAATCTCACACTACGCCAAACAACAGGCTTGGTAGAAAGCTTGCTTCGACTCGCCAATGTAGCTTGGAAAGTACCTGATTCCAGCACAATCTGCCGACAAAAAAACACCTTAAGGTCGTCATCTAGGTACAAGAAAGCATGGGTGGCCTGCAATGATTGATCAACAGTACCGGCATTAAGATGCTGGGCGAAGGCGAGTGGAAAACTAAAAAACATGGCACCAAATATCGCTGGTAATACGCAAGGTTCATCAGGGTATTGATGCTGAAACCCTTGAAATACGCGCGATTAAAATTACGAGCAATGCGGTGGGCGATGCGCAAGTTTTGCCCTATTTGATTGAACAGCCCCCTGTTGATGCAGTACTGGTTTCCGTGCATAGGCAACTTAGATTCGATAGGCATGAAAAGTATGCTTTTCATGCCCAATCTTATCCACTGACGGGAGAGGGGAACTAGCTACTTAACTTACACATTCACATAATAACCATTCTGGTAAGTTTGAAACACACCGTTCTCCACCCGCCCGCCATACACACCATCATTCACATCAATCACCGTCGGATTATTTAAGCCCGCTAATAAGTACTGATATGGCCCAGGCAAATTATCATTCCACATCTCAGTTTGACCAATCACTACCACATGGGTATAGGCACCCAACAAGGTAATTGCGGCATTTGCTGCTGCGTTATCAAACGCACTATCAGTATTCGAAAACATGACCAAATGCACGCCAGTCACATTGCCTGCCTTTCTAGCAATCAAGCCGATACATGAGGTGAAGTTTGAAAATCGAATCTCAGCAGCGCCGCCATACTCTTGCTCGGCAATACTCATGACGTTTGCTGCTTGGGTAAAATTGTAGGACATGCTTTTCTCCAGTAAGTTAAATGACTTGTGCGGCTTGCTGCAAATGCTAATGCTAATGCATTCTTGTGTAACAGTTTACGCTTAGCGCTTAGCATATAAGACCTGTTTTGACGGTGAATGCTCCCTTGTGGGTAAAGACGTCTGACTACGCTGGTTGTGAACAAAACTGAGCCAAGCAGGCTTTTTAGCTACGCTTAGTGTGTGGGCAAAGCGATAAAGATGGGTATTCTGATAGTGCATACGATACGAAAGGTTGCTACGCGGCGATTGCTCAACGCAACGCAGCCCCCATCATTCCGACACCGGAAAACGAGCACCCGTGGAAAGAAGATACGTGGGGTGCACAGGCGAGAAACGAGTCGCTGCTCGCCACGAGGCACTTAAGGTCGAGCGCTGTGGAAAAACGGGAGTAGCTATCAGCGCCGGAGCTTGGTTGAAACCAAAATGCGCTGTTTCAAACTGCTTGTCGAGCGAGTGATAGCCAGAGACGATGTGCGTGGCGTAAATCCGAATGGAGTTTGGGGCGATTCGTTCTTAAATTGATTTATCACCAATAAAAGCATCCAATCCAATTCCCCAAACCTCGCAATTAGCCATTTGATACAAATACAGCGCAGCAAAGTTGAAGGCCATAGGCCTGCCACAAATCAAGCCGCAGCGTCGCACTGCTTAGAAAGCATTTAGAGGACGATAAATACGCAGTTATCACCGCTGATTCTTTATAAATAACTATCACATTACTTCTAAGCCCCTGAGCTCTGCTAAAATCCAATCCTTGCGCTAAGCAATGAGCACCTAAGGGCCTAGCCCCATCAACAAGGATTCAATCATGACGTACGTAGTGACCGACGCCTGTGTGAAATGCAAGTACACAGACTGCGTTGATGTATGCCCAGTGGACTGTTTTAAAGAAGGCCCAAATTTTTTAGTGATCGATCCCGATGAATGCATCGATTGCACGCTTTGCGTTGCAGAGTGCCCAGTCGAAGCCATTTATGCCGAAGACGATGTCCCTGCAGATATGCAAGATTACATTGAGCTAAACGCAGAGATGTCCAAAATATGGCATACCATCGTCGAGAAAAAAGACCCACTTCCCGATCATGAAACATGGTCTACAGTGAGCGGAAAGTTTGATCAAGTTGAGCGTTAAGCACACTTAATCTTGCGTAATGCTTGAGGTCTGCCAGCTTATCCGGTATGATCCGCCCCTCTTAACAACCCTTGCTTGACCGTAGTCGCACGCGGCAGGCTTAACATCCATAAGGAGATGTCATGCGACATTACGAAATCGTATTTATCGTGCATCCGGATCAAAGCGAACAGGTTCCAGCGATGATTGATCGCTACAAGACCCTGATCACAAACGGTGGCGGTGCTATTCACCGCCTTGAAGACTGGGGCCGTCGTCAGTTAGCTTACCCGATCCAAAAGATCCACAAAGCTCACTACGTCATGATGAACGTTGAAATCAGCCAGCTGATTTTGGACGAACTCGAACACGCCTTCAAATTCAATGATGCTGTTCTGCGCCACATCACTTTGCGCACAGAAACTGCTGTTGTTGAAGCTTCCCCAATGATGAAGGAAGAGAAGTCCAAGTCCCTGACTACAGCTGCTGCCGAAGGCACTGCTGAAGCCTAAGGTACGCTTAACGTAGCGAAGCACACTTGTTTCGCGATCGTTGCACCGGACTACTAAATTGGACAAACGTAACCGAGTACTCATTGACGGTACCGTTATAAAACGAAGCGAATTACGCCACACCCCTGCAGGGACGCCCGTTTTAGAAATCGTGATCACTCACCTTTCTGAGCAGCTTGAAGCAGGCAAACACCGCAAGGTGGAGTGTGAAGTGTCCGTAATGGCACTGGGTGATATTGCCGTAAGGCTTGGCCCTATCACGATAGGACAACGCCTAGCCAGCAAAGGTTTTATCGCCGCAAAAAGTAATCGTTATCGTCATGAGCTTGTGTTGCATCTCGAAGAATTTGAATTGTTGAATTGAGGTTTATCATGTCGCGTCACCTATTCAAGCGGAAAAAATTCTGCCGCTTTACCGCTGAAGGCATTGCCCACGTGGATTACAAAGATATTGCTCTGTTAAAAGACTTTATCTCTGAAAATGGCAAGATCATCCCTGCCCGTATTACTGGTACAAAAGCTAAGTTTCAGCGCCAATTGTCTGAAGCCATCAAAGTAGCTCGTCTGCTTGCGCTTCTGCCATACACCGACCAACACTAAGCGAGAGGAATAAAAATGCAAATCATTCTGCTCGAAAAAGTAGCAAACTTAGGTGGTCTTGGTGATGTGGTTACTGTTAAAGACGGTTACGCACGTAACTTCTTAGTACCACAAGGCAAAGCAAAGCGCGCAACAACTGCTAACTTGGCTGAGTTTGAAGCTCGTCGTATTGAGCTTGAAGCACGTCAAGTCGCCATTATTGCTGCTGCAACAGAACGCGCAGCTAAGCTGGAAGGTACTGCAGTTTCTATCGAACAAAAAGCCGGTGTTGATGGCCGTCTATTTGGTTCAGTGAGCACACAAGATATCGCCGAAGCATTCGTTGCTGCTGGCTTTGAAGTGGCTAAATCTGAAGTTCGTCTGCCTGAAGGTCCTTTCAAGCAAATCGGCGAATACGAAGTTGAGCTTGCTCTACACCACGACATCGTTGCTGCAGTTAAGGTAACGGTTGTTGGCATTAACTAATCCTCGCGATTAATTAATCCCATAAAAAAACGGCGATCCTAGGATTGCCGTTTTTTATTGCCTCCACCATAAGACTCCCCACCATAAAACCAAGAACTCATCCCCCTCTTTTTTCTAATTTGCACTCGTAGCTCAACAACACCCTCCCTTTTTCATCGACACTGTCTAGCTTTACCGAAAACCCCCACAGCCGAGAAATATGCTTCAACACCTCGTGCACACTATTGCCTAATGGCCTGCGTTGATACTGATAATGCCGCAAGGTTAATGATCTATCCCCCTGAGTATTTGCCTCGTACACTTGGATATTGGGCTCACGGCCAGCCAGATTATATTGCCCCGCTAATTTGTGCCTAATTTCACGATAACCATCCCCATCATGAATGGCTGCAACTTTTAATTTAGGCAAATAATCATCATCCAAAATTGCAAACAACCGAAACTCTCTAATTAACTTAGGTGAAAGGTACTGCAAAATAAAGCTTTCATCTTTAAAATTACGCATTGCAAAATCAAGGGTTTTTTTCCAATCTGTATTCACCAGATCAGGAAACCATGCAGCGTCTTCAGCAGTAGGCTCTTCACAAATACGACGCAAATCTCTAAACATCGCAAAGCCTAAAGCATAAGGATTAATCCCATTAAACCATTTGCTTGTCACGGGCTGCTGAAACACGACATTAGTATGGCTATGCAAAAACTCCAGCATAAAGGCATCATCCACCAAACCCTCATCATAGAGTTGATTCAATAGCGTGTAATGCCAAAAAGTAGCCCACCCCTCATTCATCACTTGAGTTTGCCGCTGCGGATAAAAATATTGCGCTATTTTGCGAATAATCCGCACAATCTCTCTTTGCCATGGCTCTAATAGCGGGGCATATTTTTCAATAAAATACAGTAAATTCTCTTGCGGCTCAGAAGGAAAACGATTCTCTTCAAAAGACTTTTCCTCCTGCATGCGTTTAGGTAATGTGCGCCATAACTCATTGATCTGCGATTGCTGATAGGCTTCCCGCTCAGATTGCTTCGCCCGCTCCAATGAAAGTGATAATTTTTGTGGGCGTTTATATCGATCAACACCGTAATTCATCAGCGCATGGCAAGAATCAAGCAATTCTTCGACCTTATCATCGCCGTAGCGCTGCTCACACTGTGCAATATAATTTTTAGCAAACACTAAATAATCGATAATGGCCGATGCATCCGTCCAGCTTCTAAAGAGATAATTCCCTTTAAAAAATGAATTATGCCCAAACGCCGCATGCGCAATAACCAGCGCCTGCATAGTCATGGTGTTCTCTTCCATTAAATACGCAATACATGGGCTTGAATTAATTACAATCTCATAAGCCAAGCCCATTGCGCCGCGCTGATATGACTTTTGAGTCGACAAAAAATGTTTACCATAACTCCAGTGGTTATACATTACCGGCATACCCACCGATGCATAGGCATCCATCATTTGCTCAGCAGAAATCACCTCTAATTGATTAGGATAAGTATCCAAACCAAACTGCTTGGCGACACGCGCTATTTCTCGATAATAATCATCAATTAGCTCAAAGGACCATTCCGACCCCGTTGAAAGCAGCTTCTTTGATTTGGCTTTTTTTTGGCGCGTATTGGTATTCATGCTCCACTCCTTGCGCTCACTTTTTTAAATAGCTCTTTAAAAATAGGCCAGATTTCAGAGGGGTTACGAATACGCCGCATAGTAAAATGCGCGTGCTGTTCAGCCACTTTCTCGTATTCAAACCATAGGTTTTGAGGCTCCCCTTCAGTGATTTCAACATAAGCATAATATTGCAGCAGCGGCATAATCTCCGCATTGAGCATTTGCCGGCATTGCGGTGAATCAGAATCCCAATTGTCACCATCGCTAGCTTGTGCCACATAGATGTTCCAATCCGCATCAGGATAGCGCTCATCAATAATTTTCTTGGTGAGTTTTAATGCTGATGACACCACAGTCCCACCGGTATCCCTAGCATGGAAAAAATCATGCTCATTCACTTCCGTGGCTTGGGTGTGGTGGCGAATGAATACCACCTCTATTTTCTCGTATGCGCGCACCAAGAATAAATACAGCAAAATAAAGAATCGCTTAGCGATATCTTTTTTTGCCTCATCCATAGAGCCAGATACATCCATCACGCAAAACATCACGGCTTGCGTAGTCGGCCTAGGTACCCGAATACGATTGGTATATTTCAAATCAAAAGGGTCGATATAGGGAATACATACCAACTTAGCTTTTAATTCACGAATAATTGCCTGCAGCGTTTGCACCTCTTTTGAACGCTCGCCTTGTGTTTCCAACAACTCATCTAGCTGCTCTTGAACCGTATTGAGCTCTTCAAGCGGCCCAGCTGATAGCGCAATCCGCCTTCCCAATGCCGCACGCAAACTGCGCAACACATGAATATTGGTGGGTGTGCCATCAGAGGTAAAGCCCGCCCTCACGGGCTTCATCACCATACTTTGCTTCAATTGGGTTTTAACCAGATTGGGCAATTCAAGATCATCAAAGAAGAATTCTAAAAACTCTTCTTTGCTTAATTCAAATACAAAATCATCCTCCCCATCCCCACCATTGCCCGCACCGCCATTACCTCCTGCACCATCGCCCCCTGAAGGGCGCTCAATTTCATCGCCTCGGCTATAACGATCATTACCAGGGAATACACGTTCCCAAACGCCTCCTTGTGCGTGAGCAAAACCTGGCTCATTAATATCTTTAACAGGAATAGAGACTTTCTCTCCGCGCTCAATATCGGTAATGGATCGACCATTCACCGCTTTAGTGACCGCTTCTTTGATTTGCCCCTTAAAACGGCGTAGAAATCGCTCCCGATTTATCGCCGACTTATTTTTACCATTCAAACGTCGATCAATCATATGGATCATTTTGCAACTCCAGTGAGGAGTGAGACGCAAGAGGTGCTTGAGCATAATGCTCAAGCACAACTCTTCTGCTCACTGGATTATGATGATTTACGCACTCTTAAATACCACTCGCACAAGAGGCGCACTTGTTTAGGCGTATAGCCCTTGCTGACCATCCTATTCACGAAATCTTCATGTTTACGGGCGTCATCATGGCTCGCCTTAGCGTTAAACGAAATAACAGGCAGTAATTCCTCGGTATTAGAGAACATCTTTTTCTCAATCACAGAGCGTAGCTTCTCATAGGATGTCCACGCTGGATTATTACCGCCATTATTAGCGCGTGCGCGCAGCACGAAATTAACGATTTCATTTCTAAAGTCCTTAGGATTAGAAATGCCAGCCGGTTTTTCAATCTTTTCTAATTCATTATTTAGGCTAGTACGATCAAAAGACTCGCCCGTATCCGCATCGCGGTATTCTTGATCCTGAATCCAGTAATCTGCCAAAGTGACATAACGATCAAAAATATTTTGACCGTATTCAGAGTAACTTTCTAAATAGGCGGTTTGAATTTCCTTGCCAATAAAATCAACATATTTCAGAGCCATAAACTCTTTTATATACGAGATATATTTTTGCTCTAGCTCTGCGGAGAATTGCTCACGCTCAACCTGCTGCTCAAGCAAATACAATAGATGCACGGGGTTGGCAGCCACTTCAGCGTGATCAAAATTAAACACTCTGGATAAGATCTTAAACGCAAATCGCGTGGATAATCCATTCATGCCCTCATCCACCCCAGCAAAATCACGATACTCTTGGATAGATTTTGCTTTTGGATCCACATCTTTTAAATTATCGCCATCATAAACCAGCATTTTAGAGAAAATACTCGAATTCTCTGGCTCTCTCAGCCGTGAAAGAATCGCAAATTGCGCCATCATTTTTAATGTACCGGGAGCACATGGCGCCTTAGAAAGCGATGAATTGAGTACCAACTTCTCGTAAATTTTCACCTCCTCACTCACCCTCAAGCAGTAAGGTACTTTCACAATATAAATGCGGTCTAAAAATGCTTCATTATTCTTATTATTTTTAAATTGCTTCCATTCAGACTCATTTGAGTGCGCTAAAACAACGCCATCAAATGGAATCGCTCCAAACCCTTCGGTACCTTTAAAATTACCCTCTTGCGTAGCGGTAAGTAATGGATGTAGCACCTTAATCGGAGCTTTAAACATTTCCACGAATTCAAGCAAACCCTGATTAGCCAAGCATAAACCACCCGAATAGCTATAAGCATCAGGATCATCTTGGGCATATTTTTCTAGTTTGCGGATATCCACCTTACCCACTAAGGCTGAAATATCTTGATTGTTTTCGTCCCCCGGTTCAGTTTTAGCAATTGCCATTTGACGCAATACAGAAGGATGGCGTTTCACCACCCTAAACTGATTAATATCACCATTGAATTCATGCAACCTTTTTACAGCCCAAGGGCTGGGAATGGTTTTTAAATAGCGGCTTGCAATACCAAACTGCTCTTGCAATAGGCCACCATCTTCATCGGCATTAAACAAGCCCAATGGTGACTCATTAACTGGCGAGCCTTTAATGCAATAAAAAGGCACGCACTCCATTAACTCTTTTAATTTTTCAGCAATCGAGCTTTTCCCCCCGCCAACAGGGCCAAGTAAATAAAGAATTTGTTTCTTTTCCTCTAAGCCTTGAGCCGCGTGGCGGAAATAGGCAACCACCTGCTCAATCACCTCCTCCATGCCATAAAACTCGCGGAAAGCGGGATAAATCCGAATCACTTTATTTTGAAAGATACGCGATAAGCCTGAATCCAACCGAGTATCAATGAGCTCTGGCTCACCAATTGCCATCAGCATGCGCTCTGCCGCGGTGGCATAAGCAACTGGATCATGTTTGCATAGCTCTAGATAGTCTCTAAGAGACATTTCTTCTTCGCGTGTGCGCTCGTAACGTGCAGCAAAATTATTAAAGACATCCATGACGCCTCTCCTCACCGTGTATGTCGTACGAGTGGCTCTGCGAATGCGGCCCCTCACTTGCAAGCAGCTCAAGCACAGGCCACTTGCTTCTTTATAGACAAGCTCATGTTGAATAATTTAATAAATTACACGTAGATTGCTAATAAATTTTATTTGCTTAGGATAAGCCATAAAAATGCGCAAAAAAAAGAGCCCCACAGGGCTCTTTTCTTACTTAGTGTTGCAAAAATGAATTAACTACTTATCTCAGGCGAGTAGACCGTGACGAGATTGCGCCCATTTTGCTTAGAAAAATACAAGGCCATATCGGCCTCTTCAATCACCTTAGGAGGTTCAATCGCACCAGAATGACATTCAGATAAGCCTAGGCTTGCTGAAATTTTAATTTTTGATTCACCAAACTGAACCGGCTGATCGCATAAAATCACACGTATCCTTTCTGCGGCAATTTCCGCCCCTGCCAGATCAGTTTGTGGCAACAGTAACATAAACTCTTCACCACCATAGCGGCCAAAAACATCGGTATCACGCAGCGTGGTCAATACGCGTGATGCCACCACGCGAAGCACTTCATCCCCCGCCAGATGGCCATAATTATCATTAACTTGTTTAAAGCGATCTAAATCAAACAAAATCACAGTAAAAAACGCCGCCTGATAACGCGACATCCGTTCTAGCTCTTGGGTGAATCGCGCATCTAAATAGCGACGATTATAAATACCTGTCAACCCATCACGATTAGAATACTCTTCCAATTTACCCATTGCTTCTTGCAATAGATTTTGGGCAATCGCATTATCAGTTACATCAAATAAATTAACCGTTACCGCATCCACTTCACCCGATTCATTTCTTACCGGCATAAAAGTGGTATTTTGCTGCATAAAATCCATACCACCGGTAATTGGCCGATTATGGGGGAATTTAAACAAATAAGGCCGCTGCTCCCATGAGGTAAAGGCAAAGTTTTTAAGCACAAATACGCTTTCAATTTTCTTGCTTAACCATTTTTGCGGTAATTCTGGGAATAATTCAAATAAATTGGCCCCAATCGCTTGCTCAGCGGATATGCCACTATGCTGAGCCATAAAGCGATTCCAAAGCAAAATCTCATGCTCTTGGTCCAGCGAAAAAATGCCGACTCCCACTTCATTAACAATAAAATCACATAATCTTTGTTGCATTAGAGGTTATCCATAAACGCATCAATGGCAAGCTGCAAACGTAGAATCGATTCTTCTGGCATCAAGATGAGCAAATGACAGGTAAAATCTCTAATTTCTAGAGTAAAGTGCAGTTCCAACAATAAAGCGTAATGCCAAGTTAAGTGCTTTGTGTTGATTAGCTGATCCACTTCAACATTCTCTGCCATAATAGTGGGGGCAGAAAACACCAATGATGCGCCCAATAAATCGGCCACGCCATTTAAACAAGCACCAACTAATACATTACCCACATCCAACAGCAATTCGCGCTCGGTCGTGCAATCAATCACACCGTCGTAACCCATTAAATCAGCTAAGTTTCTACAGCCATGCTGATCATAGACCACCATAGTCTCACCAGACAAAGAGCCATTAAATGATTGACGAATTGCCGTAGCTGCACTTTTACTGCCTATCATGTTCAGTATATTGTGACTGATTGAGCCGGCTTGAATAATACTGATACGTGGCACGGATAATTTAACAAAGGTATCTAAAATTTGGGCAAGCTGCGCACCAGCACGCCCCATCGCAATATTGGTAATTTCTTGCAGCGCATCGGCTTGGTCTTCGGTCAAAAACAATTCTTCGTTCATAAAGCGATTCCATATTCGCGCAAAATAATCTCGATATCAGAAGCTTTCACTGGTTTTTGAACAAAGGCCGCAGCCCCCAATTGCCGAACACGTTCACGAGCCTTAACCTGAATATCAGCAGAAACCACGACTACATAGCTATTCAGCCCTTCTCTTTGCAACTCCTCTAATACGGCGTACCCATCAAGCAGCGGCATGGTTAAATCTAAAAACATCACATCAGCTTTGCCTGCTCGATAAGCTGCTAGTGCTTCAATACCATTGCATACTTGCGTAATTTCAACATCCCAATTTGTAGGTAAGGCTTTTATTAGCATTTTTCTGGCCATAGCAGAATCATCAACAACCAAAATAGGGATAGGCATCTTTTTAAAAGTTCCTTCAATCAGAAACAACAACTTTAAAAACGCAATATATAATTATTTTTTATACGCAGCTTGGCGCAGCGTAAAACAAAACCCAAAAACACTTAATCGTCAATATAGATATTGGGCAATTCTGAAAGAGCCAAGAAGAATTAAACTTCCACCGAAAAAATAACGCAAATAAGGACGGCGCAATAGCGCGCGTAACGGCTCTATAAAGGCCGACATCAGCAATAAATTAGGTAGAGTACCAAGCCCAAACGCCAGCATAATTAAACCGCCATGCAAAGGACTTGCACTGGCTAAAGCATTAAGTGACGCTGTATAGACCAAACCACAGGGCAGCCAGCCCCATAACGCACCTACAATTAAAGTGTCTAACCACCGTTTAACCGGCAAATACAGCCGCATAAACGGCTGTATTTTACCCCATAATGGCCGACCTGCTTTCTCTAAATGCAGGATCAATACTGACCATCCTGCCATATACGCGCCAAGCAAAATCAGTAATAAATTCGCAGCAATAAATAGAATGCTTTTAATCCCTTGCAAAGAAAGCAAGACAGGCAAAGAACCCAGCCCCCCCACCAATATGCCAATCAGGACATAGCCTAGGATGCGCCCTAAATTAAACCCTAAATGGTAATGCCAGCGGCGTCCAGCAGGCAGCTGCAGGCTAAAAGCCGTCACCACCCCACCACACATTCCAACACAATGCCCTCCGCCTAACAGTCCAGCCAAAAACAAGGCCAAAAGATCAAATTCAAGCAATTTATATCAACTTTGAATATCGCCCCGCAGGTGCCGCATGGCGTAAATAACGATCAAATATCATCGCAATAGAGCGAACTAGAAAACGCCCCTTAGCGCTAACCACAATAGAATCATCTAACACAGAAACTAAACCATCAGCTTGATATGGCGAAAGCAGGATTAACTCCTCCGAAAAATAACTTTTAAAATCAACAAAGTAAGATAATTCCAATGGCTGATAATTCAATTCAAACTGACACATTAATGATTGAATCACGGCAGCACGCAACAAATCATCGTGAGTTACGCTTAAGCCGCGCTCAACCGGCAAGTTATTTTGATCTAAAGCAGCATAATAAGAGATTAAATCCTTTGCATTTTGTGAATAACAACGCCCCACCTTACCAATAGCCGACACACCAAACGCCATTAAATCACAATCTGCATGCGTGGAATAACCCTGAAAATTACGATGCAAAGCACCACGACGCTGCGCGATGGCCAGTGCATCATTAGGCAACGCAAAGTGATCCATGCCGATGTAAACATAACCTGCGGCAAGTAACTGATTAACACTACTTTGTAAAATATCTAGTTTACCCTCTGCCGAGGGCAACTGCCCAGCATCAATGCGCCTTTGCGGCTTAAATCGCTCGGGTAAATGGGCGTAGCTATATAGGGCAATGCGGTCAGGCAAGAGGGTCAGCACTCTTTCTATCGTTTGAAACATCGTGGTTTGGCTTTGCAGCGGCAAACCGTAAATTAAATCGATGCTTACTGATTTAAAGCCATTAGCACGGGCTGCCTCAATCACAATGCGTGTTTCTTCTTCAGATTGCACACGGTTAACCGCCTGCTGAACGGCTAAATTAAAGTCTTGAATCCCCACACTCATTCGATTAAAGCCAATTTTACCCAATAAAGCCACGGTAGCTGCATTCACTTTACGTGGGTCTATTTCTATGGAGAATTCACCATCGGGCTTTAAATCAAAATGACTACGAATTCCTTCCATTAAACGAACCAATTGTGCATCGTTTAAGAACGTGGGCGTACCACCACCAAAATGCAATTGCGATACTCGGCCACGATTTGTTAATAATGCCGCCTGTATTTTTATCTCTTTCAGGAGATAATCTAAGTATTGATCAGCCTTTTCTTGATCCTTGGTAATGACTTTATTACAAGCGCAGTAATAGCAAATCGTATTGCAAAAAGGCAGATGAAAGTACAAGGATAATGGCTTAATGGCTGTGCCTGGCTGTTGCTTAGCGACACTCTTCTCATAGCTTTGAGCATCCATTGCAACAAATCGGTCCGCAGTGGGGTAGGATGTATACCTTGGCCCCTTGCCGCTGTGCTGGCTTATTAGATCACGATCAAAGTCAAGCGATTTTAATACAGTGGCATTATTTTGATGTAGCATATTTCATCCTTATGAACGCATGTGTGCAGCTTGCCCATATTCATTTCCCATAACCTTGATCGATATCAACACAGTCGCGAGAAAATACGTGCAACTGGTGATAACGAGTACATAGATTGAATGATCCCATGACCACAACACCTCACATTCCAGTCCGCGACCTAGGCCTTAAACATCTTCGCCAAAGCTGTGTGAACTGTAGCTTGCGGGAACTATGCCTACCTATTGGGCTTTCTGCCGATGAGATGCACGAACTGGACACGCTGATCACGCAAGCCAAACCCATTAAACGGGGCGAGGCGCTGTACCGTGCAGGTGAGCCTTTCCGCTCTCTATTTGCGATTCGACTGGGTTTTTTTAAAGCCAGCGTTATTTCAGAAGACGGACGTGAGCAGGTGACTGGGTTTCATATGACAGGCGAGCTAATGGGCATGGATGCGGTCAGTGCCGACTTACATACTTGCGATGCTATTGCCTTAGAAGATAGTGAAGTGTGTGAGTTACCGTTTACCGACATGGAAGAATTAAGCCGTCGCATCCCTGTCTTACAACATCACTTTTACAAACTAATGAGCCGCGAAATTGTTCGCGACCATGGCGTCATGCTTTTACTTGGCAATATGAAAGCCGAAGAGCGTATTGCTGCGTTTTTGCTAAATTTATCCCAGCGATTTGCCATCCGTGGTTATTCTGCCAGCAGCTTTCACTTGCGCATGACCCGTGAAGAAATTGGCAGTTATTTGGGACTTAAACTTGAGACGGTGAGCCGCTCACTCTCTAAATTCCAAGAAAATGGTTTGATTAAGGTGCAAAACCGCCTGATTGAAATCATTGATGCCCCCGCACTCAAACAATTAATCAACAATTGCCAACAATAAGCCACTATACCTATGACTCCATCTGGCCCAGTCCTTTTTTTAGCTCCTGCGGCTATTTTGGAGTCTTTGCAAGCCAGGCTAAATATTTTGTCAATACCGCAGCTCATGCTGCTTCCTATTAACATGCAATCGCAAATCCCCGTATTACCGTCTGGGGGGCTACTCCTTACCGCAGGCCACGCCAATTTTGAGCATTATTTACACAGCGCTCACTGGGCCAAAACAGAAGGCTGGCAACATATTGACCTTGCCTTAGTGGGCGAGCCTCAATGCGCAGCACATTTCGGCTGGATGTTGGCCGCCAGTGGCGAGCCAACGGCTTTAGCTTACGCAACCCCCTTACTAGACGTCCTCTCCCCCACTGGGCTGGGAAATTGGCTACACGCCGGAGGGCCGGGAGCTGCAAGTTTTTTAGCCCTCTTGCAACACATCATGCTGCAGCCGATCATTAAAAGCTGGGAAATTATTTTCCCTAATGGCAAGCCATCACCTAAGGCAGATTTAGGTAAACTAGCAGAACTACAAACAACTCAATGGCAAGCCATCCATCCACTCTGCCAGCAATACCTAGCCTTCAGCCAAGGGCGGACTCACCACGCTGCACATCCACAGCAAACCCCCTTCCAGCTACCTGCACATATCGAGCCTGCCGCCACACTAGCCCAGTTTTTGATGCAATTTGCACCCAAAGGGCAGTAATAACACGCCACCCTACGGGCAAAAAACGACCCGCATCCAGCAAAAACCCACTCAATTCACCGCAAAACGCAGCAAATATCAGCCATATTCACAAGCGAACTGACAAAACGTCCGCCAGCCGCTACAATTTACGGCTTCGTAAAGTCCGCCCAAGCGCTTAAGCATGCATGTTTTCAGAAGCGTATCCGACGCGCATCTCCCCCCTACGGCAATTACCATCGGTAATTTTGATGGTCTGCACGCGGGCCATGAAGCGATGTTGTCCGAATTAAAATCGGTTGCCCGTCAGCACGGGCTAAAAACCTGCGTACTCACTTTTGAGCCGCACCCACGTGAATTTTTTACGCCAGATGCCGCGCCGGCTCGCCTCACCAGCCTGCGCGAAAAGTTAGAGCTACTAAAAAGCCGTGATATTGATTATGTCATTGTGCAGCGATTTAACCGTGTATTTTCATCGTTAAGCGCACTGGATTTTAGAGATCAAATCCTAGCAAAAGACTTAAATGCTCGGCATGTCATTGTGGGCGATGATTTTTGCTTTGGTGCCAAGCGCGCAGGTGATTTTGCCCTGCTGCAAGGCAGCCCAGATTTTAGCGCCTGTAGCTTGGCCACCGTTGCCGATCAAGGCACGCGCATTTCTTCTACCGCGGTGCGCAATGCGTTGGCAGCGGGTGATATGGATTTAGCCATGAGCTATTTAGGTCGCCCTTACTCCATTGCAGGCCGCGTAGTCGATGGTGATAAAATTGGCCGCACCTTGGGCTTTCCAACCGCCAACATTCAAATCAAACACAATCGCCCGCCTTTATTTGGCATTTTTGTGGTTGAAGTGCATGGGCTAGAAAAACCTTATCAAGGGGTAGCCAGCTTAGGCTTTAGGCCAACCATTCATGGTGGCGATGCCCACCCAAAACTAGAAGCGCATTTATTTGACTTTAAACGTCAGATTTATCGCCAACACCTGCGTGTAGACTTCCTGCATAAATTGCGCGATGAAGAAAAATACATCGACTTGCCCACCCTAGTGAAGCAAATCGAAAAAGACTGCCAGAATGCCCGCGACTGGTTCGCACAGCAAAGCCAATAAGCTCATCAAAACAACTTTGAAATACATACAAACAATTGAGAGATAACCATGTCAGACAAACCAGCCAATAAATACCCAGTTAACTTACTCGACACGCCATTTCCTATGCGTGGCGATTTGGCCAAGCGCGAACCGGGCTTTTTAAAAGACTGGCAAGACAACAAGCTATACCAAGCAATTCGGGCCAAAGCCAAAGAGCAAAACCGCCCTAAATTTATTCTGCACGATGGCCCGCCTTACGCTAACGGCGACATTCATATTGGTCATGCGGTTAATAAAGTTTTAAAAGACATCATCATCAAGGCCAAGACTTTAGATGGCTTTGACGCGCCTTATGTTCCGGGCTGGGATTGTCACGGTTTACCGATTGAGCATCAAATCGAAAAAATCGTTAAATTTGATAAGCCAGCGCTGGCGGCCAACCCTAGTATTTTTGCGCGCGTGCAAGACTACCGCAAAGCCAACGGCCTCGATCCAAAAGAAACTCGCCTACCCGCTGCGTTTACCCGCGAATTGTGCCGTGAATATGCCGCCACCCAGATTGAACGCCAAAAAGCCGACTTTATCCGCTTGGGTGTGCTGGGCGACTGGAACAATCCCTACCTGACCATGAATTTCAAAACCGAGGCCGATATCGTTCGCACCTTAGGCAAGGTCCACGCCAACGGTTATCTGCTGCGCGGCCAAAAGCCTGTGCATTGGTGCGTAGACTGTGCATCAGCACTGGCCGAAGCCGAAGTAGAATACGAAGATAAAATATCGCCAGCGATCGACGTCGGCTTTCGCGTCATCGACAGTGCGGCCTTATCCAAGGCATTCGGTGGTGTAAACATTGGTGACGCACCTGCTTTTGCCCTGATCTGGACCACCACCCCTTGGACGCTCCCTGCCAACCAAGCCGTATCGGTTCATCCTGATTTTATTTACGATTTGATCGCCACGCCCAAAGGCCTGCTGATCTTAGCGCGTGATTTGGCTGAGACCACCATCAAGCGCTATGACATCGAAACCAGCGAAGTCATAGCTCAAGCCAAAGGCTCAGCGCTTGAATTTTTACAATTACAGCACCCATTTCTAGACCGTGTTGTGCCCATTATCTGCGGCGACCATGTCACTACCGAAGCGGGTACTGGCCTTGTACACACCGCACCTGCCCATGGCTTAGAAGACTATATAGTCGGCACAAAATATAAGCTTGCTACCGACAATCCAGTTGGTAATGATGGCCGTTTTTATAGCAATATCGAATTACTGGGTGGCAAAAGCGTTTGGGAAGCCAACCCAATGGTGCTGGCTATTTTAGCAGAGCGCGGTGCGCTATTTGCCAGCAAAAAACTAGAACACAGCTACCCGCATTGCTGGCGTCACAAAACCCCGATTATTTTCCGCGCCACCAGCCAGTGGTTTATCGGCATGGAAACCGCAGGCAATAACGGCCAAACGCTGCGCGCCCAAGCCAATACCGCCGTGGATTCCACCGAATTCTTCCCTGCTTGGGGCCGTGCGCGCTTAGAATCCATGATTAAAAACCGCCCAGACTGGTGCGTATCGCGCCAACGCAACTGGGGCGTGCCGATGACTTTCTTTGTGCACAAAGAAACCGGCGAGCTGCATCCAAACTCTGGCGAGCTACTTGAAATCGTTGCCAAACGCATTGAGTTAGAAGGGATCGAAGCATGGTTTAAACTCGACGCAGAAGAATTGCTCGGCAAAGACGCGGTTTACTACGACAAGCTAAAAGACACCCTAGATGTATGGTTTGACTCTGGCTCCACTCACTACGCCGTACTCAAGCAAAGAGAAGAGCTGACTTGGCCTGCCGATCTGTATTTGGAAGGCTCAGACCAACACCGCGGCTGGTTCCAATCCTCTTTGCTCACAGGCTGCGCCACCGAAGGCCGCGCACCTTACAAACAATTGCTAACCCACGGGTTTGTGGTGGATGGCAAGGGCATGAAGATGTCCAAATCCAAGGGCAATGTAATTGCACCGCAAACCGTAATTAACCAGCTGGGTGCGGATATGTTGCGCCTATGGGCTGCTTCTACCGATTACTCGGGCGAACTCACCATTTCTGATGAAATCTTGAAACGCACCGCTGACTCCTACCGCCGTATCCGTAACACACTGCGCTTTTTGCTGGCAAACATCTCTGACTTTGATGCAGGCCACGTCTTGCCTGCGGATGAGTTATTACAACTTGATCGCTACGCACTGGTTGAACTGGCTGCATTCCAGCAAAAAATCACCGCGCTTTACAACAAGTACGAGTTCCACCTAGCCGTGCAAGAAATCCATGCCTATTGCTCAGAAGGCTTAGGTTCTTTCTACTTAGATATCATCAAAGACCGCCTCTACACCATGACAGCGGATAGCCAAGGCCGTCGCTCCGCACAAACTGCGCTATGGCATATCAGCCAAACCTTGGTACGTCTACTTGCGCCAATTCTTTCTTTTACCGCTCACGAAGCTTGGAGCGCGCTCAAAAACGATGAAAGCGTATTCTTATCTACATGGCACAACGTGCCTAAGGTGAGCGATGCTGCCACACTGGAAGCACGCTTTGCTCTAGTGCGCGAAGTTCGTGCTAGCGCGCAAAAAGAAATCGAGCTGCAACGTGCAGATGGCAAGCTAGGCTCCAGCCTGCAAGCCGAAGTAGACATCACCGCTGAGGGAGAAACATTTGCGGCCCTTGCCGCCTTGGATGACGAGCTGAAATTTGTACTCATCACATCCCAAGCCCGCCTTAAAGCAGGGGATGCTACACAAATCAGCGTAAGCGCCTCTACCGAGGCCAAGTGCGAGCGTTGCTGGCACTACACCGCCAGCGTAGGTACGCACAGCGAGCATCCAACGCTATGCAGCCGCTGCAATAGCAACCTGCATTCCACTGGTGAGGCGCGTGCTCATGCTTAACCGTGGCCTAGCGCGTTGGCTAGGGCTGGCACTTTTGGTGCTAGTGCTAGATCAAGCAAGCAAACATGCGATTGAGGCGACGTTTCAATTTGGGGAACAACTCGCCTTAATCCCTGGCTTTTTCAACCTAACATTGGCCTACAATCCAGGTGCAGCGTTTAGCTTTTTAGCCGATGCCGGTGGCTGGCAGCGCTATTTCTTCACTACTCTGGCACTAGGTGTATCGCTATTTATTGTGTTTTTGCTCAAAAAACACCACGCAGAAACACGCTATGCTCTGGCTCTAGCACTGATTTTAGGTGGCGCACTAGGCAATGCGATTGATCGCATGCTCTTAGGCCATGTGATCGACTTTATTCAGATCCATTACCAGCAGCGCTGGTACTACCCTGCATTTAATATTGCGGACTCTGCCATCTGTATCGGTGCAGTACTTATGGTAATCGATTCCTTCCGCGGTCAAGCTAAATCGGAGAAAGTGGCATGATGCAGCGATTCAACAAACTTGCGGCCTCCGAAATAAATATCGGCGCAGCCCTTATGATGAATGACACCTTCCGCGGTGAAGCTAAATCGGAGAAAGTGGCATGAAAATGCAAATTGTTTTAGCAACGCCCCGTGGCTTTTGTGCGGGCGTTGACCGTGCCATTGCCATTGTTGAAAAAGCCCTCGAAAAATTTGGCGCGCCGATCTATGTGCGTCACGAAGTCGTACACAATAAATTTGTAATTGAAGACCTCAAACTCAAAGGCGCCATCTTTGTTGAAGATTTGGCCGATGTACCTGCGGGTAATACACTAATTTTCTCTGCCCACGGCGTATCCCAAGCCGTGCGTGCAGAGGCGGCAGAGCGTGGCTTAACTATTTTTGACGCCACTTGCCCATTGGTTACCAAAGTTCACCTTGAAGTAAAACGCCTACGTGAACAAGGCTTTGAGATCATCATGATCGGCCATAAAGGCCACCCAGAAGTAGAAGGCACCATGGGCCAAGCCCAAGGCGGTATGTATTTGGTCGAAGAAACCAATGACGTGGCCACCTTGCAAGTTGCCAGCGACAAGCTGGCTTACGTGACCCAAACCACATTATCGGTTGATGATGCGCAAGTGGTAATTGAAGCATTACGAGCCCGCTTCCCTAATATTGTCGGCCCTAAGAAAGACGACATCTGCTACGCCACCCAAAATCGTCAAGATGCAGTAAAGCATTTAGCAAAAGAAGTCGATGTAGTGGTGGTAGTGGGTTCGCCAAATAGCTCCAACTCTAACCGCCTGCGTGAAGTAGCTGCCAACCTAGGGATTAACTCCTACATGGTAGATAACGCGAGTGAGCTAAAAGCCGAGTGGTTTATTGGCAAAAAAAATGTCGGCGTCACGGCAGGCGCTTCTGCTCCCGATATTTTAGTAAGGCAAGTGATCACCCAAGTAGAGCACTTTGGTGCAGCCTCGATACGTCAAATGGATGGCATTGAAGAAAATGTAATTTTCTCGCTCCCAAAGGGCTTGGCGTAAGTGTTTATGTAACCGGCACCATAGCAGGCCGTTTAAGCCAAACGGCCTGCTTATTCAACTTTAAGCCACCGTATCAAGCCCCTCCTTTCGGCCAACTCAGCTTATGACTTCTCCCCGCAGCAACTGCTTTCATTGTGGCGAGCCACTTTCGGCAACCGACCTCTTCCCGATTATGTATAAGCAAATCGAGCAAGCCACCTGCTGCGCGGGCTGCCAAGCAGTGGCTACAACCATTATTCAAAGTGGCTTAGACAGTTATTACGCCGAACGGAATCGCCCAGCAGACCGAGCCCAACCTCTTCCGGATGAAATCCTTGCCCAGATTAATCTCTATAACGACAGCAGTCTGCAAGCCAGCTTTGTACTTAATATTGACAGCGACATCCGTGAAGCCTCGCTGATTCTAGAAGGCATTAGCTGCTCCGCCTGTATTTGGCTTAATGAGCGGCATATTCGCAAGCTTCCTGGTGTATTGTCGGCCAGCATCAATTACAGCACTCACCGCGCCCGTGTACGCTGGGATGAGCGCGTCATTCAGCTCTCTACTATCTTACAGGCGATTGCTGCCATTGGTTATCGAGCCCAGCCTTACGACCAAGCAAAACAAGAAGCAGGCTGGCAAAAGCAGCGTAAAAGCGCCTTACTGCGGTTATGGATAGCGGGCCTATCCATGATGCAAGTCATGATGTTTTCTGTGCCGATTTACATGTCTAAAGCCGGTGAAATCGCCCCAGAATGGCTGCATCTTATGCACTGGGCCAGCCTAATCCTTACCCTACCGGTAGTACTCTATTCAGCGGTGCCTTTTTATGTTTCAAGCTGGCGAGATTTAAAACGCCATCGCACTGGCATGGATTTGCCTGTTGCCATTGGCGTGCTCGCCGCCTTTATTGCCAGCTGTTACACACTGCTTACTGGGCATGGCGAAGTTTATTTTGACTCGGTATCAATGTTTGTATTTTTACTGCTTACCGGGCGCTACCTAGAAATGGCTGCACGCCGTAAAGCAGGCGCGGCAACAGAACAACTGGTCAAACTTATCCCCGCCTTCGCACATAAACTGGACGGGCAAGGAACGATAGAAGTTACCGTTAACAGTTTAAAAGTGGGCGAAAAAATCTTAGTTAAATCTGGCGAAACCATTCCCGTAGACGGAATTGTTCGCCAAGGCGAGGGCGCTGTGAGCGAGGCGCTACTGACGGGCGAAAGCCTTGCCATCCCCAAATCTACCGGCATGTATGTCACAGGGGCACGCTTAATTTAGCCGCCCCACTCCATATCGAAGTCAGCCAAATTGGGGAAAACACCCGCCTAGCGGCCATTGTGCGTTTACTCGATCAAGCTCTTGCGCAAAAACCACGCCTCGCTCTGCTTGCCGAGCAGGTAGCGGGTTGGTTTACTGCAGCACTATTAATCACGGCTGCTTTAGCATGGTTGTATTGGAATCAGCACGACCCCATTCACGCACTGCCGATTATGGTCTCGGTGCTGGTGATCTCCTGTCCCTGCGCCCTCGCCCTTGCCACCCCTGTTGCGCTTACTGCCACGATGGGGCATTTAGCCCAACTGGGGCTAATGGTGGCCAATAGCCCCGCCTTAGAAGCACTAGCCAAAATCACTGATGTAATGCTCGATAAAACGGGCACCCTTACCCATGGCGAACCACGCATCCAACAATACATCGCTAGTCACAAAAATGAAGCGGCAGCACGCCAAATTGCTGCCTCGCTAGAGGCCAGCTCGGCACACCCCCTAGCCCGTGCCTTTACTCAGCCGGATGTTACATTGGCTCAAGAAATTAAAACCCACCCAGGTGGCGGTTTGAGTGGGATAGTCAATGGCGAGCTGTATTACATCGGCCATCCAGATTTTGTAAACAGCCAGTGTGGGGTGCCAATGCCAGAATCCATCCGTAACGCAGAAGGAAGCTCAGTTGCGCTAGCAAGCGAAAGGGAATGGTTAGGTGCTTTCATTGTGGCAGACACCTTACGTGCTGACGCAGCCTCATCCGTAGCGGCCTTACACACTGCGGGCTTACGCTTGCACCTTGTATCGGGTGATAACAACGCTACCGTACAAGCTTTAGCTTTAAACATGCATATTGAAAACGCTGCGGGCAGAGCAACGCCAGCAGATAAGTTGGCCTACATCAATGCGCTCCAACAACAGGGCCGCCGAGTATTGATGATTGGGGATGGCGTGAACGATGCACCCGTCTTAGCGCAAGCCGATGTATCGATGGCGATGGGAGCAGGGGTAGATGTGGCTCATGCCGCTGGCGATATGGTGCTACTCAACAATCAGCTAGATCGGCTCCCCAAAGCGCTGGCCCTGGCAAAAAAAACCCGTAGTATTATTCGCCAAAATTTAGCCTGGGCCCTTATTTATAACCTAGCCGCTTTGCCATTAGCCGTCTGCGGCCTGATTACACCTTGGATTGCTAGCCTAGGCATGGCCAGCAGCTCACTATTGGTCGTGCTTAATGCCTTGCGACTTAAAGGAAAAAGCTAAATGGAAAGCCTTTATTTGCTGATTCCTCTTTCCGTCTTGCTGGTTTTTTTAATTGGAATTCTTTTTTGGTGGTCGCTCAGAGGAGGGCAATTTGATGATATGGAGGGGCCTGGCTGGCAGATTTTGCAAGATGATGACAGCATGCACGCAGAGAAAGTTCCACTGACGAAAGAAAAAACAAGGAATTTAAGCCCGACGAAGTGTAAAATACCGCGATCTGATGAAAGGCATTGATGTTCGTCAAGAAGACCGCTGGCTGAAGCAGCTAAAGTTCAGCTGGCATAATTACATAAGAAATATTCACGACTAGCACAAAACTCGTTTTTTCCTTACAACCAGTTAAATGCAGACAGGTCGTACATTTTTCAAGTCAAAAATTCAAAGTCCAAGCTGTTGGAGATCAATCGGAGCTCGCATGGAACACCAAGGTACATACAACTACAAAGTGGTGCGGCAATTTGCCATCATGACAGTCATTTGGGGGATTGTCGGGATGCTGGTTGGCGTGATCATCGCTGCCCAGATGTATTGGCCAGAACTTAATTTTGGCCCTTACTTTCATTTTGGCCGCTTACGCCCACTGCATACTAACGCGGTTATTTTTGCGTTTGGCGGCTGCGGTTTATTTGCAACATCCTATTACGTGGTTCAGCGCACCTGTAATGTGCGTTTGATCTCCGACAAGCTCGCAGCCTTTCACTTTTGGGGCTGGCAACTGGTTATCGTACTTGCTGCGATTACTTTGCCTATGGGTTACACCCGAGGCAAAGAATATGCAGAGCTAGAATGGCCAATCACTTGGCTCATCACCGTGATTTGGGTGGCTTACGCGATTGTGTTCTTTGGCACGATTGCTAAGCGCAAAGTGAAGCACATCTACGTTGCCAACTGGTTTTATGGCGGATTTATTTTGGCGGTGGCGCTATTGCACATCGTTAATGGCTTAGCGATCCCTGTTTCAGCGACCAAGTCATACTCCGTTTATTCCGGCGCTGTGGATGCGATGGTGCAATGGTGGTATGGACATAATGCGGTGGGCTTCTTCTTAACCGCTGGCTTTTTGGGCATGATGTACTACTTTGTGCCAAAGCAAGCTGGGCGTCCGGTTTATTCCTATCGCCTATCCGTAGTGCACTTTTGGGCGCTCACGTTCACTTATATGTGGGCGGGTCCGCACCATTTACATTACACCGCGCTACCTGATTGGACTCAATCTCTAGGTATGGTGTTCTCCTTGATTCTACTGGCGCCAAGCTGGGGCGGTATGATTAACGGGATTATGACGCTATCAGGCGCATGGCATAAATTGCGTACCGATCCAATTCTAAAATTCCTAGTTACCGCGCTATCGTTTTACGGCATGTCTACTTTTGAAGGCCCAATGATGGCCATCAAAACCGTTAACGCCCTAAGCCACTACACCGATTGGACAATTGGTCACGTACACTCCGGCGCTTTAGGCTGGGTGGCGATGATTACCATCGGCTCAATTTACTACCTCATCCCTCGCCTGTTTAACAAAGAAGAAATGTATTCGGTAAAACTGATCGATACCCACTTCTGGATTGCAACGATTGGCGTGGTGTTGTACATCTCATCCATGTGGATTGCCGGTGTAACGCAGGGCTTGATGTGGCGTGCAGTAAATACTGACGGCACTTTAACTTATGCATTTATTGACTCAGTTAAAGCATCGTATCCGTATTACTTTATCCGCTTCTTGGGTGGTCTGTGCTTCTTGTCGGGCATGCTATTGATGCTTTACAACGTACTGCGCACCGCTTTTTCTGGCCAAGCTGTCGATGCCAAAATTCCGGCTATCGCTCAACACGCCTGATCAAGAGGAGATAAATCATGAAAAATTTTATGAACCAACTGCAAGCAAAGGTCGAACAAAACGTCGCCTACTTAATCATTCTGACGTTGTTGACTTTAAGCATCGCCATGCTGGTAGAAATTCTACCGCTCATGTTTAGCAACTCCACCACCAAGCCTATCGAAGGGGTGAAGCCTTACACCGCTTTAGCCCTAGCTGGGCGCGATATTTTTGTGCGCGAAGGTTGCTATAACTGCCACTCTCAAATGATTCGCCCTTTCCGTGCCGAAACTGAGCGCTATGGCCATTACTCTGTAGCGGGTGAATCGGTCTACGATCGTCCGTTCCAATGGGGTTCAAAGCGCACAGGACCAGATTTAGCCCGTGTAGGTGCGCGTTACTCTGATGAATGGCATCGTGCTCACTTGATGAACCCACGTGATGTAGTGCCAGAGTCAAACATGCCTGCTTTCCCTTGGTTAGCAGCTAACAAAGTCGACTCTGCCGCTCTACCCGCCAAAATGACTGCCCTGCGTAAACTTGGCGATCCATATTCTGATGCTGATATCAAAGGCTCTGTAGCCGCGACTGAAGGCAAAACAGAAATGGAAGCTGTGATTTTCTACCTACAAGGCTTGGGTCTTGCACTCAAAAACAAGAGGTAATTCATCGTGGAAATATTAAACGATCTACGTGTACTTTCTACCGTAGCCAGTTTTATCTGCTTTGTTGGCATCATGATTTGGGCCTGCGGCAAAAACAGCAAAGCATCCTTTGATGAAGCGGCCAACCAGCCGATTCTTGATGATGATCTGCCCTCATCAAACAAGACCTCCTGATTTCTAGAGGATATAAAAAATGACAGATTTTCAAAGTATCTTTTGGAATTATTGGATCGCGATCATTGTGATCGGCGGTATTGTGGCAATGACTTTGCTTTTAATGAGTCAAGGCGTTGTTAAGCTTAAAAAAGGTGAAAATGCCGATGTAACTGGCCACAAATGGGATGGGGATTTAGAGGAATTCAACAACCCACTCCCTGGCTGGTGGGTCATGATGTTCTACATGACCATTGTTTTTGGCGCGGTCTATCTTGTGCTCTACCCTGGCATTTGGGGTGGTGCATGGAAATGGACTTCAAGCAATCAGTACGGCAAAGAAGTGGTGCAAGCCAACTCTAAATACCAAGGCTTATACGATAAGTATTCCCAAATGCCGATTGCAACCGTAGCCCAGAACCAAGAAGCCAGAGACATGGGCAAGCGCTTATACCTGACTTACTGCATCCAGTGTCACGGTGCAGATGCACAAGGAGCTAAGGGCTTTCCTAATTTGACTGACGGCGACTGGCTCTATGGTGGCTCCCCAGAGAAAATCTTGGAAACCATTGCAAATGGCCGTCACGGGCAAATGCCTGCATTTGGTGCCGTTTTTGGTGAAGAGAAAGTAAAAGACACGGCCAATTACGTCTTACAGCTTTCAGGCCAGCCACGCAATGAACTACGGGCAAGCCGTGGGGCAGAGACTTTCAAACAAGTCTGTGTGGCATGTCATGGCGTAGAAGGCAAAGGCAATCAAGACCTAGGTGCGCCTAATCTGACCGATAAAAATTGGCTGTACGGCGGCTCTGAAGCCACAATCATTGAAACGATTACCAATGGTCGTAGCAATGTGATGCCCGCATGGAAAGAGTTCCTTGGCGATGCCAAAGTGCATTTATTAGCAGGCTATGTCTACGGTCTTTCTAATAATAAGCAAGCTAAGTAAGGCAACATATAAGTTGGATCATTTAAACACCTAACTTATATACTTTGAACGGGCGGGTTTATCCCGCCCGTTTTTCATTGAATGAAAGACAAACAACACCAAAGAATAGTATCCGAGCAATTTATGCTTATAAATGATGAAGGGGCGGGGCGATCATCTGTAATGCATTTAGCAAGCTCACACCACCGAAATGTAATGCCATGAATTACATAACAATACCGCCTTGCTAACGTAAATATTTTGCTAGGAGTAGCTTAAGAAATGAGCAAAAAATTAAGAGATATTCCCATCACAGTCATCAAAGATGATGGCGAATACGAAGAAATCCATCTCTATAGCAAGCATAAAAAAATCTACCCGCGCTGGGTAAATGGTTTATTTAATCGCTGGCGCATTCTGCTGGTTGTGATCACTCAGCTCTTTTTCTACGGCATGCCTTGGCTACAAATGAATGGCCGTCAGGCACTGCTATTCAACATTACCGAACATACTTTTTACATTTACGGCTTTGTATTCTTGCCGCAAGACTTCATCTATCTCACCGCCCTGCTTTTAGCCAGCGCCATTGGCCTGTTTGCTTGGACCACCGCTGGTGGGCGGCTTTGGTGTGGTTACGCCTGTCCGCAAACCGTCTATACCGAGATTTTTCTTTGGATAGAAAAATGGGTAGAAGGCGATCGCATGGCACGAATCAAGCTGGATAACGCCCCCACTAGCGCAAAAAAATTTCGCCTAAAAACCATCAAACATAGCGCTTGGATTACCCTCTCACTTTGGACAGGCTTTACTTTTGTCGGCTATTTCACGCCGATTCGTTCACTCTGGAGCGAAATCATCCAATTTGGCCTTGGCCCTTGGGAAACATTCTGGGTGTTTTTCTATGCCTTTGCCACCTACGGCAATGCAGGCTGGATGCGCGAGCAAGTCTGTAAGTACATGTGCCCTTATGCTCGTTTTCAGAGCACCATGTTTGATGCCGATACCTTAATTATTTCTTACGATGCCGAACGGGGTGACGCACGCGGCAGCCGTAAAAAAGGCACTGATTATAAAGCCGCAGGCTTAGGTGACTGCATTGATTGCACGGTATGCGTACAGGTGTGCCCCGTGGGGATCGATATCCGCGATGGCTTGCAATACGAGTGTATTGGCTGTGCCGCCTGTATTGATGCCTGTGATGAAATCATGGATAAAATGGACTACCCACGCGGGCTAATTCGTTACACCACTGAAAACGCACTAGAGCATAAATACCCAGAGCGTGACATTATCAAAAAAATCACCCGCCCCCGTGTAATGATGTATGTGTTGGTGCTCGTTGTTATCTTGGGGATTACAATTGGCTCTTTAGTGATACGTAAGCCCATTAAAGTCAACATATCCAGAGACCGTGTTGCAATGGTAAGGGAAGTAGACGATGGTTGGCTTGAAAACAGCTATCGCTTACAAATCCAAAATGCGGATGAAACAGCCCATAGCTATACCATTACCGCAACGGGCATCGCCAATTCACGAACCATTGTGGAAGGCTCTGGTCAAATCTTTGTTGAGGCTACGGCCAGCCAAGATATTGGTGTTCGTGTACAAGTTGACCCAAGCCTTGTTGGGGTTGGCGGGCATGAAATTCATTTCATTATCACCGCCACGGATAACCCAACCATCACCAGCAAAGAAAAATCTAGCTTTATAGGACGATAAAAAATGCAAAACGAAATCATTGAACCTTGGTATAAGCACCGATTTGTATGGCTACTGATTTTATTTCCCGCAGTTGCCGTTATTGGTGGGATTAACTTGTTTTTTCAAGCCGTTAAAAGCGATGATGGTCTAGTGAGCGATGATTATTACAAGGAAGGCCAAGAAATAAATAGCCAACTTGATCGCGACATCAAAGCCACAAAATTAGGCCTAAGTGGGCAATTAATGCTGGGCGAAGATGGCAAATCCATCCGCATTCAGCTAAACAAGGCGATTGCTGGCGATTTGGTACTTAAACTCATGCACCCTACCCGTGCGGGTCAAGACCAAACCATTATTTTGCATAAACAAGCGCCACAGTTTTATGTTGGCAAGCTCAGCTCAGCCCTCACTCAACCGCGCTGGCAAGTAGAATTAGCCGACACCAACAAGCAATGGCGCTTAAAAGCAGAGTGGACAATCAGCGATGCTGAAGCACTATCGCTCAAACCCACAGCATAGCAAGGAAGGTTCATTCGCGGCGTAAGCCTATGATAGATCATAAAAGTTGCTGACTTTCTCGCTGATAAAAATGCCCACTACTTAACTAAACGGTGGGCATTTTTTATTACCGACTACTTAACCGCCACCAGATAGAGACAAACGTAAAGCATAAACTAGGGTGAGTCGGCGCAATTGTCATACAATCCATGATTATCCAGCCCCACAGTGCTAAGCGATGCGCGAATATATTCTGCAAACCCAATGGCATGAAATTATGATGATTGGCGTGTTATTTTTTGCCGCACTGTATTTTGGTTTTGGAACACTCAATCTACTACTTAGCCAAAAATGGCTGCCTGCTATTCATTATGGCCATGTACTGGACCCCCGGCCCTTAATGCCCGCTCAAAAACGTAAAGAAATAATGCTTTCTATGTTGACTATTTTCTTATTTGGCACGGGCATGGTATTTCCTTGGGGCCTGCTTCAATTGGGCTGGGCAAGGCTAGCCACTTACGCGCCGCCCATACAGCTTGGCATCGAAATAATTACCTTAATTATTTGGAATGAAATCCATTTTTATATAAACCACCGTTTACTTCACACCCCATGGCTAAAGCGCTTTCACCTGCCCCATCACCGCTCCATCATCACCACACCTTGGTCAACCTATAGTTTTCACCCCGTCGAAGCCATTATGCTAGGCAATGTGATTATGCTGCCGATGCTGGTGCATGATTTCTCCATTTACTCGCTTGCTGCTGTGCCGATATTCAGTATTGTTTTTAATAATATCGGCCATTCCAATTACGATTTTCTGCCTGATGCCGACCACGATCGCTGGTGGCTCAATGGCGCGCGCCGCCATCATTTACATCACGCCTGCTATCAGGGTAATTACGGTTTTATGTTTCCATTTATGGATCGCTTACTTGGTACAACGCTGCCCGCAGATGCGGCAAAACATAGAATTGAGCGCAGCCGCCATGCTTTATAAACAACGAGATTGGCAAAGCTTGCTCTATCTAGGCCTGCAGCCGCTGTTGATACTTTATTTGTGGCAAACGGGGCTCACATCAACGATCAATAAACTACTGTTTTGCCTGCTGCTTTTTCTTACGCTTGGTATCAGCGTGATTCATCATAATCACTGCCATTTACATATATGGCGCAATAAGCAGTTCAATAGAATGACAGATATTTGGATTACCCTACTGCAAGGCCACCCTACTTTTGTGTTTTATCCGGCACATATTGCAAATCACCATCGCTATCATCATGGCCCTAAAGACGTGGCTCGAACTTACCGCTTTGGCAGCGATAGCAACAATCTACTTGGCTATGTATTACACCCATTACAAGCGGCATGGGTGCTTTACCCTCTTTTTATCACTTGGTTATCTCGATTAAAGCAACGTAAGTCCGCTGTTTTTTATTACTGCCTACGTCAATACATAGTGATGGCCCTCGCTTGGTGCCTCTTGGCCATGATCGATTACCACAAGTTTCTAACTTTCATTTTGATGCCACAATTACACGGTTTGCACTGGCTATTAGCCACCAATTACTTACAACATGCCCACGCCGATGGCCATTCTCGCATCAACTTTGCCCGCAATTTTGAAGGCTGGGTCAATCCGCTGCTGTTTAATATTGGCCTGCACACGGCGCACCATCGTCACCCCAGAGTACACTGGTCTGAGCTTAGTACCTTACACCCACGCTACCGGCAGCAAGTTGATCCGCGTTTAAATGCAGGCCCGCTGCTCGCCTATATGTTTCGAACTTATTTTTTGAGCTTATTCCACACCCGCTGGCGCAGCCAAAGCCTGATGCAACACCATAAGGATGTATAATGCCGATTCAGTTTGACCACGTTTATCTATCTGCTGCAGGTCTCTATTTACCAGGCCCAGCGATTGACAATGAAGAAATGGACGCCTTTATTGCGCCCATTAATAAAATATCCAAACGCATTAAATCCAGAATCCTCGCCGAAAACGGCATTAAAATCCGCCATTACGCCATTGATGCCGAGGGAAAAACCCATCAAAACCACGCACAAATCGCTGCAGCGGCGGTGCATCACTGTTTAGATTTAGCCCAAACTTCGATCGAAAAGGTGTCTTTACTAGCAGTTGGCTCATCAGGAGGCGATGCACTGATGCCAGGCTTTGCCAATATGATTCAAGGCGAGCTGGGCGCGCCCCCCATGCAAACTGTTTCTTGCCAAGGCGTATGCGCAGCGGGGGTTAGCGCCATCGAATTTGCCGCGCAAGCCATTGAGCTGGGCGCGCATCAACAAGCATTGGCAGTGGCCGCCGAAATGCCATCACGCATGTTTAAGCAAAGCCGTTTTGCTCCGCGTGGCTATCAAAGCGATTTTGACGCGCATTTTTTGCGCTGGATGTTATCCGATGGCGCAGGCGCCATGCTACTCAGCCGCCAGCCCAAAGCAGGTCTCAATATCAAGCTCAAATGGATACACCAAAAGAGCTTTTCTGGGGATTACCCCGTGTGCATGCAACTGGGGCTAACTGAAGATCGCAGCCAGTCATTTTTAGACTTCGCCTCATCCGGCGAGGCGGAAGCAGCGGGAGCATTATCGCTGCGCCAAGATATCCGCATGCTGCCGCATTTATTTGATATCTGCATTCATGAATACGTGAAACTGGTGGATGCAGGCTGGATCACATCGAATGAGATCGATCACTTCCTTTGCCATTACTCATCAGCCAAATTTATGCCCGTGGTTGAAGAGCTACTCGCTAAGGCGGGGCTAAGCATTCCGCCCGAGCGCTGGTATAGCAATCTAAGCAACCGTGGCAATACCGGGGCAGCTTCGATCTTTATTATGTTGGCCGATTTTTTACAAAGTAAAACTCTAAAAGCCGGTGAAAAGATTTTTTGCTTTATCCCTGAATCAGGCCGCATTTCCGCAGCTTATATGCTGTTTGAAGTAGAAGAAGGCGGCTCCAGCACATCAATAGCACCACGTGCTAGCCCAGCAATCTTTGATCCACAAATTCCAGCACCGCATCAGCCCGACAGTGCGCCGCTGGCCTTGCAGCCATTACTGACCCAATTGGCCAGCCTGTGGCAAGACTATCGCTCACAAGTCTGGCGCACCCCTGTTATCCAATCCCTTGTCAATAGCCGCTTTGACGAAAAAGCCTATCAGCGTTGGACCGCCGCATGGGTGCCGCAAGTCAGAGAAGGCAGCCTATGGATGCGTGAAGCGGCGGCCTCGTTGAGTGGCGATTTAGCCGTCTTAGCTAACCTAATCGACCTCCACGCCGATGATGAGCAAAACGATTTTCAGATTCTCTACCAAGATTACCAAGCCGCTGGTGGCAAGCTAGCCTTAGATGATTTACGCCGCAATCCAGGAGGCGAAGCACTTAACAGCTATCTACACGCCCTCGCCGCCACGCCCAATCCCATCGGCTTACTCGGCGCGATTTATATTATTGAAGGCACAGGCCAGCGTATCGTCCCCACCTTATTACCCTTGCTGCGTGCCCAACTCACGCTCCCTGCACAAGCCTTTCGCTTTTTGGAATACCACGGTGCAAACGACGAGCACCACCTCGCCCGCTGGCTAGGCGCAGTAGAAATCACCCTTGCTATAGACCCCAGCGCAGCACCCGCCATACTGGCAACGGCCAAACGCTGCGCCCAACTATATTTAATGCAATTTGAGCATATTGAATAAGGTAAGTGCAGATCAAAAAGCCCTGCAGACACTGAGCAAAAAGAGAACACAAAGAAAAAGTGATCACTCACAGCGCCCTAGCAGCCTGTCGGACTTAGACGGTCGAAGCGAAAAATCGCATGATCGAGACCAAATTTTGCCGGATTTGCAGCGCCAATAACGAGTTATTGGTCAAAAATCTGGTGAAATATAGGCCGATCAGGTGATTTTGCAGCTGACTGATGCTAAGTCCGACAGGCTGCTAGCAATCATGAATAAGATACACGCCTCACCTACTGATTTTTTTTCGTGTTTTTCTTGAGCAAAGTAAATCCCATTAATAATTAAACGGCTCCAACATGCCCAAAAATGATTTCTTGCACACAGCCCACGATCCACGCGACCCTAACCCTTGGCTAGCGATGTATCTAGACCAAAGTACGCCCCTGCCTGACCATGTAAAACGGGCATGGCTCAGCGATTTAGCGTCGCCTTCACGGCAATTTCTACTGCCTTTTGTACGGCCAATCGCCAAGCTTTCGATGATTTTGATTCAAACCCTCAAACTGCTTTTACCCAAGCGCTGGTCCGCCTCCAAAACACTGCACCGGCTCTTGGTTTGGGGTTTAAAAGGCTTTGTATCCCCTGAGGCCAATTGGCTAATCCTGCGCCATTTTCATTTAGGGGCGCAAATTATCGAGTTTATAGAACGAAACGCGCCAGTCAGCGTCCCCCTTTCCCCACTCAAGCCCCTGACGATTGATGCGCTCGCCGATGAGCTTTTTCTTAAACACGATTTAAATCTATTTAATTTTATTATTCGGCTGGGACAAGCCTTAAGAGATGACGGTAAAAAACTGACCGCAGTTGATGAAGTTGATTTCAGCATGATTACCGAGCCACCACTCGCCTTGAGCGCTATGCCACAAACCAAGCTCAATTGGATCGATGTGCAAACCGCTATCGAGATTTTTACGCCGGTCTACCAGTTGTTTCTGACCGATAACGACTTTTGGCGTGCCGCTAATTCGCTGCAAATGGATGAAACTATGGGGGTGTATGTCGCCACCTTGCTAAATACGCCACAACATCTGTTGTTACTGAATAATAAACACCCACTGGTACCGCTTTCCACCCTGCACGCAGGGCATAGACTGGTATTACATGGGCTATCTACAGAAATGCTGCATTGCCTACTTAGCGAAATGAAACGAACAAAAAAAAGCAATGAAACACATTAAACCCAAAAATTAATAATAACTGATGTTACGCAGGCCTTTAGGTGGAATGCGCTCTGCAGCTGATTGAGAAAATCCTAACCCATTGATTTTTCATAATGGGTGCGTAACATCAGATAATAATTTCATTTTGCCAATGTTTTAGACGAACGGTTGGCTGCTGGTATGACGATAAAGCCAAGCCTGCAAGCAAGCGGCATCCACTGCTTTTACCACAGCAAAAAACACATCCTCTTAAACACAATGTGATTAAGTCTCTAAGCCAATGTTAAATAAGGAAGTTTGACTAAGAAAAATCATCTGTTAGTCTAGCGCACACGCTTTTTTCGGTTCTTCTTATGCCACGTATTATTCAAGATTTTATGAAAAGAATGAGCAATCATTCTGTCAGTATTACGCCACAGTTTGTTTATAGAAGCTGGCTTGTTGTCTTAATCCCTACTTGTATTACGCTTACTGCCTATGGCGTGGCCGAGTTTGGCCCCAAGGAAGAGATCGCTATCAGCACCCGCACCGAAGCGATTGCCACCCCTATTTTACCAAGCAATTTTCCAGATAGCCCCATCTGGCATGAGGATGTGATTCGTGCGGGGGATACCTTATCAGCGGTGCTTAACCGCCTAAATGTAGATGATGCTCAGGCCAATCTATTTATCCGTAGTGATCCGATCGCTAAATCTTTATTTGAACTGCACCCTAGCCGTAGTTTACGCGCTAAAACTGACCGCCAAGGCAAGCTGCTTGAGCTGCACTATTTAAATAATAAAAACCAAGAACTAAGCATCAAACGCCAAAACACGGGATTTATTGCCTCGATTAGCGAAGCAACAACCCAACAACATACCGTCGTTAAATCGGGCACCATTACCAGCTCGTTCTATGCCAGTACCGATCGCTTAGATATTCCTGACAGCATTACCACGCAATTGATTGAGATTTTTTCTGGCCAGATCGACTTTCACCGTGGCTTAAAAGTGGGAGACCGCTTCAGCCTTGTGTATGAAAGCTTTACGCATGACGGCATAGAAATCAAAACAGGTAAAATTCTTGCTGCAGAATTTAGCGACCAATACAAAACGCTACAGGCCATGTGGTATACCCCGCCGGGCAGTAAAGAAGGCGCTTATTACACGCCTGATGGCAAAAGCCTGAAGCAATCTTTCTTGAAAAACCCAGTAGAATTCTCAAGAGTAAGCTCTGGCTTTCAAATGCGCTTTCATCCCGTGCTAAAATCATGGAAGCAACATAAAGGCATCGATTTTGCTGCGTCTACCGGCACCAAGATCATGTCTACAGCAGATGGTGTAATTAGCAAAATAACCCAAGATAATAGCGGCTACGGTAAGCATATTGAAATTAACCACGCTGGAAAATACAGCACTCTGTACGCGCATATGTCCGCTTTTAGCCCAGGTTTAAAACCAGGCTCTAAAGTTAAGCAAGGTGAAGTAATCGGCTTAGTTGGCGCAACGGGGCGCGTAACCGGCCCTCATTTGCATTACGAGTTTAAAATTAACGGACAGCAAGTAAATCCAGTGGCATTGCAGCTCCCGACGGCCCAGCCAATTGAAAGCCGCTACTTAGCGCACTTTCAGCCTATTGCCGCACAGACAATAAACCAGTTAGCTTTCTTACAACGAATAGAGCAGGCCCGCGCTGAATGAGCCGTTTGATTATTGGACTAATGACCGGCACCAGCTTAGATGGCATTGATGCCGCGCTGGTTGATTTTACCAGCACGCCTCCTCAGCTGATTGCCGCCAAGGGCTCCGTACTAAGCGAGCCATTGCGGGCGCAGCTACTTGCGCTGCAATCGCCGCAAGCCAATGAGCTGCACTTAGCACAATTGGCCGCCAATGCCCATGCTGATGCTTGCGCTACGGCAGTGCACGAGCTACTGGCTCAAGCGGGTTATACAGCTGCCGATATCGAGGCGATTGGCAATCACGGGCAAACCATTCGCCATCGCCCCGAATGTGGCTACACCTTGCAAATCAGTAATAACGCCCGCTTAGCCGAGCAGACGGGCATCAGCGTAGTGGGTGATTTCCGCTCCAGAGACGTGGCGGCCGGCGGCCAAGGTGCCCCGCTCGTCCCCGCCTTTCATCAAGCGTTGTTTACCAACCCCATGCAAAAACGAGCATTGGTTAATATTGGAGGCATTGCCAACTCAACGCTACTGATTGCAGGACAGGCCACTGGCGGCTTTGATACAGGTCCTGGCAATGTATTGATGGATTTATGGATTAGCCAGCAGCTTGGCCAGCGCTACGATAAAAACGGTGCATGGGCAGCAACGGGCCAAATTCTGCCTGATTTACTAGCACAGTTTTTAAGCGATACTTACTTTGCATTGCCTTCGCCTAAAAGCACGGGCCGCGATTTATTTCACCAAGCTTGGTTAGATCAACACTTAGCCCAACACAACGCAGCGCCAGCCGATGTACAAGCCACGTTATGCGCCTTAACCGCAATAAGTATTGCTGACACACTGCGAGAGCATGCACTGGATGCAATCTATATTTGTGGTGGTGGCTCGCACAATAAAACGTTGATGAATATGCTAGCTCAAGCACTGCCACAAACTCATATTTACAGTAGTAATGTGCTGGGTGTGGATGCAGATTGGATGGAAAGCTTTGCCTTTGCATGGCTAGCTAAATGCTGTCTAGACCGCACTCCGGCCAACTTGCCGCAAGTAACCGGCGCACAAGGGCCACGTATTCTTGGTGCTATTTGGCCTGCATAACCAGCCATACTATCCCGCACACGCAAATAGCCGTTCTAAATCAGCCGCTTCTCAGTTAGACTTGGCCCCGATTCCCTGCGGATAAGATTTTATGCACCAGACAAACCAGTTCGACCTACTCAAGACTCGTCGCTTCTTGCCCCTATTTATTACACAATCACTCGGAGCATTTAACGACAACCTATTTAAAAACGCCCTCTTGGTGATGATCACCTTTCACGGTCTCTCTACCGCAGGGCTAAGCGCCAGCGCGCTAGTTAATGCCGCTGCAGGTATTTTTATACTCCCATTTTTCTTATTTTCATCTTTTGCAGGGCAATTAGCCGAGAAATATGATAAAGCACGCGTAGCTCAATGGGTAAAGCTGTTAGAAATTGCCATTATGCTTGCGGCTGGGATTGGTTTTTGGCAAAAAGACGCCGCCATTTTAATGAGTTGCCTCTTTATGATGGGCGTGCACTCTGCCTTATTTGGGCCATTAAAATACTCAATCTTGCCACAATATCTAAAAGATCAAGAATTACTTGGTGGCAATGGCTTGATTGAAATGGGCACTTTTGTTGCTATTTTATTAGGGCAGATTGCGGGCACAATGATTATTCAGCATCAGCCCCATGGTGAATCCCTGATTATTTGGGCTTGTTTAGGGGTTGCTATCTTAGGCTGGCTAAGCAGCCGTAGCATGCCTGCAGCGCCTGCCCCAGTTAAAGATCTAAAAATAAATTGGAATATTTTTTCAGAGACATGGCACATTGTTAAGCATGTTAAACAAAACAAAACCGTATTTAATAGCCTACTAGGCATTTCATGGTTCTGGTTTTTTGGCGCGGTCTATTTAACCCAACTGCCTAGCCTAGCAAAAAATGTACTTGGCGGTGATGCTGCAGTTTACACGCTACTGGTTGCATTATTTTCTGTAGGGGTTGGCCTTGGTTCAGTGCTTTGTGAAAAACTATCTGGACGAAAAATTGAATTAGGGCTCGTACCATTTGGCTCTTTAGGTCTATCATTTTTTGGCATAGAGCTATTTTTTGCCATTGGCAATGCACCCAGCGGCCAATTTACATTATCGCAATTCATTAGTGCAGCGCCGCATTGGCGCATCATGGCTGATATTGGTTTAATGGGTGTATTTGGCGGCTTATTTATTGTCCCCCTTTATGCTTTGGTGCAAATACGCACCGAAAAAGAATTCACCTCACGCGCCATCGCCGCAAATAACATTTTAAATTCGCTCTTTATGGTGGTGGCAGCAGGGATGAGCATCGCTATACTTAGCGCAGGTATTTCTATTCGAGGCCTGCTATTGATTGTGGCTTTAATGAATATTGGCGTGTCAATTTACATCTACACGCTTATTCCCGAATTTATGATGCGTTTTTTGGTATGGATCATGACCCATACCCTCTACCGCGTAAAACATCAGGGTTTAGATAATATTCCAGAAAGTGGCCCCTGCGTTTTAGTCTGCAATCATGTGAGTTTTATGGATGCCATGATTATTGCTGGTGCAATTCGCAGGCCGGTACGTTTTGTAATGGATCACCGTATTTTTAAAATCCCTGTGCTTAATTTTATTTTCCGCACCGCAGGCACAATCCCCATTGCCCCAATGCGTGAAGACCCAAATATGAAAGGCCAAGCTTTTGATAAAGTTGCCCAATACCTTAATGAAGGCGAAATCATCTGTATTTTCCCAGAGGGGAAAATCACTCATACTGGCGAAATAAATACCTTTAAACCTGGCATTGATGAAATCATTAAACGCACCCCTGTGCCCGTTGTGCCCATTGCGCTACAAGGCCTGTGGGGTAGCTTCTTTAGCCGTAAAGACGGTGCAGCAATGATGAAGATGCCGCGAAATATTTGGGCTAAAGTAGGCTTTATTGTGGGCGAGCCGATACCGGCGGAGATTGCAACCCGCCAATACTTAGAGCAACAAGTCAAAACTTTACGCGCGGATTGGAAATAAAAAAACGTCCCATTTTAAATTAATTTAAAATGGGACGTTTTTTATAAAATACAATTTATTCTTGGCTTAATACAAATACCGTCACCCAAATCCAATCAATGCCTTTTTCAATTACAGAACCTAAGCGCACCATAAATACCCGCTCACGCGCTTGAACACGATAAATTTTATTGGTTCCATAATCAGCCGAATGCAAAATAAGTGTATTCACATTTTTTCCATCTACCTGATGTGGCAGATATAAAGCCATCCGCGAATTTGGTAAATCAGAGACACCAAACGCGCTATCTTCGGCTAAGGAAATAAGCTCTTTTCGCTCTTCTTTTTCCATATATAAGCTCACGGCAACAGGCGCAATGGCCAATGACTGAATGCCTACATAAACTTCATTATCAGTTAAACGATTAAGACGGCGAATCACACCAAGCTGCCAGTTTTCATTACGTCCTAGACGGTTAGCCAGCAATAAGCCAGGCCTTACCCACTCATTTTCTGAAAACTGCACTACCGCACCATAACCACCCGCGCTCTCGTTTTCTATACTCCACACAAACCAGTCATTTTGTTTATTTTCGACTTGTTTAGCGGGTGATATTTTTTCTTTAGTGCGAGTAGAAACAAAGCCATATAAGCGCATATCCATGATTTCGTCATAATCAACGTGACCCCGTTCATCCGTCGCTGATTTACGCATAAATTTATCGTTATCTAAGCGTACATGTCCAACAATACAATCCAAGCCGCTGATTATGTCAGCAATTTTAGCTACTTTCTTACGCTCACTTCTTTGCACTACGCTATTTCTAATACTTAATGACCAAAACATATCTAAATGTTTGAGCAACTCTAAAGCCAATGGCGCAGGGCAATCTTTACCCATGCCAATATCGCGTGGCAAGCTGCCGCCATCTAGTCGACGCAATAAATCAGCCACATCCTGCATTAAATCGTGCAAGCCCCAATACCTGAATGGCTCACCCTCGCAATCTGGCTGAATCTTTTGAGGCCCTTCTGGAGCTTGTAAATTCACGCAAAGATGATAACGCCCTTCTTGAAACTTGCGGGATAGCTGAATAAGTTTTGACCATTGATTAAGCCATCGATCAACCCAATCAATTTGCCGCACAGATAGGTTATTACTCGACAAAGAGCCCAACATCAGCATTTGGATATATTCATCGGCGCAAGAAGTTACCTCTTTACCGTGCAAGGTATAAAGTGGGAAAGGATTGCTATCACATCCTTCTATTTCAGATAGACGATAAAGCTGATGTGATAAAATCCATAACTTAGATGGCACTTTTTCAAATCTAAAATAATGCCATTTGGCTTGTATTGATAAGTAATGCAAGCTACGTGCTAATACCTTGGGCATCAGCAGTGCAAGCTCTGCTTTTTTGCCCCCTTCAACCTCTGCTTGAACAAAGCACTGATATATAGCCACCATATCTGCAGCAAAGTGAGTAATTTGCTTCCAAAGCTTCGCCTCAATGTCTTTCGACATACGTGGATTAGAAATGTATTGGTAACAAACAGCCTCATAAGACAACTGAACAGCATCATCAAGCAATAGCAAAACATGCAAACTTTCTAAGCTTGCCACTCTTTGCTCAGTCATAAACGCGGCTACAGCCTGATGTATTTTTAGCTGCTGTGATTGTGTATCAACCTCTTGCAAACGTTTACACCACGACGTAGCAGCCTTTACACTAGCAAATGGCGATTTATCTTTAGAAAAAATAGTCGTTAAAAAATTACGCATAATTCGCCTATCAGTCAGGCATTAAGTTCAGAGGATTGAACAAGCCACGCTTTAGCGTCATTAGTATCATCAAATATGCCAATTTCAGCATCAGTAAACATACGGCTTAGCCAAGCAGACCAAGTCACCCATTGATCCGAAGTAACAACCGCAATGCGATTAAACTCTTGCCCATGTTCACGCACAAATTTTAGTTCTTCTAAAGCCATGTCAAGCGTATAGCTTAGCATTTCATGCAAATCAAACAATAATGCCACTGGACCATGAAACTTAGACTGATAAAGCACGCTTTCTTCAAATTCACGATAGTCTTGCAAAGTGAATTCCCCCAAAACGGTAGTCTGAATATAATCGCTTTCTTGTGAAATGCTAATCATCGCGGACTCCTGCCCAAGAAAAAATGCCAAAATACAATGGCTACTACCTAGTTTACTTAGCTTTCCCCTGTTTCGACAAGGGTTACATTTGCCTAAATTATTTAGGCTAATTTAACGCCAATACAGCCGTTATTGTTTCAGCTCAAAGCTTATTTTTACAATAAAGTGGAGTGATTTTTTAGGACGTATTTCAATTATATGCCTTGCGATTTAAGTATTCGCTAATTCAGATGAATTACCAAATTAAATATTGAAGGCTAGTCACTGCAAAAAAGGCTAAGAATTTTAACTTAACCCGCATTTCATTCACGGCTATAACATCAACTAAGAAAAGTACTAAGCCGATTAAAGTTTTTGCAAATCAATCAACAGCTGGCGCGTATGTAAGGGCGCATCACCTAAAATAGCAGCAAAAGCCTGCCTCATTAATAATTTACCTTGGCTAGCCACTCCCATGTAATCACCCGCGGCAAAGGCGAGCAAAGCCTGCCCCTGATACTGAGGCAAATGACTTTGTGCAGGAATAATGCCAAGAGTTGGATCAAAACCATAGCTACGCTCTGCGCTCACTGGATGCCCTTGACACAGCGCCCAATCAACACCATAGCCCATTGCATCGAGCAAGATGCGCTCAAACTCACGCAGAACCGGCTCTACCCCTAATCCATCGCTAGGTAATATAGACAAGGCGCGAATAGCCTCAAAATAGCTAGCAAACAATAGAGCATGAGGTTCATCACGAGGCAGAAGACGGAGCAATAGCTCGTTCAAATAAAAACCACACAGCAGCGGCAGGCCGCGTAGCTGGGGAATACCACCCTGCCAGTCCGCCGAGTGTAAAGTTTTAAGCTCACCCACACCAAACCAAGACAGCAGCACAGGCTGAAAGCCCAATAAAATACTACGCAGCTGCGAGCCGGGGCGTTGAGCGCCCCGAGCCACCATCATAACTCGGCCATGATCGCGGCTAAATACATCGAGCAGACGGCTGGTTTCTTTGTATGGATACTGGTGCAATACAAAAGCCGCCTGCGTATCAATGCGTAGCTTATGAGGTCTTGCCACGGGCTTTATTCGTAACCGTACTGACGAACCAAGCGAGTATCATCCGCCCAGCCGTTTTTCACTTTGACCCATACTTCCAAAAAAACTTTAGCATCAAAGAGTTTTTCCATATCTTGACGTGCTTCGGTGGCGATACGTTTCAGCTTTTCGCCATTTTGGCCAATCAACATGGCTTTTTGCCCATCCCTATCCACCAATACGGCGGCATGAATGCGACGTAGCTCACGGCCATCGCGCATTTCATCGTCTTCAAATTTTTCAATTTCTACCGTCATAGAGTAAGGCAATTCCTCACCCATCAAGCGAAAGATCTTTTCGCGAATGATTTCAGATGCCAAAAATCGTTCATTGCGATCGGTCACTTGATCTATATCGTATAAAGGCACCGATTTAGGCAGCAGTGGCTCTACCACTTTCAGCAAAACATCCACACTTAGATTTTTTTGTGCAGAAATCGGCACAATGGCATGAAAATCAAAACGTGCATTCATTGCCTCAATAAACGGGAACATCTCGTTTTTATCTTTCAGCTCATCTATCTTATTCAACACCAATAATACAGGGCGATTAGTAGGTAAGAGCTTCAACACTTCTTCATCAGCGGGGCTAAAATAACCCGCTTCAATCACATACAAAATCACATCGACATCGGCCAAGGTGCTGGTCACACTGCGATTCATGGCTTGATTTAAAGCATTTTGGTATTTAGTTTGAAAACCGGGCGTGTCTACAAATACAAATTGAGCGGTTTCTGAACTATGCACACCAGTAATACGGTGACGTGTGGTTTGTGCTTTACGTGATGTAATGCTGATCTTCTGGCCAATCAATTGATTAAGTAGCGTTGATTTACCAACATTGGGGCGACCTACAATGGCCACGAAGCCACAACGAAAATCGTTTACTTCGTTTTGAATATCTATCTCGCTCATGCGCTTTTACCTTTGGCTAGCTTGCTAGCTGCGTGCTTACTTTTTAGCGGGAACTTATCCTGCAAAATGGTGAGGGCCGATTCGGCGGCAAGCTGCTCAGCGGCGCGGCGACTTGTGCCAACACCTTTAGTTAGCAACTTCACTTCAGCAATACCACAGCTCACTTCAAAAATCTGATCAGGCGATTCGCCATCCTGCCGAAGAATAGTGTACGCCGGCAACGTATAACGGCGAGCCTGCAACCACTCTTGCAAGCTAGTCTTGGCGTCTTTTGCACCAAGCAGCGGATCAATGGCAGCAAGCCTTGATGCAAACAGCGCTTGCACCACGGTTGAAACCGCATCAAAGCCACCATCTAACCAAATAGAGCCCAAGATCGCCTCTAAGGCATCCGCTAAAATGGAAGGACGACGATGGCCGCCACTTTTTAGCTCGCCCTCACCCAGCCAAATAAAATCACCCAAATTAAGCTCGGTGGCAATGCTGGCTAAGGCTTCTTGACGTACCAAGCTTGCTCGTAAGCGGGATAAATCCCCTTCGGGCAGCGTAGGGAACGCCTGATATAAAGCCAGTGCAATCAAGGAATTAAGAACACCATCACCAATAAACTCTAAGCGCTCATTATGCGTAGAAGAAAAACTACGATGCGTTAAAGCTTGTTTAAATAGCTTTGGCTCATTAAAAGAATAAGAGAGCACCCTTAATAGGCGCTCCGGGGGAAGAACAACACTCACGACTAATTACCTGCAGCTTGCTGCGTATTCGATTTCTGGATATCAAAAGCGAACAACAGACTCATATTTCCCACGATTGGAACAACCCGCTCGTAGCTTAAACTTACCGTTGTGCCACTGCTAGCCTGAGAAACTTGCAATTCAGCAGCACTGATATCCCGAATATTATCAACAGATGCTTGACGCCCAAAAGCCTCTCTAATAGCCGCTGGCTGCTGAGCACCATATTCTTTAACCGTACGTTCAATGGCTTTTTTAACGGTAAAGTATTCCAAATAAGTCGGCACTACTTTCAGCGCCGTAATGGCAATGACCGCCCCTACAATTGCAAACATTAAAAAAGAGCCAAAAGACAAACCACGCTGCTGACTATACATTATTAATTTCCTTAACGAATGGAGGTGCCAACGCGGCCCATATCCTTAAAATTAAGCCAAATAAGAAACGCTTTACCTACTACGTATTTATCAGGAACAAAGCCCCAATAGCGACCATCAGCACTATGGTCACGATTATCGCCCATCATAAAGAAATGGCCTTCTGGAACTTTGCAGCTAAAGCCTGCTTCATCATAGCGACAATCTTCACGAAAAGGAAAATCGCGCACTTCACCCATATTTACCGATGGCACATCCGCCATCGCTAAAGTGGAATAATCATGCTGACCTAGCTTTTCATTGTATTGCTTATTATTAATTAAATAAGTGCCCTGCTCTACATACTGGTGGTCTGGCATATCCGTGGTTGGCACAGGCTTACCATTAATCGTTAGCTTTTTATTGCGATACTCAACGGTATCCCCAGGTAACCCGATGACCCGCTTAATATAATTAAGCGATGGATTTTCTGGATAATTAAACACCATGACATCGCCATGCTCTGGCTTACCTACTGGCACCATCACATTATTGATTACAGGCGTACGCAAACCATAGGCAAATTTATTCACTAGAATAAAATCACCCACCACTAAACCAGGGCGCATTGAGCTAGATGGAATCTGAAAAGGCTCAACCACAAACGAGCGCAGTACAAATACCGCTAGCAATACAGGAAAGAAACCACGGCCATATTCAACCCAATCTGCAATCGGTGTTTCACCGCGCTTCTTTGCCCAAACAAACCGATCTAAACCCCAAATTACCCCCGTCACCAATACAAAAATAAGCATAGCGGCAGAAATAGAGCAGTATTGTACTAAGACAATAAATAAGCCCATTACCACAGCCAGATAGCCGTACTGCACTAAAGAAGGTGGCTCACTGCCTTTACGCTCATGCTTGGCACCGATTGCTACCAACACGGGCCCTAAAATGACGAAAACAATTCCGAGAAACAACCAGTTCATCCGTTTTCCTTTTTATAGGGAGAGTTTTCTAGCAAAGTACATCGATACGGGAAGCAGCTTAAATGCGCCACATTGAAATAACGATGCTAGAAAATTTTTTTCTAATGACTTACTTATCGCTCACTTGCAAGATTGCAAGGAAAGCTTCTTGTGGGATTTCAACGTTACCCACTTGCTTCATGCGCTTCTTACCTGCTTTTTGCTTATCCAGCAGTTTACGCTTACGCGAAACATCACCACCATAACATTTTGCCAATACATCTTTACGCGTGGCTTTTACCGTTTCGCGCGCCACAATTTGGCTACCAATGGCCGCCTGTACCGCTACGTCATACATCTGACGCGGAATCAGCTCGCGCATTTTGGCCACCAACTCACGACCACGATACTGGCTGCTACTACGGTGAATAATCAGGCTTAAAGCGTCTACGCGCTCGCCATTCACCAGCACATCCAGCTTAATTAAGTCAGCTACTTGGAATTCTTTAAAATCGTAATCGAGCGATGCATAACCACGGCTCACAGATTTAAGGCGATCAAAGAAATCCATCACCACTTCAGCCATTGGCAGATCATAGCTCAGCATCACCTGACGGCCCATATACTGCATATTGCGCTGATTACCACGCTTTTGATTACACAGCGTCATCACGGCACCCACATAATCCTGAGGCACTAAGATGGTGGCGGTAATAATCGGCTCACGGATTTCTTCGTATTTAGAAGGATCTGGCAGCTTGGATGGGTTTTCGATATGAATCACTTCGCCTGATTTAAGCAACAACTCATACACCACCGTTGGCGCGGTAGTAATCAGATCCATATCGAATTCACGCTCAAGGCGCTCTTGCACGATTTCTAAGTGCAGCAAGCCCAAGAAACCACAGCGGAAACCAAAACCCAGTGCTTGCGAAACTTCTGGCTCGTAATGCAATGAGGCATCATTTAGCTTGAGTTTTTCTAAGGCATCACGCAGCTTTTCGTAATCATGGCCTTCAATCGGATACAGCCCCGCAAATACCTGTGACTTTACTTCTTTAAAGCCAGGCAAAGGCTCAGTGGCGGGATCTTTAGCCGTGGTGATGGTATCCCCAACCTTAGCATTGGCAATTTCTTTAATCCCCGCAATCACAAAGCCTACTTCACCGGCTTTCAACACTGTTCTTTGCACTGTTTTTGGGGTAAATACGCCGACTTGTTCGCAAAGATGCTGCGATTTATTCGACATAAACATAATTTTTTCTTTCGGGCTGATCTGGCCATCAACTACCCGCACCAACATAACAACGCCAACGTAGTTATCAAACCACGAATCCACAATCAACGCCTTAAACGCACCATCAGGATTGCCCTTAGGAGCTGGTACTTTAACGATCAGCGCTTCCAAAATATCTTCGATACCAATACCACTTTTGGCAGAAGCATGCACCGCATCAGTCGCTTCGATGCCGATAATATCTTCAATTTCTTGAATCACACGTTCAGGATCAGCAGCAGGCAAGTCGATTTTATTTAATACCGCTACCACTTCCACTCCCTGCTCCAGCGCGGTATAGCAATTAGCCACAGTCTGGGCTTCAACGCCTTGTGAGGCATCAACCACCAGTAATGCGCCTTCACACGCAGCTAAAGATCGGCTTACTTCATAAGAGAAGTCAACGTGCCCAGGGGTGTCGATCAAATTAAGATTATAAATCTCACCATTACGGGCTTTATAAGACAGCGCAGCGGTTTGCGCCTTGATCGTGATACCGCGCTCTTTTTCGATATCCATCGAATCAAGCACTTGCGCGCTCATCTCACGCAGCTCAAGGCCACCACAGAATTGAATAAAGCGATCAGCCAGCGTGCTCTTGCCGTGATCGATGTGAGCGATGATAGAGAAATTACGAATATGATCCATTGGTCTGCCAAAAATTCACGTAAAAAGGGGCACGAAAGAGCTGTACCGAATTTAAAAATCTTCAGGATTCAAGCTATCAGCGGCAACGCAGCGCGCTAGTATATCGATCAGCGCGCTGTGATGCTGTAAGCTTGATCTGCCGTCGATTTTTGAAAATCCGATAGCTCGCTTTCGCACCCCAGATATTAATTTGCAGTGATTTTAACGGAAATTAGCAAGATAGGCATCAAGAGCTGCTTGATCAAGGTGGTAATGGCATATTTCCACCCCATCCACAACCGTCAAAACCGGCACCCATTCGCCATACTTCTCTTCTAAATCGTCGATATCATCGATATCAATCCACTCTAAAACAAAGCCTTTAGCCGATGCCTGCTGCTGCAAGGCATCGCGCATGAGCAAACACAAACCACAATATTCGCGGCCATATATTTTAAGAGCAATCATTTAGCAGGCGCACGCAAAGTTAGAAACATCGAAGCATCACCACGAATTACCCTTAGCGCGCTCGCTTCATTCGGCTTTAAAGCAGTCAGCAATTGCTTTAGCTGGCCAAGGCTGGTGAGCTCTTGATTACCTACCGCCACAATTAAATCGCCAGGCTGCAGACCCGCCTTTGCCGAAGTGCCACGTACCGCCTGCACTTGTACCGCAAACTTCACGCCCATCGCCTTCAGCTGAGCCGCCTCCACTGATTGTAAAGACAATCCAAAGCGCCCGCCTTCATCATTTTGATTGCCGCGGTACTCACGCTCAGCATTGATGCGATCAGATTGCTCAAGCACACCGATTGTCACTGTCACATCGCGTAGTGCCTTATCACGCCATATTTGCACTGGCACCTTGCTACTAGGGCGTACAGCGGCTACATATTTAGGCAAATCGCTCGATGAGGTAACGACCTGACCGTTAAATTTCAAGATTACATCGCCAGGCTTTAAGCCTGCTTTATCAGCAGGGCCCTCTTTTTCTACGCTAGCCAGCAGTGCACCACTCACTTTGCTTAAACCAAAGCTTTTAGCTAGATCATCGTTTAGCTCTTGAATTGCCACACCAATCCGACCGCGCGTCACTTTGCCGGTGGCTTTTAACTCATCCGCCACCTTCATCACTACATCCACCGGAATCGAGAACGATAATCCCATAAACCCGCCCGAGCGGCTGTAAATTTGCGAATTAATCCCAACCACTTCGCCGGCCATATTAAATAGCGGCCCGCCAGAGTTACCGGGGTTAATCGCCACGTCCGTCTGAATAAACGGCACAAAAGTTTCGTCGGGCAGGCTACGACCCTTGGCTGAAACAATCCCCGCTGTCACGGTATTTTCAAAGCCAAATGGCGAGCCAATCGCGACCACCCACTCACCCACTTTGAGTTTATTTGCATCACCAAGCGTGACTTTTGGTAGGCCTGTGGCATCAATTTTAAGCAAAGCCACATCGGTACGCGCATCCGCACCAATCACTTTGGCTTTAAAAGTGCGCTTATCCGTTAACTTAACGGTGATTTCATCCGCCTGAGCAATCACATGAGCATTAGTAAGGATATAACCATCTGCGGCCATGATAAAACCAGAGCCTAGCGATTGCGCCTGACGCTCCCGAGGCTGCTGCTGTAGCCCATTACGCGGGATCATGCGAGGCACAGGAAAACCAAAACGGCGAAAAATATCCATCCCGTCTTCATCGCCCACTTGCTGTGGCTGCTCTTTGATAGTGGAAGTGGTTGAAATATTCACCACCGCACGACCTTCTTTTTCGACCAGCTGAGTGAAATCAGGCAAGCTAGCAGCAAATGTGGTGCTAGCTACAAACCCAAAACTTACACTGGCAATTAGTTTTTTCATCATGGTTTACGTTTCATCTGACAAGGACTAAGAAACGGCGAGAGGCTTGATTGCCTACTCGCCACAATGACTGGTTCGGCTGACGCCGCCAGCTGGTGCTGCTGCTTTAGCAGCACAAACCCCACTACAAAGCCAAAACATGCGCCAAGCACAGAATATGCTGACGATTGAGGCAGAAGCCACTGCCCTAGAGCAGCACCCACGATGAGCAAAAATAGCGGCACACCATAAGCCCACGCGGCGGTTTTAAGTAGCTGTTGCTCTTCTACTGCCACAGTAACCAAATCACCCGCCTTGGATGAAAGCGGGCTTTGCACACGAAAGCCTTCTTGAGTCTGTGAAAACATGCGGCTCACCGCGACCGACTTACAGCCAGTTTTAGGATCGCATTGCCCACAAGGCGTATGTGGCTTGATTTTAACCCACGCATGCAGCCCATCGATGCGAATAACCTGTGCCTCAGTTTCAATCATGCGTCTTACTTACGCGGGTTAAAAGCATAAGCAAACGCTTTGACCGCATCAGCAGGCACTTCACCCAAGACCGTCACCATCTTTCCATCAATTTGCCGAACATACATATGCATCGCACTTTGATGAGAAGCCGCTTCTTTGACTTCAGCAACAGCGGGCTCCAAAAACACCGACACCGTCACCAACCCATCGCTATACAAATGCTGCACAACCGGCATTTCTTTACCAAGTAAAGTGCGCTGAATACTTTTAAGAAAACGAAAACCTCGCGGCAGGTGCTCTATTTGCCATAAAGGCTCAACAGGACTACTGGCCACCCCTTGATTTGATTCCACCACCACAGGACGCAATGGATTAACGGGGTTAAGCAGAGCGCGATCAAATTTACCTAACACAAGGTTTGAAAACACAAACAGCTCAACAGGCTGTGAATAAGGGCCAAGGCGCTCAGATTTAAGAATCAAGCCGCTATCAGTGTGCATCCATAAACGCATAGGAAAACGAAACACATCTCTTGGCTCCAGCTCAAACACCTGTGCATTTAGGCCTGCAACTCGCTCCATACCTAATTTTTTTAGCTTGTAATTAAGCAGCACCGCTTCGGCTGTTTCTGGCAAATGCTGAGGGAACAGTTTTGAGCTAAAGCGACGATCTAAAGACACCGGCCTTTTGGAGGGCAAGTAGATGCTGATTTGATCGCCTTTTCTAACGTACTCACGACGTGGGCCGTCCAAGGATTCACGGCGCTCAATCTCAAGTAACTCACTGCCTACATGCACGATTCGAAAAGTCTCTGTTGAATCGCCATGCTGATGCATGAACGTCCCTTGAAAATCAGCTTGCTTAGCCGCAGCCACCATCCGATTTATCAAAATAGCCGCATCTGAGTTATTTAACTCAGATGCGGCCCAAGCACTCACCGGCAAAAACAAACTTATACAAAGTACGAGGGGTTTTAATCTATCCAGCAAGTCGCTCATTTAGCGCACAGTCTCCGTGCCAAAATTAGCGTAAACGATATCTCGCTCCGCCAAAACATTACCCGATTCTTGGCTATGCGCCGCCAAATACGCACGCACAGCAGGGGCTTTTGCCACGACTTTATGATTACTTTGCACCGCAACCATTGAAGGTGCGATATTTAAAACGGTATTAGATTGCCAAACCGCTACGCCAACAAATGCAATCGATGCCGCGGCAGTTAAAGGCACTAATAATTTTTTCATAACCGAACTACGCTTCAAGCGTTGCGGAGCAACCACCGTTGGCTCCTCAGCCAAGCGTGCAGAAAAGCGCTGCATAAACTGCGGCGACAAGAGCGGATGTTCTTGCAAGCTATCACTGGCTTGATGCCAATCGTACCAAGCATTGCTTAACTCGGGTTTGCGTTTCATTTCAGCCAGTAAGCCATCTATTTCTGAGACATCTAGCTCACCATCCATCAAGGCGGAAAGTTTCTCTTTCATCGTATTTTCCTCTCATATCCTATGCAAAGCTTACCAGCGCTTATCTCGACCAACGATATCCAATAAGGGCCTGAGCTTGTCTGCTATTGCCTCTCGAGCGCGAAAAATACGTGAGCGCACCGTACCGATAGGGCAATTCATCACCGCAGCGATGTCTTCGTAACTCAAACCTTCCATTTCACGCAAGGTAATCGCTGTGCGCAACTCAGATGGCAACTCATCCACCACTGCATTTACTGTAGAGACAATCTGCCGGTTAGAGAGTTCAGTTTCAGGCGTGTGGTAATCCGGTATTTGTGCCGCAGCATCAAGCGACTCACCTTCTTCATCCTCGTAATCCGCCAATAGCTGGGGACGACGGCCTAAAGTCGACAAATGATTTTTTGCGGTATTGATAGCAATACGATAAAGCCACGTATAAAAAGCACTTTCCCCTCTAAAAGAAGGCAAGGCACGATAAGCCTTGATAAAAGACTCTTGCGATACGTCTTCAATTTCGTTTTGATCACGGATCAGGCGCGACAATAGCCGTGCCACACGACGCTGGTACTTCACCACCAGCAGCTCAAAAGCACGCTTATCACCCGCCTGCGCCCGCACTACAAGCTCCTGATCGATGTCACGATCGGTACGCTGAATCAAGGATACCTCCCAAATATATTTCTAGCCGTCTGTCAAAATTAAGCACCTACAAAGCATCATATCTTCATGGAAGACCCAATAAACCTTGAAGTGATGTGTTGGCACGCAAGAAAAATGCGCAGCGCATAAGACAATCAGTTCCCCACAACAAATCCGCCTTAATTCCAACAGGCTACCTGTGACATGGGGCTAACCATGATCTTTATCAAGTCAACTTGCATTTGTATGAACAGATTTGGCTTTATACACGGCTACGTAAGTCTAGCCTCTGTTAATATTTCATTTTTCTGGGAATGGAACATCAGCAATGCGGGAATTTGATGCGTTAATTATTGGCAGCGGTCTTGGCGGGATGACTATGGCTCTGCACTTAGCTGACCACATCAAAGTGGGCCTAGTCACCAAACGCGAATTGCGTGATGGTGGCAGCGGCTGGGCACAGGGCGGCATTGCGGCAGTACTTGATGGCACCGACAGCGTAGAGCTGCATATTCGTGACACCCACGTTGCAGGCGCAGGCCTATGTGACCATGACAGCACGCGCTTTATTGTAGAGCATTCCAAAGAAGCCATTGATTGGCTCATTCAGATGGGCGTGCCTTTCACTAAAGACACTGAAGGCGATAGCGCCTATCAAGGCTACCACCTTACCCGTGAAGGCGGCCACAGCCACCGGCGTATTATTCATGCTGCAGACGCAACCGGCGCGGCCGTCATCGATACCTTGGCATATAAAGTAGCAGCCCACCCAAACATCACCGTACTTGAATCGCACATTGCCGTTGATTTAATTACCGATCAAAAGCTAGGCCGTGAAGGCAAGCACTGCTACGGTGCTTACGTTTACAACAAAGAAACAGATCACGTTGAAACCATCGCCGCTCGCTCTACCGTGCTGGCCAGCGGTGGTGCAGGCAAAGTTTATCTCTACACCACCAATCCTGATGTAGCAACGGGTGACGGCATTGCAATGGGCTGGCGCGCAGGCTGCCGCGTGGCCAATATGGAATTCATCCAATTTCACCCTACCTGCCTTTATCACCCGCATGCCAAATCATTTTTGATTACTGAAGCCGTGCGTGGTGAAGGCGGTATTTTAAAGCTACCCGATGGCACCCGCTTTATGCCCCAGCACGATGAGCGCGCCGAGCTGGCCCCGCGTGATATCGTCGCCCGTGCGATTGACTTTGAAATGAAAAAAGGCGGTTTTGACTGCGTTTATCTGGATATTTCCTATAAACCCGCCGCCTTTATTAAAGAGCACTTCCCTAATATCTATTTACGCTGCTTAGAGCTAGGCATCGACATCACCAAAGAGCCCATCCCAGTAGTACCAGCGGCACATTACACCTGCGGTGGCGTAGTCAGCGATATGGCTGGCCGCACCGACGTTGCCAGCCTCTACGCCGTGGGCGAAGTGGCCTGCACCGGCCTGCACGGTGCCAACCGCCTTGCCTCCAACTCCTTACTAGAATGCATGGTGCTCGGCAAAGCGGCCGCCACCGACATCTTAAAAGCCGTCGCTACTGAGCGCCCCAGCATCCCAGAATGGGACGAAAGCCAAGTCACTGATCCTGATGAAGAAGTGGTGATCTCGCACAACTGGGATGAATTGCGTCGCTTTATGTGGGATTACGTTGGCATTGTGCGCACCAATAAGCGCCTTGAGCGCGCCCTGCACCGCATTGAGCTGCTGCAGCATGAAATCGACGATTACTACAGCAACTTCCGTGTTTCTAACGACTTAATCGAGCTGCGTAATCTAGTGCAATCTGCCGAGCTTATCGTGCGCTGCGCCATGGATAGAAAAGAAAGCCGCGGCCTGCACTACAGCCGAGATTACCCGGGCATGTTAAGCGAAGCCCAAAGCACTATTCTTAGCCCCGATTAAACGCACTGAATTAAAAACACAAAACCCCGCAATCGCATTGCGGGGTTTTGTGCCTTCCTGATATAAAACACGCATTCAATGTGCCTGATTATGCCACTTGACCCATTTCATTCTAATGGCTGCGGATGATCATTTATCGCAGCGTATGCTTTAAAAATGATGTTGCCATGCAGACATCACCTAACAAGACCTACATATCAATACCCAATAATAGGCTTAGAAATAAGCAGCCCCGTCAGCGTGACACGCTGAATTTTAAAAACTCATCGCAATACTCACTCCGCCACCCGACACATTCGGGCCAAACATAAAGCGCATGATAAAGCGCGTTCGCGAAACGAAAACAGGGTAATCACTGCTGTCAATCTCAAAACCCGCGCCAACCGTCGACAAATAATCAAATCCCATTACGCCCGCTTGATCGCCAAAATAATGCGAGTGCGATGCCTCAAGCACATAACGCAGCGGTCGATTCAGAAAAGTCATTCCCGATGGTGCACGATAACGCGTCCACAAATTGGCGGTTTGCGAATCGGCATGCCCAGAGACCGCGTCATCACTTTTGAATGATTGCAGATGCACCTGCGACAGCCGTAATTCCATATCAATTTCATGCTCAAGGCTGACCAATTCATAATCCAGCATGAGCGCGCCACCCAAGCCGTAGGCGTTCATCGTGCCATTATCAAAAAATTTGAATTCTTCGCCCGTTTTATAATTAATCCACCAATTGGCCACTTTTAAGTCACTTGCCACTTTGCCAAGTGAAAAATTAAAAATAGGTCGGACCACCCAATTCTCGGCAATGGGGAAATCCCAACCGACACCGCCCGTGCCGCTAATAGACGTCCATTTCAAAGGAATATTGCGATGATCTTGCCCATTGGTGGCTACAAAAGTTGGATCATAGCGACTGGCTGCAAGCGCACCCTCTAAATACAGCGGCACTTCCTTACTGATGGTTGCACCGCCGCCCAATTGCGTCATCATCAGGCTTTTATTTTCAGTTTGCGCTTCTCGAATCGACAAGCTACTCGCCGCCAAATCCAGAATGACCGAATACGACATCAACGACAGCACTGCGTTGGCGCTGCGCTGCACACTAGAGCCCTCCGACAAACGGTATTCGGGCTTTTCTACGGCAAAACAAACCGCAGAGAGTGCGGAACAACACAGCACGGTCAATCGCATTATATTCATGGCAAAAATCGACAGCGGGGATAAAACTGAAGCATAGCATTCAACCCAAACATCATTATTAACCCCGCCAGAAAATGTACTTTTTAGCCCACAAAACTACCAAGCCATTAATAACTGGGGTCAGAGTAAAGTTAAATCCGCTTTCTTTGGCTCTAAGAGCATTAAGCATAGTAGGATTTAATTTTGGTAGAGTAGAGAGCAGGTTTTCACCTGCCCTCCCTCATCAAACCGTGCATGCGATTTTCCCGCACACGGCTTTCCGATGTTCTTCACATCAAGCATGCGCTGATTTCCAACCTGCTGCTGTCGGTAATGAATACAAACCGTATCGCTCATTTAGCACCCGCCTTGGATAACGGAGCATGCTCGTTTTCCAATCGCTGACTTTGTGCCGTTTGCGAAGATGTATCCTTAGCCGTTCTTCTGAATGACGCTTCACTTTATAAAATTGCTTGGATGAATTCCGGTAATGGAAGTAACTCGACCAACCGCGTAATGCTTGATTTAAATCTCGCACCACCTCTTCAATTGGTCGCCATGTTTGGGTTCTTCCAGTAATTTCATTTAGTCGCGTCTTGATTTTCTCTACCGATTTAGCTGAGGCCTCAATATAGGGATAGCGAGTGCCTTTAGCGGATAGGTTCGTGCGCAAATCAAATCCCAGAAATAGAAATGACGCGGCTTTAGCATCAACAATTTTTGTCTTGCTTTCGTTAAGCGTCAATTCCAGCCGATCCAATATCCACTTCATATGCGCCAGCGGGCTTTGGGTCTCGCCACGGCAGAGCACTACAAAGTCATCGGCATACCGCACCAAGCTCGCTTGTAGTTTCTTCCCTATATTGTGGCGATGCCAGATTCTATCCAGTAGATGTAAGTAAAGGTTCGATAGCAACGGAGAAATCACCCCACCTTGCGGCGTGCCCTTGCGCTGCCCTTTTCCTCCACTGACCGTTGCCGCTTTTCCATTCTCACTTTTTCCAATAACCGGCGCTTTAAGCCATTGTTGAATCAAGGCCAGTACAGCCCCATCCACAATGCGCTCAGCTACCGTGGCCATCAGTTTAGCGTGAGGAATGCTGTCGAAATACTTCGACAAATCAGCATCGATGACCTGCGTTTTACCTTGCCACAAAGCTTCTGCAATGGCGTCTATTGCTTGATGTGCTGATTTCCTTGGGCGAAACCCATAGGAGTGCTCGCAAAAATCCGCCTCAAAGATAGGCTCCATCACCAGCTTGGTCGCCATCTGAACCACGCGATCTCGTATCGTCGGAATCCCGAGTGGACGCAAACTGCCATCCGCTTTGGGAATCATGACGCGCTTGATTGCCCCAGTCCGGTAGCTTTTATCTTGCAGTTCCTGACTAATTACCGACAAGTAGCAATCTACCCCTTCGCCGCTTTCTATGGCAGCAAAGTCAATCCCATCAACCCCAGGACTGCCCTTGTTTGCCTTGACCAGTCGCCACGCTAACTTGAGGATGTCAGCACAGTAAATCTTGTCGTAGAGTGCGTAGAAACGATAGTTTGGTTCCTGCTTGGCTTTGATGTACAGCTTCCTCTGTAGCGTCCTGATCTCATTCGGAGTGATTAGCAACATGGCAATCTCCTGATCCTCAGCTCTTCAGTTGCATGAACAAAGCAGGGTCCCTTCCCTCGACTGGGGTTATGTTGTCCCTCAATCTCAAACGGTACTATGAACCCCTCCGACTTCCATCACGATACGCGCTGATTTCGTTTCCTTATACATTGCGCTTGGCAGTCTCCCTGCCACCGTGATGGATCTCCAGCACTGGGTAATTTAACTTCCAAAACATACCGCCCCTGCTACCCCGACAGCTCGCGGATGTGGCTTCCATTGCCAACACATCAGCACAACGGCCTTCCCTATACAGAAACGAGGTCGGCAACTGCAATGTTAACGAGGCTACTTCTAGGTTCACTTTCGTTACGGTCTGCCTCTTTGTCGTAAAGAACTCACGACCCTTGATTACTCAAACGCCGCTCTTTCGTACTACCGAGGCGTATGGACAATTCCTCGGGCGGGACTTTAACCCGCTAGCTAAATTACTGTTACTGCGAACTTCTGACCCCAGTTATTCCCAGTTATTCCGTCCAGTAAATACAAAACCCATTTAATATTTAATGGCACTACGAAAAAACTCATAAATATACATCGCTTCGTTTTAATCTTTCACGCAAACGGGGATCTAGTCATCACACTAGATCCCCGCAGTAAAACACCCCAAAATCACACTTTTATTTAATAAACACAGTACAAACGATTAAGCCATTGGTTCCGTTTTATGTGCACTTATCAATTCAGTGTGAAATTGATTTCATCAGTGTTACGTTTGCAACTTATTTACAGCTATTACTTGGAACACCGGGGAAACGCCACACACTGTCATACCCTTCTGCTGTGGCAGGATCTGGAGTCATGCCCGGATCTGCATACCATTGATTCTGGTACTTTTTGCCATTGTATTCAACGGTTGTACAAGGTTGTGTGTACGTTGTTGTTGCACACCACTCACCCTCTTTGCACTCAGCAGGACCTGAAGGCTCCACATACTTTTCTTCGTTAAAGGAGCAGCTTTGGCCGTCAGAATGGATCGTTAGCTGAGTAGGCGCATTCGGGTTCAGATGAGACACCGCTTCTTTAAAGGCGCTTTCCATCTGATCCGTACAATCCAGCCCTTTGTACTGCAGCTTAATAATGCTGGCATCAGAAGGCAGTGGCACGTGTGCATTTGGTGTTAACCAGTTATTGAATGCAACGCCATTACCGGTCTGGGCAACCATATACATGCTGTTTGCAGAGATTTCTGTACCAGTAAACACAGGCATCACTTTGCCATCGAGGCCGCCGCCATCACCTTTTTCTGCAAACGTTTTAATCGGTGCAGAGGTTAATACGGCTTCGATAATTTTACCAAACTGGGCCTTGAAGCTAATTGCGCCGTCGCTTTGGTTGTTATCAAATACGGTTTTAGCAGCTGCTGTGATCTTGCTGATGTCCTCGCTTGAGTAAAAGCCGTAGCCCTCCAGAAGTGTGAAGTAAGCAGTTACATCATTCCAAGTCAGCTTTTCATCGTAGAAATAATGAGCAGCATTCAGTTGCTTTGTTACATCAGGAATCTGGCGAATGTAGCGGCTACCAAAGTCATTCTGCCTGGTAAAACATGACCAGTCGTTGACCAAGTCCGTACTATTTTTACAATGATTGAAAGTAGCCTCATCTCTCAGAGGCTGATCTTTGGCTGCATACGGGCCACGGTTGTACATAAAACTCAGCATAATAGCCAGCGCATCAGGATCTTTGGCATCCTGAATGAACTCATGAATACGGTTCTGAGAGCTTGCCTGGCCTTCTGGGTTTTGATGCCATTCCAAGGAGCCGGTATTAATTCCCATTACCGAGGCGTTATAGTAGGCGCTGGTTGCTGCAGAGCCAAGTACATTGCGGGCCGGACCGTTATTTGAGCTTAATGTGCGCTCCGGATTCATGCTTGCAAATACGGCGGGGAAACCACCTGAACCGGCGCCTTGCAATTCTGACCAAGCGCTACCCGGATATTCTACTTGCAGCACGCCGTCATCATCACCCACACCCATCGGGTTATTAGGCAAATCATTGCCTAATGAAGATTCTTGCAACGCTTTAGACAAATAGTAATTAGGGCCCATATTTTTCATGAAATAGCGGCCAAATGGCTCATTGGTTGCTGCGAAATTTTTCTGCAGATCAAAGGTACCATTTTGTTTATTCAAACTATATTGCATCAATACCAAGCTGTTCATAGCTGCGTGAGCAAACGACATTGCCCATAGTTTGTGCTCGGCAATCGTCTGGGTGGATGGTTTATCCAGCAGATTTAATGCTACGACGTTTGGATAATTACCTTTAAAGTCGATGTAGCGCTGATCACACTTATTTCTATCTAATACATAGTCTGTGCCTTCTTCTTTAATATCGCAGTGATAACTCACTGTGGTCATGTCACCCAGATTCAGCTCGTAATTGCTGCCATCCGGCAACAAGGCACGAAATTGTGACTGACTAAGGTTAACCGAAGCATTAGCACTGCCAAAGGCCATAATAGCCAGTGCGGTAGCAATACACGATTTTTTTACCATCATACTTTTTTTCAATTTTTTATTTCCTATATTTAACAATATTAAAAAATAAATAAACTACAGACTCCACCACCCTCGCAGAAGATAATTTTAAATAATTTTTAAATTATGTGTCTGTGATTCGTATTGCAACCAAATAAAAAAAACAAACGGGCTGCATATTTTTATAATTACAACAAAAACAAAATAAATCAATACTTGGTTAAATACAATCCTCACATAAAAACATGTCAGTGCCTGAATAATAAACTACATCGCTCAATAAAATTATAAGAATTATCTTATAATAAGTAATTACACATAATTAAACTTAAGCATGGAACACACTTTTTCCAGTATATTTTTTTACATTTAAAGTAAGCTAATCTTTTTTCAAGCTTTAAAATAATGCCAACGGTATTTGGTTTATTTATAAAGTATTTCAATCACGTTAAACTCTGGGCTATATGTCGGCAAAAAGCACAAACAAACTTTATAATCACACACCAACATATCTAATGTTTCTTGTGAAATTGCATGATGAATTCGGACATTACCCAAACCACCAAAGTGATTCTATTTGGCTTCGATTGCTTTAATCATCGCTATAAAAACGTTTCGGCTTCCTGTTGTTTTACATTGCTGGGATACAACGAATAGACTCCCCCAATGCCGCGTTTGCTGACGCCTTGTCCGCTTTGCTTAAGCATGGCTTAGATGGTGCAAGCGAAGCCTTACGTATTTTAGTCAACAAAGCATCACCTATTGAACGGGCGCAATATCTGCAAGCTGCCCCTATGAGCGCTGCACTGAACGCGTCGATCATGCCAATGGTTTCAAATCAAAAACCATGCTCACCCGCTTGGGCGAAGTGACTTTTGAAGTGCCACAAGTAAGCTCCAGTGGTTTTTATCCCAGCGCATTAGAAAAAAGCACCCGTACGGAACAAGCCGTCAATCTCGCCTTGGCGGAAATGTACGTGCAAGGTATTTAGACCCGTAAAGTGATCGAAGTGCTACAAAAATTAAATTACCTCTGGCAAAGCCAGTAATGCCGTTCACTTAAGGAAAAAGCCTCGATTTCTAGCTAAGAAATCAAGGCTTTTTCATGCTTCTCAGGCGATTTATCTGAAAAGGTGTCGCTAAAGCAGAGCAAATGATCAAAAAACCATAACAGAATCTCGGAAAAAACGAAAAATGCAATAACTGGGGTCTGAGTACAGTTAAATCCGACTTCTTTGGCTCTAAGAGTATTAAAGCATAATAGGATTTAATTTTGTTCTACCCCCAGTTATTTGCCAACAGCTGTGAATGTACTGATAGCCGTCAAAGCCAATATTGGCTGCTACAATGCCGTTAACTTGCCTTCATTTGAAAGTGGGGCCACACTATATTTGCATAAACCGCGCCCGTAGTATCCACCGCAGGGATAATTTTATCTGACATCAATTTAATACGCCTTTATTATCAAACCAAGAAAATAATACAAAACAACAAGAACATAAAAATAATAAAAATCCATCCTACAATTAACCTACCTCTAGTCCAGACATACTCACTTTCAGTATCACCACGCATCATTGCCTGACCTAAAAATTTAAGTAAAAAAGTACAAAACATATTCAACATAAAAACACTTTGTGATAATTCAAAATCAGAAATCTCAAACAGCTTAAAACCAAAAAATGCAACAACAACACCTAAAAAAATCAAAACACAACAAGAAAATATATTTTTCTGCTTAAATCTAATATATGCACAAGCAAAAAAACCAATGACCGGATTAACGCACAAGGACACTATAAAAGAAACAAGCAATATTTTATTAATTTGATGTTCATCATGCACAAGGATAGTCCTCAAAGTTTATGAAAAAACAATTCAATACATATACGAAAAACTTACCTATCCTGCGCACTTTCTGAAACATGCGCCATGAGTTGCGATATGAAATATTCAATTACACTACGCTGCCCCGTTTTAATCTCTACCGTTACCGCCATTCCCGGTGCCAGCTTTAGCTATTTACCGTCGATATTCATTTTATTTTTTTGTAATTTAATTCTGGTCTGATAAATAAATAATAATTTTTCATCAGGTACTGTATCAAATAAAACGTTTCTCACTAATTATTCAATTAGGCCATATTTGGTGTGAATAACTGGGGTCAGAGTACAGCTAAACCCGCTTTCTTTGGCTCTAAGATCATCATAGTAGGATTTAATTTTGCTCTGACCCCAGTTATTTATTTGGAACAAAAAAATCTTTTAAAGAGAGTATCGCATAATAAATATTTATAAGGGAAAGGCAAAAAACCATCAAACCAGCAAAAATTAACAAACCACCAGAAAGTAAATTTTTCTGCTTAAATCTTATATACGCACAAGCAAAAAAACCAACTATTGGGTTAATTAACACTGACAAAATGAAAGAAACAATCAATATCTTATTCAACTTACGTTCATTCTGCATAAAATCAACCTCTCCAATGAACAATGAATAACTGGAGTCAGAGTACAGTTAAATCCGCTTTATTTGGCTCTAAGAGCATTAAGCATAGTAGGATTTAATTTAGGTAGAGTAGAGAGCAGGTTTTCACCTGCCCTCCCTCATCAAACCGTGCATGCGATTTTCCCGCACACGGCTTTCCGATGTTCTTCACATCAAGCATGCGCTGATTTCCAACCTGCTGCTGTCGGTAATGAATACAAACCGTATCGCTCATTTAGCACCCGCCTTGGATAACGGAGCATGCTCGTTTTCCAATCGCTGACTTTGTGCCGTTTGCGAAGATGTATCCTTAGCCGTTCTTCTGAATGACGCTTCACTTTATAAAATTGCTTGGATGAATTCCGGTAATGGAAGTAACTCGACCAACCGCGTAATGCTTGATTTAAATCTCGCACCACCTCTTCAATTGGTCGCCATGTTTGGGTTCTTCCAGTAATTTCATTTAGTCGCGTCTTGATTTTCTCTACCGATTTAGCTGAGGCCTCAATATAGGGATAGCGAGTGCCTTTAGCGGATAGGTTCGTGCGCAAATCAAATCCCAGAAATAGAAATGACGCGGCTTTAGCATCAACAATTTTTGTCTTGCTTTCGTTAAGCGTCAATTCCAGCCGATCCAATATCCACTTCATATGCGCCAGCGGGCTTTGGGTCTCGCCACGGCAGAGCACTACAAAGTCATCGGCATACCGCACCAAGCTCGCTTGTAGTTTCTTCCCTATATTGTGGCGATGCCAGATTCTATCCAGTAGATGTAAGTAAAGGTTCGATAGCAACGGAGAGATAACCCCGCCTTGCGGCGTGCCCTTGCGCTGCCCTTTTCCTCCACTGACCGTTGCCGCTTTTCCATTCTCACTTTTTCCAATCACCGGCGCTTTAAGCCATTGTTGAATCAAGGCCAGTACGGCCCCATCCACAATGCGCTCAGCTACCGTGGCCATCAGTTTAGCGTGAGGAATGCTGTCGAAATACTTCGACAAATCAGCATCAATGACTTGCGTTTTACCTTGCCACAAAGCTTCTGCAATGGCGTCTATCGCTTGATGTGCTGATTTCCTTGGGCGAAACCCATAGGAGTGCTCGCAAAAATCCGCCTCAAAGATAGGCTCCATCACCAGCTTGGTCGCCATCTGAACCACGCGATCTCGTATCGTCGGAATCCCGAGTGGACGCAAACTGCCATCCGCTTTGGGAATCATGACGCGCTTGATCGCCCCAGTCCGGTAGCTTTTATCTTGCAGTTCCTGACTAATTACCGACAAGTAGCAATCTACCCCTTCGCCGCTTTCTATGGCAGCAAAGTCAATCCCATCAGCCCCAGGACTGCCCTTGTTTGCCTTGACCAGTCGCCACGCTAACTTGAGGATGTCAGCACAGTAAATCTTGTCGTAGAGTGCGTAGAAACGATAGTTTGGTTCCTGCTTGGCTTTGATGTACAGCTTCCTCTGTAGCGTCCTGATCTCATTCGGAGTGATTAGCAACATGGCAATCTCCTGATCCTCAGCTCTTCAGTTGCATGAACAAAGCAGGGTCCCTTCCCTCGACTGGGGTTATGTTGTCCCTCAATCTCAAACGGTACTATGAACCCCTCCGACTTCCATCACGATACGCGCTGATTTCGTTTCCTTATACATTGCGCTTGGCAGTCTCCCTGCCACCGTGATGGATCTCCAGCACTGGGTAATTTAACTTCCAAAACATACCGCCCCTGCTACCCCGACAGCTCGCGGATGTGGCTTCCATTGCCAACACATCAGCACAACGGCCTTCCCTATACAGAAACGAGGTCGGCAACTGCAATGTTAACGAGGCTACTTCTAGGTTCACTTTCGTTACGGTCTGCCTCTTTGTCGTAAAGAACTCACGACCCTTGATTACTCAAACGCCGCTCTTTCGTACTACCGAGGCGTATGGACAATTCCTCGGGCGGGACTTTAACCCGCTAGCTAAATTACTGTTACTGCGAACTTCTGACCCCAGTTATTTTATTTCCAATTAATGCGAATGCCATCTAGAATCCTAAAAGTTATTTGTAAATTATTTCAGAAATTTCTTTGCCAGCTAACGGCATTCTGGAACAGTACTCTGTCGATGGCTCATTCAAAAAAAGGCTATAAGCAACATTCGTGTAACTAATTATTTTTTTATTGTCTTTTGCGGACAATACAATAATTTTGTTACTCCCTAGCCGTAATTCATTTGGTATTAATTCGTTCTCATACTTCAATATGTATAATGCGGACTTCGACCTATCTACAGCCTGAAAAATATAATCTGGGTCTTTAGGCCAAGGATTCGGCTTAGCATAAACATCAAATCGCGCACCCGTCGCATCCTGATAGCGAACAAAAGCAACTTTGCCTAAATAAAATGGTGCTTTATAATCTTTTGGATCAGTCCCTGCTGCCAACCACCCCTGATTAGGCAATACTTTGCCATAGACCTGCAGTCCTCCTTCTCGGGCACAGTATTGTTTAAATCGATAATAGCCTTGAATATTCGGCCAGAACCAAATAATCACCACTCCAAATATCAAACCTAATTTAATTAAAAACCCACGCATGATTATCTCCTGTTAAAAAGTTTAAATAATTAATGGTTAATAATTATTTACCTCTGTCTTGCACTTTCCGAAACATGCGCCATAAGGATTAACTGGGGTCAGAGTACAGTTAAATCCGCTTTCTTTGGCTCTAAGAGCATTAAGCATAGTAGGATTTAATTTTGGTAGAGTAGAGAGCAGGTTTTCACCTGCCCTCCCTCATCAAACCGTGCATGCGATTTTCCCGCACACGGCTTTCCGATGTTCTTCACATCAAGCATGCGCTGATTTCCAACCTGCTGCTGTCGGTAATGAATACAAACCGTATCGCTCATTTAGCACCCGCCTTGGATAACGGAGCATGCTCGTTTTCCAATCGCTGACTTTGTGCCGTTTGCGAAGATGTATCCTTAGCCGTTCTTCTGAATGACGCTTCACTTTATAAAATTGCTTGGATGAATTCCGGTAATGGAAGTAACTCGACCAACCGCGTAATGCTTGATTTAAATCTCGCACCACCTCTTCAATTGGTCGCCATGTTTGGGTTCTTCCAGTAATTTCATTTAGTCGCGTCTTGATTTTCTCTACCGATTTAGCTGAGGCCTCAATATAGGGATAGCGAGTGCCTTTAGCGGATAGGTTCGTGCGCAAATCAAATCCCAGAAATAGAAATGACGCGGCTTTAGCATCAACAATTTTTGTCTTGCTTTCGTTAAGCGTCAATTCCAGCCGATCCAATATCCACTTCATATGCGCCAGCGGGCTTTGGGTCTCGCCACGGCAGAGCACTACAAAGTCATCGGCATACCGCACCAAGCTCGCTTGTAGTTTCTTCCCTATATTGTGGCGATGCCAGATTCTATCCAGTAGATGTAAGTAAAGGTTCGATAGCAACGGAGAAATCACCCCACCTTGCGGCGTGCCCTTGCGCTGCCCTTTTCCTCCACTGACCGTTGCCGCTTTTCCATTCTCACTTTTTCCAATAACCGGCGCTTTAAGCCATTGTTGAATCAAGGCCAGTACAGCCCCATCCACAATGCGCTCAGCTACCGTGGCCATCAGTTTAGCGTGAGGAATGCTGTCGAAATACTTCGACAAATCAGCATCGATGACCTGCGTTTTACCTTGCCACAAAGCTTCTGCAATGGCGTCTATTGCTTGATGTGCTGATTTCCTTGGGCGAAACCCATAGGAGTGCTCGCAAAAATCCGCCTCAAAGATAGGCTCCATCACCAGCTTGGTCGCCATCTGAACCACGCGATCTCGTATCGTCGGAATCCCGAGTGGACGCAAACTGCCATCCGCTTTGGGAATCATGACGCGCTTGATTGCCCCAGTCCGGTAGCTTTTATCTTGCAGTTCCTGACTAATTACCGACAAGTAGCAATCTACCCCTTCGCCGCTTTCTATGGCAGCAAAGTCAATCCCATCAACCCCAGGACTGCCCTTGTTTGCCTTGACCAGTCGCCACGCTAACTTGAGGATGTCAGCACAGTAAATCTTGTCGTAGAGTGCGTAGAAACGATAGTTTGGTTCCTGCTTGGCTTTGATGTACAGCTTCCTCTGTAGCGTCCTGATCTCATTCGGAGTGATTAGCAACATGGCAATCTCCTGATCCTCAGCTCTTCAGTTGCATGAACAAAGCAGGGTCCCTTCCCTCGACTGGGGTTATGTTGTCCCTCAATCTCAAACGGTACTATGAACCCCTCCGACTTCCATCACGATACGCGCTGATTTCGTTTCCTTATACATTGCGCTTGGCAGTCTCCCTGCCACCGTGATGGATCTCCAGCACTGGGTAATTTAACTTCCAAAACATACCGCCCCTGCTACCCCGACAGCTCGCGGATGTGGCTTCCATTGCCAACACATCAGCACAACGGCCTTCCCTATACAGAAACGAGGTCGGCAACTGCAATGTTAACGAGGCTACTTCTAGGTTCACTTTCGTTACGGTCTGCCTCTTTGTCGTAAAGAACTCACGACCCTTGATTACTCAAACGCCGCTCTTTCGTACTACCGAGGCGTATGGACAATTCCTCGGGCGGGACTTTAACCCGCTAGCTAAATTACTGTTACTGCGAACTTCTGACCCCAGTTATTCTTTATTACCAGTCTTGTCTTGAAAAATGGTCGCACTGAATCCATTTTCAGGGATATTCTGGATTTGATCTATAAGATCGTATTTAGCTATAAATTTGGCGGCCTGAGTTGAGGAAAAATTAGCTGCGCCACTTACAAGTAAATTTTTTAATTCCTTCCCCCTTTTAAATCTACGCCATAACTTGCAACCGCAGTACTTGTCAATTGACTTAATCTTGATATTGAAGTGGTTGTCATTATTTATTCCTTAATTGAAATATTATTTCTGAAAATTTACTAGGACTTGGCACTCTTTCACATAACACATATGAAGGAGCAGCAAGAAATGTTTTATCACGCTCAAATTCTTCATATTGAAAATTAGTCAGGCTAATTAAAGTTCTATTTTCTAAAGTAGAGAACACTTCATAGCGGTATCGACCAAGCCTTAATTCATTTGGTATAGAACGTATAAATTCATACTTCCGCATGTAAATCACAGTTTTAGTTACATCAACTGGTTTAAAAATATAATCAGGCCCTTTAGGCCAAGGATTAGGTTTAGCATAGACATCAAATCGTGCACCCGTCGCATCCTGATAGCGAACAAAAGCTACTTGCTTTAAATCAAGTGGTATTTGATAGTCATACGGATCAGTCCCCGCCGCCAACCAGCCCTGATTAGGCAATACTTTGCCATAGACCTGCAGTCCTCCTTCTCGGGCACAGTATTGTTTAAATCGATAATAGCCTTGAATATTCGGCCAGAACCAAATAATCACCACTCCAAATATCAAACCTAATTTAATTAAAAACCCACGCATGAATATCACCTGTTAAAAAGTTTGTGACAAATTGATCAGCTTGAGTTGAGCTAAAGCCAGCATTGCCATTCATAAGTGAGGATTTTAAAGCCTTATCACCTTTTTCCAAATCAATACCATATGATGCCACTGCAGTACTTACTAATTTACTTAACGTTATAATTGATGCCGTGCTCATTATTACTTCTCCAATGGGAAAACCGTTCTTATGAATTTACCTACGCCGCCATTCTCTTCACACATTACCCCAGATGGAGCGGCTAAAAAAGTCTTATCTTGCTCAAACTGCTCATATCGAAAGTTTGTACTAACAGCTAAAAGCTTATCCTCATTTACCGAAAAAATTTCATAGCTCCACTTATTAAGCCTTAATTCGCCAGGAAGATTACGTACAGATTTATATTTCAATATATACATAACAATTTTTGATTTATCAGCAGGCCTTAAAATATAATCAGGGTCTTTAGGCCAAACATTTGGCTTAGCATACACATCAAAGAATGCACCGCTAGTGTCTTGATACCGAACAAAAGCCACTCTTTTAAAAGAAAACGGCTCCTTATAATCCTCTGGAGAATTACCAGCTGCAAGCCAACCTTGATCAGGCAGAATCTCCCCATATATTCTAATACCTCCTTCCTGGCTACAATATTGCTTAAACCGATAGTGCCCTTGAATATTCGGCCAGAACCAAATAATCACCACTCCAAATATCAAACCTAATTTAATTAAAAAGCCACGCATGACTATATCCTGTTAAAAAGTTTAAATAATTAATGGTTAATAGTTACTTACCTCTCCCTCGCACTTTCTGAAACATGCGCCATTAACGGCAATCAGAATAAAAGCGAGCAAGGCCCAAAGGGTGATGCGGGCGGCGGGGTGAGGGGGATTTTCTTGCAGCTCTAGCGCGGCGGGTAAAAAGGCAAGCTCATTACTATTTCTGGCGATGGGATTTAATTTATGACGTACAGCCCAAACTGCCGAAAAAACAGTAAGGTATTTTGTAAGTAACTCTTTGAAAACAGGGGTAAACATAGAAGCCAGAAGCAGAATTAGTAGGGGTGGCCATAATATATGGTGATTCTGTAATAGTTAATAACTATTTGCCAAATAAAATCCCATACAAATAAAAAAAGTCTATGCAATAACACCGGAATATACGTATACAATCCCCTTTATATCTTTTTCAACATGCCTAATAACCCTAATCTTAAAGCACAAAACCCCGCTCAGTGATTAGCGGGGTTTTGTGCTTTAAGCGCTTAAATTTTATTACTTGGGTTGAATATCAAATTCAAATTTCCATGTTTTTGCGCTACTTGCCTTACTTGGATCAGCGTATTTAATCTCCGTAAGATGCATGCGGGCATAGCTGTTTCCTTCTGCAGAGCGAAGCATAGTTGCTGCAGTAGGATTGGCTTTTAGCATATGCGCAGCGGCCAACCCTGCCTGCTTGGCGCTCTCTGCGGTGCTGTAATAGTTATACCAACCTGCATTCATAGGCTCAGGATAATTGCCCTTCATCGCAGGATTAAGCGGCGAAGCATTTTTATCTTTTAGCCATTTAGGATTAGCAGGCAGTAGATCTGCGGCAGTTAATAGCGCACGGGTTTGCTCTAAGTTATTGAGGTCTGCAAACTTAGCCACAAGCGGCTTGCCCTCTGCGGTGTAAAAGCCATCAGGTGTTTTAGCCAACAAAGCGGCAACCGTGCCCGTTCCCGATGCACCACTATTGAGCTTCATGCTAGCGCGGTTAAATGCCACATGCCATAAACCCGTTTCAGTGGATTCCACCCCTTTGGCTAAATCAAAATAAACCCAGGCTTTCGAGGCATCAAAGGTAGCCGTCCGCTCGTTATTGCTAGCGCGATCTACCCAGCGGATGCTTGGATAGCCAAAGGCTGTGCCACCATTACCACCGTAATAGCCGACCACCTGCAAAGCATATTGCTTTGCATCTGCCTTGCTTGCATCATCAGAAATCAAGAACACTTTAAAGTTAGGCGAAAGCTTATGGTCCCCAGCTAGATCGTATTCAAAGACCGCAGATTTAATGGTATTCGTGCCACTAAATACACCATCTGCGTAGTCTTTCAGATAGGAGCGAGCATCCAGCGCGCCGCTTACTGGGTCTTCCATAGCATCCTGCCATTTTTGCAATTCGGCCCATGTATGTTCAAACGGGCTACCTAATGCGCCGCCCTTAGCAGAACTACTGGTGCCGCTGGTGCCGCTATTGGTGAAAAAACTGCTGCTGCGGCCATCATCCTTCACCTTTAAATCCCAAGTATCGCCCTTACAATCTGCTGCAGCTTGTGCATCAATATCGTAGCAAAGCTCACCCAGCTTAGGATCTACACTCGCTTCCCACACCGCCGTCTTGCTAAACCCCGTTGAGGGAGAGGGTGCAGGGCTCGGTGTAGGTTTCGGAGCGGCCACTTCAGCCCCTCCTTCACTACCGCCGCAAGCGCTTAAACCTACGGTCATGGCCAGTAAAGTTGCTGTTAGTATTGGTTTCATTGTTTTAACTCCCTTATTGATTGCCCCAGGCAAACGCTGTGCCCAGATAAAAAAAACGCCCTGAAATCGGCCCAAAATCATTTTGATTACTAAAATCACGCTGCACATTGCTTACATTATCAATACCGATATAGGCTTTTATATTTTTGTTGATATGCTGATTAAATTTAATATCCGCCGTCGTCCAGCCTGCCGAATAATGATCACTACTGATTAGTTCAGCACTTTGATAGCGGCTACGTAATGTGAATTCGCTTCCCTCTGCGATTTGCCAATCAAAACCCAGCCTTGCCATATGAGCTGGCCGGCGAGTCAGCTCTCTGCCACCATTTAAGTCTTTGCTTTGATTCCAGGTATAAGAGGCATTCATATTGAAGGGCCTAAAAATACGCCAATCCAGCGTTGTTTCTATGCCTTTGGTTTCTGTACGATCAATATTTTTATAGGTATATTGAGCAATGCCATTATTTTTAACTGCATTACTTTCATCAATTTGAATTAAATCTTTTACCTGATTTAAATACGCATTAACATCCAATGAAAATTGTTTTGCTAAAGCAATATTGGCACCTAATTGCCAGCTCTTTGACGATTCTGGTTTTAAATTTGGATTACCCAGCACCATATAACCAAGCGCACTGTGGTCAAACAAAAAATGCCTTTCTTTTAAATTAGGGACGCGATAGCCTTGGCCCACACTGCTCCGCACTACCATTTTCCAATCACCGCTTTCCCATACATTGCCGCGTAGCGCAATTTTAGGCGCAGCATGCGTGCCAAAATCAGAATCATCTTGCACACGTAAGCCCAGCACAACTTCCCAATCATCTCCGAGGAAAATATCGTTCTGCACAAACAACTCGCGGCTTTCTTTGCTGACGCGTTTATCGCCATAAAACTCAGAAACGCCATTTACACTCTGGCTTACCCGCTCTTTTCGCCAATCCACACCCAACTGCCACAGCTGGCCATACCAAGCGGGTAAATCAACCTGAGCGCTTAAGTGATTAAGCTGCTGATTAAAATCGCGCTGCGATACGCGGAAATTCTGCGAGTATGCCTGCCCCAAGCTTTGATATTGCTCATCCAGCAATTGCAACTGCACACGCGTTCCATTCTCAAAGATGTTTTTTGCACCCAGCACAAAGCGATCACGGCTGATGGCTTCGGTTTTTTCCTGGGGGATTAGTTTAGGCGGCACATATTGCTGATAGCGCTGTACGTCGTCTTCCAGATAACGGCTAGCCTCAAACCATACTTCGCTATTCGCTTGCGGCAGCCAGCTGAGTTTTGAACCCAATTGCTGGCGCTTTGAAGCATCACCCTGCCTAGCCCAGCCATCGGGTTTTACCGCAAAACCTGCATCATCAAGCGTGTCGCCACTTACGCGTAAGCGCCATTGCTCATTCCCGCCCTCTAGCCTGAACTGCCCATGCTTTGTGCCCGCACCCCAAGCCTTGCCCGAATCATTTTGGTGGCCATAGCTGCCAACATCCACGGCTGCACTACCAGAAAAACCCGCTTGCACACGGCGGGTAATCACATTAATCACCCCGCCCATCGCCGAGCTACCGTATTGCGCCGATGCCGCGCCTTTAATGACCTCGATATGATCGACTTCGGATAATAGATATTGGCTTAAATTTACCGTGGAGCCGGTGCTGGCCGCAATCGGCAGGCCATCAATCAGTACCAGCACCTGATCGCTACTTAGGCCCTGCAAAGACAGCTCATAGCCAGATTTACCGTGCACTTCTCTGAGCTGTAGGCCGGGAATATTCTCGATTGCATCTTTTAAAGTGCGGGCATGGGTTTTTTCAATCTCCTCACGGCTGATGACTTCAGTGCGAACCGGCGTGTCTTCTACCCGCCTTTCAGTGCGCGTGGCCGTGACTACCACGGCATCTAACGTAACATCGGCCATAGCCGTTGACGCTAATATCATCAGAGGGAATGCGAGTTGTAGGCTTTTTTTACGCGGCGCTTGAGTAAGGGGAGTAGAAAACTTAGGATCAGTCACGGAATCAGCTACAGTCGAATATTTAATGATAACGATTATCATATTCATTACTGTTTGCTGTCAATGCCATTCACTTAATATAATCTTTTGCGACAACGTCCCCCTCATTGGTAGCCAACAGACCCTAGCAGCCTGTCGGACTTAGACGGTCGAAGCGAAAAATCACCTGGTCGAGATCAGATTTTGCCGGATTTGCAGCACCAATAACGAGTTATTGGTCAAAAATCGAAATATAGGCCGATCAGGTGATTTTGCAGCTGACTGATGCTAAGTCCGACAGGCTGCTAGGTCCTCACTATTTGTTTAATAAACCTTGCTGGCCTTAACGTTGACGCTCACTCGTTTTCAGCTTGCTGCGCTTGCAGTTTTGGCCACTGCCAGCGCAGCCATACTCGCCACTGACGCAAGCTCTCTGCCTTCGCACTATCGGGCCAAAGCAGCAAATGGATACGCTGCGCATCACATTGCAAATGCAATATCATCACCACACCCAATACACGGCTAGAAGGCAGTAATTGCCCGTCCTGTGACTGCCCATCGGCCAGTGTCAGCCTAATTGCACCATCCGTAAGCGCTTGTAAACTCACCCCTACAAGGCGGGGCCGCCTTAGGCTTCGGAACAAAGAAAAGGCCACCACAAGCGTGATGGCCCAAAGCCAAGGCGAAAAAAGGCAAGCAAACGCCGCACCGCAGTGGCTTAAATAAAGCCAGCGCCTTTCCCAGCGCGAGGGAAGAAGCACAAGCGGTGCAGGGCTCATTCGCTGACTTGAATACTGCCAGAGACATTCACAGTTATGCGGCTTTCTCCTGATTCAATCGGAGCATTAGCCACATCAGCAGACTCCATCCTGCTGCTTTTCATCATCATCACCGGTTGTGGGCGATAGCCACCAGCACTATTGACATTCACATTAATCATTTTCCAGCTTTTAGCCGAAAAACCTTTTTGAATTAAATGGGCTCTTTGCTTAAACGCTTGCAAACCCTCTTCAATAAGCGCTTCTTCTGCCTTAGCACGCGCGCTATCGGATACGCTATAGCCAACATTAGCCAACTGCACTGGCAAGCCACCTGCAACCGGCTGTTGTAATTGAGCTAATAATTTAGATAGCACAGCAAAATCACTGGATGAAATGCGCAATTCACCACGGCTGCGCCAGCCTTCTTGCTTATTGGTTTTGCCGTACAAAGGGTAAGTTGCAAAGCTGGTTCCGCGATTTTGCACTTCTGGCTTTTGCTTTACTTGTTTGACTGCTGCTGCAAGCGTTTGGTTGATTTTGTCACTTAAGCGGGCAGGATCAGTATCGCTTAGCTCAAGAAACAACACTGCACTGGCTAAGTCATTCGCCACTTCACGCGTAGCGCTGGCTTCTAGATTAACCACATTAAACATAGGGGCATCAGCCGCAGCGGCTGTTGTGGCTAATGAAGTCAAAATTAATGCTGAAAGTAGATTTTTCATTACAGACTCCCGTTTGCTTACTTACAAAAATGTAAAAAAATTACATCACTGTTTAAATATTCATGCAAAATTAAAAGGGCCATACTTCGCCCTTTTATACTTAAACCCAAGTACTCTTTGTAATAAAAAACCCGAATCGTTTAATGATAGCCATGATCTGTTGGGGTATTATGAATGCCTTCAGCCACGGCATCCATTACACCAAGGTGAACTTCAACGTCAAACCATTCCCAGAAAGTCTTAAGGTTACGTTTTTCTGGCCAGTGCTGTTCTTCAGCAACCCAAGAAGACAATTCCATTTCAAATAATTTTTCTGCGATTTCATCGATAAATGCGATGCCATCTTCTGTTTCATTTGCTTCAGGAATCAAAATAGAGGTGCAATCGCAACGGACCTCATCCAGCGTTAGCTGAATATCATTTCCTGGCAAAGTGTTGAGCCAATCGAGAAAAGGTTGCCGTGGCTTAATAATAGCAACCGAGCGATCGACGATAAACATACGGAACTCCTAGGTTTGTTAGTGTATTTCTGCCGCTATGCGGCAATTATTCGCAAGATTAGCACGCAGAGTGCTACGCTGTGTTTTCAACGGCATTTTTCCCACCCACCTTGATAAGCACCATGAATCCAAGCACTGATACTCGTACACGTAAGAAAGCCAGCTGGCGTGCAGCCATGGTTACCAATCCAAGCGTTCCGCCCATCTATGGCGTAACCGTAGAAGTTGCAGAAAACAGTTTGATTGTTTTAGCCGACAAAGAGGTAAAAACGGGTACTGCATGCCATATCTACCTCGATATTCCCAGTGTAAATTCAAAACAAAAAAATTACATTAGTTTTACTGGGAATGTAAATAGTTCGGCGCTTATTGGTCAAATCAATATGTTTCGCCACCTCATTCAAGTGAAAGAGATCAGTAGCGTACAGCGCGAAAACCTAATCAAAGCTCTTAAAGCCCTTTGATTATTTAAATTTGCAGCAGCGCTTGCACGCCCCATCCTGCTACTAAAGGATGAGAAGCAAATTGTAGAGAGGGTTAAGGTGATTTCCTTGCCCACCCTACAAGTGCTTAAATTAACAAGATTGCTTGCAACACCCCATCAACAAACCCACTAAGCGCGCCAATAAAAGACGCGCTTAGTGCGGTTTATGACGGCTTCGTTCTAGTCCTCGGCTTTTTCACAAGCCCCCCCTCTGGCGTAAGCACTTTCACCACTGCAGCAGCTGGCTTTGCCACACGTGGCTTCGCAACTCTGGGCTTGGTTACTGGCTTGGCTGTAGATTGTGTTTCAGGCTTTTCTGCGGGCTTGGTTACTGGTTTTGTTACAGACCTTGTTGCTACGGGCTTTGTCACCGATTTTGTGGCCGACTTAGCTACAGGCTTCGTTACCAAGGGCTTGGCAGCAGCAAGTGGCGCGACTGCCACCACCGTATTTGCACTTGCAGTTTGCGGTGCTTTTGCCACCCTACGTACTACCGTCTTTTTTGCCGCATCAAGCGCGGGTGTTGGAGCGGCACTCTTCACTTGCTTAACAATTGCAGTACGTTTTCTACCAGTAGTAGGCTTTGTTGCAGGGGCAGCAGCCGTCACCTCTTTTGCAAGGTGCTCAGGAGCACGCTGCGGCTTGCTTCGCCCACGCGTAGCAACTGGCTTGGGCGGTGCATTACGGCGCCCAGTTGCAGCTTCTGCAGGTTGATCGCCCCACTTTGGTTTATCTTCAACGAGCATAAAATCAATCTTGCTGGTTTCTAAAGAAACACGCGCCACCTTGATTTTAACGCGGCCAGTCATCCGATAAACTTGGCCAGTGCGCTCGCCTTTTAGCTCTTTACGGACTTCATCAAAGTGGAAATAATCTGTGCCAAGCTCAGAAATATGCACCAGCCCTTCTACAAAAACCTTATCCAGCAGTACAAAGATACCGAAGCTGGTGACAGCGGAAATCACGCCCTCAAATTCTTCTCCCACTTTATCTTGCATGTAATAGCACTTCAACCAGTTTTGCACATCGCGGCTGGCGTCATCCGCACGGCGCTCAGTCATTGAGCACTGTGCACCTAAAGCTTCCCACTTCATGGCTGGCGTGTATTTCTGCCCCGCCAAGATAGCTTTAATGGCACGGTGTACCAGCAAATCTGGATAGCGACGAATTGGTGAAGTAAAGTGAGTGTAAGCCTCGTAAGACAAACCAAAATGGCCTTTATTGCCTGGGCTATAGACCGCCTGAGAAAGCGATCTAAGCAGCATGGTTTGCAATAACGCCGCGTCATCTCTTAGCTTAATTTGCTCTAGCAATACGGCGTAATCGCCAGCCGTTGGCTCATCACCGCCTTCCAAGGTTAAGCCAACGCTTTTTAGATAAGTGCGCAGGTTTTCCATTTTTTCTGGCGTTGGGCCTTCATGCACGCGGTAAACACATTCGTGCTCTTTGGTGATCAGGATATCTGCAGCGCACACATTGGCGGCCAGCATGCATTCTTCGATGAGCTTGTGCGCGTCGTTCCGGATAACAGGCACGATTTCTTTAATTTTACCGTTCTCATCAAAACGCATTTCAGTTTCAACAGTTTCAAAATCAATCGCACCACGCACAGCTCGCGCCGCCGAAAAAGCTTTGAATAAGGCGTAAAGCGTATCGATCTGTGGCAATACATGCTGATATTGCTGAGCGATTTCGCCACTAGGATGCTGCACCATATCCCAGACCTTGGTATAGGTCAGCCGTGCTTTTGAATGCATCACCGCTGGATAAAAGCGGTATTTCTTAATCGCGCCTTTACCTGAAATTTGCATATCGCAAACCATACATAAGCGCTCTACATCTGGCATAAGCGAGCAAATACCGTTAGACAACGCCTCGGGCAGCATAGGAATCACACGACGGGGGAAATACACCGAGTTACCGCGCTCAATCGCGCCCACATCCAGCGCGTCGCCAGGTAGTACATAGTGGCTCACATCGGCAATCGCCACGATAAGACGCCAGCCTTTTCCTTTTTTCTCAGCATAAACAGCATCATCAAAGTCTTTAGCCGTTTCACCATCGATCGTCACCAGCGGTAAATCACGCAGATCTTCACGTTCAACCGTGCCGAGTACGTTTTTCCAGTCTTTTTTGCGCACCTTAGTCGGCGTGTCCTCCCCCTGCGCCAAGGCTTCAGCAGAAAACTCATGAGGCAAATTATGTTTACGTAAGGCAATTTCGATTTCCATGCCAGGATCGGCGTAATTACCCAGCACCTGTACCACTCGCCCCACAGGTGGCGAATAACGCGAAGGCTGGGTCACCAACTCAACCATCACAACCTGTCCAGACTCAGCACCCATGCTGCCATTAGGCTCCAGCACAATTTCATGGCTGATACGTTTATCTTCTGCCGTTACCGTAAATACACCATGATCACTATGTAAGCGGCCAACTAACTTAGTGGTGCTACGCACCAGCACTTCTACAATACTGCCTTCACGGCGGCCGCGGCGATCCAAGCCCATTGGGCGTACTAATACGCGATCGCCATGTAAAACTTTAGCCATTTCTTTTGGGCCAAGATACAGATCGCTGCTACCATCATCTGGCACCATAAAACCAAAACCATCGGCGTGGCCTTGTACGCGGCCTTGTAATAAATCAAGTTTATCGGGCAGGCATAAAGCGCCTTTACGATTCATCATCACCTGACCTTCACGCTCCATCGCGGCCATGCGACGATGAAACTGCGTTTCTTCCTCAGGTAAAATGGCCAACATGCTCATTAATTCATCCACAAAAATCGGCGCGCCGTGCTCAGTGAGCACCTGCAGTACAAATTCGCGGGAAGGAAGTGGAAATTCATAGCGTTCGCGTTCACGCTCAAGAAATGGATCGGACGCGCGTATGCCTTTGATTTTTTTAGAACGGCCGCTCATTTGCTGGGCCTCCTGATTTGGAATAGTGGAAATTCTTAAAGATTTCTTCGGTATATTTCTTGACATAGTGTCTGCTTTTAACAATAATCGCCTCCTCTTAAGTGAGGCGCAGCAACATTCTAGCGCTTTATAGAGCGCCCAGGTGGCGGAATTGGTAGACGCGCATGGTTCAGGTCCATGTGCCTTAGGGTGTGGAGGTTCGAGTCCTCTCCTGGGCACCACGCTTTATAAAATTCACTTAAGACGCAATAGACCAGTGATTTATAGATAGCTGGTGCTTAAGTTGTAAAATGCAATAGTAATGCCCAGATGGCGGAATTGGTAGACGCGCATGGTTCAGGTCCATGTGCCTTAGGGTGTGGAGGTTCGAGTCCTCTTCTGGGCACCAATGACAGATGTAAGCAATATTTATTAAATAGATTTAAGCAAAGAATCACAGTTTTTGTATTGCCCAGATGGCGGAATTGGTAGACGCGCATGGTTCAGGTCCATGTGCCTTAGGGTGTGGAGGTTCGAGTCCTCTTCTGGGCACCATTTATGATATTGCTTAATTTGAAATTGATTTATCACACGCCAGTTAAATTTATTTTCTTATTTTAGCCTTTAATATTTACCGCGAACACCCAGCCTAAGCTGGGTTTTTTTTCACCCATTCCCTCTCTCATCAGCACTTTCCTTAGCAAAAAACCAGCTAGCGCTTCAAAACCTGCATTTACAGCAAATAACACTAGCCTCTTCCATAATTGGTCAACGGTTACAACATACGTCACCCAATTATAGTGCTTACACATGACAGATCTAATCCACGACTCCAAGGTGCTTATCGCTGATGACTCGCCCACAGTGCGCCAGTCATTGCGAATGACGCTTGCCCAAATTGGCATTAATCGTGTGGATGCCGCCAGTAGTGTTGGCGAAACACGTCGCCGCCTACGCAATGCAGAATACGACGTTATTCTATGTGATTATGATTTTGGCGAAGGCATGAATGGGCAAGAGCTACTAGAAGAAATACGCAGAAGCGGTGAGCTTCCGCTTAGCTCGGTATGGTTTATGATTACCGCCGAAGCATCCTACGAGAAAGTAGTCGCAGTCGCAGAAGTTGGCCCCGATGATTACCTCATTAAACCCTTTACCGGTCACCAATTAATTACCCGACTTCAAGTTGCTTGGAAGAAAAAAAAGACGCTTCAGCCTATTTTCACCTGTATTGAGCAAGACAATCCATTGGGTGCCATTGAAGCAGCACGCTTATTACTTGCCCAGCCTGATACACCCTATAAATCTGATTTATTGCGACTGCTTTCCACCCTACTTATCGAAAGCAATCAACTCGATGAAGCCCGTGCTTTATTTGAAGAAATTCTTTCCAGCCGTTTAATTCCCTGGGCAAAACTAGGCCTAGCCAAGGTATATAACAAGCAGGGCAATAAAACCCAAGCAGATAAACTATTACAATCATCCATAATAGAAAACAGCCAGTATGTAGATGCCTACGAAGAATTGGCCAATATGTATATGAATGATGGACGCTTAGAGGAAGCAATGGTGGTGTTTGATAAATGCCAAGCCATCACTCCAAACAATATCAGCCGCTTACAAAAAGCCGGTAATTTAGCCAATATGCTGGGTGATAGTAATAAAGCCAAGGTATTACTTAGCCGCGCGGTCAATTGCGGCGGCAATTCATCGGCCCTATCTGCAAATACTATTTTGCAACTCGCAATCGCTGCAAAAATTGAAGACGATCTTGGCGATGCGGAAAAATATCTGCGCATGGTACAAGAGCGCGTACGTAAAGATGATAACGCCGAAAATAGAATTTCAGCCCACCTTGCCAGTGCTATTTTTAGCGGAAAAACAGAAGACCTCAGCAAAATAGAAACCAGCATGAGGGGCGATGATTTTAATATGGAATTGGCCATCAGCTTTATTATGACGGCGAATTTAATTTACCCCCCCAGCAATGAAAACGAAGCCGCCAATAGTAGCAATCCCCCTTATCGCTGGCTCGCCATTTTAGCTCAACGCTTCGTAACAACTAAAAACATCTCTGGCATACTAGAAAGCACCGCTAACAAAAGGAGCACTTGGCGGCAATTCATCCAGCAAACTGGGCAAGAAATCACCGACATCAATAATAATGGCGTGCAGCTTATGCTGAAATCCAAGTTAGAAGACGCCGTGGCGCTATTAGTGCCAGCAGCACAAAGCACCCGCAACTCTAGACTCACCCTCTCTGCGGCACATGCCAGCATCAAATACTTAAAAACTGGGCTTGCTAACAAAGAGACGCGTGTATCACTACTTAAAACCGCAAGCGATCTGATCAACCGCTTGCAAGGGCATATCGAAGACAGTATTTTACTTGGCCTGCAAGCCGACCTAGATGACTTACTCAGCAGTAAACCCAGCCAGCCTCAAGATAGCAACATCGCAAGCTAGCGATTAAATTACGTAAACGATGGACTTGTTTATCAATATCTATACAATCTAGACATATCTAATTACTGTAGATGTTGCTAAACATGCACACAAAGAGCAATCCCGATTGGCACTTTCAGCGCCCAGAATTGGCCGATTACTACCTAAAAAGCTTCGCGCTAAAACTAAGTAATAGCCGCGCCCTATTTGCGCGGCGGCGCATGGGTAAAACCGAATTTTTACTCCAAGATCTAGGCCCTGCAGCAGCCAAACAAGGCTATCGGGTGATTTATATCAATCTATGGGAATGCAGAGACAATACTAGTGAAGGTGTGGCATCCAGCGTTATCAATAGCCTGCAAAACAGTGATGGCTTTTTGGAGCGCATCAAAAAAATAAGCAGCAAAAAAATTGGCACTATCAAGCTCAACGCGAAAACACCGATGGCCGAAGGTAGCTTTGAAACGCGTTTTGAAGCAGACAAGAGCACGGCCAATTTAATGACCAATATGTGGCAGCAAATCGATCAGTGCCAAGACACTATTTTATTACTCATTGATGAGGCGCAAATTTTAGCCAGCGCCAATAATGGCGATCTAGCCGCCGCATTGCGCGCTGGTTTAGATGTGCGCAAACAAAAAATCCACGTCATCTTTACCGGCAGCAGTGAGCACACATTAAGGGACATGTTTGCTAAATCAAATCAACCATTTTACAACTGGGCTCCAGTTGAACCCTTCCCGTTATTAGATAATTTATTCGTACAACATATGATTGCCGTGAGCAATCATATTCTTGATCGTAATTATCATCTCACTGATCAACAAGGAATAGAGGCATTTAATCAGCTAAAACAAACCCCAGAATTATTCAGGCGTTTCTTAGAAGAGTATCTTATTCGCCCTTTTCATGGCTGCCTAAGCGCCATAGAAAACGCACTGGCAAAGACCTATACCGATCAAGGCTTTGATAGCCTATGGAGTGAGCTATTACCCGTTGATCGAATCATTTTGCAAGCAATAGCAGCAAAGCAAGAAGGTTTAAGCAGCAAAAACACCCGTATTAAGCTTGGCCAATATCTGGGGCTGGCTGAAATTGCCAACCACACGGTAAACAACGCCTTAGCTAGGTTGTTTGAAAAACAACATTTATCGAGGGAAGATCGTGGGGTTTATCGTTTTGAAGACGATCATTTTGAAGAGTGGATAAAATTAGAGCATCCTTTACCAACATGGTAAGACAATCCCCCCGCAAAATCAGCTTATCTTTATGGACTCAGTATTCATTTATTTAATCAGCCCTTCGGGTTTAGCCCATTTTTGGGGCTGCACGGCGTTAATGAAACGTCAACAGACCCTAGCCTTCTACTTTCAGGTGCGCTTTAAAAATGAAAGGATTACCCTATTAATTCGCATTTTTAGCCCCTTACACTTAAAACTTATAGATTTAAATGAATACGCCCCCCTCAAAAAATCACAAATAACTCACTTAGAAGAAAAAGAACCACAGCCGTAGAGTTACCACTGCACTACAATTGGGAAATTGCACCAAGTAAACACCATTTAATTTTGCGTAAATTAGACATCCAGAAGAAACAAACTATACTCAACATGTGCGTAAAAAACATTTTCTTACATCGCCACACTCAATACAAACCAATTTTATTTAACGCGAAAATATAGCGATCAAAGATAATTTTTAAACACAAGAACAATATAATTTGTTTAATAAGCCACGGTAGAAAGTAAAGATAAGAAATCCAGACATATTAGCAATAAGCTTACTGCATTTACATCACACTACTGGGGATGAATATGTCATTACGTTTACGCTTAGTTATCATGAGTGCCCTAGGCATTATCGCGGTTTTAATTATCAGCCTAATCGGGCTAAATGGTATTTATCAAGCCAATCAAACCATGAATGGCATCTATTTAGACCGCGTTGTTCCCTTACGTGATTTAAAAACCGTTGCCGATCTATATGCAGTCAATATTGTAGATACAAGCCATAAAGTTCGAAATGGTAGCCTTACTACAGATAAAGGCATTGCCTCCATCCAAGCGGCTGAAGAAGGCATTACGCGCAACTGGGGCAACTATATGGCAAGCCAAATGGATGCAAAAGAAAGTGCGCTAGCCAAAGAAAACGAGCAGCGGATGAAACTGGCCAATCAAATAACCAACAAGCTTAAACAAGCAATGGTCAACAAAGATAGCGCGGCGCTAGACCAGCTCGTTGTGCATGAAATGTACCCTGCCATCGAGCCCGTTTCCGATAAAATCTCTGAGCTCACCACATTACAGTTAGATGTGGCAAAGCAAGACCACGAAACATCTGTGCTCGCCTATTCATCCACCCGTGTTTACAACATCATTATTGTGCTAATCATTACGCTGGTATTACTTTCATTTTCCATCTGGCTTATTAAAGACATTAGCCACGCGGTAAGCAGTGCCACACAATTTGCCGGCATCATCGCCGCTGGCGATTTAAGCAAAAGCAAACCTAGCGCAGGTAAAGACGAATTGGGCCTACTACTAGAAACCCTCAGTGCCATGCAAAATAGCCTACGCGGTGCGGTGCAAAACATCGCCAGTAGCTCTAGCGCGATTGCCATTGCATCCAACGAGCTTAGCAATGGCAGTAACCAAACCTCTTCAGCAATTGAGTTGCAAAATCAAGCATCCGCTTCGCTCGCCTCTTCCGTAGAAGAAATGACAGTTAGCGTTTCCGTTATCACCGACAACTCCGAAGAAGTCAGCGCTTCAACGGATCTAGCCCTTGCCGCCACTCACACCAGCAGCCAAATCATTCACGCTACTCAAGCTGCACTTCGCCAAATGACTGGCACCATTGAATCAGCCACTCAGCACATCATGCAATTGCAGGATCGCTCTAATGCGGTTGGACAAATTGCTAGGGTGATTAGGGATATTGCCGATCAAACCAATTTACTGGCACTCAATGCCGCGATCGAAGCCGCCCGTGCCGGGGATATGGGGCGCGGCTTTGCCGTTGTGGCCGATGAAGTGAGAAAACTCGCCGAGCGCACCACCCAATCCACACTTGAAATCAACGACACCATCAACGCCATTCAAACCAGCACCACCACCGCAGCCACGATCATGAATCAGGCACTGAGCGAAGTGCAGCACGGCGCACAGCAGGCAGAAGCCGCGGCTGACTCCGTACAAAACAGCCAAAACGCAGCTCAATCAGTGCATACCGCGATTCACGCCATTGCTGATTCGCTCAAAGAGCAACGGCAAGTGTGTAACTTAATCAGCCAAAATATTGAGCGAATTGCGCAAGCGAGTGAAGAAAACAATCTAGCGGTACAAGCCAATGCGGAAACGGCGCTGCATCTAGATCGTGAAGCGCTAAATCTTAAAACGGTAGTCGCTAAATTTAATCTATAAGCATGCACAAGCATTAAGGGTGCCGCAGTGCCCTACTGCTACCCCTCATGAGGATTCGCCATATCAAGTAAGACAGGTTTTAAGACGCGCACCGCTTCTGCGGCCACTAAGCTAATCAAAAAACCACGCTTACCCCCATTGATGTAAATGATGTCCAGTGTGGCAATGCTATCTTGCATATACACCGGCATAGCCCGCTTAGTACCAAAGGGCGACGTACCGCCCACCATATAGCCCGAATGACGATTCGCCACCTCTGGCTGGCAAGGCACAATATGTTTTACTTTTAAATGACGCGCTAAATTCTTGGTTGAAACCTCACAATCACCATGCATCAGCACAATCATCGGCTGTTTTTTATCGTCTTCCATGATCAGCGTTTTGATCACCACGTGCTCATCCACTCCTAGCTCCCTAGCCGATGCAGCGGTGCCACCTTTTTCCTCATAGGCATAAGGCCACTCGGCATATACCACCTTGTGCAAGCGTAAAGTACGAATCGCTTGGGTAACGGGTATTTTTTCACTCATTTGCTACCTCTTTATTATTCTAAAGCGCTACAATACCCGACTAAATTACTCGGACTTAATGCGCTTATTTATCATGATACCGCTTACATTTGACCAAATTTTACTCACACCCCGCTTTGGCCGACTCCCTAGCCATTTTTACACGCGGATTCAGCCTACTCCTCTGCCTGCACCCTACTTAATCGCGTGGAATCAGCAACTCGCCAGAGAGATGGGGCTAGCCAGCGATGCTGGCCAGCAGCCAAATCTAGCCGACTATCTCTGTGGCAATCGACTCCCCACCAACAGCGAGCCAATTGCCAGCATATATTCTGGCCATCAGTTTGGGGTTAACGCCGGCCAGCTAGGGGATGGACGCGCTATTTTAATTGGCGAATACCACGCTGCAAATGGTGATTTTTGGGAAATGCAGCTCAAAGGCACTGGGCCAACGCCTTATTCCCGCCGTGGCGATGGCCGAGCGGTGCTTAGATCATCGATACGTGAGTATCTCTGCTCAGAAGCCATGCAAGGCTTGAGCATTCCTACCACCCGGGCCCTAGGCATGGCCGGATCAGCCCACGGTGTTTGGCGTGAGCGTTTAGAAACCGCCGCCGTGGTCTTACGCACGGCCCCTAGTTTTGTACGTTTTGGCCATTTTGAACATTACCGCAATGATCTTGATTCACTGCGTGAACTAGCCGATTGGGTGATTCAGCATCATTACCCCAGCGCTCGCCAAGCAAGCAATCCCTACGTGAGCTTACTAGAGCAAGTGATTGAACGCACGGCAGTGATGATTGCCAAGTGGCAGGCAGTGGGCTTTTGCCATGGAGTGATGAATTCCGACAATATGAGCATCCTAGGCCTCACCCTTGATTATGGCCCCTTTGGCTTTATGGATGGCTTTGATGCTGGGCATATTTGCAATCACTCCGATGATACTGGCCGTTACAGCTACCAAAACCAGCCAGAAATGGGGCTGTGGAATTTACAGTGTTTAGCACAAGCTTTATTACCCCTGATGGATAGAGCCGCCGCCCTTAATGCATTGCAGCAATATCAAAGCCATTTTGAAGCGCACTTTGCTGATTTACTGCGGCAAAAATTGGGCTTATTAACTTGGCAAGAGAGCGATTGGAGCTTGATCACCCGCTTATTTGAACTAATGCACGCATCCCATACCGATTGGACCTTCTTCTGGCGCAATCTGGCAAATATCGACAACAGCCTGCGAAATCACTTTTTAGACCGCACGGCTTATGATGTTTGGTTTTCAGATTATCAACTCCGCCTTAGCCGCGAAGCACAGGATTCCAACGAACGAATCGCAAGCATGAATCAAATAAACCCTAAATATGTTTTACGTAACTATCTTGCCGAAATTGCCATCCAAAAAGCCCGTGATGCAGACGACTTTAGTGAAATCAATAACTTACACCGCTGCTTAATGCAGCCATTTACCGAAAAAGCTGAATTTGAACACTATGCAGCACTGCCGCCGGCATGGGCAGCACAGATTGGCGTTTCTTGCTCATCGTAAGCAGAGTAAATATTTCTCATTACTTATTTTCTGCAACACGGCTGAAATCAAAACAGAGTAAGGGCATTTTGGGGCATAATCGCCCCGTCATCACTCATCCCCCCCATCATGCCCGATATTTTTAGCGGCCTTGACTATGGCGTAGCCATTAGCTTGGTTCTGGCCCTTGGCTTTGTTCTTACTTACGAATTTATTAACGGCTTTCACGACACGGCCAATGCTGTAGCAACGGTTATTTACACCAAAGCCATGCCCCCTCACCTTGCAGTGATTGCATCGGGCATTTGTAATTTCTTCGGCGTGATTCTAGGCGGCCTCGGTGTAGCATATGCCATCGTCCACCTTTTGCCGGTTGAGCTGCTGCTCAATGTAGGCTCTGGGCAAGGGCTGATTATGGTGTTTTCACTTTTAGCCGCAGCAATCATCTGGAACCTAGGCACTTGGTATTTAGGCCTGCCCGCTTCTAGCTCACACACGCTGATTGGCTCTATTCTTGGCGTAGGCTTGGCCCACGCATGGATGAGTGATATTCCCTTACTAGAAGGAATCAACACTCAAAAAGCCATCGACATTATGCTGTCGCTACTGATTTCGCCAACAGTTGGTTTAATCGTGGCGGGCGGATTATTACTCCTACTGAAGAAATTCCGTGCTGATTCACGCATGCACAACACACCTGATGAGCGCAAAGCATTAGACGGCAAAAAACACCCCCCTTTCTGGACCCGCGTTGCCTTGATTGCCTCTTCCATGGGGATTAGCTTTGCCCACGGATCTAACGATGGGCAAAAAGGAATTGGCCTATTGATGCTGGTATTAATTGGTATTGTGCCTGGAAAATTTGTTGTAGACATGCAAAGCACCACCTATCAAATTGAGCGCACCCATGATGCTGCGCTGCATTTACAGCAGTTTTACAGCCGCAATAGCTATCGCCTCAATACCTACATTGACCCGAATGCACAATCACCACTGCCTCCACAGTTTAAGTGTGATACCCAGCAAACCATGCCAGCAAGCCACGAGCTCGTTAACAAACTAACTGGGGTTCATAACTTTGAGCAGCTCTCCGAGGCCGAGCGTATTCGCACTCGCCGCCTCTTGCTCTGCCTTGATGACACTGCCAAAAAAGTGAGTAAGCTACCTAGCATTACTTCTGCAGAAAAAGCCGACCTTGATCGCCTACGCAAAGACCTTGTAGCCACCACTGAATACGCTCCTTCGTGGGTGATTGTGGCAATAGCCCTCGCATTGGGTCTAGGCACTATGATTGGCTGGAAACGTATTGTGCTTACCGTCGGTGAAAAAATCGGCAACAAAGGCATGACTTACAGCCAAGGTGTAGCGGCGCAAGTAACCGCCGCAGCAGCCATTGGCATTGCCAGCTTAACCGGTATGCCAGTATCCACAACGCACGTATTGTCTTCTGCAGTTGCAGGCACCATGCTGGCTAATCGCAGCGGCCTGCAAAGCCAAACAGTAAAAAATATCTTGCTAGCCTGGGTGCTTACCCTACCGGTATCGATGGCGCTAGCCGGTGGGTTATTTATTGCCGCAAGTCATTGGTTGAAGTAACAATCCTGTGCAATAAAACCAAAGGCCATGTCATGTGACATGGCCTTTTTTCTTTATATAAAATACAGTGTTCAGTCCAATTTCATATCGGGTTTCGGGTCATTCTATTCCTATTCGCAGTTGGCCTCTGCTCCAAGCCAGTTACCTCCTGCATGATCTGATTCAATCACATTCAGCCAAGACATCCACAGGCCAGAACCACTCCACGTGTTCGCACCGAAATGTAGTCATCAAAGTTATATGCCTTGGCCAAACTGTACAACACCACCATCGCCACGACGAGTAAGTGGCAGTTGCGCAGCGAAACAAAAGGTCTGTCACATTGCCCACACAACTAGCAAACCACACTAACGCTCGCGCAGCAATGGATCGTGGTTGAGAGCTACATCGCTTGTTGGTGCCTGGATGACAAAGGCTCGTCATCACTCATGCCTTCTCAAGCGTGCCCACGCGGCATTTAAAAAACCAATGATGGGGTTAAGGTTTTTTTAATGCCGCAGGCTCAGCCAGCGCATAAATATCCACACCCTGCTGGGCAAGAAGTGCTTCTAGTGCGGGCATTAGTGCCCCTAGTTTTTCTTCTAAGGCATCGCGTACGGTATCGACGACGACTTGCGTGGCGCGCTCGATTTCTACGTTGAAGATGCTGCCAACTGTCTTGCCTTCAAAAATCGTCATGCGACGGGTTTCTGGGATCAGCCATACTTCAAACCAGCAATCGACCTTATTGGTTTCAGACACCGTCAGGCTCGCGCCATCTAGGGCGATATAGCCTTTCGCGAAGATATATTTCATCCCCACTTTGGGCACGCCAATTCTAAAGCAGCAGTTTTCCTGATCTTTACGGATATCTAACAGCGTTGCAGTAAAATCCACGTGGCCCGAGAGCGGGTGGCCGCCGATTTCAGCGCCGTCTTTGGCGGCACGCTCAGCGTTGACATGGCTAGCTACGTTTAATTGCCATAGGGAAGTCACGCGTAAGCTTTGCAGCATCACATCAAAGCTCGCTTTATCCTCAGCAAAAATCTCGGTAACCGTCAGGCAAACACCATCAATCGCCACGCTGGCCCCAATTTGAATGTCTTTGCAAAAGCCGGCAGGAAAAGCGATGCGAAATGTACGGATGCCTTCCCTATCATCAATCGCCTCAATCTGAGCAACGCCTTGCACAATCCCCGTAAACATTTATTTAGCTTCCTTAAAGAGTTCTGGATTTGCTTCGCGCACGCGCTTCGAAGACTTGAGCAAATTGCAATGATCACAAAAATAGCTAACCGAGCCACAGGCCGCGATCACATCGAGAGGCCGTTTACAATCTGGGCAAATAGGTATGGCCTCTTGCACGATTTCATTTGACATAAAATTCTCCAGCATCAGTAAAGCGCAGTGTAAGACGCAAATCGTCTCCAAATAGACGGCGTTCTAATACCTTAGCTTGTAGCTTGTGTTTTAGATCGGATAAATCAAGCGTGGCAATGCCTTTGGCCGTGTCGCCAATCATCACAGGCGCTTGATAAAGCAGCATTTCATCCACCAAACCCGCTTGAAACAGCGCCCCAACTAAAACGCCGCCCGCCTCAACCGTGACTTGATTGCAGCCTCGGAGGCCTAATTCATTCAGTAAGGCGGCTAAATCGACACGGCCATGTGCATCGGCCAAAATCAAGACTTCGGCCCCTGCGGCTTCTAAAGCTCGGCGCTTTAGCTCGTCATCCTGAGCGCCAACAATCAATACGCCCGCCTGATTAAATAACTTAGCCGAGACAGGAGTGCGAAGCTGGCTATCCACCACCACACGCAGTGGCTGCCTGTCTATCACGAATTCTCGCACCGTCAGTTGCGGGTCATCCGCCAGAACGGTGCCAATACCGGTCAGCATGGCGCAAGATCGGGCACGGAGTTTTTGCACATCAGACCTTGCAGCCGGGCCGGTAATCCACTGCGACTGCCCATTGGCGAGCGCCGTACGGCCATCTAAACTGGCACCCATTTTTACCGTCAGCCAAGGGCGGGATCTCACCATGCGGCTAATAAAGCCTTTGTGATGCTCTAATGCTGCTGCGTGCAGCACGCCCGAACTCACTTCAACCCCTGCCGCAGCCAAACGCGCCAAGCCCTGGCCCGCCACCAACGGATTAGGATCTGTCAGCGCGGCAACAACGCGCACTACACCCGCTTTCAGCAAGGCATCGGCGCAAGGCGGTGTGCGCCCATGATGGCTGCAAGGCTCTAACGTGACATAAGCCGTCGCACCACGGGCTAGATCGCCCGCCATACTCAGGGCCATCACCTCGGCATGCGCACCAGGAGCACCTTGCACCACACCAGCACCCGCAGGCTGACTAAACCCAGCGCCCACCACTTGCCCGTCTTTCACCAACACACAGCCCACGCAAGGATTAGGCGTCGCACTATTCTGCCCCAAAGCGGCTTGGCGCAAAGCCAGCTGCATAAATTGATGATCAAACGGGTTCATTGGCTTACCTGAGTAGATAGCGGGGGAAAAACCAAAGATCTGTAGACACAGAGAGCGGGGAGAATACAAAGCACACGGAGAAGCATCAAACCCTTAAGTTTTTTCTCTATATTCTCTGTGCCCTTATTGAGCTCTGTATCTACAGACCTTTTTAAATAGAGCGTTATTCCTTACTCACTTCCCGAATCACATCGCGGAAATCGTCGACGTCTTGGAAGGAGCGGTATACGGAGGCGAATCGGATGTAGGCGACTTTATCAAGCTTGGCGAGTTCGGACATCACCATTTCGCCGATCTGGCGACTCATGATTTCTCTGTCACCTAAAGACAAGGCTTTTTGGATAATGCGCAGGATGGCTTCGTCGACCAAGGGTGTGGGCACGGGTCGTTTATGCAAGGCGCGCTCAAAACTGGTGCGAATTTTTTCTCTATCAAATTCAGCACGCTGACCATTTTGTTTTACCACCTGCGGCAAGCGCACTTCGGCGGTTTCAAAAGTAGTAAAGCGTTTATCGCACAAAGGGCAACGGCGGCGGCGGCGAACCAAATCGCCTTCATCAGATATACGCGAGTCAGCAACTAACGTATCAGGGGAACCACAGAAGGGGCACTTCATCACAACCCCGCAAAGAACAAGAAAAATTCTAAAAAGCGTTAACCTTAAAAAGATCTGTAGACACTAAGAGCGGGGAGAACACAAAGCACACGGAGAAAAACATAAAAAGGCATTTCTCTGTGTGCTTCATTCCCTTTGTGTGCTCTGTGTCTACAGAACTTTTATTTCACCAGAAATTAAGCGCCGTAAACTGGGAAGCGCGCTGTCAATTCTTTTACTTTTACTGCAACGGCTGCGATGTTTGCTTCATCTGCTGGATTATCCAGCACGTCAGCAATCAAGTTGGCTACGATGATCGCTTCAGCCTCTTTGAAACCACGCGTTGTAATCGCTGGCGAGCCCAAACGAATACCCGAAGTCACAAATGGGCTTTCTGGATCATTAGGGATAGCGTTTTTGTTGACGGTGATGTGTGCCAAGCCTAGCAATGCGTCTGCAGCCTTACCCGTTAAACCTTTAGAGCGCAGATCCACCAAAAATACATGCGATTCAGTACGGCCAGAAATGACACGTAAGCCACGCTCAATCAAGGCTGCAGCCATGGCTTGTGCATTTTTCAATACTTGTTCTTGGTACACTTTAAATTCTGGGGTTGCCGCTTCTTTAAATGCCACGGCTTTGGCCGCGATAACGTGCATCAAAGGGCCGCCTTGCAGCGTTGGGAACACATTAGAGTTGATCGATTTTTCGAATTCGGCTTTGGCCAAGATCAAACCACCACGTGGGCCGCGCAGTGTCTTATGCGTAGTCGATGTTACAAAGTGAGCGTGTGGCACTGGGTTTGGATACACGCCAGCCGCGATCAAACCAGCGTAGTGCGCCATATCTACCATGAAGTAAGCGCCAACCTTGTCAGCGATTTCGCGCATACGTGCCCAATCAAAGCGCAGAGCGTAAGCAGAAGCACCGCCGATCAAAAGTTTAGGCTTGGTTTCAAGCGCTACGCGTTCCATATCGTCGTAATCGATTTCTTCGTTTTCGTTCAGGCCATAAGCCACGATATTGAACATTTTGCCGGATAAATTAGCTGGCGAGCCGTGTGTAAGGTGACCACCGTGGCCTAGGTTCATACCCATAATGGTATCGCCCGGCTTCAGAATAGAAAAATACACGGCTTGGTTAGCTTGTGAGCCAGAGTGCGGCTGCACATTGGCATACTCAGCGCCAAACAAGGCTTTAACCCGATCAATAGCCAATTGCTCAACCGTGTCTACAAATTCACAACCACCATAAAAACGCTTACCAGGATAACCTTCGGCGTATTTATTGGTCAGTTGCGTGCCTTGTGCTTCCATCACAGCAGGGCTAGTGTAATTTTCTGACGCGATCAGCTCAATGTGCTCATGCTGGCGAACAACTTCACCTGCAATGGCTGCAGCTAGATCTGGATCGAATTGGGCGATAGTAGCGGACTTGGAGAACATAGATTGGCGCTTCCGTAAGTCGGTTGGGAATAGGGAATGCGCAGGATTCTAACACGGCAAGCTGTTTTTCCAATTGAGGAATTCGTGATTAATCATGATCCCCGCTCATAATTCGTTCCTCGCTTGCTTTTTTTTACGCCACTGACGATGAATAATCTTTAATTTATCTTGAAAGCCCATGCGATCATCTGACATGAAATCTAAAAACTCTGAAAGCATTCGCGATTTCATTAGCGTGTAAAAAGTCAGTGCCGCAATAGGGATAAAGGTGGCAAAAAAGTAGCCTATTCTGCGCCATGACGCCTCTGCCGCAAGATCAAACAAATTCATCCCTAAAAAGCCCGTCACGGTTGTCCCTACCAATCCTAAAATAGTCACCACGGTTAAGCGCACCACGGTATCGGCCTGACGGCGTAAATCGTCATTTTCTAGGTATTGGCTCATGCTATAAATCGATTCTCTTACCTCCGCAAACAAAACCTCTGTCCCCAAGTGCCGGCGGGCCATATGAAACAGCTGATCGGCCACCACTTGATTGGACACCTCACTAAACCAATAGCGCTGGGTAAAGCGCAAAAAAGCTTCTTGTAAAACGCGGATATCACGTTTAAAGCGCCGAGCTGATTTCACATCGCCCACTTGCAGGCGAGACAACGCCACAGCCAGCCGATCCGAAAAAATCAATAATGCGGCCTTATGAAAGTGTGCAATCGCCATCAATAAAAAGTATTGATGACGAAATTGCCCTAAAGCCCCCGTGTAAGGATCACTAAAAAAGCCATGCCCATGCTTCCCGACCAAGACAAAGGCGTGGCCATCACACATCATGCGGGTAGAGGATGAATCATGCCGCCGCTCTGGCACCCAAAAACGATCGTAGCAACAGTTGGCTTCAAAATCTTGAAACACCTTGGGCGTATAAGGCAAATCTCCTCCTTGGGCTGGGCGAGTCACCAAACCCAAGCGGTAAAAATCTTCATCCGTTAAATTAAAAGGATCATCAAAGGCTAGGTATGCCATTAAGGGCATGCGGTGATATTCAATTTGGCGATAGCGTAGCTCGCCTTCTTCCTCGGAATGATGCAGCACCAAAGGTCGCAGTAAGAAATCCCAGTGCTGTGCCATCGGGGCGGCGCGAAACTCGCCCACATGCGATAGAAATTTAGATTTATCGTCGTAATCGGAAGCCGCAATCACCCCGCCCTTGGCATCCAACCACTTTACGGCTTGCAAACAGCTTGCTGCGGTGCGGTCTTCATCCCACTGCGCAGGAAAAGCACGGCCAAAGCGGAATAAAGTGTCTTGTACTCGGCTTAGCGGCACGTTATCGGCCAAAGTTTCTAGGGCGAGAATCACGACATCAATATCGTAAAAAAAATACAGGTCAACGTGTGCCACTTTAAAGTCTTGCCGGGTGCCATCTTTGTAATGCATGCGTACCGAGCAAATATCATGGCGGCGAAACACATGCAGCGGAGAACCACCATAGCTATCGGTATTGGCCGCCTCTGCCGCGCCTTCTCCGTATAAAAACCGCTGCACATAGGGCAAAAAGGTAACGAACTCGCGATAATGCCGCTCTTGAAATGCCTGCGGATCCATATCAAACACCGAGGGGCGAAGTTGCCACGGCGAATCTGCATCCACCAACTGATTCATAAGCTCCCAATGCCGCCCCATCACATTTGCACCTCCCAGCGGCTGGGCGAGCGGCATCATTTGCAAAGGCCAAATAAGAATTTGCCTAAAATGGCGCACCATAATTTCATCAGCTTCGCTCATTGAGTTCTCCTTTTGATCAGAATAGATCATCAGGCTCCAGAACACGGCTAGCAGAAAGCAAATCACGACCTAATACGAAAAAAACCCTTATTTACGCGTCAGTAAATAAGGGTTTTTTTAACTAAACAATTACATGGTCATTTTAAAACGACCCAACACGCATTACATGCCTTTTACCGCATAGATAGCGAGTGTATTGCGCCAATAGCCTTGATAATCCATACCGCAACCAAATAGGAAACGATCTTCAACCTCTAGACCTACGTAATCTGCAGTCACCCCTAATGCCTTACGATCATGCTTTTTATCAACCAGTACCGCAACGCGAACTTCTTTTGCGCCCTGCTCACGACAGAATTCCAAGATAGCAGCCAAGGTATGGCCTTCATCTAAGATGTCGTCCACGACCACCACCACACGGCCTTTCATGCTTTCTTGTGGTTTTACCTTCCAATCCAACATGCCGCCGCTGGTTTCTTTACGATAACGTGTGGCGTGCATATAAGACACTTCCAAAGGGAAGCGTAAACGTGGCAATAAATGCCCTGACACAATCAGCCCACCATTCATCACGGTGTAAACAATCGGGTTGGCGTACTGCAAATCAGCCGTCATCGCCTCTGCCATACGATCTAGCGCGGCTAATACTTCAGCCTCGCCGTGCAGGCAATCCGAATTGTCAATAATCGTTTGGGCTTCAGGGAGTTCTAGGGTCACGATGGTGTACCTTTTATTCAAATGAAAAATGGATGGCGCTTTTTAATTGATGGCTTAGCAATCAACACATACTTGCTAAATAGGGCTAAGCCACTACGCCATCACTACAAATCTTTAATGCCCGGCGAAATCACACACCGTAAACAGGGGAATACCCTGCTCACGTACGATTTTTGAGCCGCCTAACTCTGGCAAATCAACAATTGCTGCAGCCTCAACAACGGTTGCTCCAAGACGATCTAATAATTTAGCTGCGGCGACCATAGTGCCGCCAGTTGCCACTAAATCATCAATCAGCAATACGCGATCGCCTTTTTTGCAGGCATCGGTATGCATTTCAACCGTGGCTGAGCCGTATTCAAGCTCGTATTCTTCTGCCACAGTCAGAAAAGGTAATTTACCTTTTTTTCGTACCGGCACAAAGCCAAGATTTAATTCATAAGCCACAACTGCGCCCAGAATAAACCCACGGGCATCTACGCCAGCCACCATGTCTAAATCCATATCCATATAACGATGGACAAAGATATCAACCAGCACGCGAAAGGTTTTTTTATCTTGTAATAGCGGTGTGATATCTCGAAACTGCACCCCAGCCTGTGGCCAATTAGGCACAGTGCGAATGCGATCGCGAATATAATCTGCATATGGCGGCTCTGCCTGCAATGTGCTCATTATCTTCCCTTAACCAAATACCGCAAATTTAACAATCCACAGCGTGGTAATAATCAATACCGCAGGACTTAAATCTTTATAACGGCCAGCCAACACTTTAATCGCAGCGTAGCTAATAAACCCAAAGGCAATACCATCAGCAATGGAATAAGTAAATGGCATACCTACCGCAGTAATCACTGCTGGTGCCGCTTCAGTAATATCATCCCAATCAACTTCAGCCAAACCACGCGCCATCAACACCGCCACGTAGCAAAGCGCTGGGGCCGTTGCATAAGCGGGCACCGTGCCCGCCAGTGGCGCTACAAACAATGCTGACAAAAATAAAATGGCCACCACCAAGCTAGTCAGGCCAGTACGCCCGCCTGCAGCCACGCCGGCAGCCGATTCAACATAGGCCGTTACGCTGGATGTTCCCAGTGCAGCCCCTACCATAATGGCAGAAGAATCTGCGAACAGCGCCTTCTTTAAACGCGGCAATTTGCCATCTTTGCCTAACAGACCTGAGCGATGCGCAACACCCACCAATGTGCCTGTAGTATCAAATAGGTCTACAAAGAAGAAAATAAACACCACGCCAATCAAACCGGCATTGAATGCGCTTTTAATATCCATTTGCATAAAGGTTGGTGCAATCGAAGGAGGCGGAGAAAACACACCTTTAAATTCGGTTAAACCGAATAAAATCGACAATAGTGTTACACCCAGCACGCCAATAATGATGGCGCCTTTTACCTTGCGATATTCCAAAGCCACAATTAAAAAGAAGCCGAACACGGCTAATAAAGTACTAGGCGCATGAATATCACCCAACTGCACCATCGTGACCGGTGATGCCGTAATCAGACCCGCACTTTTCAGACCAATAATGGCAAGAAACAGGCCCACACCGGCTGATATCGCCAGCTTTAGTGAGTGCGGAATCGCATTCACCAGCACTTCACGTATTTTAAACGAGGAAACCAACACAAAAATCACGCCAGAAATAAACACCGCACCCAAGGCCGTTTGCCAAGGCACGCCCATGCCTTTCACCACGGCAAAGGTAAAGTAAGCGTTTAAACCCATACCTGGCGCCAGCGCAATTGGATAATTAGCCAACAGCGCCATCACAGCGGTACCAAAAGCCGCAGCCAAGCACGTCGCTACGAACACGGCATTAAAATCCATCCCGGTTTGCGCCAAAATGGCTGGATTGACGAAAATAATATAGGCCATAGTTAAAAACGTCGTAAACCCAGCGATGACCTCGGTTTTAACATTAGTACCGTGTTCTTTTAATTTGAACAATGCTTCGAGCATGAGCCCATTTCCCTGTTAGATAAAACAAATAAGTCGGCTTGCATTGCCTGTTATTCACACACAATGCTTACCGACTCACACACTATTAACCGCCAATACCCAGCAAGGCCAACACCCCAAGCAATGCAAAAACAGCAGCGGCAACAAAACGAACATAGCGCAAGATATGCATCCGCGCCGCAATCCACTTACCCACAAACACAGCAGGTACATCGGCAATCATCATGCCTAAGGTAGTACCCGCAATCACCGCCCATAGCGGTTGATATTTTAGCGCCAAAGCAACGGTAACAACCTGAGTTTTATCGCCGATTTCGGCCAAAAAGAACGCCACAGCGGCGGCCAAAAAGGCACCATAGGGCTTAATTTGGGCTTCTTCTTCACCCATCTCATCGGGAATCAACGCCCAAATGGCAATGGCCAAGAAGCCCAAGCCAATCACCCAACGCAAAACAGCGGGCGACACTAAGCCAGCCACTTGCAGCCCAAGCCAGCCCGCAGCAAAATGATTAAGTACAGTCGCAACAAAGATGCCCAGAATAATAGGCAGAGGACGTCGAAAGCGCGCAGCCAATATTAACGCGAGTAATTGCGTCTTATCGCCGATTTCGGCAACAGCTACTACGCCTGTAGAAATAAGAAATGTATCAATCATTAAGTTGTGTTTCCGGGGTGGGCAGGATAGAGGTCGCACAGCACTGCCCACCCAGGGAATGCTGAACGAACCTCAGGTCTTGTCAAGTTGACCCGTATTCTGTGCTCAGAATACAGCTCCAACCGAATACGCCATGGATCAAACGATCCAAGTATGTTGACGTACCCCCCGCGCACAGTTCTTTCAAACGCGCTGCAGGCGACTACTCCCCCGAAGACCAAAGCGCGGATTCTAACCACCAGTGATTCATGCTGCAATCCCAGATTACAAAAATCGCGCGTACAAACTACTATTTACAAGCCTAAAATGGCCGTTTCAATGTCATTTAGCCGTGCGCTATAGCCCACTTCTACCTGATCTAATACCGTCCCAAACCCAGCAGCGCCGCCATAAGTAAGGATCTAGCACCTCGCTTTGGGCGGGTAATGGGACAAAGGGTGAAAATAATTTCACCAGCGACTGATATTCTGGCGGGCATTGCCACTGTAAATCCCTTAAATGGCCATTCACCATCGCCAAAACTCAATTAAACCCAACAAAATTACTTCGCTGCATGCTACGGGCGCGCAAACGAACGGCATGGTGGAGCGTTTTAACCGGCGAATCAGCGAAGTGGTTCAACAGACGCGCGTCGCCTCCACCGCCGAGCTGGAGGCCACCTTGCTCAATGATTTAAAAATCTACAATCACCACCTTCCTCAAGAAGCACTCGGCCATACCACCCCGACTCAAGCAATAAAGGAATGGCAAAAAACCAAGCCCGAATTATTTAACTGATGTTACGCACCCAGAGCCCGAACCCGACAACCTTACAAAATGAATTTAAAGAACTTGAACTCTACACCGCCTTTCTCATTACAACCTGTGGGAAGGTGACTGCAACAGGGTTGGCTGACGCGTTGGATCAGGAAGTAAGCCACAATTAAGTGACGCGTTTTTTATCTGGACGTGAATATACATCGCAAGATTAATGGCTTGGCGTTAAAAAACCGTTCGCCAAATTGAACGTGAAGATGCCTGCTTAATTTTTGATAACACCATTCAAGAAAAAGCCTACACCGATGAAAATGACCTGATTTGTTGGCACTTTGATCATTGTTCTGGCCGATCGGTGAAAGGAATTAATCTGCTCAATGCGCTGTATTACAGCCAAGATGTATCCATCCCTGTGGCGTTTGAATGGGTGAAGCAACCAATCCAATTTTGTGATATTTAAACATGACAAGTAAAACGCGCTAGTGAGATCACTAAAAATGAACAAATGCGTGCAATCATTCAAACCTGCGTCAGCAACGACAATCCACTATGCAGAGTCATTGCTCCGTACGCTGAAATACTGGCCCGCTTGGCCGAATAAAGGCTTTGACAGTCTGGATAAAGAAGGCAATGGGTCATGCGCTTTGTGGATTGGTACAATGCATAGGCACCGACACAGCGGCATTCAATTTGTCACGCCATCGCAACGATATCAAGGTCTCTACCAAGCCGCACGCTTAGCGCGACCGAAACGGAGGCGAAACAAGACCAAAAACTGGAGCTGGCAAAACGAAGTGCAACATAACCCAAACCGGGTCATTAAGCATAAAAACAGCGAGGATTTAGATAGAGTCTAAATCGCAAAAAAATCTCAACTACTTTGACAATGACCGTTCTCATTGGAGAGGAAATGAGATGAAAGGCTTGATTTCTTTGAGTACGAACATGCTCTGCATTTCCTTTATACCCGGTAGTTGCCGAACAACTGTCATAGCAAATTCAGCAAACGAGTCTAAATCTTTTGCCACCACCTGCAATAAGAAATCTGCATTACCACTGATGCTGTAGCACGCAATTACATTTTCTAGCTGCATTACTTTTTGTTCAAATTTCTTTGCTTCTGCCTTACCGTGGCAGTCGATGTTAATCCGTATAAACACCATTACTCCCAGCCCAATTTTACGTCTATCCAGTACTGCTCTATAACCCTGAATGTACTTCTCTTCCTCCAACTGTCGAACTCTACGCCAACAAGGCGAGGCCGACATGCCAATACCATCAGCCAACATCTGATTGGTTGCCCTGCCATCCCTCTGTAGAGCGGTAAGTATTTTGAAATCAATGTTATCAAGTTCTTTCATGGTAATAATTTTTAACTTACTAGTTAAGATTGGAATATTTTACCTATTTATAAGTTATTCACAACAAAGATAGGAAATTTTACCCAAATAAAAGGCGTATCATTTTTTTAACCTTAGGGGTTAAGGGCAAAGTAAGCGAATTTCTAGGTTCATTGTAAGTTGAAAAAATTAATCCTCATTTTTGTAACGTTTTATTCAAGGGTGAAAAATGATTCTTCATCTTGTTCTTTTCAAATTTCATGAGTCATTCAAATGGAGTGATATTGAAATTATTGATGCAGAGACAACGACACGTCAGCACCCATCCCACATTAGTGAAATATTGGGATGGGCTTGTGGTCGAAATATCAGTTCGCGGATACAGGCTGCAGACTTCATGGTTATGGGTTTGTTTGAAAATCAAGAGACTCTTTCTGCTTTTATAATTCACCCCAATCACCATCAAGGTGTACTCAAGTGGCAGAAGCTTTCTAGCTGGCAGGTGATTGATATTGATATCGGTAATGACACTACAAAGTTTTTCGGGCTGTTCAATAAATGGACAGACTTCAGTTTACCGGAGCTCGAAGAGCTACAAGTTTCTTGATAGTTGTGGAGGATTCAATGAATTTTGATGCTACTGCCCACAAATGCGTAATCGTAGTCAATAGCACATTGGGGTTAGGGCACGCAGCCAACGCGGTCAGTGTCATTGGCGTTAGCCTCGGGCGTTCGGTCGCTGGTCTGGTGGGGCCTGACATGCAAAGCCTAGATAATGTGAACTACCCCGGTGTCATCTATGCACCGTTGCCAATTTTGCTTTCCACACCTGAGCATTTGCAGCAACTTCAAGAGAAAGCCTTGGCAGATGAAGAAATTCACGCCATGCCATTCAGCGCACTAGCGCAATCCTGCAAAACGTATCAGGAGTATGAAACACGTATCTCCGAAGCCGAAAGCTCAGCAATCGAATTGGTTGCTATTGGATTAATTGGACCACAGAAAAAAATTAACAAATTGACAGGTAGTCTTTCATTATTCAAGTAATAAGGGGATCGTAGTGTACGCTTTATTCAAGCCCGAACTGCTGGAATTGGCTCGTGCTGTTCATCAACAACATGAATTGTTTGAGAATAACGGCATCTTAGCCGACGAGTTGGACAAGATTCAACTTGAGCGCCTTAGAAACACACTCCGCTATGTGAAGGCAAACTCACCTTATTATCGAGCGGCGCTGTCTATTCTGACTGAAGGCGACATAGATGCATGTGACTGGGATATGTTTCGAAAACTACCATTCACAACAAAGAATGATTTGCGCGAAGCTGGCCATAATATGGCCGCAGCTCCGCTGAATAACGCATGGATTTATTACGAAACCACGGGCACTACCGGTGCGGCGACACCCTGCCCACGTAACGAACAGGATTCGATATTCAATAATACGCCACTAATACTTCGTTATAAAAAAATATTCCTAGCTCACGGCCAACAACATATTGTAGGTGTGATGGGGCCTACTGAATTACATTCTACCGGCGACACATTTGAAGACGTTTGCCGAAGCCTAGGCCACACAGTGGTGAAAATGTGGCCACGATCGCCAGTCGTTGGGCTGGAACGAGCGGTTACACTAATTAAAGAACTGAAGATCACTGCGTTAGTTTGTACGCCAGCAGTTGCTATCAGTTTAGCTAGGTATCAACTCCAAAATGAACAAAGCCCATCCGAGCTGGGAGTCAAGCTGATTTTCACTTTGGGTGAACTGACCACTCCGGCGTTATTGCGCAATATCGGCGATGTGTGGGGCAGTGCAGTATACAACTGCATGTATGCCTCCCAAGAATCATCCATTCTGGCTGCAAGTGATAAGGATGGCAATCTTTGTACTGTTCCTCTGAACGTAGTTTATGAAGTGGTCAACCCACAGTCGGGGCAAGTACAAGAACCCGAAGGTTCCAAAATGACCGGAGAATTGGTGATTACTCACCTTTATCAAGGGCAGAAACCACTGATTCGTTATCGAACAGGGGATATGGTTCGGGTTAAGGTCATGAATAATGGTGGATGGCAAATTATCCCTATTGGTAGAGTTCGTGACACCTTAATCGTTAATGGCAACCAACACTGCGCCTATGATATTGAAGCTGCATTATTCGAGCATCTCAAAGGCTGCTTGGACTACCACATTCAGGTGGACGCTGTAGCTGGGGTCGACCAGTTACGAATTACATTGGAGTTAGAAAATAGCGTCTCAAAACGCAACGACTTAGAAGCGGTTACCAACTTCCTAGAAGCCAAAATCGGTGCTCATGCCCATATTTCCATAGGCTCTACCGATGCAGTTACCGGCACTGCAGCGATGGTTAGTTGGAAAGCGGCAAGGCTTCATGATAAACGTAACGGCAGCGACAACCGTGAGCGCGAAACAGCATTAAACATCGTCGCAAAGAGAGCCTAATCATGAGTAATGCTCTCAGCAATCCCTCAACTGCTCCTCGCAAGCCTCATCCTTGGGTATATCTTGATGGTCAAGTTGTCGCTGTAGCTGATGCCGTGGTGCCGGTAACGACTCAGGCATTTGCTTACGGAACGGGTGTATTCGAGGGTATTCGTGCTTATGTTGCTGCTAATGGAGAGCTAAATGTGTTCAGGTTGGATGATCACTTGAAGCGATTAGCAAATTCAGCTCGGCTACTGCAATTAGAAAATTTACCGCTGCGCTCTGAGTTCAAATCAATCATCCTTGATTTACTGCGGCATAACGAGGCATCAACCGATTGTTACATTAGGCCTCTGGCCTACAAAAAGGCACTCCTTCCTGGTATTGGCTTTGGTGTAAAACTAACTGGCGTCAGCTCTGGCCTAGTCATCAACACTCTATCCATGAGCGCCTACATGCGAGCTGACGGGATCCGTTGTGCCATTTCGACTTGGCGGCGAATTCCCGATGTTTCACTTCCCGCAAGAGCCAAAATCACTGGTAGCTATGCCAATTCGGCGCTGGCAATGGAGTCAGCACAACGCAATGGATTTGATGATGCATTGATGTTGAATGTGCATGGAAATTTGGCCGAGTCAACGACCTCAAATGTTTTTGTTGTGAAAGATGGCTGCCTTATTACCCCTCCTTTGAGTGCTCACATTCTTGAGGGCATTACTCGCGATACGATCATTACTCTCGCTAGAGAAGACCTAGGGTTAAAAGTCATAGAACGAGACATCTCGTTTTCTGAGCTGTTTTCAGTCGATGAATGTTTCTTAGCCGGTACAGGTGTTGAAATTGTACCTGTTACGCAAATTGATCACTACATACTTCAAGAGAGTGGCGTTGGCGAAATAAGTGCGGCAATACGGAGTCTCTACTTAAAGACAGTAAGAGGCCTGAATAGTAAATACACCGATTGGTTAAGCCCAGTATCCAATTAATTACTAATGAGACTTACGACCATGGACAGCAACTTTTTAAATTTTGGGATTGCTAATTGGCATAAAGTAACAATTCATACCTTAGGCCCCAACGGAACCAGTAGTGAAGCGGCTGCAAGCTTCTTCACTCAATGGTTCGGGCGGCGATATCCAGACTCATGCGTACAACTTCATCTCTGCGACTCTTATGAGTATGCCCGCTCCAGCATGGAAGAGCACACCCCAGAAGTGTTAATCGTGGCAAATGCTTATCCGCAAATTAATACTTTCTATATGGATCCGCGATTAAGCTTAGTTGCGACTTTTATGTTTGATACGCCGTTGTACGGCTTGGTGAGTAAGGGGCCGCTATCGAAAAAAAAGCTAACTGTAGCTACCCATCCTGCACCAGTGCTTTTAATTGAAGAGTTATTACCCCAAGGTTTGGAGGTAGGATCTGTAATCTTCGCACTTTCCACCAGTGCTGCAGCCGCAGCAGTGGCTAGGGGTGAGGTTGATGTGGCACTAACCACTGAAGTGGCGGCCAAAATTCATGGTTTGCAATTCATCTCTAGCACCCGTCCAATCAGAATGCTTTGGTCTGTTTTCTCACTTTCCAGTTGGTGTGCGCAACCAAGCATGCTTAATGTAGCCAATGGTTGATTTCAAAACGCCACTAAGGATAAGCCTGAGATTGGGCAATGACCGAATTTTTTAAATTATTGAGGTTTTTATGTCTGTTTTGACGCTTCACACTTTAGATTCTACCCCTGAGACAAGTAAAGCACTCCTTCAGAGTTCCATTGACAATTTTGGCTGGATCCCCAATCAGAGTGCCTACATGTCGGAGTCACCTTCGTTGCTGGGTGCTTATCAGCGAGCACATGATCTGTTTATCGACAGCTCATTGAACGAAGAAGAAAAAGCGGTGGTATGGATAGCCTCTGGAGTAGAAAATAACTGCACCTACACGATCCAAGCTCATTCTTTCATTGCACTAACGAATGGTGTAAAAAATTGCGTAGTCGATGCCATTATCCATGATCCAACCAAACTTAATGCGCGCCTTTTAGCTTTGCATCGCTTTACCCTAGAAGTCATTCATTGCCGTGGACAACTGAACAAAGCGGCCATTGATGCGATTTTGCAAGCAGGCTTCAACAAGCAAAGTATGCTGGATGTGATTCTCGGTGTTTCACAGAAAAACATGTCAATCCTCTTAAACAGTATTGCCAAGACCGAGCTCGACGAGCGTTTCAATTTGACTACGTTTCAAGAGTTTAAACAGATGACTGAGGTTTAAGTCATGCTTCATTTAGACAGTGACTCTGTTAAAAAGCTACTGAATTTCGAACTTAGCCTACTGCTAAGCGAAGAAGCATTCAAGTTGCACTCTTCAGGCCAGGTTGATCAACCATTACGCACGATAATCAAAGGCGGAGAGAATGAATTAATGGGAATCATGCCAGCCTACATCAAATCAGGCATCTATCAGGGTTTTGGCTTAAAATCTGTGCTGGTTCGATTGGGGGCTGGGACCAGTATTCCATCTCACATGGGGAGTATATTAATCTATGGTGAGGCTGATGCCCCCCCATAGTTGCAGTAGATGCAGGAGCAATCACCGAAATTCGCACGGCTGCGGCTTCAGCACATGCGACCCGTATGCTCGCCGCCCCTAGTGCTAGTCGTGTGTCCATTCTCGGTACGGGTTTACAAGCCAAAGCTCATCTACTAGCCATGAAAAAAGTGAGGCCAATCAAGCATGTCTCAATATGGGGTCGTAGCGAAGAGGCTCGCCAGTCATTCGCCATCTGGTGTAAACGCGACTGTAATTTGTCAGTCTCGATTCATTCCTCCGTTGCCGAAGCAGTGAACGACTGCGATATCATCTGTACCACCACGGCAGCTCGCTCCCCCATCCTCAAAAGCACCGATTTACCGAGGCACTGCCATATAAATGCTATTGGCTCTTCAGCACTCGGGTTTCAAGAACTGCATGAAGATATATATCAGAATTCTGCTTTATTCACAGATTGCAACCAATCAGTGCTTGCTGCCTCGGAATGCGTCATCAAAGCCGTTCAAAAAGGCCTACTGCCCAGCCAAGGAGTTGGAACAGAGATAGGTACTCTCTCCGTCGATAGCATGCCAACTCATCAACCGGGAGTATCGATCTTTAAATCGGTTGGACTGGCGGTACAAGATTTGGTTTTTTCTCGTGAAGTAATCAGGCGTTGGGTTGCAGCATCCAGTTGAATTCATTTAAGTACTTACGTTCGTAAGCGTCAATTTTTGTGCAATAAAATTCATTACCAAAGGATCACTGCATGCTCGATTTATCACAAATACTTACTTATTCATTAGCTCTAGGTATTGCAGCGGCCATTCCCGGCCCCGGCATGGCGGCCTTGGTCGCTCGGAGCGTCAGCGGTGGTATATTCTCGGGATTTTGTGTGCTTTTGGGATTGATCCTTGGTGATTTGACCTACCTGTCATTTGCAGTCTTTGGTCTAGCTATGATCGCAGAACATTTCAACGCCTTGTTCCAACTAGTGCGTTGGGGAGCGGCACTGTATCTTTGCTATTTAGCTTGGCAGTTCTGGTTTGCCAACCATCAGGCGATAGAAGTAGGTAAGGCAACGAATAAAAAAGAGCTGCTGTCAGCAGCACTATCTGGGTTAACCATTACTCTAGGGAACCCAAAAACCATCGCTTTCTATCTAGCGATTTTACCTCTGGTTATTGATTTGGAAGCAGTCTCATTACAGACTTGGGCTTTGATACTGATGCCTCTTACCATTTTAGTTCTACTGGGGGTCGGTGCATTATTCATTTTTGCAGCTGTGCG